>NZ_JBJMQO010000079.1:0-36979 GCF_045802675.1 Archangium sp. | reverse complement strand
TTTAAGGGGGTGCGTCGTTGGGGGCTTTCCGGAGCCCGTGTCCAAGGGCCTCGCCGCCCTCTTCACGGCCACCGCCATCGCCTACCTGGGCGTGGATACGGTGTGGCGGATCATCGACGGCTGGGTGCAACTGGTGCGGGACGTGGACAGGGCCGTCACGTTCAACGCGTTACGAGCGGCGGGAGAGAAGTACGGAAAGGTGTTGGGGGCCAGTGCCGCACGAGTCTTCGTCATGCTGGTCACTGCCGCCATTGGCAACACCACGGGGCTGGCGGCGAAGGTCCAGGGGTTGCCCGGCTCCGCGCAGGCCGCCCTGGCCGCCGAGACAGAGGCTGGCTTCACATACTCCGCTGTCGAGGGCGTGCAATCGGTGGCCATGTCCGCCGAGGGATTCACGATCGTGCTCGCCCCTCATGTGCTCGCCATGTCGGCTCGTGGCACACGCGACGGGGGCCATGTCGACAAGCATCACCTCGCCACCATCGCCAACGAGAAGTCCACGGCTCGCGGAGGACCCTGGACACCGAAGTTCCGCGAGTTGTTCAAGAAGGCGGGGATGGAACTGAAAGACCCCGAGAACATCGTCTCCGTCGAGGGGCACCGGGGGCCTCACCCCGAGGAGTACCACCAGCGCATCTTCAACCGATTGGATAGAACGATGAGTGGTTGCCGCACCGTCGTGCAGTGCCGTGACTTCCTGAAGGCCACGCTCGATGAGCTGGCCAGGGAAGTCTCCACGCCCGGAACCCGGCTGAACCAACTGGTCACCGGGACGGCGGGTCGCTAGGAGTCACTCCGTGACCAAGCGCTACTTCGAGCTTTCCGAGGACCTTCATGTTCGCGGCCGCTGGCATCTGGGCCAGCCCGTTGATTCGCAGGGCCGCGAGTTGGAGGACCCCTGGATGTTCAGGGCCGGGCGTCCGGTGCGGGTCGAAGGCAGGCTCCATGTTCCCCTCAGCGAACCGGGCAGGCCGGTCGATTTCTCCCTTGCTGGGTTGAGCGTTCCGGTCGTCCATGTGAGGGCCGCCTCGGTATTCGCTGACCTGGCCCCTGGCGATGTGCAACTCCTTCCGGTCGATATCGAAGGCCAACCCGAGCAGTACAGCATCCTCGTCGCGACGAAGCTCATCCGGTGCATCGACGACCAGCGGACCGAGGAGGTGCGGTACTGGGCGCCGGAGCACGGTCAGCCGCACAAGGTGGGGGAGTACCGGGACCTCTGGGGGATGCGCATCGACCCCACCAAGGTGGGTGATGCCAGGGTGTTCCGCACCTGGGGATGGGATCTCGCCCTCATCGTCTCCGAGGATCTCAAGCAGGCCCTGGAGCGCCTGGGGGCCACGGGCATGAAGTTCACGGAGGTGTAGGGGGGACCTCGGTCGAGCCCGAGGTCCCCGGCGTCGCGCGAAGTGACCGCGCGTCTCAGGGCACGAAGGTGAGCGCGCCCGCGGGTAGGGCGGTGCCCGAGGGCCACAGCACGTAGGCCGAGTGGCGGGAGTGGTCCCACGCGCGCAGCAACTCCTGGCGCTTGTACGTCACGGTGACCGTCTCGTCGCTGGGGAAGGCCGGGTCGTTGCAGACGACGTCGCCCTCGGGCGTGAAGCCCTTCACCACGATGAGGTGCCCGTCCGAGCGCGCCACCGCCGAGCCCGTCAGCTCGTCCTTCTCGTAGGCGATGCTGATGCTCACCGGAATGTCCTCGGCGATGAGCCGCTCCACCTGCGTGAACGAGTCGAAGCGCGCCACCAGCCCGTGCAGCGCGCCGTCCCCGAGCGCCGAGGCATACGCGGTGTTGAAGGGCCAGTTGCCCGTGCCCTGGTACACGGTGTCATAGACGTGCTCGGCCGCCACGGGCACCGGCACCACGAGCTCCTCGCGGCCCAGCTTCTTCCCCCAGTACGCGAGCAGCATGGACACCGACGTGGGCGAGCACCAGGCGCCCCCATCCGGCGGATAGAGCAGCTGCGAGCGGCCGGGCACGTCCAGCACCTTGCCCCAGGCGCGCCGGTCCGAGGCCTCGTCCGGAGCCGCACGGCCCGTGTCCGTCACCGCCGCCGAGAGCGCCCGGACGCGCGGGCTCACCCCGGGCTTGGAGGAGAAGAGCCACACCGTCATCCGCAGCCCGTCCGCCTTCTTCTTGAGGACGAGCGTGTCGGTGAGCACCTTGCCGCGCTCGTCCTCCTGACGCTCGCCGCTGTGGCGCACCACGGTGCCCTTGTCGAGCGCCCAGACGCCGAAGTCATAGTCCTTCGTCCACTCGCCCCCCACGCGCGCGGCGAGCGTCAGCCGCACCCACGTGCCCGGCGGGGTGAGCGCGTCGAACGAGGGCACCACGTTGTCGAAGCCGCCCGCCATCGCATGCTCCCCGGAGGCGGCGCTGCCGAAGACGTAGCTGCCCACGGCCAGCGGCGTCTGCGAGCCCGGCGGCGTGTGGCTGGGGAAAGGGTCTTCCGCGGAGCGGGCCGCCGCCGCGTCGAGCTCCAGCGCGCCCTCCGCCGTGAGCGCGGTGCCCTGACGGGTGAAGCGCTCGAAGTCGCGCGCCTGCGTGCTCTGCCTCCAGATTCTCGCCACGGGTCCTGTCTCCTCGGGGGTGGGCCGGGCCCGCCACGACGCACAGGCCGTCAGCGTCGATGCCAGCAGGACCAGGTACAGCGCAACTCGTGCCTTCGTCGGGGTCTTCATGAGGCTCGCTCGGGGGGCTATGGGGGGAGCGTCCGGGGGCCTACTTGGCCAGCTCGGACAGGAGGAGGTGGACGAACTCGGCGCCGGGCTGGAGCGAGGCCACGGGAATCCGCTCGTTGGGCGCGTGGGCCGTGCGGGCGTCGTCCGGCGTGAGGGCGAAGAGATCGATTCCGTAGGCGTGGATGCCAGCGCGGCGCAGCACGGTGGACTCGGTGGTGCCGGTGGACATGCGCGGGAAGACGGGCGCGCCCGGCCACACCTTCGCGGCGGCGGCCGTGGCGGCGCGGAACATGGCGTTGTCGCCCACGGGCGAGGCGGGCGAGTCCGGGGGCGTCATGTTCAGCTCCACCTGGATGTCGCTGTCACCCACCGCCGCGACGAGCCGCGCGCGGAACGCTTGAATGTCCTCGTCCGGGAGCAGCCGGCAGTTGATGGTGGCCTCGGCGGTGGCGGGGATGACGTTGGGCCGCGAGCCGGCGTTGAAGACGGTGGGCACGCAGGTGGTGTGCAGCACGGCGGCCAGCGCGGGCTCGAGCCGGGCGATGGAGTCCACCGCCTCCTGGGGCGGATTGTCCGGAGAGGCCGCGAGCCGCTTCAGGGCCTCGCCCAGCTCGCCGTCCGTCACCTTCACCCGGCCCTGCACGTTCAACCGGGTGACGGGCAGCAGCCGGGTGGGGAAGGTGAGCGAGCCGACGCGGGCCACCGCCGCCGCCAGGCGCACCATGGGGTTGGGCGCGGCCGGCGGCACCGAGGAGTGCCCGCCCGGCCCCGTGGCCTTCAGCACCACGTTGCGCGACACCCGCTCGGCGGCCTGGAGGTTGACGAAGCGCACCCGGCTCCGGTCCGCCGTCAGCTCCGTGAGCCCTCCCTCGTTGAGGGCGAGCTCCGCCTCGCGCAGCTCCGGGTGGTGCTCCAGCAGCCAGTCGATGCCGTGGCCCGCGCCCACCTCCTCGTCCGCGCTGAGCACCAGCACCACGTCGCGCGAGAGCTTCATCCCGTCGCGCGAGAGCCGCCGCAGCGCGAGCACGCTGGCCGCGGC
Source organism: Archangium sp. (assembly GCF_045802675.1). Classification (GTDB taxonomy): domain Bacteria; phylum Myxococcota; class Myxococcia; order Myxococcales; family Myxococcaceae; genus Archangium. Next base: position 33,258 of record NZ_JBJMQO010000079.1, on the reverse strand, counting down.
CATTCCCTTGTTGTCCTGCACGCCGCGCCCGTAGAGGAAGCCATCGCGCTCGGTGAGCGTCCACGGGTCCGAGGCCCACTCCTCCTTCTTCGCGGGGACGGTGTCCAGGTGCGCGAGCACCAGCACGGGGCGCGCGCGGCCGCTGCCCTTCAGCCGCGCGATGAGGTGGGCGCGTCCGGGAGCCGGCTCGGCGAGCTCGGACTCGATGCCGGCCTCGCGCAGCCACCGGGCGGCCACCTGGGCGGCCGCGGCCTCGTTGCCCGGCGGGTTGGAGGTGTCCACGGCGATGAGCTCGGCGAGCAGCGTGCGCATGTCCTCGGAGGCCGCTCGGGGCGGGGTGCTCCGCGACGGGCCGGCGGCATGGCCGCAACCCGGCACGGCCAGGAGGGCGAGAACGAAAAACAGGGGGCGCATGGGCCGGCAGTGTATGGGAGTCCGTGGGGCTGTTCACCGTAGATGTTTGCCACGACAGAGGAACAAGGCCCGCGGACGCGTGAGCTGTGGTAATGGCGGCGGTCCCCCTTGGGAGGCCCACCGCATGTCATTACCGATGGATGTCCGAGTCCTCGAGCTACCCCTCCGCCACGCGTGGACCATCTCGCGAGGGACGAGTACCTCGAAGCGCAACGTCATCGTGGAGCTGCGCCACGGCAACCTGGTGGGCCGGGGTGAAGCGGCCCCGAACGTGCGCTACGGCGAGTCCGCCGAGACGGTGACCGAGGCCCTCCAGAAGCTCGCTCCGGCGCTCGAGGGAGACCCGTGGCACTTCCGCGTCCTCTCGGAGCGTGTCGAGCACGCCCTGCCGGGCAACCACGCGGCGAAGGCGGCGCTGGACATCGCGCTGTATGACCTGGCGGGCAAGCGGCTCGGGGTGCCGCTCTACCGCATGCTCGGCTTGGACCCGGCGCGGATGCCCATCACCTCGTTCTCCATCGGCATCGACAACCCCGAGACCATGGCCCAGAAGGTGCGCGAGGCGGAGCCGTACCCCGTGCTGAAAATCAAGTTCGGCGCGCAGTCGGTGCGCGAGACGTTCAGCGCGGTGCGCTCGGCCACCACCAAGACGGTGCGGGTGGACGCCAACGAGGCCTGGGGCCCGCAGGAGGCGCTCGAGCACATCGAGTGGCTGGCGGCGCAGGGCGTGGAGCTGGTGGAGCAGCCGCTGCCCGCGGCGGACGTCGAGGGCGCGAAGTGGCTGCGCCAGCGCTCGCCGCTGCCGCTGGTGGCGGACGAGGCGTTGATGATGGCCTCGGACGTGCCGAAGCTGGCCGAGGGCTACCACGGCATCAACGTCAAGCTGCAGAAGTGCGGCGGCATCCGCGAGGCGCTGCGCATCATCGAGACGGCGCGCTCGTGCGGGCTGAAGGTGATGCTGGGGTGCATGGTGGAGACCTCGGTGGGCATCGCGGCGGCGGCGCACCTGGGGCCGCTGGTGGACTGGCTGGACCTGGATGGCAACCTGCTCCTCGCGGCGGACCCCTTCCGCGGGCACCCGGTGGTGGGCGGACGCATCCGCCTGGGTGAGGGGCCGGGGCTCGGCGTGGAGCCCCAGGCCGCCCCATGACGGAGCCGCTCATCCAGAGCCCCATGGCGGTGCTCACGGTGCTGCTCGCCGTGCTGTCCCTGCTGTTTCTCGCCGATCGCCATCCGGTGGGCGAGCGCGTCTTCCGCGTGCTGCCCATGCTGGTGCTCGTCTACTTCATCCCCACGCTGCTCTCGAACACGGGCATCATCCCCACGAAGTCGGACCTCTACGGCTTCGTGTCCGCGTACCTGTTGCCGGCGAGCCTCGTGCTCCAGGTGCTGTCCATGGACCTGTCCGCCATTGCCCGGCTGGGGCGCAACGCCGTGGTGCTCTTCCTGGCGGGCACGGCGGGCATCATGCTCGGCGGGCCCATCGCCTACCTGCTGCTGGGCCGCTTCATGCCGGCGGAGCTCGGGGACCAGGCGTGGAAGGGACTGGCGGCGCTCAGCGGCTCGTGGATTGGAGGCAGCGCCAACTTCGTGGCCATCGGGCAGAGCATCGGCACGCGCGAGGACGTGCTGAGCATGATGGTGGTGGTGGACGTGGGCGTGTCGAACATGTGGACAGCGGTGCTGCTCTACTTCGCGGGCCGCGAGCGGCAGATGGACGAGCGCATGGGCGCGGACCGGCGGGCCATCGACGTGGTGCGCGAGCGGGTGGAGCGCTTCCACGCCTCGGTGCTGCGGCCCGCGAGCCTGACGGACCTGGTGTGGATTGTCTCCATCGGGCTGGGCACCACGGTGGTGTGCACGGCGGTCTCCAAGCTGCTGCCGGACGTGGGCACCATCATCTCGGGCTTCACCTGGGTGGTCATCCTGGTGACGACGGTGGGGGTGGGGCTGTCGTTCACCCCGCTGCGCAAGCTGGAGGGCGCGGGGGCGAGCCGGGTGGGCGCCCTGTTCCTCTACGTGCTGGTGATGACCATTGGCGCCAAGGCGGACTTCCGGCGGCTGCTGGATGCGCCGGCGATGGTGGCGGTGGGCGTGGTGTGGATGGCCATCCACGCGGCCTTCACCCTGGGGGCACGGCGGCTGCTGCGCGCCCCCATCTTCTTCGCGGCTGTGGGCTCGCAGGCCAACGTGGGCGGAGCGGCCTCGGCGTCCGTGGTGGCGGCGGCCTTCCATCCGGCCCTCGCGCCCGTGGGCGTGATGCTGGCCGTGGCCGGCTACGTGCTGGGCACCTACTGCGGGCTGGTGTGCGCGGTGATGCTGGAGCAGGTGTACCGGCTCCTCCACTGAGGCTCGGGGCGTGGAGCGGCGGGACGGAGGCTCCCTCCATCGCCGGAGCAGCGGGGGAGCAGACGGGCCTGGACCCGAGGGAGGGTCCACTCTGTATCGGGTGTCCGATGCCGCCCCCCACATCCTGCTGGTGGACACGCCGCCCGCGCTCCAACGGCACCTCCGCCTGTCGCTTGGGACCCTCGAGCTGCGTCTGCATTGGCCAGCGGCCGAGCAGGTGAGCGAGTGCCTGGAGTCCCGTCCCATCGCCGCAGTGGTGCTCCCCCTGGCGAGCGTGGGCGGACTCCCCAAGTCCCAGGCCCACGCCCTCATCCGGCAGTCCCATGCTCACGGCGTCCCCGTGCTGCTGCTCGCCGAGGAGCTCCCGGAGGCCGTGGAGGTGATGGAGGCCCACCCGCCTGGGGCCGTGGACTGCATGGCCTCTCCGCCCGAGCCCCAGCTGCTGCGCGCGCGGATGGCCGGGCTGGTGGAGCGCTTCCGCGCCCGCTCCGCCCAGGAGGCCCTGCGCCAGTCCGAGGAGCGCTACCGCCTCTCCACGCTCGCCACCAGCGATGCCATCTACGACTGGGACATGGTGACGGACACGCTGCGCTGGAGCGTCCACGTGCGCACGCTCTTCGGCTACCCGCCGGAGGACGTCCAGGGTGACTTCCGCTGGTGGTCCCGCAACCTCCACCGGAAGGATCGGCGCCGCGTGCTGGCGAGCCTGCGCGATGCCCTCGAGCAGGGAGACGTGAAGTGGCGGCAGGAGTACCAATTCTCCCGCGTGGACGGCTCGTACGCGGACGTGGTGGACCAGGGCTACATCCTGCGCGACGCGAGCGGCCAGCCCCTGCGCATGGTGGGAGGCATGCAGGACGTCACCGAGCGCAAGCGCGCCGAGCGCAACCTGCGCTTCCTCTCCGAGGCGAGCGCGCAGCTGGGCTCCAACCTGGAGCTGCGGGAGACGCTGCAACGGCTGGCGTGGTTGGTGGTGCCGGAGCTGGCGGACTGGTGCAGCGTGGACCTGGTGGACGAAGAGGGCCACCTGAAGCGGGTGGCCCTGGCCCACCCGGAGCCGCGCAAGCGGACGCGGGCGCTCGAGCACTGGGAGCGGCTGGCGGAGGCACGCGAGCGGCGCAGCGTGCTGAATCGCGTGGTGGAGACGGGGCAGCCGCGCTGGGTCCATGCGTTCTCCCGCGCCCACCTGGAGGAGCTGAGCGGGGGGGACGAGGAGCTGAGGGCCGCGCTCGAGCTGCTCGGGTGCACTTCCTACATGGTGTTGCCGTTGAATGCGCGCGGGCGGGTGCTGGGCGTGTTGGGGCTCCTCCAGGCCGAGTCCGGCCGGCATTACGACGAGACGGACGTGGAGCTGGCCCAGGCGCTGGCGAACCGGGCCGCGCTCGCGGTGGACAACGCGATGCTCTACCAGCGGGCGCAGCGGGCCATCTCCCTGCGGGATGACTTCCTCTCCATCGCCGCGCACGAGCTGCGCACGCCCACCACCTCCCTCAAGCTGAGCGTGCAGACGCTGGTGCGAAAGCTCCAGGGTGAGCGGCCGATGCCCCCACGTGAGCAGCTCCGCTCGCGGTTGGAGGGCCTCAACCTGAGCGTGGCCCGGCTGGAGGCGCTGGAGAACCAGTTGCTCGATGTGACGCGCCTCGCTTCCGGGCACCTCCAGCTCCAGCGCGAGGAGGTGGACCTGGTGGAGGTGGTGCACGGCGTGCTGGACGCCTTCGCCCCGCAGGCGGAGGACGCCGGCTGCGAGCTGGTGCTCGTCGAGCACGGGCCGGTGGTGGGGCAGTGGGACCGGAGCCGCCTGGAACAGGTGGTGACGCACCTGCTCACCAACGCCATCAAATATGGAGCGGGCAAGCCGGTGCGGGTGAGGGTCCAGGGGTGGCCCGAGTGGGCCCAGCTCTCGGTGTCCGACCAGGGCATCGGCATCGCGCCCGAGCACCAGTCGCGCATCTTCGAGCGCTTCGAGCGCGCGGCGAGCGACCGCCACTATGGCGGCCTGGGGCTGGGGCTCTACATCACCCGGCGCATCGTCGAGGCGCTCTGCGGCGAGGTGCACGTCACCAGCCGCCCCGGCCAGGGCTCGACGTTCACCGTGCTGCTCCCCTACACGGCCGTGGGAGCGCGCAAGCCCCTCGCCGAGGGCTCCCACGAGGAGGGGGGCTCCACCTGGGAGGAGTCCGCTCAGCCTCACTGACGCGGGCCGGACCGGGGCGGTGTCTCCTCGATGAGCCGCACCGCCGCGTGGGCTCCGTTGACGTAGGCGGGCGCGGGCCGCTCGTGGCGAGTGCCGGATGGGAGGAGACGGCTCACGCGCTCGAGGGCCTCGTCGAGGGAGGCCATCCGCTCGGAGTCCTGGAGCCGCGGCGCCTGCCGGTCGTAGAGCCGGGGCCGGGCGATGGCCACCAGGGGCGTCCCCGTGGCGCGCGCCTCCTGGACGGTGTTGTAGCCGCCCGCGCCCACGAGCACGTCGATGCCGCGCATGACGGCGAGCGCGGGCCAGAGCCGCGGTGGGGCCCCCGGCGCCAGCAGCCGCACGAAGGCGCGCGGACCGAGCCCCCGCTGGAGCGTCTCCGCGAGCCCGGTGTATTCGAGCACCTCCTCCGGCCGGCCACAGGCGACGACGGCCACCACGGGGGCCGCTTCCCCTGCCTCGGGCACCCCGAGTCTCCGCCGCGCGCTGGAGACGTCGAGCAGCTCCCCGGCGTCGAGGACGAGCCAGGGCGGCGTGCTCACGGCGAGCGGGTGGTGGGCGAACGGTGCGGGCTCTCCGGGGACGATGAGCCGATCGAACGCCTCGACGAAGCGCGCGAGCCCGAAGCGCTCCACGTAGTCCGGATGCAGGTCGCGGTGCACGAGCACCTTCCGCGCCTCGAGTCCGGGCAGGAGTGGCGCGAGCTCACCGCCGAGCCCGCGCGGGAAGGTGTCCACGACGAGCACCTCGGGGCGCACGGAGTCGAGCAGCCGCTCGATGGCGTCGCGCACGGCCTGCTTGTCGAGCTCCGCACCGAGCCGGTGGACATGGCCCTCGCCCAGCTCCGCCTCGAGCGGCAGCGCGGGAGCGAAGGGGCTGTTGGTCACCACGTCGATGGTGTGGCCCCGGCGGCGGGCCGCGCGGCCGAGCGCCACGGCGCGAGTGAGGTGCCCCAGGCCTCCGCCGAGCGCATAGAGGAGCCAGCGTTCCCCGCTCATGGCTCAGCTTCCGCCCATGTCCTCCTCGAAGTCGTGTCTGGCTTTGAAGCGCAGGGACTCGCCATCGGCCTCGGTGAAGTCGTTGGGATCGTGCAGGACGTCATGGCCCCAGTAGCCCCGGCCGTAGTAGCCGTAACCCCGGTAGTAATAGCTGGAATACAGATAGGGATTGTCCGCTCCCTCCTCCGGTGGTGCCTCGGAGCCCGACCCTCCCCCCGACGCATGCTGCTCCTTGAAGCACGTGGTGCAGAGAACCTCACCGCTCTCGGACGGATGGCCATGCCAGGTGCAGATGGGTTTGGCGCACCGGGCGCACTGCTGGGCGGCGGGCCGGGGGCAGTCGTGCGCGAAGAGGAATCCCGCTCGCTCCTGGCACGGGTCGAGCGACTCTTGAAAGGGAGGGCTCATGGGTGTGCCGCCTTCTTGTCGAGGGCTCGCGACAGATTGAGGAGCTGGTAGAGGCTCAGCAGGGACATGGCCATCACCTGCACGGCGTTGACCTGGGTGCGCTCGTTCTCCACGCCCCAGGTGCCTTTCATGAGGACCGTCAGCTCCAGGCGGTCCTCCTCCACGGAGAGGGATTTGAGCCGGCAGCCCAGGGGGATTTTCACCGCGTCCCGGGCGCGTGCTCCGAGCCGCCCGAGGTGCTGGTACTTCTCCGGCTTCACCTGGAGGCGCACCCGGACGAGCGCATCCGACAGGGTCTTGTACTTCGTCTTGTACCTGCCCGAGCTGCTCCTCTTCGACCGGCTGCGCTTGCCGGTGCGCTCGAGCATCTCCACGCGCAGGTAGGTGCCGTCCAGCAGCCGCGTCTGCAACGAGAGCCACCGGTCGACGTAGGACTTCACGGTCCAGCCATTGACGGTCGCCGACTCGCCGGAGAACTTGTCCGAGTGCGTCGCGGGCCGAAAGTCCAACTCGACGGTCATCGGCTCCTGGGGCGCGGTGTCGGCCTGGAGCAACCGCACGAGGCGGGTGACGAGCTCGTAGCGCCGGTTCTCCAGGTCGAGCCGCGAGGAGAGGGCGCGGAGGAGGAAGGCGGCGAGGCTCACGACGAACAGGAGCACGCAGCCCTTCCGCGCCACCTCGTGCAGCGTGGGGTCCTCCCAGGCCTCGGTGTTGACCCATACGAGGAAGCAGGCCACGGCGAGGACGAGCGCGCCCCAGCCCACCCGGATTGCCCAGAACGCCCGCTTCTCGTGCCGGACATCGAGGTCGCGCAGGGAGTCGAGCTCTCCGAGCACCTGGGAGCCGGGGAGCTGGGTTCGGTAGACGCGCGCCCGGAACTTGTTGGCATCGACGGCCAAGGTCTGAAGCCCTTCGCTGCGAGGAGTGGAGCCCGAGCGTAGGAGTGCGCGCTCCCCCTGGTCAATCGCGTGTTTGGTGCCGCGCGCCCGAGGCGGGATACTGCGCGGGCCGTGTCCACCTCCGGAATCATCTACGCGTCCTTCGATCGCTTCCCCGCGCCCAAGGGAGCGGCGGTCCACATCCGCGCCTTCGTCGAGGCGCTCGGCGGGGCCTTCGGAGGCGTGGAGTTGCTCGCCATCGGCGGAGACCCGGGCGAGCCGCCCGAGGGCGTCCGCTTCCATCCGCTGCCAGCGCAGGGGAAGGACCTCATCCAGCAGGCCATGTGCTTCCGGGGAGGGCTCGCGGCGTGGTGGCAGGGGAGGGCGCGGGCCTCGGTGGTGCACGTGCGCTCCATCTTCGAGGGCTACCCCATCGCCCGGCGCAAGGAGCAGCTCACCGAGCGCCTCGTCTTCGAGGTGAACGGGCTGCCCTCCATCGAGCTGAAGTACCACTCGCCAGGAGTCGCCGAGGACGATGAGCTGCTGCGCAAGCTGGTGGCGCAGGAGGACGAGTGTCTGGCGAAGGCGGACCTGGTGCTCACCCCGAGCGGGGTCACGGCGCGCTACCTGGAGTCGCGCGGGGTGGCGCCCTGCCGCATCCGCGTCATCCCCAACGGCGTGGACACCGGACTCTTCGCCTACCAGGCGCCGCGTCCTTGGGACGAGCGGCCCGTGCGCCTGCTCTACAGCGGGACGATGACCTCGTGGCAGGGCGTGCACCACGCCATCGAGGCCTGCCGCCTGTTGCGCCGGGACGTGCCGGTGCTCCTCACGCTGGTGGGCCCCACGCGAAGACAGCAGCGCCGTGAGCTGATGGAACTGTGCGGCGAGCTGGTGGGCGAGGGCGCGGTGGAGATTCTCGACGCGCTGCCGCAGGCGGAGCTGGCGAAGCTCCACCATGCCTGTGACGTGGTGCTGGTGCCGCTGCCGCCCAACGACCGGAACCTCGTGCAGGGCTGCTGCCCGCTGAAACTGCTGGAGGCAATGGCCTCGGGCACGCCGGTGGTGGCGAGTGACTTGCCCGTGGTGCGCGCGCTGGCGGAGCAACGGGAGCACGCGTTCCTCGTCCGGCCGGGCTCGCCGAAGGCCATCGCCGAGGCCGTGCGCGCATTGAGGGAGGACCCGGCGCTCGGGCCCCGGATGAGCCAGCAGGCGCGGGCGCGCGTCGAGCGGGACTTCACCTGGGCGCGAGCGCAGGAGTCCCTGGTGTCGGCCTACGAGGAGGCCTTCGGGATGGTGCGGTCCAGCACGCGCTGGAGCACCTCGGCCTCGGCCGCGGCCTGAAAGCGCTGCTCGATGCGGGCGCGGGCGGCGACGCCGATCTCGGCCCGGCGCACCTCGGAGAGACTGAGCACGTCGATGACGGCCTGCCCGAGGTGATTGAGGAGCGCCTTGGGCACGAGGAAGCCGTTGGCGCCGGAGTCGATGGCCTCGGGGATGCCGCCCGCGTCGCTGGCGACGACCACGAGGCCACAGGCCATGGCCTCGAGCATCGCGTTGGGCATGCCATCCCAGAGCGAGGGCTGAAGATAGACATCACAGAGCCGCAGGTGAGCGGCCACGTCCTCGGGGGCATCGAGCCGGCCGGAGACGATGAGGCGCGCGGCGTCCTCGGGGTGCTCGACGCGGAAGGCGGTGAGCTGCTCCTGCTCGCGAGCGCGCACCTCGCCGATGACGAGGAGACAGGCGGGCCGAATCTTGCGCACCTCGGAGAGGGCGGAGAGGAGGAAGGGGACGCCCTTCTTGTGGCGCAGCTCACCGGAGAAGCCGAGCACGAGCTCTCCGGGTTGGATGCCCAGACGCTGGCGCAGCGCGGGGTCGGCGGGGCCGGGAGTGAAGAGAGAGGTGTCGACGGCGTTGGGGATGACCTCGACGCCCGGGTCGCGCCCGAGGAGCATGACCATCTTGCGCGCGAGGTCTCCCGAGGCGGCGGTGAGGACGGTGGCTCGCTGGAGGGTCCAGAGGAGGCGGGAGAAGTCGCCCGGGGGGAACATGGCCTGATCCACGTCATTGCCGCGAGCGCTGACGGTGGATGGGATGCCCGCGAGCCCAGCGAAGGTGACGGCGAGGAAGCCCGGGGGAGAGAGGTAATGCCCCCAGACGAGCCGGTAGCGGCGCTGCGAGTGCAGATACTCGAGCACGTCGAGCGTGTGCTGTAGCGAGGTATCCGCCTGCCCGAAGAGACCGAGCCGGTGCAGTGTGGCGCCGCGAGCGGAGGCGGCGACCTCACCGGCGTCGAGCGACTGGAGGGCACCCGGGGGAAGGGAGCGGGTCCAGGTGAGGACGTCGACCTGGGCGTCGAGGCGGGCGAGGGCGCCAGCGGTGCGAGCGCCGCTGCGCGCGAGGCCCCCCAGGTCAGGAGGAAACCGTTCCGCGATGAGGAGGATACGAGGGCCGCTCGGCATGGGGCGCATCCTATCTACCCCCGCGAGTCCGCACTTCTGGTTCGAGCGGCGTGGACGTAAAACCAGAGGGCGGCCCGATCGGTCCGCTGGAGGTGCGGCATGTCTCCCCGTCCCGTTGGCCCTCGTTCCTGGATGCGAGGGTGTGCCGTCCTCGTGCTCGTACTCTTCTCCTCTGCCTGCGCCACGAGCGCGCCGCCGGGCGGCCCCGAGGGGCGGCTGTCCGAAGCAGGGGCGGCTGCCGTGTACGAGGTGCAGGTCATGGAGCCGGGCACGGTGCCTACCCGGCCCGTGCCGGTGGACAAGGCCTCCTTCCAGCATGCCGTCCAGCGGCTCGTCCGCGAGGTGCAGCTCGAGGGCAAGTCACCCCGGCAGGCGGCGCGCGAGTTGTTGGCGAGCCTGCCGGAACAGGAGCTGGAAAGTCTGCAATCGAGTGGCACGTGGCTGGCGGAGGTGAGCCGGGGCCGCGTCCTCACGCTGGTGCCGGTGGACGAGAGCAGCCCCCTCTCGCCCCAAGCGGATGCCGCCCTGCGCGACAAGTATAAGGAATGGTGCAGGCCCTGGGGCGGAGGTGACTGCCTGGGCTTCTTCGATGACGGGCCCTACCTGCGCGCGGACGATCGGTACACGCTGGCGCTCGCGCTGTCTTTCGGCTCGGTGTTGGACGAGACGCGCGAGGCCTTGGGGCGCGAGCTGAACCCACGAGCGCTGATGGCCATGTGCGTGTGGACCGTCAGTTTGTACCTGACGTCCTGGCTGGTGCCCGAGCCCACCACCAAGCTGCTCGCGGCGGGAATGACGGTGATTCTCGTGGCGTGGCTGGGCGTGGACACGTTGTGGGGTCTGCTGGACGGCTGGGCCCTTCTGACGACCCAGGCGTACGAGGCCACCACCTTCGCGGAGTTGCGCGAGGCGGGCGAGCAATTCGCCAGGGTGCTGGGCGCGGACGCAGCGAGGGTGATGATTCTGGCGGTGGGCGCGCTCACGGGACGTACGCTGGGCGAGGTGGCCGCGCGGGTGAAGTCACTCCCGGGCTTCAGCCTGGCGGAGGCACAGTGGGAGGCCCAAGGCGGGGCCGCCGTGCTGGCGCCCGAGGTGGCGATGGAGAGCGCACTGGCCCAGGAGGGTGCGCTGGCCCGGGCCGTGGCGGCGGTGGAGACGGTAGCGGCCTCGCCGCAGGGGCCGCTCACGGTGGTGATGCTCAAGAAGGGCGGGAGCGGTGGGCCTGCTTCCGGGGGCAACTCGCCCACCACCGTCCTGCGCCATCGGGGCGGCAACGTGCAGGTGGAACTCGCCAACGGGCAACGTTGGCACCTGCCACGTGGCAAGTCGATCGCGGACCTCCCGGCCGAGGACAAGGTCGGCGACATGCTCCAGGAAGCCGTCACCCGCGCCGCCAACGAATGGGGGCCCCACAGGCTGTCCCCCCAGGAGCGGAATGCCATCAAAGAGGCCAAGGACAAGGGTAGATATTGGCTGGCGCGGCTGTTGGAGCGTGAGGCCCGGGGGCGCTTCGTGCATGAGAGAGTGAAAAACCAGCTTCAACAGCTCTATCGTTTCAATCCCAAGGGAGTCGACGTCGTTGACCCCAATACAGGTATCCAGTACGAGATTCTCTCCGGAACGGAGTCGAACCTGGCACGTCATGGCCGGCGCATGGCGGGCGAGTTCTTCCGGATGCTCACCTTCTGAAAGGGCGGCTATGAGTTGGGCCAGGGATTGGCTTGGGAATGTCGTCTTCGCGGACCGGGAAATCGAAAACGAGCAGCTGGAACTGACGGATAAGAAGGCCAACTACATCCTCGGCCCCAACCTGACGCTGAAGAACTGTACCCTCGTGCTCAAGGTGTCCTGGCGGAATCTGAGCATCAGGGGCGTCCGCTTCATCGACTGTACCTTCGAGGTGAAGCAGGAGCTGAAGAACTACCAGCAATGGATATGCGCGTCCCTCAAGGGCTGCCGTTTCAAGGGACGGCTGTGGGGCTGCGATTTCGGGCACTGGCCTGATTATGGGAGCGACCCGGAGTACCAGTTCGGCTCCATCGAGGACTGCGACTTTTCCGAGGCGCGGCTCGACGGATGCCGCTTCCACGGCTGTGATCCCAGCACCTTGCGCTTTCCCAAATGGCCCTGCTTCACCTTCCTGGATCCCATCGGCAGAAGCCGTGAGTTCAACAGCACTCCGTGGCCGGGGCGTTTTGGTCGCATCATCGTGGACGATTTCCGAGACCAGCCGCCTTCCACCAAGGCCCTGACCTACTTCGCCCCGACCGAGGCGAAGCGGTGCGACACCACGCCGGAAGAGCTCAAGGCCGTCATCGAGAAGTTCGACTGCATCGTCTACTGACAGGCCAATGTCAGGCCAGGGGCATGGGGGTGCTCACCTGTTGCTCGGGTTTGGGCCGGCGCAGCACCGAGGCGGCCACGCCGCTCAATCCAATCAGGCCCACGAGGTTCGGGAACACCTGCAAGCCATTCATCAGGTCTCCCCAGGCCCAGATGGTCTCCACCTTCCCCATGGCGCCAAAGACAACCAGGATGCAGTACAGCCAGCGGTAGGGCAGGGTGACGCGCTGTCCAACGGCATACTCGAGGAACTGCTCGCCGTAGTATGCCCAGCCAATCAGCGTCGTGTAGCCGAACAGGAAGGCGCAGAAGGCCACCACCCATCCACCCACCGTGGGAATCGCCGTGTTGAACGCCTGCGCCACCACCGCCGTGCTCGTCAGCCCGCTCGTCCACGCCCCGCTCGCCAGAATCACCAGCGCGCTGATCGTCGACGTCACGCACGAGACGATGAACACCTCCATCACCGCCTGCAGCCCCTGCTGCACTGGGGCCTCCGTGCGGGCCGTCCCGTACGCCACCGCCGCCGTGCCGTAACCCGCCTCGTTGGCGTAGATGCCTCGGGCAATGCCGTAGCGCATGGCCACCATGATCCCCACCCCGGCGGCGCCTCCTCCGGCCGCCTGCAGCGAGAACGCCTCGCGGAAGATGAGCGCGAACACCGACGGCAGCTGCGCCGCGTGCGTGACGATGACGATGAGTCCTCCGGCCAGGTACAGCCCCACCTTCAGGGGCGCGAGCTTCTCGGCCGCCCGGCCAATGCTCTTCACGCCGCCAATCACCACCAGCCACGTGAGCACCGCGATGACCAGCCCCGAGGCCAGCGGCGGAATGTTGAACTGGCTCTGCCACACCACGGCGATGGAGTTCGGCTGCGTGAAGGGTGTCGTCGTGAGCGCCGCCACGCCGGCGATCAACGCGTACAGCCAGGCCAGCTTCGGCGAGCCCAACCCGTCCTTCAGGTAGTGCATCGGCCCCGCGGACAGCCGCTCCCCGTGCACCTTGCGGTATTGAATCCCCAGCACCGCCTCGCAGAACTTGATGGCGGTGGCGAAGAAGCCATACGCCCAGATCCAGAACAGCGCCCCCGGCCCACCGCTCACGATGGCCGTGGCCACTCCCGCGATGTTCCCCGTGCCGATGGACGCGCCCAGCGCCGTCATGAACGCCTGGAAGGGCGTCAGGGCTCCGGCGCCGCTCGCCTGGGTGGGCATCATGGCCCGCAGCGCGTCCCGGAAGCGCGCCACCTGCACGAACCGCAGCCGCACCGTGAGGAACACTCCAGTTCCCAACAACAGGGCCATGGTCCACGGCCCCCAGACGAAGTTGCTGGCGACATCGATCGCGTTGCGGATGGGTTCAGGCAGCATGTCCCCGTCATAATCCGATCCGCGCCTCCGGGGCACCCACCGGAAAAAGAGAGGAACCACGTGACCGCCCCCGCTTCACCCCGCGAGCTCTTCGACCTCTGGGCCGAGGTCCGTCTCCAGGGCCTGCCGCCTCCCGCCCTCGTCCGCCATTCCCTCCTCGAGCCCCACCTCCGCCGCCTCCCCGCGTCGGCCCCGGGCCTGTTCCACGTCGAGGAGGTAGGACGCTCCGTGGAAGGCCGCTCGCTGAACCTCGTCCGTTTCGGCTCCGGCCCCCGGCACCTCCTCCTCTGGTCCCAGATGCACGGCGACGAGCCCACCGCCACGACGGCGCTGCTCGATCTCTTCGAGTACATCCGCGCCCACCGCGAGCACCCCCGGGTGGCCCGGTGGCTCTCGGCCTTCACCCTGCACACCCTGCCCATGCTCAACCCCGATGGCGCCGAGCGCTTCCAGCGGCGCAACGCCCAGGGCATCGACATCAACCGCGACGCGCTCGCGCTCCAGACTCCCGAGGGCCGCACCCTCAAGGCCGTCCGGGACCGGCTCCAGCCGGCGCTCGGCTTCAACCTCCACAACCAGAGCTGGCGCACCGCCGTGAGCGGCGCGAACCGGCCCGCCTCCATCTCGCTGCTCGCCCCGCCCTTCGACGCGGCGCGCGGGGACAACCCGGGGCGGGTGCTCGCCAAGAAGGTGTGCGCCGTCATCCGCGATGCCCTCGAGCCACTCGCGCCCGGACAGGTGGGCCGCTACGACGACTCCTTCGAGGTCCGCGCCTTCGGCGACAACCTGGGGCGCTGGGGCACCCCCACCGTGCTCATCGAGACCGGCCCGTGGCCCTCGCCCGCGCCCGACGAGCCGTTGCTCCGGCTCAACTTCGTGGCCCTGGTGTCCGCCCTGGACGCGCTCGCCAGCGGGGCGGTGGAGCACGCGGACCTCGAGCGCTACGAGTCCATCCCCCTCAATGACAGCAAGGGCATGCTGCACCTCGTCATCCAGGGCGCCCACGTCTTCGGCGAGGCGGGGGAGGCCTTCGTCGCGGACCTCGGCATCGCCGCGGCCCAGGCGGTGCGCAACCACGGGGGCACGCTGTCCCTCGAGCTCTCGGGCTCCCTCGAGGAATTCGGAGACCTGCGCGTCTACGGGGCCGTGGAAAAGGTAGACGCCACCGGCCTCACCGCCGTGCCGCTCCCTCCCGGGGGCGTGAAGGAGGGAGACCTCGTACCCCTGCCGCCCCGGAATGCACGCGAGGTGCGCGTGGGCCTTCCCGCCGAGCTGATGTTGCTGCGGCCCGTGGCGTCTTCCGGGAGTTACCGGGTGGAGCGAATCATCCGCTACGGACGTTGAATTCCCAACTTTGGTGAAACTGAGGTTAAGGTGCGCCCCAATTCGCCAGGAGGGGTGAGCACCTTGTCTTCGCACGTTCGATTCGCGCGCGCGTGGTGTGTCTTGTTGTTGCTGTTGAGCACCAGCGCGATGGCCCAGGGCACCTCGGTCATCATCGGAAAAATCATCAACTCGGCCGACAAGAAGCCACTGCGGGACGCGGTGGTGACGGCCACGTCTCCGAACCTTCAGGGTGACCAGACGGTGGTCTCGGACGACAGCGGCCAGTACCGCATTCCCCAGTTGCCGCCGGGGGTCTACACCCTCCGGGTGGAGGCCGAGGGCTTCCGTCCGTATGCGCGCGGGGACATCCAGCTGCGGCTGGATCGCACCATCCGCGTCAACGTGGAGCTGCTGCCGTCGGGCCTGGGCGAGGAGATGATCGTCACGGCCGCGCCGCCCACGGTGGACGTGGCCTCGAGCGCCTCGGGCATCAGCGTGGACGCCAACATCCTGAAGAACCTGGCGCTCAGCCGTCCGGGCTCGAAGGGCTCGGCGTCGCGCTCGTTCGAGTCCCTGGCCGAGCTGGCCCCGGGCGCGCAGGAGGACACCTACGGCGTGAGCATCAACGGTGGCACCTCGCCGGAGAACCAGTTCGTGGTGGATGGCCTGTCGGTGAATGATCCGCAGGTGGGCGCCATCGGCACGCCGCTCTCGGTGGAGTTCGTCAGGGAGGTGAACATCATCACCGGTGGCTACATGCCCGAGTACGGCCGCTCCACGGGTGGCGTGTTCAACGTGGTGACGAAGTCCGGCTCCAACGAGCTGCACGGCTCGGTGTTCGGCAACATGGCCCCCGGCTTCCTGCAGACGGCGGGTCCGGTCATCCAGCAGGCGGGCAGCGTCATCTCGGCCAAAGGCACCCCGTGGAACCAGGGGGACTTCGGCTTCGAGGTGGGCGGCCCCATCATGAAGGACAAGCTGTGGTTCTTCGCGGGCGTGGCGCCCTCGTACACGCGCATCCAGGTGTCGCGGCAGCTCAGCACGCTGGACCTGTGCACGCAGGTGGACCCGGCGAATGGCTGCGCGAAGGTGGGCGATGCGCGCAAGGATCCGGTGACGGGCTTCCAGGTGGCCTCGCCCATCCCGGGCGCGCTGCAGAACCGCTTCGCGGACGAGCGGACGGTGCAGTACATCGGCAAGCTCACCTACCTCTTCAACCCGGACCACACGCTGTCGCTGTCGGTGTACGGCACGCCCAGCTGGTCGGGTGGCGAGGGCCGTTACGCCTTCAGCCGCGATGGTGCTCCCGAGGTGTGCAGTGGCCTGTCCTGCACCGCGTTCGTGCAGGGCGCCTATGACTCCATCGCCACGCGCCGCACGAGCGGTGGCCTGGACGTGGTGGCCAAGCAGTCCTCCTCCTTCTTCAACAAGTCGCTGCTGCTCGACGCGACGGTGGGCTGGCACCACCAGAGCGCTTCCACCCTGCCGTCGGACGGCTCGGGGCTCATGAGCGGCACGGGGCTCTCCGCGCAGTCCAACATCGCCTACCGGCGCAAGCGCAGCATCACCGAGTTCGAGACGCTCCCGGACCCGTCCGTCTGTGACGCGCCCGAGGGGCTGACGGGGACCCGCTGCCCGGTGACGAACTATTCCTTCGGCGGCCCTGGCACCATCAACCTCTCGGAGCTCAACCGCTACCAGGGCAAGGTGCTCGGCACGTACCTGCTCGAGGCGCTCGGCCACCACGTCATCAAGGCCGGCGCGGACGCCGAGGGCGCGAGCTTCTACCTCAACCGCGCGCGCACCGGCGGGGTGCCCTGGCAGGAGTGCTCGAACGGCTCGTGCTTCTTCTCGCTCAACCAGTACGGCTACCTCTCCGGGCCGGACGAGGTCGTGCCGCTGCCCAACAAGGAGGGCACGTCCTCCTCGCTCACCCTGGGCGGCTTCGTCCAGGACAGCTGGTCCATCCTCGACAAGGTGACGGTCAACGCGGGCGTGCGCTACGACGCGCAGACCATCTGGGGCATCGACCGCCAGGTGGGCCTGAGCCTGCCCAACCAGTGGTCGCCCCGCGTGGGCGTCATCTACGACTTCACCCAGCAGGGCCGCTCGAAGCTCTACGCCAACTACGCGCGCTTCTACGAGAACGTCCCGCTGGACATGGCCGACCTGTCCTTCCCCCAGCAGCGGCTGCTGTCGGCCACGTACAACGCCCCCGCGTGCGATCCGCGCGACCCGGCCGACCTGGCCCCCGGTGGTGACTGCAACAGTGACGGCAACCGCCAGGTGACGGGCAACACGGAGAGCCCCAACCAGCAGTGGACCGCCGAGGGTGGCGATCGCGTGCCGGTGGATCCGAGCATCCGCGCCCAGTCCAGCGACGAAATCGTCCTGGGTGGCGAGTACGAGCTGGTGTTCGGGCGCCTGGGCCTGTCGTACACCAAGCGCTACCTCAACGACGTCATCGAGGACATGAGCCGCGACGATGGACGCACGTTCTTCCTGGGCAACCCGGGCAAGGGCACGTCGTCGGACTTCCCGCTGGCGCGCCGCGACTACGACGCGGTGAACGTCTACTACACCAAGAGCTTCTCGGAGGGGTGGCTGGCGCAGGTGAGCTACACGTGGTCCAACCTGCGCGGCAACTACTCGGGCCTGTTCCGCGCGGACACCGGCCAGCTGTCGCCCAACCTCACGCGTGACTTCGACCTGCTCTCGCTCACCGTCAACCGCGACGGTCCGCTGCCGGGTGACCGCACGCACGCCTTCAAGGCCTTCGGCGCCAAGGAGTTCCGCCTCACCCGCGATCTGAGCGTGGACATTGGTGGCGGTTACCGGGCCCGCTCGGGCGCGCCGCTCAACTACCTGGGCTACCACCCGCTGCGCAGCGGCGCGGAGACGTTCATCCTCCCGCGTGGCAGCGCGGGCCGGCTGCCGTGGGTGCACAACTTCGACGGCCACCTGGGCGTGAGCCGCAAGCTGATGGGCGACTACACCCTGAGCCTCTCGCTGGACGTCTTCAACCTCTTCAACTTCCAGCAGGTGACGGACGTGGACCAGGTCTTCACCTACACCCGCGTCCTGCCCATCGAGCAGAACGGCAAGACCGCGGACGTGGAGAGCTGCCGCGACGCGAGCACCGCCAGTGCGTGCCTCGTGAAGGTGTCGGCCACGGGCAACGCGCCCATCACCACCGCGGACGTGAACCCCAACTTCAAGAACCCCACCGCCTACCAGGCGCCGCGCTCCGTGCGCTTCGGCGTCAAGCTGAGCTTCTAGGCTCCCGGGAGAGACTCCATGAACATGCGACTGATTGGATTGGGTACGGGAGTGGTGGTGCTCGCCACTACCCTGGGCGCCTGCAGCGCCGCTCAGCAGGACCCGCAGTGCGTGGTGGCCAAGGCCGTGTCCGACGGCTCCACCGGCTCGTTCGCGGCCACCTACACGCTCAAGGACGGGCAGGACGCGAGCCTCGCGTGCGCGCAGCTCAAGCCCGAGCCCGTGGGTCTGGAGAAGTATTTCAGCAAGGACCCCGGCGGGCCGGAGACGGTGGTCATCCGCTCCTCGCGCTTGGGCAAGCTGCTGGACAACTCGGACGTGGAGGTGGATCCGGACGCGCCCAACGCGCCCAACGCCCAGGGCATGCTGACGACGGAGGCCCCGGGCGCGGACAACTTCTGCGACGTGCCCACGCTCAGCCCCTCGCGGCTGGTGGCGCGCTCCGTGTCGGGCGGGCCGACGCTGGACCTGACGTATGCGTGGTCCAACCTGCGCATCTACAACACGCCGGACATCCCGGGCACGCAGTTCGTCGCGGACCTGCGCTACACCGAGAACGGCTGCACCGCCGAGTACAAGGTCAGGGGCATCTGGCCGGTGGTGGGCTGCGCCACCAAGGGCAAGCCCGACGCGTCCAAGTGCGAGCCGTACGCGGACCCGCCGGTGCGCCTGCGCGGCTCGGGCATCAACCCGAGCTTCCCCGTGAAGTGCGACCCGGACGCGCTCATCTGCGTGCTCACGGGTGAGGTGCCCTCCGTCCCGTAGTCCCAGGGCCGGAGGAATCCCGGGCCTCCGAGGGGCTGGCGGCCTTCACGCCGCGGCCCTCCGGGGGCTCGCCAATTCGTGTGGGATGGTGTAGGGTGTGTGTCGCCATGCACGCCTACGCCGTCGAGCTGTCGAAGGAACTGGGCCTCAAGCCCGAGCAGGTGGACCGGACCCTGGCGCTGAGCGCCGACGGAGCGACCGTCCCCTTCATCGCCCGCTACCGCAAGGAGGCCACGGGGGGCCTGGACGAGGTCCAGATCCAAGCCATCCTGGACCGCGCCGCCGAGCTCACCGAGCTGGACTCGCGCCGCGAAACCATCCTCCGCACCATCGAGGGGCAGGGGAAGCTCACCCCCGAGCTGGCCAAGGCGATCCAGAAGGCCAAGACGCGCACCGAGCTGGAGGACCTCTACCTCCCGTACAAGCCCAAGCGCCGCACGCGCGCGGCCATCGCCCGGGAGCGGGGCCTGGAGCCGCTGGCGGACCTGCTCTGGAAGCAGGAGCCGGGGAAGAAGGACGACGTGGCGGCCAAGGCGCGCGCGTTCGTGAAGCCGGACAAGGAAGTGCCGGACCTGGAGACGGCGCTCGCTGGAGCGCGGGACATCTGCGCCGAGCGCGTGGCCGAGGACGCGGGCCTGCGCCGCAACGCGCGCGAGCTGTGCGTGCAGAAGGGCCGGCTGCGCTCGGCGGTGGTGGCCGCGAAGAAGGGCGAGGCCACCAAGTTCGACAACTACGCGGACCACGAGGAGGACCTGTCCAAGGCGCCCTCGCACCGGATTCTGGCGCTGCTGCGCGGCGAGGCCGAGGAGGTGCTGCGCCTCCAGCTGGCCCTGCCGGATGACGAGGTGAAGGGCACGCTGGCCTCGCGCGTGGTGACGAAGCCCCAGTCCCCGTTCGCCCCGGAGCTGCGCGCGGCGGTGGAGGACTCGTGGGACCGGCTCATGGGCCCCTCGCTCGAGTCCGAGCTGCGCAACGAGCTCAAGGAGCGCGCGGACCGCGAGGCCATCGTCGTCTTCGGGCAGAACCTGCGCCACCTGCTGCTCGCCGCACCCGCGGGAGGCCGCGCCGTGCTCGCGCTGGACCCCGGCCTGCGCACCGGCATCAAGGCCGCGATGATGGATGGCACGGGCAAGTTGGTGGACACCGCCACGCTCTACTCGGAGAAGAGCGGGAGCGAGCGCGCCGTGGCCGCGAAGCAGTGCGGCGCCATCATCCTCAAGCACAAGCCCGAGCTCATCGCCGTGGGCAACGGCACCGGCAGCCGCGAGGCGGAGACGTTCGTGCGCGAGGTGCTCAAGGCGCTCGGCACGCAGGTGCTGGTGGTGTCCGTGAGCGAGCAGGGCGCCTCCGTGTACTCGGCCTCCGAGGTGGCGCGCGACGAGTTCCCCGAGCTCGATGTCTCGCTGCGCGGCGCGGTGTCCATCGGCCGCCGTCTGCAGGACCCTCTGGCCGAGCTGGTGAAGATCGACCCGAAGAGCATCGGCGTGGGCCAGTACCAGCACGACGTGGATCCGGGCCTGCTCAAGAAGAAGCTGGGCGAGGTGGTGGACTCGTGCGTGAACGCGGTGGGCGTGGACGTGAACACCGCGTCGCCGCAGCTGCTCGAGCACGTGTCGGGCATCGGCCCCACGCTGGCGAAGAAGATCGTCGCGCACCGCGCCGCCAAGGGCCGCTTCAGCACGCGCCGGGAAATCCTCAAGGTGAGCGGGCTGGGCCCGAAGACGTTCGAGCAGGCCGCGGGCTTCCTGCGCGTGCACGGCCCCGAGCCGCTCGACGCGAGCGCCGTGCACCCCGAGCGCTACACCGTCGTGGAGCGCATGGCGAAGGACCTGGGCGTCAACGTGAAGGAGCTGGTGGGCAACGCCGCGCTGGTGCGGAAGATCGATCCCAAGCGCTACCTGGGGCCGGACCTGGGCGAGCTGACGCTCGAGGACATCCTCGCCGAGCTGGAGAAGCCCAGCCGCGACCCGCGAGGCGACTTCTCCGCGCCCGCCTACCGCGAGGACCTCCAGAAGTTGGAGGACGTGAAGGAGGGGATGGTGCTGCAGGGCGTCGTCACCAACGTCACGGCCTTCGGGGCCTTCGTGGACGTGGGTGTGCACCAGGACGGACTGGTGCACGTGTCCCAGCTCTCCACGCGCTTCATCAAGGACCCCTCCGAGGCGGTGAAGGTGGGCGACCGGGTGACGGTGAAGGTGCTGAGCGTGGACCTGACGCGCAAGCGGCTCGCGCTCTCCGTGCGCGCCGTCACCGAGGGCACCTCGGGGCCCTCCGCTGGAGCGCCTCGTTCCTCCGCGAGCGAGGCACGTCCGGCCCCCGGGGGCGCGCGTCCCCCGGCGGGTAAGCAGGGAGGCGGCAAGGCGCCCGCTGCGCAGAAGCCCTCGGCCGAGCCCTTCAACAACCCCTTCCGAAACCTCAAGCATTAAGAGGGCACGCCGGCCGCTGGGGACTCCTGCCCGGCGGCCGTGCGGACTCCAGGTCGCGTGGCCCCGGCCGACCCGGGCCTGTATATTCGGGCCTCCCGGGTTTCTCGGGGGGCCCCCACGGTGAACATCCTCCGGAGCTTTCAAAGCAAGCTCCTCCTCTTCTTCCTGCTCATCGACGTGGCCATGGTCGGGTTCCTGATCGCCACGGTCTCCAGGGGTGCGCGCGAGGCCCTCGAGACGGCGAGCCGGGAGCACCTCCAGGAGCTGTCCCGCTTCGCCGCGCACGACCTGGACGAGCAGCTCCAGCTGCGGTGGACCGCGGCACAGTCCCTCGCCTCCAACCCCTTCATGGTGCGCGGCGTCCTCGAGACGCTGCAACGGAGCGATCCCCTCGAGTCCCCCACGCCGGGGTTGCGCCTGCCGGGCAAGGGCGGTGAGGACGCGGAGCTCTGGCTGCTCGACACCCAGGGGCGGGTCCTCGCCCACGGCGAGCATGCCGGGCATGTGGGCTCCTTCGCGGACGCGCCCTGGTGGCCGCGGGTCCGCGAGGGCGAGCCCCAGGCCCGCGTCGTCCTCGAGCAGGGCCAGCCCCGCGTCGTCTTCGCCTTCCCCATCCTCTCCCAGCAGCACGTGGAGGGGGCGCTCGTCACCCGGTTCGATCTCTCGTTCGTGCGCGGAGGCGCCGCGCGCGAGGGCTTCGAGGTGGTGCTGTTGAACGGGGAGCGCCCGCTGGTAGGCGGCCTGCCCGAGCCGGTGGTGCGCGAGCTGCGCTCCCGGTACTCCGAGTCCAGCGAGCACAACACGGCCCTCATCGACGGGCTGTTCTACCTGCTGGTGCCGGTGGAGGGCTTCGCCCGGCAGCAGGGCTTCGGCTGGTCCCTGGTGCTCTCCGTGCCGGCCGAGCACATCTCCGGCCCGGTGGACGTGCTGCGCCAGCGGATGATCCGGGGCGGGGTGGTGGCGGCGCTCCTCGTGGCGCTGCTGGTCGCCTGGCGCACCCGGCTGTTGCTGCGCCCGCTCCAGCGATTGCAGCTCTCCATGCGGCGCATCATCGACGGGGGAGACCTGAGCGAGCGCATCGAGGTCGCGTCCCGGGACGAGCTGGGCGCCATCGCGGGCACCTTCAACCTGATGCTCGAGCGGCTCGCGCACCGCTCCGCGGAGTTGGAGCGCTCGAGGGACCATCTCTCGCTGCTGGCGCAGATGACCTCCGCCTCGCCCAACGCCACGTTCATGGTGGGCACGGAGGGGTGGATCCACGTGTGGAACGACGCGGCGGAGAAGCTCTTGGGCTGGCCGCGGTTGGACATGCTGGGCGCGCCGTTCCTGGAGCGGGTGGTGCCCGAGGATTCGCGCGAGCACTTCAACGCGCTGGTGGCCCGCGCCGCCAGTGGCGAGCTGGTGGAGGCCGAGCTCTCCCTGCTCACCCGGCAGGCGGGGGCCATTCCCGTGCAGCTCACCGTGTCGCGCATCATCGACGCGGCGGGGCAGGTGCAGGGGACCGTCTGCATCGCGAGGGACCTGCGCGAGGT
This sequence comes from Archangium sp., assembly GCF_045802675.1. Lineage (GTDB taxonomy): Bacteria > Myxococcota > Myxococcia > Myxococcales > Myxococcaceae > Archangium. The sequence goes on along the minus strand of NZ_JBJMQO010000079.1, from coordinate 10,514 downwards.
GAAGCGGTTGCGCGAGTCGCTGGTGCAGTCGGAGAAGATGGCGGCGGTGGGCACGCTCGTGGCCGGCCTGTCGCACGAGCTCAACAACCCGCTGGGCATCATCCTCGGCTTCGCGCAGGGGCTGTTGCGAAAGACAGCGCAGGACGACCTGGCGCGCGTGGCGCTGCTCTCCATCGAGAAGCAGACCCAGCGCTGTGCCGCGCTGGTGCGCACGCTGCTGGAGTTCTCGCGCAAGAGTGGCCCGGCGCGTGAGCGGGTCGATGTCTCCGCGATGCTCGAGCGCGTGCGCGAGCTGGCCAGTGGCCAGGCCGGGCGCGGGCAGGTGCGGTTGGAGATTCTCGAGCTCCCGGCGGAGCTGCCCGGCTGGGAGGCCAACGTGCCGGAGATGGAGGCCGCGCTGCTGAACCTGGTGGGCAACGCGCTGGACGCGACGCCGCCGGGCGGCACGGTGCGTGTCGGGGTGAGGGGCGGCGCGGTGAGCGGGCGCCTCGAGCTGTTCGTGACGGACACGGGCAGCGGCATCGCTCCGGACGTGCTCCAGCGCATCTTCGATCCCTTCTTCAGCACCAAGCCGGTCGGGCAGGGCACGGGCCTGGGGCTGTCCATCACTCGCAGCATCGTCGAGTCGCATGGCGGCCGCATCGACGTGGAGACGGCCTCCGGTGCCGGGACCACGGTGCGATTGCTGTTCCCGGTGGCCCCGGCGCTCCCCACGGAGGCTTCCGCATGAGCACCTCTTCGATGACCCGGACTCCCTCCATGCCCGAGCAGATCCTCGTCGTGGACGATGAGCGGGACATGCGCCTGCTGCTGCGCTACCAGCTGGAGCTGGAGGGCTACACCATCACCGAGGCCTCCGACGGCAAGTCGGCCCTGAAGCTGCTGCGCGAGTGCACGCCCAGCCTGATCATCACCGACGTGCGGATGCCCTTCATGAGCGGGCTCGAGCTGTTGCGCGAGGTGAAGCAGGCCCTGCCCACCACCGAGGTCATCGTCGCCACCGGCTATGCCGAGGTGGAGACGGCCATCGAGTGCATGCGGGCGGGCGCGTTCGACCTCATCCGCAAGCCCTTCGACATCCACGAGATGTATTCGTGCGTGGCGCGAGCGCTGGACCGCTACCGGCTCAACGCCTCGGCGGACCTGGTGCGCACCAGCCAGTCCTTCTTCGCGACGAACGAGTTCGAGCGGCTCCCCCAGGCCATCGTCGAGGGGAGCCGGGGGCTCATGTCCGCGGACGCGGTGGTGCTGCTGATGCCGGACGCGCAGGGCCGGCTCGAGCTGGCGCACGCCCATGGCCTGTCCTCCGAGGCCGAGGCCGCGAAGCTGCGCGAGCTGGGCGAGCGGGTGGTGCAGGCGCTGCCCACCAATCGCACGCCGGCGCTCGCGGTTCCCGGCCTCCCAGATGACCGGCTCGGCCTCGTTCGGGAGCTGGGCATGGACACCTCGCTCATCCTCTATCCGTTGGTCGTGGGCGAGCGGGTGCTCGGGGTGCTGGGATTGATGCGCCGGGCGGCGCCGCGGCTCTTCACCAAGAAGGACCTGGACCGGGTGGCGGTGCTGGCGAGCCACGTGGTGCTCGCGCTGGAGAACGGGCGCCTGGCCTGCCAGCTCGCGGCCTCCGAGCGGCTGGCGACGCTGGGCCAGGTGGCGGCCGGCATCGGGCACGAAATCAACAACCCGTCGGCCTACGTGCTGAGCAACCTGAGCTACATCCGCGAGCAGGTGACGGCGCTGCGCGAGGGCGCCTTGGTGGACCTGGTGGAGCTGGAGCAGGCCGTGCTGGACGCGCGCGAGGGCGCGCTGCGCATCAGTGACATCGTCCGCGACATGCGCTCGATCGCGCGCACGGACGAGGAGGCCGGGGGCTGGTTCGACCTCAACGAGGCCATCCGCTCGGCGCTGCGCATCGCCCGCGTCGAGACGACCCGGCGCGCCATCGTCCAGGCGGACCTGCTGGACGGGCTCGAGGTGCGGGGCAGCCCGGGGCCTGTTTCACAAGTCTTCGTCAACCTGCTCGTCAACGCGGCGCAGGCGCTCGAGGGCTGGCAGGGCTCGCGCCGGGAGATTCGCGTCACCACCCGCCGCGAGGAGGGCCGGGCCGTCATCAAGGTGAGCGACACGGGCCCGGGCATTCCTCCCGAGCTGCTGCCCCGGCTCTTCCAGCCCTTCTTCCCCACGAAGGGCTCGACGGGCACGGGCCTGGGGCTGTCCATCAGCCGCAACATCCTGCGCCGCTTCGGGGGCGACATCGAGGTGAGCAGCGTGCCCGGCGACGGGACGGTGTTCACCGTTTCATTGCCCACGCGTCCGGTGGCCGAGGGCTGACGGGTTCCGGTGGTGCCGGTGGGGCCAGCGGGTTAAGTCTGCCCGCATGAACTTCCGACATCTCGGTAGCAGTGGCTTGATGGTCAGTGAGATTTCCTACGGGAACTGGCTGACCCATGGCTCCCAGGTCGAGGAGACGGCGGCGCTCGCGTGCGTGCGTGCCGCGCTCGACGAGGGGATCACGACCTTCGACACCGCCGACGTCTATGCCGGCACGCGGGCCGAGGAGGTGCTCGGCCGCGCGCTCCAGGGGCAGCGGCGCGAGGGCCTGGAGATCTTCACCAAGGTGTACTGGCCGACGGGGCCGGGGCCCAATGACCGGGGCCTGTCGCGCAAGCACATTCTCGAGTCCATCAACGGCTCGCTGCGGCGGCTGAAGACGGACTACGTGGACCTGTACCAGGCGCACCGCTACGACTTCGAGACGCCGCTCGAGGAGACGATGCAGGCCTTCGCGGACGTGGTGCGGCAGGGCAAGGCGCTCTACATCGGCGTGTCCGAGTGGACGGCCGAGCAGATTCGCGCGGGCGTGACGCTGGCGAAGCAGCTGGGCTTCCAGCTCGTCTCCAGCCAGCCGCAGTACTCGATGCTGTGGCGGGTCATTGAGGCGAAGGTGGTGCCCACCAGTCAGGAGCTGGGGGTGGGGCAGATTGTCTGGTCGCCCATTGCCCAGGGCGTGCTCACGGGCAAGTACAAGCCGGGGCAGAAGCCGCCGGAGGGCAGCCGGGCCACGGACGAGAAGGGCGGCTCGCGCTTCATCCAGCGCTTCATGACGGACGACGTGCTCACGCGGGTGCAGCAGTTGAAGCCGGTGGCGGACGGGGTGGGGCTGTCGCTGGCCCAGTTCGCGGTGGCGTGGGTGCTGCAGAACCCGAACGTGTCCTCGGCCATCATTGGCGCCTCGCGGCCCGAGCAGGTGAAGGAGAACGTCAAGGCCGCGGGCGTGAAGCTGAGCCCGGAGGTCATGCGCCGCATCGACGAGATTCTGGGCCCCGTCGTCGAGCGCGACCCGGAGAAGACGAAGCTGTCCACCCCGGAGAAGCGCCCGTAGTTTTGTCAGGAGCGTGGGCGAGGGGGAGGGCGGCTTCCTCCCCTTGTGGACATGCCGGCAGGCGTGGGGGCGTGAGCCCCTTCCGGGTGACACGCTGCTTGACGCTGGCGATGGCGGCCAGGGCCTGTTTCCGCACCAGATTCCCCCGGCGTAGACGGATCAGCCGACGCTCCGCTTCCTCCACCATCGCCCAACCCAGCGAGGCCTTGGTGGGGTCGTTGTCGGCCGCCCACTCCAGGGTTTCGCAGGCGGCGTGCATGCGGTACTCCAAGCTTGGATAGCCGAGCCGCCGTACGCGGAGCAGTGACCGCTTGTACTCCGCCCAGGTGCGTGCCCCGAAGTACGCGACGGTTAGAATGTCATGGGCGATCAGCCGTTTGATGTGCCGCCGCTCCCACTCCGTCCGGGCTCCCTCCAGTAGCTTCTTCTGGAGAGCCAGGTATTCGTGCTCCGCCGCTTCGAGGGGAACCCCCTCGGAGCCTGGGCCGAAGGCCATGAAGGCCTCGTGGCGCTCCTTGATGACGTGCTGCCAGAAGGGCTCACGGGAAGGTGTCATCGATCAACCCCTGGGCACGGCTTCTTGTTCATGCGCAAGGGCCAGAAGCCATGTTGCTCGCAATAGTCGTACCCGCCGAGGTGATAACCCTTCATGGTGGGGGGTTATCAACACGATCCACTGGGCCGACGTAGCCCAGTGACGAGTGGGTCTCACACGGAGACGGGGACGTCGATGGGGAAGGGGACCACCTCTTCCCCGAGGCGCCGCGAGCGGGCCAGCAATTGGTGGAAGCGCTTCGTCCCGTTGCGCGCGTCGAACTTCGCCGCGATGCCCTCGGCCTGTGACGCAAGCCAGCCGCGCAGTGTGCGCGTCTCGTAGGTGCCCTCGGGCGAGTACATCGTGAAGGTGCGAGGCAGGGAGAGCTCTACCCGCTCGTGCCCCTCCGCCAGCGCCCGCTCCAGCAGGGACAGCGCGGCCGAATGGAAGGTGAAGCGGTCCCGGTGGCTCGCGTGCTCCAGCGCCCAGCCCACGTGGCGCTCGAAGAGCTTCAGTCCCCGCTCCACGTTGGCCGTGAGCGTGAGGAGTTCGAGGTGCTCGCCCACGGTGGCGAGGAACTCCCGGTTGCGCTGCACCAGTCCATAGCCGCGCAGGTGGCAGTCGCGCGCCTGCTCCAACTGTCCGAGCTTGAAGAGCGGATAGAGCACGCTGCCCAGCGTCAGGTGCGGCACCTCCGCGCACCCGGCCCGTCCCTCGAGCAGCGGCCTCGCCTTGCGCAGCGCCAGCTCGTACTCGCCCCGGTCGATGTGGTGGTCCAGCTCGTCATCCAGCTCGCAGGCGCGGCAGTCCGTGAGGTGGTCTCGCGGTGTCTCCACCCATTGGGCCCAGAAGGCCTCGGCCCGGGTGTCGTCGCCCATGTCCCGGGCCGCCTGGTAGCGCAGCTTCAGCACCGCGCGCTGTCCCGCGCCCGCCTTCGCGAAGCACTGCTCCACGTCGTCCAGCGCGCTCTCTATCTGCTTGCGGCTGATGTGGGGGAACTCGTCCAGACGGCCCACCACCCACTTCTGCTTCCACAGCAACTGCTCTGGCGAGTAGCGCTCGGGGTCTCTCAACATCTGACCCCGGCACCACGCGAAGGCGGCCAGCGCCCGGTCCGGAAAGCCGCCGAAGGTGGCCGCTTCGATGAGTGCGTCGCGCACCTCGTAGGCGAGCGGCACGTCGCCGTGCGAATCCGCCAGCCGCGCCGCTTCCTCCAGCGCCATCACCTTCGCCTCGCCGGGCTCCAGCCGCTCCGCGCGCCCGAGCAGGTTCTTCACCTGCTCCCGCCAGTCCTGCTCCGTCAATGTACGCCCCCAGTGCCTTCGTCCTCGTCCAGGCGCGCCGCGATGAGGCCGAGCAGCCCCCGGTTCAGCAGCGTCATCTCCCGCGCGTTGAGCGGGCGGTGCCCCAGCAGCAGGGCCTGGACGTACAACATCTCCACCGACAGCTTGAGCTGCGCCACGTCTCGCACCCGCGCCAGCCGGCGCACCACGGGGTTGCGGTAGTTGAAGCACAGCTGCGGCCGCTCCTCCTCGCGGGACTCGGCCAGCGCGCCCTCCAGCACCGAGGCGTACAGCTCGTCCGTCTCCTCGCGGGCGCGCTCCACGTCCCGCTGGAAGGCCCCGTCGTCCACGTCTCCGTAGAGCGTGGGCACCTCGGCGGGGAGGAACTTCTTGAGCGTCACCTCGCAGCGGAATGGCTCCAGCGCCTCTTCCGCCACCTGCCGCAGCCGCTCCACCGCATGGTGCTCCTCGGCCGTCAGCTCCTCGAAGCCCTGGGGCAGCTGCGCCGCGGAGAAGAGCTCCACCTGCGCGTCCGGCAGCACGCGCGGCAGCTTCTCCAGCAGGGCCGTGTCGTGCGTATAGGCCGCGTTGAGGATGCACAGCCCCTGCGCCGCCGCCACGCGCGCCACCTGCCGGAAGGCATCCAGGGTGTTGACGTAGCGCACCGTGGGGAAGGACTGCCGGTATTGCCCCAGCGTCATCATCCCGAGCGTCGTCTCGAAGGGCAGCCAATTGATGACGAGCCGGTAGAAGTCATCGTCATCCAGCGCGAGCGCCTTCACGGACAGGCCGTGCAGGGCGATGAGGCGCTGGAGGTTGCGCGGGTCGTGGTTCGCCAGGTCCACGAGGTACTGGCGCAGCGACTGGCCGAGCGACTCGCGGGCGCTGGCGAGCGTGGCGTCCTCGTAGAAGGCCTCGCGGCTGGCGGTGGGGCGCAGGCCCTGGGCATTCACCACGCATTTGACGAAGAAGGCCCACTCGGGGAGCAGGTTCTCCGCGCTCTCCGACAGCAGCATGTCCTTGAGGTACACGCGGTGCTTCTGCCGCGCGTTGAAGTGCGGCGAGAAGGGCAGCACGAAGGCCACGCCCTCCACCCCGCCCGCCTCGGCGCGCAGGGGGATGCAGTCCACGAAGTCCAGGCCGAACACCTCGCGCCCGTGGGCCAGCAGCGCCGCACGGCGCTCCGCCGCGCTCTCGTACTGCTGGCGCCAGGGAGGCGGGGCCGCGTTGAGGTGCTCGGTGCGGCCGTCCGCGGTGAGGTGGATGGGGAAGGGCAAGAGGCCCCCGTAGTGCACCGCGAGCTGCCGCACCCGCTCGGCGGCGAAGTAGTCGGCGGCGTCCTCCCGGGCGACGAGGAACACCTGCGTGCCCGGGGACTCCAGCCGGTGCTCGGAAGGCTGCACGGCGTACGTGCCGTCATGCCGGCCCCGCCACTCCATGGTGCGGCCGTCGCCCTTCGCCGAGCGCGTCACCACCAGCAGCTCGTCGCACACCATGAAGCACGACAGCAGGCCGATGCCGAACTGGCCGATGAAGTCGCTCCGGCGCGCCTCGAGCGCCTCGCGCTTGGAGCTCTCGCCGATGGTGGCCAGGAAGCGGTGCAGCTCCTCCTCGGTGAGCCCCACGCCGTCGTCGCTGAAGAGCAGGGTGGGCAGGCCGCCGTCCTGCTTCTCGATGAGCTCCACCCGCACCGAGCCCGGGTGGCCGGGCTCCAGGTGCCGCCGGGCGCGGATGGCGTCGGTGGCGTTCTGCAGCAGCTCGCGCACGAACACGCCGGGCGTGCTGTAGAGGTGGTGGGAGAGGAGGTCGATGACCCCCCGGAGGTTGACCTGGAAGCGATGGTCCACGGGCGCCGGAGCCTATAAGGGTAGGCCGCGAGCCGTACGCCCTCGTGGGTGGCACTGTCCACCGTGCCGTGGACAGCCGCCGGATTTGCCTCTGGACGATTGCCCGCCCGCCGAATATGCGGCCCTTCGACGGCGGGGGCCCGGGTGGCACTGCGGTCAGGCCGCCCGGCTGCTCGGCAACCCGACCGTGGTGCGTATGCACGGGTCCACCGGCTCCGCCTCATGTCCCGGAGGAGGCCGGTGGCGCCCGGGAGGCGAAGTGGGGTATTCCCCGACGAGCCGCCCGGAGCGCGGCCTTGGGAGCGGACTACCGATGGACCTGGGCAAGACGGGTTGGCTCTCCTCGCTGCTCGAGGAGTCGGTGGCGGCCCATGCTCGAGCGCCGGCGCCCGTCGTGGCCCCCGGGCTCTCCGACTCCAGCTCCGGCCGGGCCCGCGCCCGCTCGTACCTGCGGCGGATGCTGCGCGCCAGCGGCCTGCTCTACGGCACGCCCGCGGACGGGGGCACTCCCGGAGAGGGCACGTCCCCCGAGCTTTCCAGCACGGGGGCACCCGAGGAGGTGCTCTTCCGCGCCGTGGTGCGCACCTTCGCGCGCATGGCCCTGGACATCGCATCCCTGGCCGGCGCTCCCGAGGGCCCCCGCCGCGAGCAGCTCCTGCTCCTGCTGGCGGTGCTCACCAACCAGCTCGACGAGGCCGAGGCCCTCCAGGAGAAGGTGCGCCAGGGGCACGAGGTTCCGCGCAAGCTGTGGGGGAAGGTGGAGGACGCGCTGGAGCGCCGCGCCATGTCGCTGGCGGGAGACCCGGCGTACGGGCTGGTGCTGCACAACGGGGCGCTCTACGCGGACGCGCACATGTTCGGCCGGCAGGCGCTCGACTACTTCGCCCGAGGCGGGTTGAACGGGGAGATGGCCCGGCGCCGCATCGACTTCGCGGCGCGGCAGAAGGCGCTGCTGGTGGAGGTGCTCACGGGCCTGGCCTGTGTGGACCGGCAGCCCACGTACTCGGCGCGGCGGGCCATCCTCCGGCAGGTGGAGGACCTGGGGTTGCCGGACGCGCTCGAGAGCGAGCTGCGCACGGCGGTGCGGGAGTCCTTCGATCGCCGCCACTCGTTGAGCGCGGCGGTGAGGAACGTGCGCAGCGTGGACCTGCGGCGTTTCATCCTCGAGCAGACGCTGCTGGCGTCGCTGGTGGATGGGCGGCGCTCGCGAGGGGAGCGGGCCTTCATCGAGCAACTGGCGCAGGCGCTGCGGGTGCCGGAGAGCACGGTGCACCAGTTGGAGCTGGAGGTGGCCGAGTTCTACGCGAAGAACCGCTCGGTGGTGGATGTGTTCACGGTGTCCTCGGCGGCGAACCTGATGGGCGAGGACATGGTGTCCAGCATGCAGAACGCGCTGGAGCGCAACTTCCACCGGCTGATGCAGGAGGTGCGCGAGACGGGGGAGCTGTATCACCTGCTCACCAAGGCCGCGCGCAGGCAGGAGCTGACGGCCGAGGAGCGCCGGCGGATGCGGGCGCAATTGATTGACGTGGCGAAGGCGATTCCGGCGCTCGCCATCTTCGCGGCGCCGGGAGGCATGTTGCTGCTGGTGGCGCTGGCGAAGGTGCTGCCCTTCAACCTGCTGCCGAGCTCCTTCCAGGACGAGCCCGAGCACGCGCCCGTGAGCCCCGAGGAAGACGAGATGGTGAGCGAAGGTGCGCCCTCGGAGCGCAAGGCGGGCTGAGCAATTTTCCCGGCGAGTCGAAGGCATTGGCTTTCTCTCGCGCTTCGTATCATCCCAGGTAGCAGGATGACTGCAGTTCGGTGGGGGCTCTGCTACTGCGATTGAGCTTGCTACCAAGGTGTCGCCTAGTTCTCTGGTTTTTTCTAGCCTTCTATTCGCGCTAGCAACGGCAAGCCTCTTCTCGGGACAAATCGCTGGCAGTTTGGTTGTCACCTCCTATGTTTTGGTGAGTAGCGTTCCAAAGTCATTTAGGAGCCGGCGGTAAGAACCGACATTGAACTGTCCTCCTATGAGTTTCTCGTATGAGGGACGCAGTCGCTCGAAATCGCCGATGCAAGAACTTATGTTTTTGGACGCGACCTCTCTACTAATGACGCCAGGCATGAATAGTACAGGGCCCTCCTCAGTGTCGCCCCCGAAAGAACTGAGAATCTGCGGCAAGAGTTCAGGGTGACTAATTGCGAATTCGGCCAATCTGTCTTGAAGTCTTTCCTGCGGTACGGGCGATGACTTACCAATCAGTACGCATAGCTCAATTGCAGGCATGAAGGTGCGTGACATTTGTTCTGGGACTCGAGCCGAGTCTTGAAACAATGCTCCTGTCTGCAAGCTATGTTCAACGCGCTTGAGTAGCGTGCCAGCAAGTTCAACGAACGGCTCTTCCGTTAGCCAGGGTGTTCTCCTTAGCTTGTTGAACAGCTTGAAGAAATGGTCGACGGGAAGTTGTTCCGTCAAGGCTGCCTTGAGGATCTCGTGGCATGACTCCCTCGCGATCATCATCGCTTGAGTGTTGTCTGCTCGATTAAGATCCGTCACGGCGGTTATCGCAGACTCCAGCAGGCTGAGTACAATCTCTTGGGGGAGTTGTTTGTGTGTTTTGAGAACTCCATTTCCTATGGGCTTTAGGAGATCGAAGCGGGTGAGGGAAAGTCTATATCCAATTTCTGAGACCAACTGATCTTTGGCTTCATCGTCCTTGTTTCGGAATGCCACAACGATGCTTCCGGCAATTCCGTCTTCGTTGGCCGTCTCGGCATAATGCAAGATGTCTCCGAGGATGTTCCCAATCTCTCGGCGCGTGATTGCTCCAATGGGCGGTGCGTAACGAAAATAATTATCGAAAAATTCTGGACTCCGAATCCTCCGATTTTCTGCATCACCTTTACGTGCTCTGGTTGCCGAGGGGTCAGTCAAAGCTCCGAATAGTGATGCTAACAGCGCTCTGATGGATTCTTCAGTCTTGGGGCTAAGCGGGCCTGAATCGCCGCGAACCAGGAAGTCAAGCTCTTTTTCGCGTATGCGCTGCCGATATTCTTTGTCTTCAGGGTCGAAGAGAAAAGACTCGCTATCTGTTAGAAACTTCTTTTGGCGGCGGACTCGGTTGTAGACATCTGGATAGAATATGCGCAACGCCTCAATAAGTGCTGCGTCTGTTGGGTGGACGTCAGGATCGTTTCCAGCGAGCAAAAGCATTCGGAATGCATTGATGTATCTCGCTAGGTCTCTCGGGGTGCGAATTAAGTGTGATAAAATATCTAGTTCGTGTGGCAGATGGGGGGCGGGAGTGAGCTCCGGTGGCAGGAAAAGGTCCCTATTAGTGAGCGCAGCCTTGAGTTGGTCAGACAGTTCATTGATTATTGCGGTTCGATCTGGCAGCGGGACATGCAGGGGGGCTTGAATGATCTTGTCGAGAAATCCTTGTCCGTATCCTTCAGAGATGGCTTTTTCTAGGACATCTCGGACTCGC
>NZ_JBJMQO010000078.1:0-55737 GCF_045802675.1 Archangium sp. | reverse complement strand
GAGCGCCTCGGCCGAGCTGTATGACGCGGCCACCAACACCTGGACGGCCACGGGCAGCATGAAGGACCCGCGCCGCTTCCACACCGCCAGCCTGCTGCCGGACGGCCGTGTGCTGGTGGCCGGTGGCTACCACCAGCTCACGGGCATCCTGACGGCCTCGGAGCTGTACGACCCGGCCACGGGCAAGTGGAGCGTCACGGCGGCCATGAACGTGGACCGCTACCGCCACACGGCCACCCTGCTCGACAACGGCACGGTGCTCGCGGTGGGCGGCGTCAGCAACCATGACCAGGCGTCGGCCGAGTACTACGACCTGACGAAGCTGTAAGCCGCCGGGGGACCGGGGGGGCGCGGGCCGCCCTCCCGGAGATGCAAACCGAGGCCTGTCGGGCTTTCATGCAGGGGGTGCGAGGCTCCCGGGACGCTTCCCGGGCCCCGCGCCCCCTGTGTCGTTTTTCCGAGAAGGAGAAGGCGGATGTCTCGTGGTTCCATGCAGTGGTGGTGGACGCTGGCGCTCGCGCTGGTGGGGAGTGCCTCGACGGCGCATGCGCAGGCGACCCCGGTGCCCGGGTGCCGTCCTCCGGTGGCCATCAAGGACGTGGCGCAGGGAGGGGCGGACTCGTCGCCCTCGTCCTTCGTGCGCATTGGCGGAATCGTCTTCTTCGCCGCGAACGATGGCGAGCATGGCACCGAGCTGTGGAAGAGCGACGGGACGGACTCCGGCACGGTGATGGTCAAGGACATCAACTCCGGCTCGCTCGACTCGAGTCCGGTCCTGCTCACGCAGCTGGGCGGGGTGCTCCTCTTCGTCGCGAACGAAGGAGAGGACCACGGGGCCGAGCTGTGGAAGAGCGACGGCACGGAGGCCGGTACAGTGCTGGTGCGGGAGATTGGCGAGGGGAAGGAGGCCGGTGGCATCACCGACATCGTCACGGTGGGCAACAAGGCCTACCTGACGGCGGCCAACCACGCGGCGGGCCGGGAGTTGTGGGAGACGGACGGAACGTTCGGGGGCACCCGGCTCATCAAGGACATCCTGCCGGGCAGCAACGGCTCCATCTCCGCCGGCTCCATGCGGGTGGTGGGCACCACGCTCTACTTCGCCGCGGATGACGGCCCCCACGGCATCGAGCTGTGGAAGAGCGACGGCACGGAAGCGGGCACGGTGCTCGTCAAGGACGTGGCGCCGGGGGCGACCAACGCCTACGTGAACCAGCTCACGGTGGTGGGCGGCACGGTCTTCTTCTCGGCCAACGACGGCACCACGGATTTCGAGCTGTGGAAGAGCGACGGCACGGAAGCGGGCACGGTCCGCGTCAAGGACATCTTCGGCAAGCCCTTGCACCCTGCGCCCGAGGAGCTGACGGCCGTGGGCGGCAAGCTCTTCTTCAGCCTGGACGACGAGACGCACGGCCCCGAGCTGTGGGTGAGCGACGGCTCGGCGGCGAACACGGTGATGGTGAAGGACGTGCGCGCGGGGGTGCTGGGCTCCAACCCGGGCTCCTTCGTGGACGTGGGGGGAGTGCTCTACTTCGCCGCGGATGACGGCGCCGGCGGGGCCGAGCTGTGGCGCAGCGATGGGACGGCGGCGGGCACCTCGCGCGTGAAGGACCTCAACGTGGGCAGCGGGAGCTCGTCGCCGCATGCGCTGACGGTGGGGGGCACGCGGCTCTTCTTCGTGGCGGACGACGGCAGCGGCAACGCGCTGTGGGTGAGCGATGGGACGGAGGCGGGCACCCGGCGGGCGGCGCCCGCGCTGTCGGCGGGGGACCCGCGGCAGCTCACGTACACGGGCGGGACGCTGTACTTCTCCGCGACTGACGGGATGCAGGGGCGGGAGCCGTACTCGCTCTCGCCGGCCTTCTTCGGGGACTGCACGCCGCCGAGCCTCACCTGCCCGGCGAACGTGACGGTGGAGGCCACGGGCCGCTCGGGCGCGGTGGTGGGCTACGAGCCCGCGCAGGCGAGCGATGACGGGGCGGCGCCCACGGTGACGTACAGCCAGGCGTCCGGGACGGCCTTCCCGGTGAAGGACAACGGGGTGAGCGTCACGGCCACGGACGCCGCGGGCAACACCAACACCTGCACCTTCACGGTGGCGGTGAAGGACACGCATGCGCCCACGCTGACGTGCCCGGCGGACGTGGAGGCCACGGCCACCGGCCAGGCGGGCGCGGTGGTGAATTACTCGCCCGCACAGGCCACGGACACCGTCTCCGACGTCACCCTCAGCTACACCACCCCCTCCGGCGCCACTTTCGCCCCGGGCAACAACCGGGTGCAGGTGACGGCGAGCGATGCCTCGGGCAACACCACCACCTGCTCCTTCACCGTGAAGGTGAATACCGCCCCGGGCGGGGGGACGGGGGGCTCCGGGTGCGGTTGCAGCTCGGGCTTCGCGGCGGAAGTGCCCTGGCTGCTGCTGGGCGCGCTCACGCCGCTGATGGCGCGCCGCCGCCGCTCGGCCCGGTAGCCGCTCGGGCCGTCTCTGGTGTGCCCGGGGCGGGTTGCGGCATCATCCCCGCCCCCTGCTTCCCGGGCACTTCCCATGATTGATGACGGATGAGCCCGAGCGGCGGCAGGCGCTCGCCCGCGGCCACGAGCGCATCGGGGACGTGCTTCTTCGCGCCTTGAATCAGGAGTCCTGAGGGACGGAGTCCGCGCATGGAATTGACGGGAACCCAGCAGGCACGGCTGTCCGAGGCGCTGCTCAGCGCCTTTCCGCGGCTGCAGCTGCTCCAGCGCATGGTCCGCTTCAAGCTGAACCGGAACCTGGACGACTTCACCGACGGGCCGCTGCGCGAGCGCGTGTTCCAGCTCCTCCAGGAGGCCGAGCGCGAGGGCTGGACGCACGAGCTCCTCGAGGGCGCCCTCCAGGACACGCCCGGCAACCCGAGGCTCGCGGCCTTCGCCCAGGAGTTCTCGGGCTCCATCCAGCGCGAGGCGCCGGGCCCGAGGCTCGAGAAGCTCGTCGTGGACACCCACTCCTTCCTGGAGCCGGTCCGCTGGCGCGAGCGGCTCGAGGCCATCGAGCGGCAGGTGTGCCGGGTGGAGTTCGGGCACAAGGTAGGGACGGGCTTCCTCGTCGCCCCCGATGTCGTGCTCACCAACCACCACGTGGTGCACGAGCTCATCGAGGGCACGGTGTCCCCCGAGCGCCTGACGCTGCGCTTCGACTACAAGCGTCTGGCGAACGGCTCCGCGCCGGAGGGCACGGTGTACGGGCTGGCCCCCGAGTGGCACCTCGCCTCCAGCCCGCCGAGCCCGGTGGATTCGATGTACCCCAAGCCCCATGAGGCCACGGTGGAGGAGCTGGACTACGCGCTGTTGCGCGTGAAGGGACGGCCGGGGAACGAGCCCGTGGAAGGACAGCGGACACGCTCCTGGGTCCAGATTCCCGCGGACACGTACGCCTTCCCGCCCGGCTCGCCGGTGATGATCGTCCAGCATCCCCGGGGCGAGCGGCTGCGGCTGGTCATCGAGACGAACGGCATCCTCGCGGTGAACGCGGCGCGGACCCGGGTGACGTACCGGACGAACACCCTGGAGGGCTCTTCCGGAGCTCCCTGCTTCAATCAGGATTGGACGCTGGTGGCGCTCCACCACAGCGGGGGTCCAGGGAACCTGGCCCAATTCAACGAGGGAATCCCCATCTCCACCGTCCGCGCCCACCTGCCGGCCGCGGTGCGCGAGCAGCTCGGCTGGGTCTGACTCAGTCCCCCTCGCTCTGCACGAGCCCGTACTTGTGCAGCAGCGAGTAGAGGTGCTTGCGATCCAACCCGGCCTCGCGCGCGGCGCGGGCGATGTTGCCCTTGGTGTGGCCGAGCAGCCGGGTGAGGTACTCGCGCTCGAAGGCGCGCACCAGCTCGTCCTTGCACGTCTTGAAGGGGCCCGAGTACCCCACCGGCAGCCACTCGCCCGCGGGCGCCGGGGCCTCGGGCGGGGCCTCGCGCAGCAGCCCCTCGGCGGCCATCCCGGGGGCGTCCCCCAGGTGCCGGGCGCGCTCGATGGCGTTGCGCAGCTCGCGCACGTTGCCCGGCCACGTGTGCGCGAGGAAGGACTCGCGCACCTTCTCCGGCAGCCGCTCCCACAGCCCCCGGCCTCCGAAGGCCTCCACCAGCAGGGGCAAGTCCTCCGTCCTGTCGCGCAGCGGCGGCAGCGTCACCGTGAAGACGGACAGCCGGAAGTAGAGATCCTCGCGGAAGCGGCCCGCCTGCGTCTCGGCCCAGAGGTCCTTCTTGCTCGCCACGAGGATGCGCGCGTCGAAGGACACCGGCGCCGACGCCCCGAGCCGGTGGAACTCCCGGTCCTCCAGGGCGTGCAGCAGCTTGGGTTGCAGCTCCAGCGCCAGGTCGTCGATCTCGTCCAGGAAGAGCGTGCCGCCGTGCGCGCGCTCGAGGCAGCCGATGCGCTGGCCCACCGCCCCGGTGAAGGCGCCCTTCTCGTGGCCGAAGAGCTCGCTCTCGATGAGCGAGTTGGACACCGAGGCGCAGTCGAACACCACCAGCGGCCCCGAGGCGCGCGGGGACAGCTTGTGCAGGGCCTTGGCGGCGGCGCCCTTGCCGGTGCCCGTCTCGCCCACCAGCAGCACCGTGGAGTCCGTGGACGCAATCCGCTGCACGAGCGCGAAGATCTGCCGCATGGGCACGCTGCGGCCCACCAGCTCGCCGAGCCTGTCCTCGGCCGAGGGGGCGATCTCCACCGGGGCCACCTGGGGGCTGAAGCGCAGCCGCACGTCGCCCACCTCGATGAGGGCGCCGGGGCGCAGGTAGGCCTCGCGCACCTGGGCGCCGTCGAGGAAGGTGCCGTTGGTGGAGCCCATGTCCTCCACGAGGAAGCGGTCTCCCTGGCGGCGCACGCGCAGGTGGTTGCGGCTGACGGTGGGGTGGTCGAGCACCATGTCGTTGTCCGGCGCCTTGCCGATGCGCAGCACCTCGCCGGCGAGCGGGTAGACGGCGCCCGCGCGCTCGGTGTCCAGCAGCACGAGGTGGAACTGCTGCGCCGCGAGCCGGTCTCCGCGAGCCCGCTCGCCGAGGACGGTGTGCGTGGGGATGGGGGAGGGAGGGGCGGAGGACATGGGCGCCTCCCACTCTACGTGATACGAGGCCCGCCATGCGCTCCCGCTCCCTGCCCCTGCTGCTGCTGACCGCCTGCGCGACCGTCTCCCCGGCCCCGTCCACTCCGGCCGGGCCCGCCGCCAAGGCCCCCGTCGCGAGCACCCCCGCCCCGGTGTCGCGCTTCCGGCAGGAGCGCCCGGTGGTGGTGCGGCACGCCACGGTGATGCCCGCCTCGGGCCCTGCCATCGAGGACGGGGCCATCGCGTTCGCGGACGGGAAGATTGTCGCGGTGGGGCGCGACGCGGAGGTGGCCACGCCGGCCGGGGCCGAGGAGGTGGACGGGACGGGCCTCTACGTGACGCCCGGCATCATCGACGCGCACAGCCACCTGGGCGTGTACGCCTCGCCGGAGACGTTCTCCCTGAGTGACGGCAACGAGGCCACGGCGCCGGTGACGGCCGAGGTCTCCGCCGAGCACTCCTTCTGGCCGCAGGATCCCGGGCTGCGCCGGGCGGCGGCGGGAGGAATCACCTCGCTGCTGGTGCTGCCGGGCAGCGCCAACCTCATTGGCGGGCGGGGCTTCCCGGTGAAGCTGCACTTCGGGCGCTCGGCGGCGGAGGTGCGCTTTCCGGGGGCGAAGGACGTGCTGAAGATGGCGTGCGGGGAGAACCCGCGCCGCGTGTACGGGGCCATGCAGCACCGGGCGCCCGCCACGCGCATGGCCAACGTGGCCGGCTACCGGCAGGCCTTCGCGAAGGCGCGCGACTACCTGGAGCGCCAGGCCGAGTGGGAGAAGAAGCACGCGAAGAAGGGCGAGGAGGCCGGGCCCCCGCCCGCGAGGGACTTGCAGCTGGAGACGCTCGCCGAGGTGCTGCGCGGCAACATCCTCGTGCAGAACCACTGCTACCGGGCGGACGAGATGGCGGTGATGCTCCAGGTGGCGGACGAGGCCGGCTACACCATCCGCGCCTTCCACCACGCGCTGGAGGCCTACAAGCTGAGAGACGAGCTGGCGGCGAGGCAGGTGGCGGTGGCGACGTGGGCGGACTGGTGGGGCTACAAGCTGGAGGCGTGGGACGGGATTCCGGAGAACGCGGCGCTGGTGTCGCAGGCGGGAGGGAGGTCCGTCATCCACTCGGACTCGGCGCTGGGGATTCAGCGGCTGAACCAGGAGGCGGGCAAGGCGATGTGGCGGGCGCGCGAGTCCGGCGTGCCCATCTCCGAGGAGGAGGCACTGCGCTGGGTGACGCTCCACCCCGCGTGGGTGATGGGGGTGGAGGAGCGGACGGGCTCGCTGGAGCCGGGGAAGATGGCGGACGTGGTGCTGTGGAAGAACCACCCGCTGAGCGTGTACGCGCGGGCGCAGCGCACCTGGGCGGATGGAGTCGTCACCTATGACGCGGCCCGGGGCGCGGGGGAGGCGAGTGACTTCGAGCTGGGCGAGCGCGCGGAGGCCTCGGCGAAGCTGGTGGCGCAACCGGCGGCGGTGCCGACGCTGACGGACGCGGGGCTGGAGGCGCGCTGCGAGCCCACGAAGGACGCGGCGTGCGCCCGGCCGCTTGAGCTGAAGGCTGACGCGGCGTGCACGGTGTTCCTGGACGTGACGGTGCTCTCCAACGGGACGTGGACGCCGCATGCCTCGGTGCTGGTGGAGAACGGGAAGGTGACGCGGGTGGGGACGGGGGGCGCGGTGCCGGCGGGGTGCCGCACGGTGGAGGGGAAGGGGCGGGTGCTGGCGCCGGGCTTCGTGGATGCGCTGACGAGCCTGGGGGTGGTGGAGATTGGAGGGGAGGAGTCCACGGTGGACGACTCGCTGCGGGGCGAGGCGGTGAAGGAGCCGATCCGCGCGGCGCTGCGAGCGGTGGACAGCCTGAACCCGGCGGCGGAGACGTTCCCGGTGGCGCGGCTGGGCGGGGTGACGGCGGCGGGCGTGGTGCCGAGGGGCGGGCTGGTATCGGGGCAGAGCGCGTGGGTGACGACGGACGGCACGGTGCGCCGGGCGCCGCTGGCGCTGCACGTGGACGTGGGGCAGAGCGGCCGGGACGCGGTGTCGGGCCCGCGCTCGCTGGTGCTGGAGAAGCTGCGCGAGCTGCTCTTCGACGCGCGCGAGTACGCCAGGCGCAAGGGGGACTTCGAGCAGAACCGGATGCGCACGTTATCGGCGAGCCGGTTGGACCTGGAGTCGCTGCAGCCGGCGCTGGCGGGGACGCTGCCGGTGGTGGTGACGGCGAACCGGGTGTCGGACATCCGGGCGGCGTTGGCGCTGGGGAGGGAGTTCGGGCTGAAGGTGGTGATTGCGGGAGGGCGCGAGGCGTGGAGGGTGGGGCCGGAGCTGGTGGCGGCGAAGGTGCCGGTCATCGTGCAGCCGACGCAGAACCTGCCCTCGAGCTTCGATGGGTTGAACAGCCGGCTGGACGCGGCGGCGCTGTTGAGCGGGGCGGGGGTGAAGGTGCTGATTTCGACGATGGGCGAGCCGCACATGGTGCGCACGCTGGCGCAGGAGGCGGGCAACGCGGTGGCGTGGGGGATGCCGTACGCGGACGCGGTGCGAGCCATTACGTCGAACGTGACGGAGGCCTTCGGGGTGGAGGGAGGGCAGGTGGCGGCGGGGCAGGTGGCGGACCTGGTGCTGTGGAATGGGGATCCGCTGGAGTCGAGCAGCCGGCCGTTGGGGATGTGGCTGGGAGGCAGGCAGGTGCCGCTCACCAGCCGCCAGCAGGCGCTGTTCGAGAAGTACCGCGCGCTGCCGAAGTAGGGAGGAGGGTCGTGGTGCCCCCGGGGCGGTGACGAGTCACCCGGGGTCCAGGGCCCACGTACCGTTTTCCCAATTCTTCAATACGAGTGAGGCTTCAAAGGGTACCAGCCCCTCACCCCTCGCCGCTTCGTCCAGTATCGTGCGGGCCTCCGCCGTCCGGTACCGGAGCAGATAGGCAGCGGCCGAGACCCGAACATCCATGCGAGGGTGCTTGAACAGGACGGTGAGCGCATCGCGCCCGGCATCACCATGTGCGATCAACTTGCCGAATGCCGCGATGTAGCGCCTGGCGTGTTTGTTGCCGGTCTTCGCGTCACCTCTCCAGATGGAGTCCGTCTGGGCGGCCACGTTCTCGGCGAACTCCGCCACGAGTTGCTCGAGCTGAGTCACCAGATGCCTCCGGTAATGTTCTTGATGGCCAGCAAACCGAACTCGCGCTGTGCCTCATAGGATTGAGTGCTGAGCCATTGCCGCATGGTCAGGGTGTTGGAGTTCGTGATCTTGGGCTGAATGGACGAGTAGAACGCACTGACGCGCGTGTGGATGGACTCCCCCAACGCGGTGACGTTCTCGGTATTGTGCAGGGCCTCCCCGCCGAAGCGCTTCACGTTGCCAGGAGTCTGCTCCACGATGTGATGCCATTGCCTTCCCGGGCCCGCGGGTCCCATGGCCGACTTGAAGCCACTATACGAGCCCCACGCCCTGTGTCCGTTGGGCAGGAGCCTGCCCCGGCTCGGCGCGGAACTCCCAGCGGTCAAGCTCCGGCCAGCCATGGCCACGACGTGAGGTGCCGCCACGAGGCGGATCGTGCCCTCGGGCACGGAGACGATGACGCGCTCGGCTCCGGTCGCCGCCTCCAGCAGACGCATGCCGGTTCTTGCTTCCACCGCCCTGGAGGCCTGCTCGAATCCCGGCAGCTTTGGCGCCTTGGAGGCGAGCGCCACCGTTTCACCAATCGCCGCCGTCCCCACCATCACGAGAATCCGCACGCTGTTGGGGCCAATGACATGGCCGAACCGCTCGCCTATTTCGCGCAGCTCCGCGAAGGTCGAGGCCCGGGGGGCGTCTTCGTGAAGCTGCGCATAGGCCCGCAGCACGTCGAAGAACTCCCACCCGAGATAACCCCACATGAGCACGGTGAATCCGAGCGCCAGGCTTTTCGTCACCGGCTCCGGTACCGGTGCCAGCAACATGCCCATGTAGACCACCAGGGTGACGCTGAGCATGGCCAGCACGCGCGTGGGGTTGACCAGGGCCCGTACTTCCGCGCTCACACCTTCCAGGGCTGGCCCTACCCCCAGGGCGAGCGCGAGGCTGCGCTTGTCGTCATCCTGGAAGCGGGGCCCGTCTTCGAACAGCGTCAGGCAATCCCCTGGAGTACCGCACCGCTCGCAAAACTGCCCATAGGACCGGCCCAGGCCCGATTGCCCCGCTTCGCCACGCGAGGGGGCGGAGGCCAACGCCAGCCTGCGGCCGACATACAGCGGGGGGCGGGGCGTGGCCACCCGCAGCGGCATGTCGAGCCAGAGCGTCGTCAGCGCCGCCGTGACCTGGGAGTCGCTCACCTGCACGGGAGCGAAGTCCGTGGGCAGATGGGTGAAGACGGCTTCTTCCCGGGCCGTCGGCCCTCCGCCCATGGGAGCCCCCGTGGCGCACGCTGTCACCAGCATCAGCGCGGCCAGGGCCAACGCGCCCACGCGCGAGGGCCGCCGTGTGTCCACGGGGCGAGTCTCGACAGAAGGACTGGACATGACCGCACCTCCGCGGGCGAGCCGACCGGGCTGGACGGCCAGAGTCGACGATTACAGAGAACGGCCGGCAGCCAGGTCAAGACGGGAGGCGGCAGCGTGCAGGACAAGGAGCGCGCCCGGCTCGACGAAATCATCGAGAAGGTGAACACGCTGTTCGAGGGGGAGCTCTCGGACCAGGACAAGCTCGTCTACGTGAACAACGTCCTGATGGGGAAGCTGCTGGAGTCCGCCACGCTGATTCAGCAGGCGGCGAGCAACACCAAGGAGCAGTTCGCGAGCTCGCCGGATCTCCGGCAGGAGATATTGAACGCCATCATCGAGGCGCTCGACGCGCACACGGTGATGAGCAAGCAGGCGTTGGACTCCGAAGCCGTCCAGAGCGGCATCAAGGACATCCTGCTCAACCACGCGCGGCTGTGGGAGGCCCTTCGCTCCAGGGCCCCCAAGTGACATCCGGGTGCTACACCACGGGTTTCCTCTTGAGACGCGACAGGTGCTCCTCGCCGCTGGCCACGAAGCGCCGTGCCAGCTCGGTCTGTCCCTGAGCGCCATGCTCCAGCAGGTATTTCAGCTCCGGGGGCAGCAGGGCCTTGACGGTGACGAGCTTCACCTCCCCATACGGTGTGGGGAAGTGACCCGGCAGCGAGCGTGACGCCACGCCCAGCAGCACGGCCACCCTGCCTGCCTCGGTGACGAGGGACTTGGGCAGGCCCTTCCCGGACACTTCCATGGAGAAGAGGCCCGCCTTCACGTGCTCGCGCACCTGCTCGTGTGCGGTGAGCTCCTCCGAGACGCGCTCCAGCAGCAGCAGGGGCCAGCCCTTGGAGAGGTCCTTCACGGCCGCATCCACCTCCAGGGCGAGCTCCAGGCCGAAGCCCACGGAGGGCTCCAGGCGCTCGATGAACGGGTCCGAGAGCCCGTGCGTGACGAGCAGGGTGCGCCCGGCCTCGCGACGGATGACGTGCCAGAGCTGCCGGTGGCCCGGCCACGAGTCGCTCATGGCGATGGGCATGATGACCGCCTTGTCCAGCGTGCCCAGGGTGCGCCAGGCGGCTTGACGAGCGGTGTCCGCGGTGTCGAACAGCTCGTGGCGCTTCCGGGTCCGCTCGCGCTCCTCGGGGGTGTTGACGGCCGGGCCGGTGACCTCCGTGAATTGGGGGCCCGTGGCGCCCAGGTTCTCCAGGGCCTGCTTGAGGTCCTCGGAGACGATGAGGACCACTTCGTAGCCCCAGGGACGGAACACCTGGGCATCGCCCACTTTCGTGGAGTCGATCCGCATGAGGTGCACGGCCCGGTAGGTTCCTGTCTTCTCCGGACGCCCGTCCTCCGGCTTCCAATACTGCACCTCGCCGGACTTCTCATCGTCGATGCACTTCACCACGCGTGTGCAGACGAGGAGGTAGAAGGGCTCGGGATGCGCCTCGACATCGACGGGGATGAGCTGCACATCGTTGGGCGCCAGCCTGGCGAAGATTGCGGCGGCTCTGGCGCTGACAAGGGGGATGCCGAGGCCTGCTTCGGAGAAGTCCAGCGCTTCCCCATCGCCTCCGCGCAGGGGGATTCTGGGTCTACCCTCGAAAGTGACCGGTTCCCCCTTCGTGAAAACGTAGTCATCAACCTTTCGGCCCTGCGCGTCCGTGGGGGGACCCAGGTCCCAGCGACCGGGGATGTAGACGTCGTCACTCAGGTCGAAATACCGGTTCGCCATGACACCCCCTTAACGCGGAGAGCCCGCGAAGAGGAGCTTGGAGAGCGTGGAGCTTCCATCGGTGAGTTCTTGTGCCATCCGCCGGAGTTCAGTGGCCAAGGCGTTTCGACAGTCCAGGGCGCTCCGGCATGTGCTCGTTGCCTCGCGCAGGCGGCGGTAGACCTCCTTGTGGTACGCCTCCGGGTGAGGCCCCTTGTGCCCTTCGAGGGCGACCTGATTGGCCGGGTCCTCCATCGACATGCCCGCCTTGTCGAAAATCGCCTTGAACCGCTGCGTCCAGGGCCCGCCGCGCGAGGTGGACTTCTCGTTCTCGACCGTGGCGATGTGGTGCAACTGCGGCTTCTTCTTTGGCGGATCCACGCGAGCCGGAGCGCCGCTCGCGGCCATGCTCAAGACGTTGGCGGGCAGGACGACACTGAAGGTGCCCTCGGCTACGGCGACCCGCACCCCGTCCGCCTCCAGCGCGGCCGTGAGCACGTCGCGGATGCCGACGTGGGACTCGAGCGCACCGGCGGCTTTCGCGAAGCCCGGCAGCTTCGGGGCCCTGGACACGAGCGCCGCCGTGTCCCCGATCGCCGCCGTGCCCAGCAGGAGGAGAATCCGCACGCTGTTGGGCCCGATGACCTTGCCGAAGCGGTCCCCCGCCTCGCGCAGCTCCACGAACGTGCTGGCCTCGGCCGCCTCCTCCCAGAGCTTGAACCAGGCCCCTATCAGGTCGAAGAGCTCCCAGCCCAGGTAGCCCCACATGAGTAGGGCGAGTGCCGCGGAGATTCCTTTCGAGACGGGCTCGGGTGCCGAAACCAAGGCCATGTAGCCGATGAGGGTGAGGCTCAGCGTCGTCCACAGTTGCGTCGTGGAGAACATGGAGCGCAGCTCCGCGTCGCGGGCCTCCAGCGCCGCGTTCACGGAGAGCGCCAGGGCGAGGTCGCGCTTGTCCTCGCCGTCCAGGCCTGGCCCGTCCTTGAACAACCCGAGGCAGTCGCCCGGCGTGCCCTGCCGCTCGCAGAAACGCCCGTAGGACTGCGCCAGGGGTGTGCGCCATGCCTCGCCCGTGAGCGGGGTGGAAGCCAGCGCCAGCTTCCGGTGGGGGTAGAGCGGGAATGAAGAGCCGGCCACCCGCAGCGGCATGTTCAGCACCAGGGTGGTGAGGGCCTCGTTGAGCTGGAGGTCGCTCACCCGCACCGCCTCGAAGCGGGCGGACAGGGAGAGGTGAACCCGCTCGCCCTCTGCCTCACCCTCCGCCTCCCCGGCCTCCGCGACAGAACGGGGGGCCGGTGGCCGGTAGGGCGATCCCACTCGCACGTCGTCTCGAGGAACGCCCGTGGCGCATGCGGCCTGGAGCAAGAGGACGATGAGGGCCCAAGCGCCCAACCAGGGGCGCTGCCGCGTCTCTGCCAGGCGCGGACCAACGAGATGGGTGGACACGCCATACCTCCGGCGAGGGGACTGGCCCCGGCGTCCAGGGGCTGTCGTGGAGGACGAGGACCCGGGCTTATAGGTGCGGCGATGCGAGGGACTCAACCCGCGCCGCCCCTGCGGTAGGTGGCGGTGGGGCGGGTGCGCTGCTGAAGTAGGATGCCAGACGGCCCCGGGAGCCTCGAGTGAAAGACAACGTCAATCCATTCGCCCTGCATCGTGAGGACGGGGCCACGCGCCTCAACCAGATAGGCTTCGTGTTGATGTTCCTGCCCGCGGTGATCGGCGCGCAGGAAGCGGCCGGGTTCGGTGGAGATCCCGAGGTGAATCGGCCGCTGGTGCTCGCTGTCGGCGCGATGAGCGGTGCACTCGGGGGTTGGCTCTTCGGTCTCGGCCGGGCTCCCGCGCGGGCGGGCCTGCTCGGTGGGGCGCTGGCCAGCACGGGCGGGCTGGTCCTCACCCACCTGGGGATCGCCGGGCGGGAGCGCTTCTTCTTCCTCGAGGCCGTTGTCTTCTGGCTGGTGGGCAGCGTTCCTGGAGCGCTCGCCTACAAGACGTTGATTGACCGCGCGGTGCGCTCACGGTGGCCCCGCTGAGCGCTGGAGCGTGGCAGCTGATGGCCGGGCGGTTCGCAACCACGGTGTCGAGGCACGCGGACGCGGCGACTACTCGCACTCCGGGCCGGTGCAGCTCATGTCGTTGAAGTCGTAGAGGGTGCAGTGGCCGGGATTGCCGCGCGGACGCCCGGTGCCTTTCGGGACGAACAAGCGAGAGAGTGATTCATACCCGGTCCTTGTCCTGGGGGGGCGAGCATTCCCCGGGCCCGAACCGGGCGTCAAATCCCTCCCCGCTGGCCATGTTGACAGTGGATACATACAATGTTTACATAGGTCACATCGAAGCGGTCGAACCGCTGGAGGGCCCATGGATGGCGAGCTGCTGCTGAGAATCCTGAACGTCCCGGTGCTGCTGGGCTGGGGGGCGATGGTGCTGGCGCCCCGGGCGCGCGTCACGCGCTGGGTGCTGGAGAGCGACGTCCTCCCGCTGGCGATCGGCGTCCTCTACGTGTCGCTCGTGGCGCCGCACCTGCCGGGGCTGCTCGGCCAGTTCGACACGCTGGAGCACATCGGCGCCGCGCTCCAGCGCCCCGGCATGCTGCTGGCGGGGTGGATCCACTACCTCGCCTTCGACTTCCTGGTGGGCCGGGTGGTGCTCGCGGATTCCCAACGCCGGGGCATCCCCCACCTGCTCGTCGCGCCCTGCCTCGTGCTGACCTTCATGCTCGGCCCCACCGGCTATCTCGCCTACGCGCTCGTCCGTCTCGCCACCCGCCGCTTCCTGCCGCCCGTCGCTCCGCTGTCCCCGCCGGCCGCCCCTCTCGTCACCGAAGGAGTCCGCTGATGTCCGCTCCCGCCTCCGTCCCGTCCGCGCGCTCCCTCTGGAACCGCGCCTGGTCCATCTCTCCGCTGCTCACCCTCGCCACGGCCGCCATGGCCCTGGGCGCCGTGTGCACCACGCTCGGGCTCTTCCTGGATGCGCGGCACCTGATGGGCGAGCCCCTCTGGCTCAAGCCGACGAAGTTCTTCCTGTCGCTCGCCGCGTACAACGCCTCGCTGCTGTACTTCTTCTCCTTCCTCTCCGAGCGGCCGCGGCTCGTGCGGGTGACGGGCAACATCCTCGCCGTGGCCAGCGCCATCGAGATGGTGGCCATCACGCTCCAGGCGGCGCGCGGGGTGCGCAGTCACTTCAACGTGGGCTCGCCCCTCGACGCCGCCATCTTCAGCGTCATGGGCATCACCATCACGGTGCTGTGGGGGACGATGATCCTGCTGGCGGTGGTGCTGTTGCGCTCGCGGCTGGAGGATCGCCCGCTCGCGGCGGCGCTGCGCCTCGGCTTCATCGCGGCGGTGATGGGCATGGGGCTCGGGTACTTCATGACGAACCCGAGGCCCACGCAGCTCGAGTCCCTGCGGACCCGGCAGGGGGTGCTCGAGTCGGGCTCGCACACGTTCGGCGCGCCGGATGGTGGCCCCGGGCTGCCCCTGGTTGGCTGGAGCACCGTGGCCGGTGACATGCGGCCGGCGCACTTCCTCGGGCTGCACGCCATGCAGGTGCTCCCCCTGCTCGCGGCGCTGCTCGCGCGCCGGCGGCACCTCTCCGAGACGCGGCGCCTGGCCCTCGTCCGCGCCTCGGGTGTCGCCTATGTCGGGGGGATGGGGGTGCTCGCCGTCCAGGCACTCCGAGGCGTGTCCATCGTCCACTGGGACGCCGTGGGGCTCTCGGCCCTGGCGCTGGTGGCCCTGGCGAGCCTCGCCACGGCCGCGCTCCACGCGGGGAGCAAGCCAGGGCCCGCTCTGGAGAAGCGTCCCTCCTTGGGGGCGTAGGCGCCGCCGCCACCTGGTCGGTCCTCCCACGCACCCAGGTGGGCCGGACGTGGGGCCCGTCGAGGGCACGTCACGAGCGTCTGCGAGCGGGCGGCCGAGGCCTTGCCCTGTCTGGTGTCGTTGGTCGACGGCGTGTCCAGGCTTGAAGTGCCTTCAATCGGGTGGCGCTGCATGGCACGACGCGACACGCATGACCTCATCGTTATCGGTGCCTCCATGGGAGGAGTGGAAGCCCTCAAGAGCCTCGTGGCCCGGTTCCCCGCGGATCTGCCCGCGGCCGTCTGCGTGGTCCTCCACCTGCCCGCTGGACATCGCAGCAGGCTGCCGGAGATCCTCTCCCGCTCCGGCCCCGTGCCGGCCGCTCACCCGAAGGATGGCGAGTCGCTGCGGCCCGGCTGTATCTACGTCGCTCCCAGTGACAGGCACCTGCTGGTGGAACCTGGGCGCGTGCGAGTGGTGAAGGGCCCTCTCGAGAACAACCACCGCCCGGCGGTGGACCCCCTCTTCCGCTCGGCGGCGCTCGCATACGGGCCGCGCGTGGTCGGGGTCGTGCTCACGGGGGCGCTCAACTGTGGCACGTCGGGGTTGATGGCCATCAAGTCCCAGGGCGGCGTGGCGGTCGTGCAGGATCCGGCGGACGCCTACTGTGCGGACATGCCACGCAGCGCGCTGGAGTATGTGGCCACGGACTACTGCATGCCCCTGGAGGAGCTCGGAAGCCTGCTCGACCGGTTGGCCAGGACGCCCATCGACACCTCGAGGAAGCCGCGACCCTCGCGGGCGCTGGAACAGGAGGTAGGGAGCCAGCTCTCGGACCCGAACGCCATCAACAAGGCACCCGAGGACGCCACCCCCTCGCACTTCTCCTGCCCGGACTGCGGGGGAGTCCTCTTCGAGCTGAACGAGGAGGGACTGTTGCGCTTCCGTTGCCGCGTCGGCCATGACTACACGGCGGAGGCGCTTGGAGCCGGACAGCAGTCCTCGGTGGACTCGGCGTTGTGGGCCGCGGTGCGCGCGCTGGAGGAGCGGGCGGCGCTGGCCCGGCGCATGGTCGCCAGGGCGCGCGAGCACAAGCAAGCGATCTCGCTGACGCGCTTCGAGGCTCAGGCCCGGGAGGCCGAACAGCAAGCCCTTCTCATCCGGCAGGTGGCGGTGGGCACCCGCTCCTTGCCGGCGGCGCCTCCTGAGAAGGACCCGGGGGGCCCCGAGGAGCCGTCGAAATGACCCGGGGGTTCCCCTCCGCGGGAACGAAGGGGAACCCGGGCTTCACACGGCGTCCTCAGTTCCCGGTGTAGATGCCGAGGGCCCCGGGCACGTGGGTGTCGTCGTTGCCGTAGAAGCCGACGAGGATGCGGCGCCCGCCGTTGGAGCGGTCCACCTGGATGTCACGGACGCGGCTGCCGCACAGGCGGTTGCCGAAGTCATTGCAGCCGTAGGTGATGACGCTGCCGTCCTTCACGCGGAAGACGAGGCCGAGCCAGTAGGCGCCGGTCCACACGCTGCCGTCGGCGGGGTCCACGGCGAGGCCGGCCAGGTGCTTGTCGGGCAGGCCGAGGTAGTGGACGTCACCGCCCTCGGCGTTCATCCGCGCGAGGCCCTGGCTGAAGGAGCTGACCCAGACGGTGTCGTCACCGGACACGGCCATGCCGGAGACGTTGTCGTCCACGCGGTCCGAGGGCCGGGGCATGTTGGGCTCGCCGACCTTGTCGGGCCAGATGTCGAAGCGGTTCCACGGATAGGGCTTGTCCTCGGTCATGCTCTGGGCGCGCCAGTAGTTGTTGCCATTGCTGCCGTAGCGGAAGCGGGTGGCGCGGTTGGCGCCGCCGACGAAGACATCGCCGCTCGAGTGGACGGCCATGCCGTAGTAGGCGTCGGTGAGGAGGATGGAGTTGCCGTCGGCGCCCAGGGCGTTGATGTGCGGGTGCACGTGCTCGAGCACCCCGGCGCACGAGAGCTGACCGTTGCAGGTGTTGTTGCCGGTGAAGCGCGCGTCGCCGCGGGCGAAGCCGTGGTTGCCGCCGAACCAGACGCTCTGGGTGTTCTTGTCGTAGGCGATGCGCAGGATGTTGCAGAGCTTCTCGCGGCCGCGCTGCTCGTCGCGCACCACGGTGGGGCCCGAGAAGATGTCGTAGTGGACCACCTGCAGGGTGTCATCCGCGCGCAGCGTCACCTTGTCCGCGTCGCCGCTCTTGTAGCGCGAGGGATCCGGCGCGATGCCGTCATGGCGATCCCAGTTGCTCTCGCAGTGGTCGGAGCCCTTGCCCGGCTTGCCCTCGTAGCCCACGAAGACGGTGCCCGCGGGGCCACCGGCCACGGAGATGACCTTGAGGTACTTCTCGCCCGGCGCATCGCTGCCATCGGGCATGTAGCCGTAGGGGTGCAGGCCGTCGGCCAGGGTGAAGCGCTGGAGCGTGGTGGCGCCCGGCTTGAGCAGGAAGAGGCCGTCCTCGCCACCGGCCACCCAGACGTTGCCGCCCTCGTCCGCCGTCACGCCGTAGACGCGCCGGGGCCCTCCGTGCTGGGTGCCGAAGAACTGCCAGCCCGAGGTGGTGGAGAACTCGATGGCCTGCTCCACCTGCTGCGAGCCGCCGCCGTCGTCACCCGAGCCGCCGTCATTGCCCGTGCCGCCGTCATGAGGCGTGCCGCCGTCATTGCCCGAGCCGCCGTCATTGCCCGAGCCGCCGTCATTGCCCGTGCCGCCGTCATGAGGCGTGCCGCCGTCATTCCCCGTGCCCGCGTCGGGACTCGGGGTGCCGACGTCATTGCCCGCCCGGCGGTTGCCGTCCCCCGAGGCGTCATCGTTCACTTCACTGCAGCCCGCCCACACCGCGCCCGCCACGACGAGCGCCGCCCACCGCCATCCGGCCTTCATGTCCCTGCCCACCCGTTGTGAGGAACCCGGGTGCCCACGTGGCACCCCCCGCGTTGACTCCTCGCAAGGCGGGTGCCAGCCCGCACCCTCTCGGAGACGGGCCCTTGCGTCGGCTCCCGGACAGGGCATGGGTACACCGGTGCCCAGGAGCGGCAGGGTGCTGACCCCGTTGGGCCTCCATCCGTGCTACGCCGGAAGCTCCATGGCCGGAAACGACGTCCGCGGCCGCACGCCGCTCTCCCTCGTCGGGCAGGAGCCCGACCTTCTCTTCTATACCCGCCGGGCGACCGAGCAGGGCGGCGCCGTGCTGGTGTTGGGCGCGGCCAATGGGCGCGTGGTGTGGGCGCTGGCCGAGGCCGGCGTGACGGTGCTCGGCGTGGACCCCTCGGAGCGGATGGTGCAGGCGGCCGAGGAGCTGCGGGCCTCGGAGCCGCCCGAGGTATCCGCCCGCGTACGGTTGATGCACGCCGACCCGCGCGCGCTGCGCCTGGCCGAGCGCTTCCCCGTGGTGTTCGCTCCTCAAAACGCGCTGGGGATGATGGGCTCGCACGAGGACCTCGAGGCCTTCCTGGCCACGGTGCGCCACCACCTGGAGCCCGGAGGCACCTTCGCCTACGACGTGCTCAACCCACCGGCGGAGCCCACCTCGCGGGACGAGGATGCCGAGCCCGGTGCCGCGCTCGAGCCGCGCCGGCCGCTCTTCGCCTTCCACCTGCGCGAGCGGAGGCAGCCTGGAGCGCCGCTCGGCATCCGGCGCCTGCGGCTGAGGCCCTTCAACACCGAGGAACTGGACGAGGCGATGAAGGCCTGTGGGCTCACGCCCCGCGAGCGGTACGGGTGGTTCGACGGCAAGCCCTTCGACGCCGAGGACGAGCGGCACATCGGCGTGGTGGAGGGGTAGTCAGAAGCGGAGCGCGGCGCCCGCGGAGAAGGCGGGGGCGGAGAGGATCTGGCCGCGCGCGGGCTCGCGGAGGGCGTCGAGCTGGCCGCGGGCGAAGAGGCGCAGGGAGCGCGTCACGTCCACCTGCGCCTCGGCCCAGGCCCCGAGGTCCGACGGGGCCGAGAACCCATAGCCGCGGCTCCACCCGAGGCTGACGCCCGCGCTCCCGCCCAGGACGAGCCCGAGCCGCAGGGGCTCTCCGAGGAGCAGCTCCGCGCCCGTCTCCGCGAGCACGGAGGCGGCGTGCACCCCGTGGAAGGTGTCGGGGCTGGAGAGGTGGAAGGCGGCCTTGTAGCCGACGGCGTCCAGCGCCACGGAGGCGAAGACGCCCAGCCGCCGCCGCTCGCCGAAGTGCGTGCCCTTGCGCACCTGGGCTCCGGCGAGGGAGAGCTCGACGCCCAGCTTCCGGTCCATCCGGGTGAAGCGCGTGAAGCGCATGGGGGCGAGGGCCACGCCCACGGCGAGCGTGTCGCCGGTGTCCACGTCGTTCAGCTCGAAGCGCCGCTCCACCGCGGTGAAGTGCAGGTCGGCGTAGGGGAGCGCGGCGCTGGAGAGCGCGAGCCTTCCATCGAGCGAGGCCCAGAGCAGGTACTCCGGAGTCCGCACGGCGTCCCACGCATCTTCCGGCACCACGGTCCGCTGGAGCACGAAGCGCGTCTGGAGCAGGCCATTCCAGTCCGCGCCCGCGCCGCCGAATCCGCCCGCGCCGAGCTCGAAGCGGGGCCGGAGGAGGGCCTCGTCGAAGCGCGGTGTCTCGTAGTGGGGCGGGGGCCCGAGGTCCGCCTCCGTGGCGCTTCGCGGTGCCTCCGCGCCGCCGATGCCGGTGCCGGACTCCGGTGGGCTCCGGCCGCAGGCGGCCCAGAGGGAGAAGTCCTCCTGGCGCGGGGCCAGGCCGAGGGAGCTCAACTCCCGGACGTAGCGGGCGTTGAAGTCATCGGGCTCGCGAGAGGAGTGGGCGCACTGCTGGGAGTGCTCGCGGAACACCTCGGTGTCGAGCCGCGGGCAGTAGTCCCGCCGCAGGTTGGCCTGGACCTCGCTCCAGCGCTTGGGGGTGAAGGCGGAGTTGTTGCAGCTCTCGTCGAGCCGGCGAGAGAGGTACTCGCGCCAGTCGAAGGGACGCTGGAGCCGCCAGCCCCCGGCTGTTTTCACGAGGCGGGGTTGCTCGCCCTCGCACAGGCTCCGGTAGAAGCGGAAGCCCTGGTAGTTGGCCTCGAGGTCTCCGAAGGAGAACACCCCCGTGGCCCCCAGGCCGAGCGAGCCGTACTCCGTCCCCACGCCGTAGCGCACCACCTGCTCGAGCGCCTCGTGTTCGGGGACGCCCGCCTGGCGCAGGGCGCGGAAGCGCTTGTGGTACTTCCATCCCGTCTGGAAGAAGTGGGAGAGCTTGTCGGCGCCCATGTGGATGCCGTCGACGTTGAAGGTGGGCCGCACGCCGAAGGTGAGGCCCCAGTCCCAGAAGCGCGAGTTGCGGTAGAGGGAGGACTCGCGCAGGAAGCCCTCGTACTCGGCGTGGTGCGGCGAGCGGTCGATGCGCGGGGTGTTCTCCGCCCAGAGCTCGATTTTGTGGAGCCCCGCGATGCGGAAGCGCTGGTAGACGCGTTGGGAGACGTCCTGGCAGGAGGTGTGCTCCCAGTCGCCGCGGTTCACCAGCTCCAGGGCGCCGAGGACGTCGCGGTTGATCTTCTCGTTGAGAACGCCGAGCGAGTCCCGCAGGGGCTTGTCGATGGCGAAGTACTGGTCGGTCTCGGTCGCATGGGCCGTCCCGGAGACGGAGACCCACACGGCCAGAACGCCGAGCCATGTCCAGGGATGACGCGCGGAACCCACCCCCTCCTCATAAGGAGCCTGGGGGCGGGAGCCATCTGGGGAAGCGGCGGCTCTGTCCGGCAGCGGACGCGGGAGGGGCGGGGAAGGCTCAGCGATCGAAGCGGTAGCCGAGCCCGCGCACGGTGAGGAAGTGCCGGGGCTCCTCGGGGTCGGGCTCGAGCTTGAGGCGCAGCTGGCGCATGAAGTTGTCCACGGTGCGGGCGCTGCCCTCGTAGTCATAGCCCCAGGCGGCGCTCAGCAGCTCCTCGCGGCTGAAGGTGCGCCCCGGGTGCGCGAGGAAGTGGGCGAGCAGCTTGAACTCCTGGGCGGTGAGCTCCACGGGCTTGTCTCCGCGGGTGACCGTCTTGGCGGTGAGGTCCACCTGCACGTCGCCGAAGCCCACGGGAGGAGGGGCGCCCGAGGTGGGGTAGCGCCGGCGCAGCACGGCCTTGATGCGCGCGAGCAGCTCCTGCAGGCCGAAGGGCTTCACCACGTAGTCATCGGCGCCGAGGTTGAGGCCGAGAATCTTGTCCGGCTCGGAGCCCTTGGCGCTGAGGACGACGATGGGGGTGTCGCGGCCGCGCTGGCGCAGCTCCTTGACGACCTCGTAGCCGTTGAGCTCGGGGAGCATGAGGTCGAGCACCACGAGGTCCGGGGACTCGTCGAGCGCGCGGGCCAGGCCCGTGCGGCCGTCCTGGGCCTGGAGGACCTCGTAGCCCTCGAACTTCAGGTTCATGGACAGGCCGGTGAGGATGGCCAGGTCGTCCTCGACGACGAGGATGCGTGTGGGCTTGTCGCTCATGGCTTGCCCGCCGGGAGCTGGATGGTGAAGCGGCTGCCCTTGCCCAGCTCGCTCTTGAGGGTGATGCGGCCGCCGTGGGCCTCGACAATGCGCTTGGCGATGGCCAGTCCCAACCCACTGCCCTCCGTCTTGCGGGTGAGGAGGTTATCCACCCGGTAGAAGCGCTCGAAGATGCGTTTGCGGTCTCCCGGCGCGATGCCCATGCCGTGGTCCTCCACGGAGAGGTCCACCCATTTTCGATCAGCCCGGACGGTGAGCGCGATGCGTTTGTCCTCCCGGCTGTACTTGTAGGCATTTTGCAACAGGTTGAGCAGGGCGCCGGCGATGGCGTCCCGGTCCACGTCCACGGGGGGAAGGCCCTCGGGCAGGTCGATGGACAGTTGCATATCGCCCTCGAGGCGCTGGGCGCGGAAGGCGGACACGGCGGTGTCGACGATGGCGGGGACGGGGAGGGTCTCGCGGTGGTAGTGCTTGCGGCCGCTCTCGATGCGCGACCAGTCGAGCACCCGGTCGATGAGGGTGCTCAGGCGCTCGGTCTCCTGGGTGAGCATGCGCAGCACTTCCTGCGTCTGGGCGGGATCCTTCACGCGGCCCAGGGCGAGCGTCTCGATGAACATGCGGATGGAGGTGACGGGGGTGCGCAGCTCATGGCTGACGAGCGAGACGAAGTCCGTCTTCATGCGCGAGAGGCGGGCCTCGCGGTAGAGGACGCGGCCGGTGTAGACGACGCCGAAGGTGAGGGTGACGTAGAAGAGGCCGAGCAGCACCACGTACACGACGCGGTTGCGGGTGGAGGCGCGGGCGATGGGGTCCTCGCCGGTGGGCACCACGCCGAGGCGGAAGTCCTGCAGGGGGATGGGCAGCACCAATTCGGCGAGCACGCGGGGCCCGAGCGCGTTGGCGCGGGCCTGGGCGACCTCGGACACGAGCTTGCCCATGAGGCCCTCGCCCACGGGCTCCTGGCGGGCGAGCAGGGCGAAGCGCACGGGCTCGCTGGAGGAGACCCAGCGCTCGGCGCGCTCGTCGAGCAGCACCTCCACGGCGTCCTGGGAGAGGCGCACGCCGTGGACGGCGTCGCCGTGGCGCTCGGCGGCGAGGAGGGCGGCATGTCCGCCGACCATGAGGGAGAAGATGGAGGTGCCGGGAGGGAAGTCGGCGGCGGAGGACTGCACGGCGTGCAGGGCGGCGGCGAGCTCGGGGTCGGTGGAGTTGACCTGCTGGCCCTCGAGGCGGAAGGAGACCTTGGTGGAGAGCGGGCGCCCGTTGGGAGCCACGAGGCGGGGCTGGCCGTCCAGGAGCTCGAAGTGGGCGGAGCGCAGGGCGGAGGGCAGGTCCTCGGCGAGCGACTCGAGGGTGCCCTGCCAGGTGGCCTCGAGGCGTTTCTCCACGGCGGCGCGCTCGTTGATGATGGCGACCACGCCGAAGCCGGACAGCCCGGCCGAGGGGAGGACGACCAGGACGATGAGCAGCGCGAAGGTGCGCCGGAAGCTGAGGATGACGGAGGGCTGGGAGCTTGGCACGGCCCCTCTCCTTTACCTCTCCGGCCCGCCGGGTGCTCGCGCCGAGCGACAGGCTGCTCTCAGGGGGTGGGGGCCGGACGGTCGTAGTCGACTACGAGTGATGTGGTTTTCTGCCGCACACCACTCATGGTCGACTACGAGTGACGCTGGGGGAGCGCGGCTTCTTCACTGAGGACTCCCTTGTCAGCTCCT
This sequence comes from Archangium sp., assembly GCF_045802675.1. GTDB lineage: Bacteria > Myxococcota > Myxococcia > Myxococcales > Myxococcaceae > Archangium. The sequence continues at coordinate 32,534 of NZ_JBJMQO010000078.1, read as the reverse complement.
CGAAGGAGGGAATGGGGGGCGCTGGAATCAAGAACCACGTCTCACTGCGCTGACGCACAACGAGATAGGGCTTGCCCGTGACGTCCACGCGAGCACCGAAGCGGGGCTCCGGTTGTCCGGCGAGCCACTTGAGCGCCGCGCCCATGTTGTCGAACGAGGCAACGGTGCGCGAGAGCCGCTTCAATGCGTTGTCCATGTCCTGGAGGTAATCCACACGACGGGGTGAGGACCCACACGCCAACAAAGCCAATCAACGCGTACTGTCTTTGTCAGCAGCCCAGAGCCTGAAGCCAGACATGTGTATCTCCTGTGTGCTGGCGTTGTTGAGCTTCGAGCCCTCAGCGCAGGCCGGCGTCGGGAGCCGGGCCGGCGTCCGGCGTGGTGGAGCCGCCGATGGCCGGAGGCGTGCCGGCCTGCATGAGGCGCTCGGGGGTGATGGCGAAGAGCGTCATGCGGGCGATGTCGAGCGCGCGCTCCCGGTCCTTGCCCAGCCACGTGACGACAATCCCGCACGGCGTGTCGTCGTCCCAGGCGGACACCTGGAGCATGCCGGGCACGGGCTCGCGGCGGGCGGCGGCCTTGCCGAGCGCGGGCACCTCCACGCCTCCGGCGCGCAGGGCGGGGGAGAGCAGTCCCCGCACGTCCTCGCCCTCGAAGCGCTTGCGGCAGTCATAGGAGATGGAGACGGTGACGTCCTTCTGCTCGGCCGAGCGGAAGGTGCACATCGGCCCGCACGTGGGGCACGGCCGCTCCTCCGTCAGGCGGAAGCCCGGCAGCGAGTCGCGCACCTCGGCGGAGACGAGCGCCTCGCAGGTGAGGGAGCCCGGTGGGGGCAGCGTGCCCGCGTCCGTCGTCCCCGCGTCGCGCGAGCGGCACGCGCCGAGCGCCAGTGCCAGCACCACTGCCGCGCCCCTACCTGCCCTCATCCCGGACTCCCTCCTGTGCGGACTCCCGCGAAGCGGCGGAATGTAGACCGGTCCGGGCCCCCGGTGGCCACGAGGAAGTGCGGCCTGACTGCTGCCCGACGCTGCGCCGCCCGCCTGCTGGGAAACCTCGTCCCCGGGTAGGGTGTGGTCTAAGCTGCGCCACCCCTCGTCCCCCCGGGAGATTCGCTCCATGCGCGCCAGTGTCATCGGCTCCGGCTCCTTCGGTACCGCCCTCGCCAACGTGCTCGCCGTTAATTGCGAGCAGGTGGGTCTGTGGGGCCGGGATGCCGCGCTCGTCGACGCCATCAACACCCGCCACGAGAACGCCGGCTACCTGCCGGGCATCCCCATCTCCTCGCGCGTGCGGGCCACCACCAGCCTCCAGGAGGCGCTGGAGGGCTCGGAGATGGTGGTGCTGGCCGCGCCCAGCCATGCCACGCGCCAGGTGGTGGCCCAGGCGCTGCCCCACCTGCCCCGGCACGTGCCCGTCATCACCGTGGCCAAGGGAATCGAAAACGAGACGCTCCTCACCATGACGGAGCTGCTCGAGGACTGTCTGCCCGAGCAGTTCCACCCCTACATCGCGGTGCTCTCCGGCCCCAGCTTCGCCAAGGAGCTGGCCCAGCGCATGCCCACCGTCGTCACCATCGCCTCGCACTGGGAGAAGGTGGCCGTGCGCTGCCAGAAGGCGCTGCAGACGGAGACGTTCCGCTCCTACACCTCGCAGGACGTGATGGGGGTGCAGTATGGCGGCGCGCTCAAGAACGTCATCGCCATCGCGGCGGGCATCGCGGACGGGCTGGGCATGGGCAACAACGCCCGCGCGGCCATCATCACCCGGGGCCTCGCGGAGATTACGCGCCTGGCGGTGCGCAAGGGCGGCAACCCGCTCACGCTCTCGGGCCTGTCGGGCATGGGGGACCTGGTGCTCACCTGCACCGGCGAGCTCAGCCGCAACCGGCATGTGGGCATGGAGCTGGGCCGGGGCCGCTCGCTCCAGGACATCCTGGGCGACATGAAGCAGGTGGCCGAGGGCGTGAAGACGGCGAAGAGCGCGCGGGACCTGTCGCGCAAGGTGGGGGTGGAGCTGCCCATCTGCGATCAGGTCTACGCCATCGCCTACGAGGGCAAGAGTGCCCGCGCCGCGGTGGTGGAGCTGATGACGCGCCAGCCCAAGTCCGAGCTGATGTGAGGGGGAGGCGGGAGGGGCGCCGGGCTCAGTACGAGCGGCCGCCCACGCCCTTCACGCGCCACACGGTCTGGCGCTGGGTGGTGACGTGCGAGAGGAGCACGCCATCCTGCTGCATCTGGTCCAACAGCCGCACCAGCTTGGTGCGATCCAGGCCCGTGGCGGACGCCAGGTCCGGCGTCTCCAGGCCCGCGGGGTAGCGGCGCAGCTCGTCGACGATGAGCTTCTTGAACTCGGCCTTCACGGCCCCATCCATGTCGTGGGCCTTGGAGGCCTGGATGATGGCGAGCGCCACCAGCCCGAGCACCATCAGGGCCAGGGCGGGGTAGACGATGTGGCTGTTGCGCTCGAGCAGCTCGAAGTAGTTGGCGTCCACCGACGAGGTGGGCCGGTCGGGGTCCGAACCGAAGATGGAGAGCGCGAGCAGCGGGGACAGGAGGACGGGGGCGAGCGGCATGGACACGGCACCGGGACTGTAGAGTGCCCGGTGCCCGCCCGCAACCCCGGCAACCCGGGGGCTACGCCACCCCGAGGTTGTGCGTGGCTTCCTGCTCGTCGAGCCCGTCCGAGGCGTCCTCGTTGGCGGGCGCGAGCTCGTGGGGGACTTCATCGGCGATCAGGCCGAGCTCGCGCGAGGCCCCCTCGGCGAAGAGGGTGGTGTCCGCCTTGGCGAGCAGGGCGGAGAGGCCCTCTCGGCTGGCGGCGCTGATGGCCACACCGCCGCGGGTGCGCAGCAGCGAGCCCACCTCTTCCTGGGTGAGGAGGTCCGCCTTGTTCCACACCATGAGGCGGGGCTTCTGCATCAGCTCGAGCGACTCGAGGATGTTCTCCACGGCCTCCACCTGCTCGTCGCGGGACGGGTCGCCCGCGTCCACCACGTGCAGGAGGAGGTCCGCGTCGTAGAGCTCCTCGAGCGTGGCGCGGAAGGCGGCCACCAGGTCCTTGGGCAGGTCGCGGATGAAACCCACCGTGTCGGTGATGATGACCTCGCGCTCCTGGGGGAAGCGCAGCCGGCGGCTGGTGGGATCCAGGGTGGCGAACAGCTTGTTCTCCGCGAGCACCTCGGAGCCGGTGATGGCGTTGAGGAGCGTGGACTTGCCCGCGTTGGTGTAGCCCACGATGGAGATGACGGGCAGGTCGCGGCGGTTGCGCTGCGCCCGGCGGACATTGCGCTCGCGGGAGAGCGCGTCGATGCGCTTCTCCAGGTGGTTGATGCGATCGCGCGCGCGGCGGCGGTCGATTTCGAGCTTCGTCTCACCGGGACCACGCCCGCCGATGCCACCGGCCAGACGGCTGAGCGAGGTGTCGCTCTGGACGAGCCGGGGCAGGCGGTACTTGAGCTGGGCGAGCTCGACCTGGAGCTTGCCCTCGGCGCTCTGCGCCCGCTGGGCGAAGATGTCGAGGATGAGCTGGGTGCGGTCGATGACCTTGAGGCTGGTGGCCTCGCTGATGTGGCGGCCCTGAGAGGGCGTGAGGTCCTTGTCGAAGATGAGGACGTCGGCCATGGCCTGCATGGAGCGCAGGTTGAGGTCCTCGAGCTTGCCGCGGCCGATGAGGTAGCGCGGGTCGGCCTCGCGGCGCATCTGCAGCACGCTGTCGATGACCTCGACGCCGGCGGTGCGCGCGAGCTCCTTGAGCTCGGCGAGGCTGGCCTCGGCGTGGGCGCGGTTGCCGTCGAGGCACAGGGCCACGAGGATGGCCTTGTCGCGGCCCGACACGGTGCGCGCGGCGGCCTTGCGGTTGAGCTCCTCCTCCAGGGCCTCGAGCGTGTCGAGCATGTCGGGCTGCTCGTCATGGACGTTGGGCAGGGTGGAGACGCGCCAGAAGTCACCGGTGCCGTTCTCGGGCACGAGGTGGGCGTAGTGCATCACTCCGGGCAGGCCGCTGGAGCTCACGCCCACGGCGACGACCATGTCCAGGCGCAGCAGCGCGAGGTCCGTCAGGTCGTCCTTGGTGAGCGGCTCGCTCTTGAGGTGCGTGTGCACCAGGCGCAGGCCACGCAGACGCACCTGACCGGCGCGAGCGCGGCCGATGTCCGGCAGCTCCAGCTTGTGGGCGTTGCCGACGACGACGTACTCGATTTCGCCCTTGCGGTTGAGCAGGACGCCGACCTGGCGGTTGGTTTCCCTCGACAGCTCGGTGAGGTGGCGGGCGAGCTCCGGGGAGACGATTTCATGTGGCGAGACGCGGCGGCGGTACGTGTTGCGCAGCCGGCTCTGCTCGCTTGCCTTGAGTCCCAGCGTGTTGCCGTAGATTTCCTTCAAAAGTGTCCTTCTCCCGCGCGGGTGGAAGGGCGTCCGCGCTCCGCCGTCGGCCCTTTCCTCTTCACTAACAAGGAGGATAGGTGCCTTCGGGCCCGGATTCATCTCCGGGTTTCCCAAATGGCCGACCTCGTACAACACGCACCCGCCGCGAGTCCTTCCGGCGTACCCTTTGTCCGTGACTCTTTCCGGACGAGACGCGGTGCGCGCCGCTCGGCGCGTGGTGGTGAAGATTGGGACCAACGCCCTCACCAACGCCACGGGACGCTTCAACCGGGCCCACTTCGAGGCGCTGGGAGAGGACCTCCTCTGGGCGGCCCAGGACCGGGAATTGGTGGTGGTGTCGAGCGGGGCCATCGCGCTCGGCGTCGAGCGGCTGGGGCTGCACGCGCGTCCCAAGGACATTCCCGGCAAGCAGGCCTGTGCGGCGGTGGGCCAGAGCCGCCTCATGCAGGCGTACGAGGAGGCCTTCGGCAAGGCGGACCGGCGCGTGGCCCAGGTGCTCCTCACCCATGGCGACGTGCAGGACCGCCGCCGCTACCTCAATGTGAAGCACGCGCTGGAGCGCCTCATCGAGTCCAACGTGGTGCCCATCATCAACGAGAACGACACCGTCTCGGTGGACGAGCTCAAGTTCGGTGACAACGACACCCTGGCCGCGCTGGTGGCCGGCGTGGTGGAGGCCGATGCGCTCATCGTCCTCTCCGACGTGGAGGGCCTCTTCACGGCGGACCCCCGGAAGGACCCGGACGCCCGGCTGCTCCCCGAGGTGGCCGCTGTCACGCCCGAGCTGCTCGCCCTGGCCGGGGGCTCCGGCTCGCAGGTGGGCACGGGCGGCATGTCCACGAAGATTCGCGCCGCGGCCCGCGTCACCGAGCTCGGCATCCGCTGCCTCATCACCTCGGGCGCCGTGCCCGGCCGCCTGCGCTCCGTGCTGTCGGGTGAAGCCGTGGGGACCCTCTTCGAGAGCGCGGGTACCCGGCGCAGCGCGCGCACGGCGTGGATCGCCCATGCGCTCAAGCCCAAGGGCCGGCTCCTCGTGGACGCGGGGGCTCGCGACGCCATCGTGGTGGGCAAGCGCAGCCTGCTGCCCTCGGGCATCGGCTCGGTGGAGGGGGAGTTCGGCCGGGGAGATCCGGTGGACCTCGTGGACGAGCAGGGGCAGGTGTTCGCCCGCGGGCTCAGCTCCTACGACGATGGGGAGCTGCGGCGCATCGCGGGGCTCAAGAGCACCGACATCGAGTCCGTGCTCGGCTACCGCTACCTCGACGAGGCCGTGCACCGCGACGACCTGGCCGTCCTCTAGAAAGAGGCGAAGGGGCGCGGCTCAGATGGGACGGCCGGAGCCGCGCTCGTCCGGATCCGCCGCCAGGTCCATCAGCGCCTTGAACTCGGGCGAGTCCACCTTCATCAGGAGGAGGGACACCTCGAGGTCGCCGGGCCAGCGGCCGAGCTGCACCTTGCGCTCCTGGCCGTGCAGCAGCGCCAGCTCCGAGTGTCCCTTGATCTCCGGCAGCACCAGGTCGAGCTCCAGGCGGAACGACTCGCCCTCGGCCTTGGGGGTGAGCACGAGCCGGTAGTCCGGCGTGCTCGCGCCCGGCTTGCGACGCTCGGCGCGCACCGTGCGGCCCGTCTCGCCCAGCAGCTTGGGCTGCGCCACCAGCCGCCCCTCGCGCCGCACCTCCAGCGCGAAGTACAGCGGCTCGGCCTGCGCCTCGCGGGGCAGCAGCCCCGCCACGGCCGACAGACCCACCAGCACCAGCCCGAGCCAAGCCTTCTTGATGAGGGTGGAGCGCATCATGATGGGTCCTCTTTCGCGAGCGTATACGCCCGGCCGCCAGGGCGATTGCCAGACGAGCTCACCCCGGCCGAGCGCGCACGTCGTCGATCCTCAGGAATATCCCAACCCGCCCCCTTTCGCGAGCCCACTTCGGGCGATCGCCTGCTCGCCAACCCGCAGGTCGGTTCCGCTCACCCATGGACACACCTGCTCGTGCGTTCAGCAAAAAGCTGTTCAGGGGCCTGTTCGCCGGGTAGATCCACTGATCGCACGAATCGTGAGCGGGCATCCGCCTGTTGTCACGGTCCGCTGCCTTGACCCGACCTGACGCTTTTGCGCATTGTCGAAGACCTTCCGATGGACCGGACCGAACGCCTCCTCGATCTCGTTGCCCTGTTCCTGGACGCTCGGGAACCCATCTCCTGGGCGGAACTGCGCGAGCACTTCCCCCAGGACTACATGGGCATTTCCGACGACGCCGCCGAACGCAAGTTCGAGCGTGACAAGGCGGAGCTGCTGGAACTGGGCTTCCCGCTCACCTACATCCAGGGAGACGACGAGCGGAAGGACGGCTACGTCGTCGACCGCGATGCCTACTACCTGCCCGAGGTGGACCTCACCAAGGAGGAGCTGGCCGTGCTCTACGCCGCCGGCTCCGCTGCGCTGACGTCCGGGGCCTTCCCGGGCCGCGACGACCTGTCGCACGCGCTGCGCAAGATTGGCTTCTTCGCCGGCAACGCGCTGCCCACCCCGCGCGTGCGCATGGAACTGGGCACCGAGCAGAACGGCCCGCAGCTCGCCCAGCACCTGGAGCAGCTCTGGGAGGCGTGCGCTTCGCACAAGTGGGTGCAGATGTCCTATGCCTCGCCCAAGCGCGCGGAGCTCACCGACCGCAAGGTGGACCCGTACGGGCTCGCGCTGCGCCGCGGCATCTGGACGCTGGTGGGCTTCTGCCACCTGCGCCAGGAGGTGCGCACCTTCCACGTGCACCGCATCCGCTCGCTCAAGGTGAACACCGCCCGGCCGCGCTCGGCGGACTTCGAGGTGCCCGACACCTTCACCGCCGACGACCATGTGGCCAGCTACCCCTGGCAGCACCGCTTCCACGAGCGCATGGACGTGCGCCTGCGTCTCACCGGCGAGCTGATGGGCCGTGGGCCCGCGCTCTTCCCGGGCGCCCGCGTGGCCCCGGCCGAGGACGGCGAGGGCATGCTCGTGGAGCTGCCGGTGACGTTCCTGGATGGCCTGCTGCGCTTCTGCATGCAGCTGGGGCCCGACTGCCGCGTGGAGTCCCCCGAGGACGCCCGTGGACGGGTGAAGGAGATGGCCACGCGCATCCTCGAGAAGCACGCGGAGCGTGACGAGGTGGCGGCATGAGCGTCCACGAGCGTCTGCGCCGTCTGCTGTTCCTCGTGCCCTTCGTCTCCTCGCGCCCCGGCATCACCGTGGAGGAGCTGGCACGGGCCCTCAACGTCAGCCGGGAGCACCTGCTGGAGGACCTGGACCTGCTCACCTGCGTGGGCCGGCCCCCCTTCAACCCGGACGACTACATCGACATCTACGTCGAGAACGACCGCGTCTACGTGGACCTCGACCAGCGCCTGTCCGCGCCCCCGCGCCTCACGGTGGGCGAGGCCTCGGCCCTGGCCGCCTCGGCGGAGCTGTTGCGTCCGGCCGCGGGCGATGCCCTGCGCAGCGCGGTGGAGAAGCTCGAGCGCGTGCTGCCTCCGGGCACCGGCGAGCGCTTCCGGGAGATGTACCGGAAGATCGACGCCGCGCTGGAGGCGCCCCAGGCGCTGGGCCCGCTCACCCGGGCCATCCACGAGCGGCGCGAGGTGACGTTCGCCTACGTCACCCCGGGCCGTGGGGGCGCCGAGTCGCGTCGCGTCCGGCCCCACGAGCTGCTCAGCCACCGCGGCCAGTGGTACCTCCAAGCTTGGGACCTCAACCGTCAGGACGCCCGGCTCTTCCGGGTGGACCGGATGGAGGACCTGGCCGTCACCGACACCCCCTTCCAGCCCCGGGAGGAGGCCCGCGCCCAGGTGCCCAACCCGGCCCGGACCAACGCGGCCGTCCGGGTGCGCTTCTCCAAGCTGGTGGCGCCCTATGTCCGGGAGCGCTTCGGCGAGGACGCCCGCCTGCTCGCGGACGGAGGCGTCGAGGTGCGGGTGGCGGGCGACAACGAGCGCTGGTTGACGCAGTGGGTGCTATCGTTCGGCGGCGAGGCCGAGGTGCTCGAGCCCGCCACGGCCCGCGCGGCCGTGGCCCGCGCGGCGAAGGCCGTGCTAGGAGTCTGAGGATTTTCATGAGCTTCCAGCTGACGATCGCCGAGGGCAAGGAGGCGGGGAAGGAGTTCCTCTTCGAGCAGGACTCCGTCCTCATCGGCCGCGTCACCGAGTGTGACGTCGTCCTGTACGACGCGGGCATCTCCCGCCGCCACTGCCGCATCTTCTCCGAGGGCGGCCAGTACTTCGTCGAGGACCTCGGCAGCGCCAACGGCACCCAGGTCAATGGCAATGCGCTGACGGAGAAGCAGGCGCTGTCGGGCGGAGAGCAGCTGGCGCTCGGCCCGGTGGTGTTCGTCTTCAAGCCGGTGGCGGCCTCGGCCCTGTCGGAGGAGCCATCCACGGACGCCGGGGCCGAGGGCACCGACAGCACGCGCATCGTCTCCGTGGACCAGGTGGCTCGCCAGCGCGCCGGCCGCAACAAGGGCGAGGCCCTGGCCCCCGAGGGCGCCAGCGAGAAGCAGCTCGAGGAGGTGCGGCGCAGCGCCACCACCGCCATCCCGGCCCAGCGCCCCACCCGAGCCGGTGCCTCGTCCGCCGCGACGCCGGGCGCCGCCCCCGCCCGCCCGCCCCCTCGCGCCAACGCACCGGCCGCCGCCCTGGCGCGCGCTCCGGACTCGGCGCCCGCCGCTCCGCCCCGCCGTCCCGCTCCCGGCTCCAACGCCGTGGCGCGTGCCGCTCCGGCGGCCGCGGGCGGTGGAGGCCTGTCCGCCGCGGAGCGCGCCCGCATCCGGCGCGAGTCCCCGGGCCTGGTGGCCAACCTCAAGCTCTTCTGGCTCGATGCGGGCCCCGCCGTGCGCGGTGCCATCGTCGGCGCGGGCGTGCTGGCCGCGCTCGGCCTCGTGGTCGTGGTGTACTGGCTGGTGCTCGGCAGCGAGGCCAAGGTGGCGCGCGGCCCCGAGCCCGTCACCCTCAGCGGCAGGCCCATCGACGACTCCTTCGGTTATGGCGATGGGGTGCAGTGGGAGCGCTCGGATCAGAAGATGTTCGAGTGGGAGGTCGCCGCCGCCACCCGCGTCCTCGGCCTGCTGCACTACCAGGCGCAGGGCATCTCCGACGGCGAGGTGGTGGTGACGGTCAACGGCGTGGACGTGGGCAAGGTGCCCGCGGACACCATGGCCAGCCAGGACCGCGTCCTCGAGCTGATGGTTCCCGCGCAGATGCTCAAGAAGGGCGAGGTCAACCGCATCGTCTTCGACAACACGAAGAATCCTCCCGGCGAGGACCCGTGGCGCATCTGGAACATCTGGATGGAGAAGGTGCTGCTGCCGGAGATTCCGCCCGAGCAGCTGATTGAAGAGGCGCGCAAGGCGTATATGCGCGGCCGCAAGAACCTGGAGAACGCGGAGGTGGGCGCACGCAACCGCTACGAGGCGTGGAAGTCCTTCCGCGAGGCGTGGTTGCTGCTGGAGGCCCACCCCGAGCCCAAGCCGGACCTCTACTTCGAGGCGCGAGAGCGCGTGAAGGACACGCAGAAGGAGCTGGACCGCGTGTGCTCCAAGCTGATGTTGGAGGTGGAGGGCTACGTCAACCAGAGCAACTGGCAGGCGGCCTCGGCCACGCTGGACCACGCCCGCGAGTACTTCCCCGACGACTACGACCAGCAGTGCGCCCGCATGGTGGAGATCAAGCGCGAGAGCCTCGGAGGAGGGTAGCCGTTCCGTCGGGCGGCTGACGCTTGCCAGAACGCCCGGCCGTTCCCACCCTTGCCCCACCATGCGAGAGCAGGAGGTGGGGAGCAGCACGGACGTCCAGGTGGAGACCGGGGAGTCACCCGAGCAGGCGACAGGTTGCCTGCCTGCTCATGCGCCGGTGTGGAGCCCCCAGGTCTCCCCCAGGCTGCTCGCCCGGTACTACCTGCCGCGCTCGCACTCGGTGCTCCGGGGCAATGGCTGTCAGCTGCTGCGCGACGGGGTGGAGGCCTACCCGGCCATGTTGTCGGCCATCCGGGGGGCGCGCCGCTACATCCACCTCGAGACGTACATGTTCATCTCCGACGCGGTGGGGGAGCTGTTCGGAGAGGCGCTGGCGGAGGCGGCCGAGCGCGGCGTGCACGTGAAGGTGCTCTATGACGCGTTGGGCTCGTGGACGAGCCGGCGCGACTTCTTCGAGGGCCTGCGCGCGCGGGGCGTGGACATCCGCCCCTTCAAGCCCTTTTCCAGCTTCGGGCGGGGGCTGCGCCACCTGCTGCGGCGCGACCATCGGAAGATATTGGCGGTGGACGGGGAGGTGGCCTTCATCGGTGGGGTGAACATCTCCGCCCACTGGGCGCCCGAGGGCGAGGGCGGGGCCTGCTGGCGCGACGACGTGCTGCGGGTGGAAGGCCCGGCGGTGCACGAGCTGGAGCGCCGCTTCGTGGCCACCTGGCGCATGGCCTTCCAGGACCGGTTCCGCTCCTGGCGGGAGGCGCACCGGATTCGCAGGCAGGCCCGGTCGCAGAAGAAGGGCGAGGTGAGCCTCGCGGTGCTCTCCAGCCGCCGAAGCATCCACGGTGCGTACCTGCACGCCATCTCCCGGGCGAAGCGCAGCGTGCTGGTGGCGGCCGCCTACTTCATCCCGGACCGGAGGATGGTGGCCGCGCTGCGCGAGGCGGCCCAGCGCGGGGTGGAGGTGAGCCTGCTGCTCAACTCGAAGGGGGACCACCCGTGGCTGGTGCACGCCACGCGCGCCTTCTACGAGAAGCTGCTCACCGCGGGCGTCCGCATCTTCGAGTGGGAGCGCTGCGTGCTGCACGCGAAGACGGCCGTGGTGGACGGGGTGTGGGGCACCATCGGCTCGTTCAACCTCGAGCGCCTCTCGCTGCTCTTCAACCACGAGGTGAACGCCGTCTTCGCGGACCCGCGGCTGGGGCGCCTGCTGGAGGAGTCCTTCCGCGGCGACTGCCAGAGCTGCCGCGAGGTGGACCTGGCGCAGTTCCGCCGCCGCCCCCTCTGGCAGAAGCTGCTCGAGCGCGTGCTGTACGCCTTCCGCAAGGTGCTCTGAGGAAGTCCGGGCCCCTGCCGCCCTTCGCTCAGTTCGTGGGCGCGGCGACGCCCGTGCGGCCTGTCTGGAGCGCATCGCGCAGGGGGACGGCCTTCGTCTGAGACAGGTCCACCGGGGTGGTGAAGTCCGTCTCCGGGGCCTGTCCGCTCCACTTCGCCAGCTGCTTGCGCAGCCGCTCCTGACGCTTGTCCTTGCGCGGATGCTCGGTGGAGAGCCCCTTGTCCGGCAGCTTCGAGAGGAAGGTCACGTACTCCTCGGGCGCGTAGCCGGCGGACGCCATCAGCTCCACGGCGTCGGCGTCGGCGGCGTACTCGTCCGCCTCGCCAAAGCCCTTCTCGGTGAGACGGGCGACGAAGCCATGGGTGATGGCCTGGATGGCCTGCGCGCTCAGCTTGTCGAAGTTGAAGTCCACCTGGTGGGCGAGCTGGTTGAAGAGGTTGCGCAGCTCGCCGGGGGGGAGCGCCTGCGAGGGTCCCAGCACCGCGTTGCCGAACGTCTTCGCCGAGGTCACCACGGCCTGGGTCCGCTCGGCGCGCACCGTGTCCTCGCACTGGTCCACGAGGTAGGCCTGGTACTCGTGCAGCGCGTGCTTGCCGGTGATGTGCGCTATCTCATGTGCCAGCACGCCCGCGAGCTGGGCCTCGTTGTCCAGGCGCGCGAGCAGTCCCTCGGACACGAAGACGTAGCCGCCCGGCCCGCTCACCGCGTTGATGCCCTCGGACTGGAGCACCCCGAAGGTCCAGGGCAGCTCCGGCCGGCTGGACTGGGCCGCGAGGTTCCTTCCAATCTTGTTGAGCTGCACGTGCAGCGCGCGGGCGTCCGGACGGTGCGTGAGCCCACCGCCCTGGCTCACCCAGTTGACGCTCACCGCGCCGCCGAAAGCGGACTCCTCCTCGAAGGAGATGGCGCGGGCCTTCATGGCATCGCAGTCCTTCTGCAACGCGTCCATGCGCTTGCTGGCCTCCGCCTGCTCCCTGGCGATCTGCCCCACCGGGCCGCCGAGCTGTTGGAGGGCGGCGCAGCCCGGAAGGCCACCCAGCCCCAGGCCCACCACGAGGGCCGTCAACCCGCGCCGGTTCATCACTTGTCTCCCTTCTTCGCCGGACGCTTCGCCACCTCGGGCCGGCCCACCACCTCGGGCAGGCCGCCCGCGCGGGCGTACTCGGCCACCTGGGCCGTGTCGATGGAGGCGGCGAGCTCCTCGAGCTTGATGAGCTGTCCGACGCTCTCGGGGCGGCTCAGCGACTTGCCGTACTCGATGGCCCCGGGCCCCAACGCCTTGACGGCCGCACCCGAGGAGGCGAACGCCTCGGGCGACAGCGGCTTGCCCGGGTTCTTGCTGGTGACCTCCAGCGACGGCGGCGAGACGGCGAGGTTGGCCTGGTAGACGAAGCCCTCGACGGAGCCCTTCTTGTCCGCGGGCACCGTCACTTTGCACCAGGGCGTGGTGCCTTCGCGGCCGTTGTACGTCACCTGCTTGCCGGGCTGCAGCACCACGAGCGTGTTCGCGGTGGGACTGCTCGAGGCCTTCACGTGGGTGTTCTTCGCCTTGACGTACAGCGTGCCCCCGGGCGGCACGGCCAGGGCCAGGCCCGGGGTGGCCAAGCAGGCCAGGAGCAGCAGCGCGGGAAGTCTCTCGAGGCTCACGGTCACTTCTCCAGGCTCGCCACCCCGTCGAAGGGGAGGGCTGGGGGATTCAACGCATAACGCCTGCACCGCGCAAGGAGCGCTTGGCTGGGGCCATCCTCCGCGTCCGCCGCGAGCGCCCCTTCCAGCACGCGGGCGGCCTCCTCGAAGCGCGTCTCCCGGTAGAGCGCGAGGGCCTGGTGGTAGCGCTCCACCGTGGCGCGCCTGCCCGCGGGGAGCTCTCCAGCGCGCGCCAGCAGCTCGTACACCGTCACCGCCTCTTCCTTGCCCGCCACCTTCACCCGGTCCAGCTCCCGCGCTTCGATGTGCTCGCGCGCCAGTTCGTAGGTGCGCGGGCCGATCATGATGACCGAGCCGTACGCCTTGTTGGCACCCTCCAGCCGGGAGGCGAGGTTCATCCCGTCCCCGATGGCGGTGTAGTCGAGCAGGTGCTCGCTGCCGAAGTTGCCCACGAACATCTCCGCGGAGTTGAGGCCGATGCGGGTGTAGACGTCCGGCAGGCCCTCCTTCTGGAGCTCGGCGCGCAGGGCCTGCACTTCCGCCTGGACGGCGAGCGCGGCGTGACAGGCGCGCACCGCGTGGTCCTTCATGTCCAGCGGCGCTCCGAAGAGGCACACCACGGCGTCGCCGATGTACTTGTCCAGGCAGGCCCCGTGCGCCATCAGCACCGAGCTGACCCGGGTGAGGTAGCGGTTGAGCAGGGCCACCAGGGCTTTCGGGTCGTCCTTGAAGCGCTCGCTGAAGGAGGAGAAGCCGCGGATGTCGGAGAAGAAGGCGGTGATTTCGCGCGTCTCGCCCTCCAGCGAGGGCAGCTTCTGTTGCTCCACGAGCTGGTCCACCAGCGTCTTGTCCAGGAAGCGGTTGAAGGCCAGACGCAGCCGCTCGCGCTCGCGGTTGGCGAACATGTGGTTGAAGGCCACCGCCGATAGCGTGGCGAGCTCCCCCGCGTAGACGGGCATGGCGTTCAGCACGTGCACGCGGCCGTGCTCGAGGAACACGCCGGTGACGAGGAAGAAGCCGAAGAAGAGCAGCAGCGGCCAGGCGAGCTCCAGCAGCGGCGTGCGCACCAGCGTGATGAGCGCCGCGGAGAAGAGCGCCACCCCGAAGGTGAGCAGCAGCGACACCCAGAAGGGCGCCCCGGTGATGAAGCCGCCGGACAGGAGCGCCTCGAGCACCACCGCGTGCTTGACGAGTCCGGGTGCCTCGCTCTGGAAGGGCGTGGGCTTCACGTCACTGGTGCCCACCGAGAGCCCGCCCACCAGCACCACCTTGCCGCGGAAGGTACCCTCGGGGATGACCGGCACGTAGGGCGTGCCCTTCGTCCGGTGCTCCTCCCGGCGTGCCCAGTCCTCCAGCACCGCGTAGACGCTCAGCGCTTGGAAGCGGTCCTTCCACGCGCCGCCGAAGTCCAGCTCGGCGCTGCCGTCCGGGTTGATGGGCAGCTCGCGCGGGCCCACCTTCAACCGCCCCGGCGTCAGCTCGACGCGCTCGGCGCCGAGGAGATCCGCCGCCGCCGCCAGGGACAGGGTGGCGTAGGCGTTGGCCCCGTCCGAGTACACGAAGCGGGTGCGGCGCAGGCGCCCATCCGCGTCCTCCTCCTGCACCACGAGCCCGAAGCCCGGCACGGTGCGCACCAGGCCGGGCAGGGGCCGCACCGGATGGCGCATGAGCCGGGAGCCCCCGTTGCTCGACGGCTGCTCCAGCGAGGGTAGGGACAGGCCCGGGTGGTGCACGGGGAAGGCGAGCGCCCGCGCCACCTCCTCGGGCTTCAGCGGGGGAGGGCCCTCCGTCTCGACGAAGTCGTCCCCGGCGGGGCTCGCGGCGGGAACGGCCTCGACGAAGTCCTCCGCCGCCGCGGTGGCGGGGTGGACGCCCGGCGCGGGCGTGGGGCGGAGGGGGAAGCGGTTGACCGGTTCCACCTGGGGCAGGACGGGCTGGCCCGCGTTGATGCTGAAGCCGAGCGTGAGGGGGATGCCGCGCTCCTCGAGCACCTGTGCCAGGGCGAGGTCGTTGCTCTCATCGGTGCCGCGCTCGTCCATCACACCGTCGAAGACGATGGCCCGGGCGCCCTCGTCCACGAGGTGCTCGAAGACGCGCGCCCAGAGGTTGCGCGAGTAGGGATAGACGCCGTAGTTGCGGACGTACTGCTCGTTGTCCCGGATGCCCTGCAGCATGGTGTCGTCGATGCCGACGATGACCACGTCCCGGGAGCGGGCGTGGTGCGCGGTGAAGAAGGTGAGGCCCTGGTCATACGCGCCGAGCTCGGCGTCGCTCATGCGCAGCAGGTCGTACTTCTGGCAGAGCGCCGCGCCCGCGGTGGCGAGCACCGCCGCCAGGAGGATGAACTTCCAGCTATTGCGCAGCCGCAGGGCGTGGACGCGGAGGAAGGGCTTCACGGGCGGACTCGCTTGAGACGGTGCGTCATCGAATCCGCATGTTACGTGAGTGGCCTCCCTACGGGGCGGGGGCGTCCTTGATGGGCTCCCATGGGGCAGATGGAGAGGGTGTTGCCGTGGCTTCAGCGGGGCGGCGGCCACTCGTCAATCCAGGGGAAGGCGTGCTGGAAGGGAGTGAGCCGCGCGAAGTATTCCGGAGACCCTTGGGGCGGGCAGGTGAGCACCGCTTCGATGAAGGCGTCTGGCGGGCGGTAGCCGTGGGCGGTGATGTAGTGGACGACGAGCTCCGGGGCGACGAACAGATAGCGCTCCGAGGGAAT
Source organism: Archangium sp. (assembly GCF_045802675.1). Classification (GTDB taxonomy): domain Bacteria; phylum Myxococcota; class Myxococcia; order Myxococcales; family Myxococcaceae; genus Archangium. The sequence continues at coordinate 16,748 of NZ_JBJMQO010000078.1, read as the reverse complement.
CCACACGTTCCCGGACGCTCCCACTCCGCCTCCCCGGGTCTCCGGGCAGAACTGACAGAAATGAGGCCCCGCCGCGACGACGGGGGCCCATGCCGTCTTCACATGCCGCCGGAGTGCCTCCACGAAGGCCGGCTCCACCGTCCCCGGCGTGTACGGGTGTGCGATGTCGAGCCATCCCACGGCGCGCACCTCCCGGCCCTCGCCCACCTGGCACTGCTCGCCCATATCCGGAAAATACACGGCGTCTCCTCGTCTCTTCGTCGCCCCTTTGGTGGGGCGCGCATCTGTCCTGTTATCGTGCGGGCATGGGCAATCGGAAGATCGAGCTGACGTGGCGGTGCAGCGCCTGCCAGCACATGAACCTGGGCCGCCACTCTGCCTGTCAGAACTGTGGCGACCCGAAGGATGCTTCCGAGAAGTACGAGATGCCGTCGAACACCGAGGACGCCGCCTCGGTGACGGATCCGAAGTTGCTGCGGATGGCGAACGCGGGGGCCAACTGGCGCTGCGCGTACTGCGGCAGCGATCAGCGCCGCGACGACGGCCGCTGCGACAAGTGCGGCGCGAGCCAGACGGAGGGCACGTCCGTCCGCCCCGAGGCCCGGGCCGGTGCCCCGACGCCCGGGAATCCTCGTCGGCGCGATGAGCGGCGGATGGCGTGGCCCGATAACCCGCCTCCGGCGCCCGTGCGGTGGCTGGGGATGCCGCGCTGGGTCTGGTTCCTCCTGGCCGGAGTGCTGCTGGTGGGCGGCGTGTGGAAGCTCGGGCAACCCCGGGTGCTGAAGGTGCGGGCCAAGGGCATCACCTGGGAGCACCTGGTGCACGTGGATCGCAAGAGCCTCTACCACCGCGAGGGCTTCGCCGAGGCCCGCCCCTCGGATGCGTTCAACCTCCTCACGCACGGCGAGCGCTTCCACCACTACGAGAAGGTGTTGGATGGCTACGACACCGAGCACTACACCGAGCAGGTGGAGTGCGGGCAGGACTGCACCACCACGCCGGAGAGCTGCCACGAGGTGTGCTCGGACGACGGCAACGGCTTCGCCTCGTGCCATGACGAGTGCTCGGGAGGAGGGCAGAGCTGCACGACGCAGTACTGCTCGGAGTCGCGCTCGCGCCAGGTGCCGCGCTACCGCGACGAGCCGCGCACGGCCATGTGGTACTCGTGGGACGCGTGGGAGTGGCACCGCCACCGCACCGCGCGCGCGGCGGGACGGTCGCTGGAGATGCACTGGCCCGGGCCCGAGGAAGTCCAGCTCGGCCAGAACCTGGGCCCCGGCGAGGACGAGCGCCAGCAGCGCGAGGCGAACTACATGGTGCTCTTCGAGGACGAGGATCACCGCGAGCTGCACTACGAGACCCGCGACTCCAAGGAGCTGGCGCGCTACGCCGTGGGCACCAGGTACCCCATGCGCGAGGTGAGCCGCGGCTCCTCGGCGGTCCAGCCCATCCCCGAAGCAAGGTAGGGGGCGAGCGGAAGACTTCATTGGTTTTCCACCCAGCTTGACGGCCGGAGTAGAGGAAGCGGGCGGCGCACGTCCCCCGCTCCGGCTTTTGCGTGCTGGGCCGGGCGTGCTGACCCTTGAGGGCATGGCGACCTCGAGACGTTCGAAGACCTCCGCTCGTGAGCGCTTGGGCACGTACCGCGGCAAGCGCGACTTCTCCCTCACCTCCGAGCCCGCTCCGGAAGTCGTGGCGAAGCGTGGCGAGGGCGGCCCCGTGTTCGTGGTGCACAAGCACGACGCCACCCGGTTGCACTATGACCTGCGGCTGGAGATCGACGGGGTGCTCGTGAGCTGGGCCATTCCCAAGGGTCCCAGCTACGACCCGGCCGACAAGCGGCTCGCGGTGCAGACCGAGGACCACCCCCTGGCCTACGCCACCTTCGAGGGCCACATCCCCGAGGGCGCCTACGGGGCGGGGGATTCGCTCCTGTGGGAGTCGGGCACCTTCGACACGGTGCCGCCGGGCCAGGCCTCCGAGCAGCTCGCGCGCGGCCGGCTGCACGTGGCGCTGCACGGGCAGAAGCTCGAGGGCGAGTGGCACCTCATCCGCACGCGTCTGGTGGGCAAGAAGGCGCAGTGGTTGTGCTTCAAGGCCAAGGACGGCACCGAGCGCCCCGGCTACGACATCACCGAGGACCGTCCCGAGTCCGTGAAGTCCGGCCAGGTTGTCACGCATGGGCCCACGCGCCGCCGTGCCACGAAGCGCACCGCCGCCACGAAACGCACCGCCGCCACGCCCTCGCGCGCGAAGCGCCCCGCACGTCCGAAGGTGAGCGCCCGCACGCCCGAGGCGCTCCTCGCCAAGGTGTGGTCGCCCATGCTGGCCACGCTGGCCCGGGTGGACGCCACCGCCGACGCCGACTGGCGCTTCGAGGTGAAGTACGACGGCTTCCGCGCGCTCGCGGCCATTCAGGGCGAGCGCATAGCCCTGCAGTCGCGCAGCGGCAATGACCTGTCCCTGCGCTTCCCGTCCGTCGCGCGGGCGCTCGAGTCACTCGGCGGGCACGAGCTGGTGGTGGACGGTGAGGTCGTCGCCCTGGATGCCCAGGGACGCTCGCGCTTCCAGTTGCTCGGCAAGGGCGCCGAGGAGCGCTACGTCATCTTCGACGTGCTGTGGCTGGACGGTGAGGACGTGCGCTCTCTTCCGCTGGAGGAGCGGCGCAAGAGGCTCGAGAAGCTCCTCGCGCGCGTGAAGCCGCCGCTGGAGCTCGCCGAGCGGGTGGAGGGCAGCGCGGAAGAGGCCCTGGCGGAGGCGAGGCGGCGCGGGCTCGAGGGCGTCATGGCCAAGCGCGTGGGCAGCCCCTACGCGCCGGGCCGCGGCGTCGACTGGCTCAAGCTCAAGGTGCAGGCCAACCAGGAGGTGGCCATCGTGGGCTTCACGCCCATGGCCAACGAGCGGCCGGAGCTCGGCTCGCTGCTGGTGGCGGTGCGCGAGGGCGACACCTGGAAATACGCGGGCAAGGTGGGCACGGGCTACTCCACGAAGGTGCGGCGCGAGCTGCGCACGCTCCTGTCGCGCGACGTGGTGAAGAAGCCGCCGGTGGTGGACGCCCCGCTCGTGCGCGACGCCCTGCACAACGAGGACGCCTTCTGGGTGAAGCCCCGCCACGTGGCCCAGGTGGCCTTCACCGAGTGGACCGACGATGGCCGTCTGCGCCACCCGTCCTTCCAGGGGCTGCGCGGCGACAAGCGCCCCGAGGAGTGCGTGCGCGAGCGGCCCACCAGCACGCCCGTGCGCGCGCGAGGCCCCCATCGAAGGACGGGGACGGGGACAGGGACGAAGGCACGCAAGAGCACGCGCGCCGCGGGCAGAACGGCCGTGGCCCGGAACGTGGCTCCTAACGAGGCCCCCATCATTCCCGGCGCGGTGCCGGTGGCGCTCACGCACGGCGAGCGGGTGCTCTTCCCCGAGAAGGGCCTCACCAAGGCGGACGTGTTCGCGTACTTCCGCGACGTGGCGCCGCTGATGGTGCCCGCGCTCGTGGACCGGCCGCTCGCGCTGCAGCAGTGGCCCCAGGGCGTGGACGCGCCCGGCTTCTTCCGCCAGGAGCTGAAGGGCGCGCCGGACTGGCTCACCAAGGTGTGCATCCACCACGAGGCCCGCTCCTTCAACCACGCCGTGGTGGACCGGCCCGAGTCGTTGCTGTGGCTCGCCAACCAGTCCGCCCTCACCCTGCACATCTGGTCCAGCCGGGTGAAACACCTCGAGGAGCCGGATTGGGTGTTCTTCGATCTGGACCCCGGGGACGGCACCTTCGAGGACCTCATCCAGCTGGCCACCTCGCTGCGGCGCTACCTCGAGGGGCTGGAGCTGAGGAGCGTGCCCAAGACGTCCGGCAAGCGGGGCCTGCACGTGCTGGTGCCGCTCGCACCCGGCCACACCTACGCGCAGGTGCACGCGTTCGCCCAGGAGACGTTCGAGGTGCTCGCCCAGCAGCATCCCGAGCTGGCCACCACCGAGCGCCCCAAGGAGCGGCGCCAGGGCAGGCTGTATCTGGACGCGGACCAGAACGCCTGGGGCAAGACGCTGGTGGCGCCCTACTCGCTGCGCGCCCTGCCGCACGCGCCGGTGTCCACGCCGCTCGCCTGGTCCGAAGTGACGTCCCGGTTGGACCCTCGCCGCTTCACTCTCGACACCGTGCGTCGTCGCCTGGACAAGGTGGGAGACCTGTTCTCCCCGGCCCTGGCGGGCGGGCAGCGGCTCCCAAGCGTCGAACCCCCCCTGGGCAAGAAGCGGGGCAGTGGTAGCGTGCGACGCCTGTGAGCGTGAGCACGGATGAGTGACGCATCGGACAAGCATCTCCGGCAGCGGGAACTGGCCGGGCAACTGGCCGCCCGTGGACGGCTCGATCAGGCACTCATCGACCTCCGGCAGCTCGAGCAGCAGCCGGGCCGGCGCGAGGATGCCGTCGCCGCCTACGAGGCGCTCGCGCGGGCCTGGGCCCAGGGCAGTCAGCTGCTGCGCGCCATCGTGGTGTGCAAGGAGCTGCTGCGGCTGGAGCCCCAGCACACCCGCACCCAGGCCTTCATCGCCAACCTCTACGCGCGCTACCCCGTGCAGCCCCAGGAGGGCGCGGCGGACCAGGTCTCCGCCGAGCTCGAGCTGCTGCCGGACCGGGAAGATCCCGTGGCGGTGCCCGTCTTCTCCATGCTGACCCGGGATGCGTTCATGGCGCTGCTCGAGGCGGTGGACGTGCGCATGTACGGCTTCGGCCAGCCCATCATCCGCGAGGGGGACCCGGGCTCGTCCATGTTCTTCATGGTGGAGGGCCGGGGCGACGTCATGCGCCTGCTGGAGGGCCGGGGGCCGCAGGAGGGCCCGGTGGTGGAGGGCGGCGTCTTCGGAGAGATGTCGCTCATCACCGAGGGGCCCCGGTTGGCCTCCGTGATGCCGTCGGTGCCCTCGGTGCTGCTGGAGCTGACGCGGACGCGGCTGGCGGAGCTCTCCAGGAAGCACCCGCTGGTGGAGCGGGTGGTGCAGGCCTTCTGCCGCAAGCGCGCGGCGGACAACCTGCTGCGCAGCCACCCCATCTTCTCCCCGCTGCGGCTCGAGCAGCGGCGGGCCCTGGCGCGCGAGTTCCAACTCCAGCGCGTGGCCGCGGGCGCCACGCTGCTCACCGCCGGGCAGATGGGGGACGCGCTCTACCTGCTCTTGCGCGGCCGGTGCACGCCCTACCACGTGCATCCGGACGGCCGCGAGACGCCCTTCCCGGTGCTGCGCGAGGGCGATGTGTTCGGCGAAATCTCCCTGTTGATGGACAAGCCGGTGACGGCCATGGTGCGCGCCGACGTCGCGTGCGTGCTGCTGCGGCTGGAGCGCTCCGCCTTCGTGCGCCACATCGACAGCCAGCCGGGTATGCGGGATGCGCTGATGCAGATCGGCACCGAGCGCCTGCAGCGCACGGCCCGGCTGCTCGCGGACCGTTGAGCCCGTCTCCGGTCCGCTGATTTCCGGACAAGTCGGTTCAGAGGGGGGCCACCCGGACCCCGGGTGAATCGCCCGGGACCGTCCTGCCCTGGAATCCCCCGCACGTTCCCTTTGCAAGCCGCTTTCGACGGGCCTAGAAGACCCTCGATTCCAGATTCCAGATTCCCGATTCGAAGCGGATGGTCCTCGCGGACGGAAGGAAGGACGGCACTCACATGACGGACAGCTTCAAGAGCAAGAGCCAGCTCAAGGTCGGCTCTGCCACGTACGACTTCTACAGCCTCGCCAAGGTGGGCAAGGACCACGCCTCGGTCGCCCGCCTCCCCTTCTCGCTGAAGGTCCTGCTCGAGAACCTGCTGCGCCACGAGGACGGCCGCGTGGTGAAGCGCGAGCACATCGAGAAGATGCTCGCCTGGAACCCCAAGGCGGACCCGGACACCGAAATCTCCTTCCACCCGGCGCGCGTGCTGCTGCAGGACTTCACCGGCGTGCCCGCGGTGGTGGACCTCGCCGCCATGCGCGAGGCGCTCGCCGCCATGGGCGGTGACCCGGCGAAGATCAACCCGCGCAACCCGGCCGACCTGGTCATCGACCACTCGTTCCAGGTGGACGTGTTCGGCACCTCGGACGCCTTCCGCGCCAACGCCGAGCTCGAGTTCGACCGCAACAAGGAGCGCTACGCGTTCCTGCGCTGGGGCCAGAACGCGTTCAAGAACTTCCGCGTGGTGCCGCCCGACGTGGGCATCTGCCACCAGGTGAACCTGGAGTACCTCGCGCAGGTGTCCTTCCGTCAGGGCAACGTGGTGTGCCCCGACACGCTGGTGGGCACCGACAGCCACACCACCATGATCAACGGCCTGGGCGTGGTGGGCTGGGGCGTGGGCGGCATCGAGGCCGAGGCCGCGCTGCTCGGCCAGCCGATTACCATGCTGATTCCGCAGGTGGTGGGCTTCAAGCTCACGGGCCAGCTGCCCGCGGGCGCCACTGCGACGGACCTGGTGCTCACCGTCACGCAGATGCTTCGCAAGAAGGGCGTGGTGGGCAAGTTCGTCGAGTTCTACGGCAACGGCCTCAAGAGCCTGTCGCTGCCGGACCGCGCCACCATCGCCAACATGGCCCCCGAGTACGGTGCCACCATCGGCTTCTTCCCGGTGGACGAGGAGAGCCTCAACTACCTGCGCTTCACCGGCCGCCCCACCGAGCTCGTCGCGCTGGCCGAGGCCTACTTCAAGGAGCAGGGCCTCTTCCACACCGCCAACACGCCGGACCCCGCCTTCAGCGACACGCTGGAGCTGGACCTGTCCACCGTCGTGCCGAGCCTCGCCGGCCCCAAGCGCCCGCAGGACCGCGTGACGCTCAAGGACATGAAGGGCGCCTACGAGAAGTCGCTCGTGGAGATGCTCGCGGCGGGCAAGAGCAAGGGCGAGGACGACGAGGGCGGTGGCAAGGCCAAGGCCCCCGCGGCCCCGGTGCCCCCCGAGCGCCTCAAGCAGGTCGTCACCGTGAAGGCCGGCAACCAGAGCTACGAGCTGGGCCACGGCGCCGTCGTCATCGCCTCCATCACCTCGTGCACCAACACCTCCAACCCGGCGGTGCTGCTGGCCGCGGGCCTGCTGGCGAAGAAGGCGGTGGAGCGCGGCATCAACGTGAAGCCCTGGGTGAAGACGAGCCTCGCCCCCGGCAGCCGCGTGGTGACGGACTACCTCAAGGAGGCCGGCCTCATGCCCTACCTGGAGGCGCTCGGCTTCCACATCGTGGGCTACGGCTGCGCCACCTGCATCGGCAACTCGGGCCCGCTGCCGGACGCGGTGGCCGAGGCCGTCACCACGGGCGACCTCGTGGTGTCCGCGGTGCTCAGCGGCAACCGCAACTTCGAGGGCCGCATCAACCCGCACGTGCGCATGAACTACCTGGCCTCGCCGCCGCTGGTGGTGGCGTACGCGCTGGCCGGTGAGGTGGGCAAGGACCTGGACAACGAGCCGCTGGGCTGCGACCGCAACAACCGCCCGGTGTACCTCAAGGACATCTGGCCCACCTCCGAGGAGATCCGCTCCCTCATCAACTCCGCGGTGAAGCCCGAGCAGTTCCGCAGCCAGTACTCGCGCGCCATGGAGGGCGACCAGCTCTGGCAGCAGCTGCCCGCGGGCGGCAGCAACACGTTCAAGTGGGACCCCAAGTCCACCTACGTGCGCAAGCCCACGTTCCTGGAGAACATCCCCGCCGAGCCCAAGCCGCTCACCGACATCTCCGGCGCCCGGGTGCTCGCGCTGCTGGGTGACTCGGTGACGACGGACCACATCTCGCCCGCGGGCAACATCGCCAAGGCGAGCCCGGCGGCCAAATACCTCATGGAGCAGGGCGTGGAGCCCAAGGACTTCAACTCCTACGGCGCGCGCCGCGGCAACCACGAGGTGATGGTGCGCGGCACCTTCGCCAACATCCGCCTGAAGAACCTGCTGGTGCCCGGCGTGGAGGGTGGCGTCACGGTGCACATCCCCACCCGCGAGCGGATGAGCATCTACGACGCGTCCATGAAGTACCAGCAGCAGGGCACGCCGCTGGTGGTGCTCGCCGGCGCCGAGTACGGCACGGGCTCCAGCCGCGACTGGGCGGCCAAGGGCACGGCGATGCTGGGCATCAAGGCCGTCATCGCCAAGAGCTTCGAGCGCATCCACCGCTCCAACCTCATCGGCATGGGCGTGCTGCCGCTGCAGTTCGAGGCGGGCCAGGACGCGCAGAGCCTGGGCCTCACGGGCCAGGAGACGTTCGAGATCGCCGGCATCTCCAAGGACCTGGCACCGCAGAAGAAGCTCACGGTGAAGGTCACGGGCGAGGGCGGCGGCAAGGAGTTCACGGTGCTGTGCCGCATCGACACGCCCAACGAGCTCGACTACTACCGCCACGGCGGCATCCTGCTGTACGTGATGCGTCAGCTGGCCAAGGGCTGAGCCCCGTTCCATAGAGGGACCCCTGATCCGGCCCGGTGCGCCCCTCGCGGCACACCGGGCCGTTTCGCGTCCGGGGCCCGGAGCTCGCATGACGCACCCGGTCGAAGAGGCACGTGGGCCTCGATCTTCAGGGAGAACCTCTCCCGGCGGGAGCGGGACGTGGGATGCCATGGGTCCCCTACCCATCGCAATAGGTTCTCTGGGCACATGACCCCTCCGGTGGGGCGGCCAGGGCTTCAGCCGCAGGGGCCCTGGTCCGCCCGGCGCCGATGAGGAGGACGGAAACGATGCCAGGCCAACCCATTGTAGTATCAAGAGGTGCGGCGCCGGTCCCCCCCGCCGCTGGAATGCGAGCATGAGCACTGAGTCGAATCCAGGTCGCGACGCTCCGTACGACGCGGAGCAGGACCTCCAGGAGCGTTTGCGACTGGCGACCCCGCAGCACACCACGCGCGGTTTCCTCTTCACGTCGATCCTGCGGGTCATCCGCGAGCTCGGCGAGAGCGAAGCCGTGGTGCAGCGCTGTCTGGCCGCGACGGGCGAGAAGTCCTTCGTGGAGTTCTTCAACTACCCCACGCGCACGCTGCTGGTGTTGCTCGGCGCGGCGGCCCGGGCGCTGACCCCACGGTTCGGCAGCTACGAGGAGGCACTGCGGCAGATTGGTTTCAAGGCGGGCTCCACCTATATGGAGACCCCGGTGGGCAAGACGGCCCTGCAGCAGGCCGGTGGCCCCCAGCAGTTCATGATCGCCCTGCAGACGCTCTACTGGGTGCTGACCACCTACGGGAAGCCGGCGGTGACGTGGACGGGGGAGAACAGCGGCGTGCTCGGCGTCCAGGTGACCTTCATGCCGCTGGCGTACCACGAGGGTGGGGCGCAGGCGATCGCCCGCAAGCTGGGCATCAAGAACCTGAAGGCCCGCGCGCGCGGCACGGGAGATCTCAGCATCGAGCTGGAGGTCTCCTGGTAGCCCCGCGCGGGAGGGCGGGTGGGGCTCACGCCTCCTTCAGGCGGGCCCACGCGGCGCGGTAGCGGGCCAGGCGCTCGGCGTCCTTCGGCGTGACGGCCGTCAGCCGCCGCACGTCCATGTTGTCCTCGAGGTCCGCCAGCTTCACCCGGCGCGCGAGCGCGTGGGGGCGCAGGCGCTCGATGAAGGCCTCGTAGGACTCGCCCTCGCGCTTCGTCAGGCAGTCCAGCGCGCCCAGCACCTGCTCCGGGTAGCCGAGCGCGCGCAATTGCTCCAGCGTCCAGGCCGAGTCCTCCACCACGTCGTGGAGCACGGCCACCATGCGCTCCGCCTCCGTCTCCAGGCGCAGCATCACCCGCAGGGGGTGGAGGATGTACGTCTGCCCGGCCTTGTCCCGCTGGCCGCGGTGGGCCTGCACGGCGAGCGCGATGGCGTCCTCCAGGCCGGGCACGGGCGCGTGGGTCATCACCACTGCCCCTTCTGGCTGCGCTGGGCCTTCTTCTCGCCCTCGCGCTTCTTGGTCTCCAAACGACGCCGCTGCGAGCCCTTGGTGGGCTTCGTCTTGTGGCGCTTCTTGGGCACGAAGGTGAGGACCTCGAGGCCCTCGCGCAGGCGCTCGAGCGCGGCGCCCTTGTTCTGCGCCTGGCTGCGGCGCTCGGTGCCGGTGACGGACAGGCCGGTGGGCGGGTGGGTCAACCGCACGCCGCTGGCGGTGGTGTTGCGGTGCTGTCCACCCGGCCCGGAGGCGATGAAGAACTCCACCTCGCAGGTGCGGAGCAGTGCGTCGTCATCGAGGGAGAGCGCCTCCAGCGCGGCCTGGCGGCGAACGGGGTCCACGGTCGTCATGTCGGCATCACCCTAGCCCGCCGGAATACGGGTGGGCCATCGGAGACACCCCGGAGTCGGAGGCCACCCAGTTGCATAGAAGTCGCGGTTGTCTGCATATGTCAGGTGCTCAGGGCCTGACATACGGGGTCAGGAGGGGAGGGTGGACGTCACCCTCCCAGACGGTGGGGGGGGCCGTGATGACGCAAGCCTTGCCTCGTATCCGTCGTGGCCGAGGCACGAACGAGAGGGATGCAAGATGGGGAGCACCTTGTCGAGGAGCCTGCCGGCCGCGCTCCTGTTGGCCGTGACCTCGGTGGTAGCCGCATGTGGTGGAGGGTCGGAAGGCGGCATGGAAGGGACGGTGGGCCAGCAGCGCGCCTCCGTCATCATCGTCCAGGGCCGGCCCTACCGCCTGGCCGGAGGGCTGTCGCATTCGCTGTACGTGACGCCGGCGGGGACGGTGTGGAGCTGGGGCTCCAATGACCGGGGACAGCTCGGGGATGGCACCACCACCCAGCGCCTGAGCCCGACGCAGGTGCAGGGGCTCACGAGCATGCAGGCGGTGGCCGCGGGCAACAGCCACTCGCTGGCGCTGCGCCAGGGGGGCACGGTGTGGGCGTGGGGCTTCAACTCGGATGGGCAGCTCGGGGATGGCACCACCACCCAGCGCCTGGTGCCGGTGCAGGTGGCGGGGCTGACGGGGGTGAGGGCCCTCGCCGCCGGCAACCTCCACTCGCTGGCGCTCCTGTCGGATGGCACGGTGTGGGCCTGGGGCAACAACAGCAACGGCCAGCTGGGGGATGGGAGCTCCGTCAGCCGCAACGCCCCGGTGCGGGTGCAGGGGCTGCCCGAGGGGGTGACGGCCATCGCCGCCGGGGACTTCCACTCGCTGGCGCTCCTGTCGGACGGCTCGGTGTGGGGCTGGGGCAACAACTACAACGGCCAGCTGGGGGACGGCACCAGCGCCAACATGCGCCTCACCGCGGTGCGGGTGGCCAACCTCCCGGCCAGCTCCGCCATCGCCGGCGGTGGCTCCCACAGCGTGGCTGTGGGGCAGGATGGCACGGTGTGGGCCTGGGGGGACAACAGCACAGGGCAGCTCGGCAACGGGTACACGCTCTCGTCCCTGGCGCCGGTGCAGGTGTCGGGCCTCTCGGGCATCGTGTCCATCGCCAGCGGCACCAACCACTCGGTGGCCCGGCGCATCGACGGCTCGGTGTGGGTGTGGGGTGACAACAGCCAGGGCCAGGCGACGCAGCTGACCAACACCCCGACGACGATCCCCACGCAGGTGTCCGCTGTGTCGGATGTGCAGGTGCTCGCCTGCGGCAACGCCTTCTCCCTGGTGGGCCGCGCCGACGCCGTCGTCATGGGGTGGGGCGCCAACAACCAGGGCCAGCTCGGCAATGGCAGCTCCAGCTGGCGTCCCGTCCCGGGGCAGGTGAGGGACCTGGCCGGCATGTCGGCCCTCGCCGCGGGAGACCTCCACGTGCTCGGCCTGAACACGAACGGCACGGTGTGGGCCTGGGGCGACAACGCCTATGGCCAGCTCGGGGATGGCACCCGCACGGTGCGCCCGCTGCCGGTGCAGGTGGCGGGGCTGTCGTCCGTGCAGTCCATCGCCGCGTCCAACTACCACTCGCTGGCCGTGAAGACGGACGGCACGGTGTGGGGCTGGGGCGACAACACCTCGGGGCAGCTCGGGGATGGCCTGGGCGGCAAGCGCTCCACCGCGGCGCCGGTGCCGGGGGTGACGGACGCCTCGGCCGTGGCCGCGGGCACCTACCACTCGCTGGCCGTGAAGACGGACGGCACGGCGTGGGCCTGGGGTGACGACACCTATGGCCAGCTCGGGGATGGCACCACCTCCTTCACCCCGCGCCCGCCGCTGCGGGTGCAGGGCCTCTCGGACGTGCGCCTGGTGGCCGCCGGGCTCTACCACTCGCTGGCGCTCAAGACGGATGGCACGGTGTGGGCCTGGGGCTACAACGTCTACGGGCAGCTCGGGGATGGCTCCACCACCGCGCGCAGCCTCCCCGTGCAGGTGAAGGGCCTCACGGACGTCGTCGCCATCACTGCGGGGCCCTACCACTCGGCGGCGGTGCGCGCCGACGGCACGGTGTGGACGTGGGGCGACAACACCTATGGCCAGCTCGGGGACGGCACCACCACCCCGCGCTCCACGGCCGCCCAGGTCACCGCCCTGCAGGGGTTCTTCTCCACCGTCTCCTCCCGCGGCTACCACATGCTGGCCCGGCGCTCCGACGGCATGCTCTGGGCCTGGGGACGCAATGTCACCGGCCAGCTCGGCGTGGGCCACAACGCCGTGGTGAGCACCCCGGTGCTGGTGCCGGGCTTCTCGCGTGTCACGGCCGTCCGGGCCGGTGGCCGCATGTCCGTCGTGGTCCGCGAGGACGGCACGGTGTGGGCCTGGGGCGACAACTCCTCGGGCCAGCTCGGCAATGGCGCCACCGGTGCCTTCTTCGTCCCCACGCAGATGCGGGGCAACCCGCGCCCCTCGCCGCTCGCCGCCGGTGCCTCCCACTCGGTGTACGCGCGCTCGGACGGCATCGTGTGGGCCTGGGGCAACAACGCCTCCGGCCAGCTCGGCTTCGATGACGTCTCCTACAGCGCGGAGCCCTCGACGGTGCCGGACCTCCAGTGCATCGAGGCCGTGGCGGCCGGGGCCTCCTTCTCCCTGGCGCTGCGCTGCGACGGCACGGTGTGGGCCTGGGGCGACAACACCCATGGCCAGCTCGGGGACGGCACCACCACCTCGCACGGGGCCCCCGCGCTGGTGCAGGGGATTTCCAATGTCGTGGCGCTCGCGGCGGGCGCCCACCATGTCCTGGCGGTGCGCGCCGATGGCTCGGTATGGGCCTGGGGTGACAACGCCTCGGGACAGCTCGGGGATGGCACCACCACCTCGCGCCTGCTGCCCATGCAGGTGCCGGGGCTGCTGGACGTGAAGGCCGTCGCGGGAGGCGCCAGTCACTCCGTGGCGGTGCGCTGTGACGGCACGGTGTGGACGTGGGGCGACAACTCCTTCGGCCAGCTCGGGGATGGCTCCACCACCGCGCGCGCCCTGCCGGGCTTCGTGACGGTGCTCTCGGACGTCCAGGCCGTCGCCGCCCACTCCGCCCACTCGCTGGTGCTCAAGTCGGATGGCACCGTGTGGGGCTGGGGCGACAACGCCCGTGGCCAGCTCGGGGATGGCACCACCACCTCGACTGCCCTGCCCGTGCAGGCGCTCGGCCTGGTGCAGGTCGTGGCGATCTCGACGGGCGGCACGCACGCGGTGGCCCTGCTCTCCGATGGCTCCCCGTGGGCCTGGGGTGGCAACGACTTCGGGCAGCTCGGGGACGGCACCACCACCTCCAGCTCCGTGCCGGCGCCGGTGCCCGGGCTCGCGGACGTGGCGGCCCTCACCGCGGGAGAGCAACACACGCTGGCGCTCTTCCACGACGGCACCCTGCGCACCTGGGGCAGCAACACGTCCGGACAGCTCGCCGCGCCGCCCCCGGGTTTCAGCTCGAGTCCGGGGGATGACCTGATTCTCTGAGCGGCGTCACGTCCCGGCGCTGGAGCTCCGCGCGGCCCTCCCTGGCAGGGGTGGGCCGCGCGCCCCCTGGCTCCTCTACTTCGCGAGCCGCTTGCGCAGGGGCTTGCCCTGTTCGAAGAGCTGGCGCGCGAGCCTCGGGCCGAACGTCAGCAGGACGATGCCCACCAGGATTTGAGCGCCGAGGATGATGCGGTTGACGTCCACCGCCGGCATCCAGCGCACCTTCCCATTGCGCAGCACGAAGGCGCCGGCCGGACGGGCGCGCAGGCCGTAGCCGCTGCCGAAGCCCTTGCCGGTGACCTCGCCCTTCCCGGCTCCCTCGGCCACCGGGGCTTCGCCGCCGCCACCGCCCCCCGCGCCGCTCACCCAGGCCGCGGGCACCAGCGTCACCGCGCCCTGCTGGATGGGCTCTCCGAAGACCCGCCGGACATTGAAGGCGTCGCGCGCCCTGTCGATGACGTCGTTGACGTCCATGGTGTTACCCCCCGTGCTCTGAGGACCGTCCGGTGTTGAGGTACGCACCCGCCGAGGGGGGTGCACGGGGCGCTTGCCCGGAGGTCTCTCCGGCCCTGGAGGGACGGGCGGGCGGCGCTCGGAAGCCGCGGAACGCCTTCTCCCGATGAGAGGGGGACGCTCTCATTTTGAGAGGCCCTGGAGCCGTGGGGGAAGGCGGCCCTCGTGATTCCAGGGGTTTGGCCGTTGGCGCGTGGGTTGCTCCAGGGAAGGGCGAAGGGCTGGAGACAGGAGTACCCCATGATGACTGTTCGACCTGCTGAAGCGCGCGGCCATGCGAACCACGGCTGGCTGGATTCCCACCACACCTTCTCGTTCGCGGACTACTACGACCCCAGCCACATGGGCTTCCGGACCCTGCGCGTCATCAACGAGGACCGGGTGGCGCCGCGCAGTGGCTTCGGCACGCATCCGCACCGGGACATGGAGATCATCACCTACGTGCTCTCGGGGCAGATCGAGCACCGCGACAGCATGGGCACGCTGGGCGTGCTGAAAGCGGGAGAGCTGCAGCGGATGACGGCGGGCACGGGCGTGCTGCACAGCGAGATGAACAAGTCGGGCGAGGAGCTGCACTTCCTTCAAATCTGGGTTGTCCCCGAGCGCCAGGGGCTGACGCCGAGCTACGAGCAGAAGGCCTTCCCGAAGCAGGAGCGCCAGGGCCGCTTCCGGCTGGTGGTGTCGCCGGAGGGGGAGGAGGGCGCGATGAAGGTGCACCAGGACCTGCGGCTGTACAGCACGCTGCTGGGCAAGGGCGAGCAGGCCGAGCACGTGCTGGCCCCGGGCCGTCACGCGTGGCTCCAACTGGCGCGCGGGAAGGGCACGCTCAACGGCGTGGAGCTGAAGGCGGGAGACGGCGTGGCCCTCTCCGAGGAGTCCCGGCTGGTGCTGAGCGCCACCGAGCCGCTGGAAGCGCTGCTGTTCGATCTGGCGTGAGGTGAGCGAGGCCCCGGCCGATTCCGGGACGGACGCCCGAGTGGGGTGTCCGCCTGGAGTCCCGGGGCTTTCGCATGCGTTGACATGCAACCGGAAGGTTGCATATTGTCTGTGTATCCAATGAGCATGGATCGGGTGTTCAAAGCGCTTGCCGACGAGAGCCGCCGACGGCTCTTGGATTTGTTGCACCTGGAGAATGGCCGCACGCTCGGGGAGCTGTGCGAGCACCTCTCCATGTCGCGGCAGGCGGTGACGAAGCACCTGAACGTGCTCGAGGAGGCGAACCTCGTCACGGTGGTCTGGCGGGGCCGCGAGAAGCTGCACTACCTGAACCCGGTGCCGCTGCACGACATCTACGAGCGGTGGATCGGCAAATTCGAGCGGCCGCGCCTGGAGGCGTTGCACGCGCTCAAGAAGCGATTGGAGGAAGAGGATGGCAATGGCCAAGGCTAGCTTCGTCTATGTGACGTACATCCTGTCGACGCCCGAGAAGGTGTTCGGCGCGCTGTTGGATCCAGAGCTGACGCGGCAGTACTGGGGCCTGAGCCGCAACGTGTCGGACTGGAAGGTGGGCTCGCGGTGGGAGCACCAGGACTACGAGGACAAGACGGTGAAGGTGGTGGGCAAGGTGCTCGAGTCCGATCCTCCGCGCCGCCTGGTGCTCACGTGGGGCTCGCCGACCAACGAGGGACAACCTGAGAAGCACTCGCGGGTGACGTTCCTCGTCGAGAGCTTCGCCGACGCCGTGCGCCTGACCGTCACGCACGACGAGCTGGAGCCGGAGTCGCCGGCGATGCGCGGCATCTCGCAGGGCTGGCCGGCCATCCTGTCGAGCCTCAAGACGCTGCTGGAGAGCGGCAAGCCGATGCCGATGACGACGCGGCGCTGGGGCGGCTAAGCCAGGCTGGGTAAGTCTTGTCAGGGGGGCTCCGGGCGCGTTTTCCCGCAACTGGTCCGATGGTCGGACCAGTCGGGACGAAGCGCGACCGGAAGGGGCCTCGTTCCTTGCCGCGAGAGCGCTCCTGATAGGGCTTTCTCCACTTGGCTTGGCCGGCCTGTCTACCGGAACCGGAAGACGGAGAGGGCCGTCTCGTAGGTGCCCACGTGGGCCTCCAGGGTGGCGGTGATGGGCTTCGCGTAGCCGCCGCCCAGGGTGAGCACGATGGGCAGGCCACGATGCCATGCGGCCTCGAGCACGAGCCGGTCGCGCGCCCTCATCCCGGCGTGGGTGAGCGAGAGCCGGCCGAGCGCGTCCTCGACGAGCGGATCCACCCCGGCCTGGTAGAAGAGGAGGTCGGCGCCGGAGGACTCGAGCACCTCGGGCAGGTGGGCGGCGAGCACGTCGAGGTAGGCGCTGTCGCTCAGGCCATCGGGCAGGCCCACGTCGCGGCAGGAGCGCTGCTTGCGGAAGGGGAAGTTGTGCTCGCCGTGGATGGAGAAGGTGAAGACGGAGTCATCGCCCTCGAAGACGGCGGCGGTGCCGTTGCCCTGGTGCACGTCCAGGTCCACCACGACGGCGCGCGCAATTCGCCTTTCCGCCTGGAGGACGCGGATGGCCACG
>NZ_JBJMQO010000077.1:0-219237 GCF_045802675.1 Archangium sp. | reverse complement strand
GGTACCGCGGAAGTAGTGACTGCTGACTGCTTACACTTGGATTATCGGGGGGAGGCGGCGGGAGTTTCCTCCTCCTTTTTCCTCCGGATTTTTTCCGGAGCCCGCCGGCTCACCCGGGAAGCGGGGGGCCAGGTGCGGCCAGGGTGGCCACGGCGTGGCGAGGCGGAAAAAAGAAACCGGCCCCTCGAGGACCGCTCCGAGAGGAGCAGGACCGAGGAGCCGGTGGAAGAAACCCAGCGGCCGAAGCCGCGGGCCACTAACGCATGTTGTTGATGGTGGCCATCGCGATTTCGTTGAGCTTCTTGCTGATGTTCGACAGGAAGGCCACGGTCTCCTGCTGCTTCTGCAGGGCGTACTGGGCCATGGCGCGGTCCTTGTCGGCGCCCTCGAGACCGGCGAACAGCTTGTTGTTCGGGTCGACCTGCTGGTTCGAGTTGGCAACGGCGTTGCTCAGGTGCTTCGAGGCGCTACCGCTCAGTCCGTCCATGGCCATGGTGTCTTCTCCGCTGCGTAGAAGGGTGGGGGCGCTGCAGGGTTGGTGACTGCCTACACCCTGATTATCGGGGTGGGGCTCCGGGAGTTTCCTCCGATTTTCCGCTGAATTCCAGCCCTCCCCAGGTATTGGAGATGAAGGCACTCGCGGGTTAGGCTCCCGGCCGCCCGGTATCCGGGAGGGATCTGCACTGATGACGACCGACCCCAAGGCGATGGCGGCGACCGAGGCCACGAAGCCTCTGTCCGGGCCCGAGATGCTCGAGCGGGCCATGCAGGGTTTCCAGGCCTTCGAGCAGGGAAATTACGAAAACGCCCGCGCCATCTTCCAGGATCTGGCGGACCGAGATCAGGCCGAGGGCTACTACCGCACGGCGCTCGGGGCCGTTGCCCTGGCCGTGGACGACCTGGACGGGGCCCTGGCGCACCTGGACGAGGCCCTGCGCCTCAACCCCCAGGACAACGCCGCGCTCGTCAACCGGGGCGAGGTCCACCTGCGCCTGGGCAACATCCTCCAGGGGGCCAAGGACTTCGCCCGGGCGGTGGAGCTGGACCCCGAGGACAAAGATCCCCTGACCGCCCGGGCCCGGGTGCTGGCCGCCGCGGCGCTCCAGAGCGCCGAGGAGGCCCAGCGGGACTCCGGAGGCGGTACGGAGGGGTAACCCCCCTCGGAGCCAGGTGCCGGGCGCGTGCGTCGCGACCGGCGTGCAAGGGAGCGCGTCCCGGCCTCGGCTTGGGAACCGTGCCCGGTCTCGCTAGGATTGCAGGAAACCCATGTCAGCCCAGAGCAACAGCAACAGCTTCCTCTCCAAGTACTCCGACATCGTGCTGGCCTGCGTGGTGGTGGCGATCATCGGCATGATGATCGTCCCGCTGCCCACCCTGATGCTGGACGTGTTGCTCACCTTGAACATCAGCATCTCGGTGGTGCTGCTGCTCATCTCGCTGTACGTGCCCCAGGCGCTGCGGCTGTCGGTGTTCCCGACGCTCCTGCTCATCACCACGATGTACCGGCTGGCGCTCACCATCTCCACCACCCGGCTCATCCTGCTCACGGGAGATCCGGGCGAGGTGGTCGAGGCGTTCGGCCACTTCGTGGTTCAGGGCAACTTCGTCGTCGGTCTCGTCATCTTCGTCATCCTCGTCATCGTCAACTTCATCGTCATCTCCAAGGGCAGCGAGCGCGTGGCCGAAGTGGCCGCCCGTTTCACCCTGGACGCCATGCCCGGCAAGCAGATGTCCATCGACGCGGACATGCGCGCGGGCTCCATCGACCAGGAAGAGGGCAAGCGCAAGCGGCGCGACCTGGAGCGCGAGAGCCAGCTGTTCGGCGCCATGGACGGTGCGATGAAGTTCGTGAAGGGCGACGCCATCGCCAGCATCATCATCACCGTCATCAACATCGTCGGTGGCCTCGTCATCGGCGTGCTGCAGAAGGGCATGGACGTGGGGGCCGCGGCGCAGAAGTACACGCTGCTCACCATCGGCGACGGTCTGGTGGGCATGATCCCCGCCATCCTCATCTCCACCTGCGCCGGTATCATCGTGACGCGCGTGGGCGGCGACGAGGAGGGCAACCACCTGGGCAAGGACATAGGCACGCAGCTCACCGCGTACCCCAAGGCCATCGCCATCGCGGCGGCCATGCTCGTGGTGCTCGGCCTCATCCCCGGTCTGCCCAAGATTCCGTTCTTCACCCTCGGCGGCCTGGCCGGCTGGGGCGCCTGGTCGATGCTCAAGAAGGAGAACGCCGGCGCGGCGGGCGAGGACGGGCTCACCACCGGCGAGACGGCCCCGGGCGAGACGCCGGCCGCCACCGAGCCGCAGGCCAAGGAGCCCGTCAACCCGGACTCCGAGCTCTTCATCCCCGTCGTCACCCCCATCGTGCTGGAGGTCTCCGACGCCCTGGTGCCCTACGTGGACTCGCGCCAGGACAGCGGCAAGTTCCTCTTCGAGCTCATCCCCTTCATGCGCGACGGCCTCTTCGTGGAGATGGGCGTGCGCTTCCCCGGCGTGCGCGCCCGCGGCAACCCCAACCTGCCTCCCGGCTCGTACCAGGTCCAGCTCAACGAGGTCCCCGTCGTCACGGGCCAGGCCACCATCGGCCACGTGCTCGTCAACGATACGGTGGAGCGCCTCAAGCTGATGAACATCCAGGGCTTCGAGGCCATCAACCCGGCCACCCGCCAGCCCGCCGCGTGGGTCCCCGAGCAGTACAAGGACACGCTCGAGGCCGCCGGCCTCACCACCTGGGACGTGCCCGGCTACATCATCCTCCACCTGGCCGCCGTGCTGCGCCGCCAGGCCCGCGAGTTCGTCGGCGTCCAGGAGACGCAGTCGATGCTCGACCAGTTGGAGAAGGCCTTCCCCGCCATCGTCAAGGAAGTGGTCCCCAAGGTCGTCACCGTGCTCAAGCTCACGGACATCCTGGGGCGCCTCGTCGAGGAGGAGATCTCCATCCGCGACATGCGCGGCATCCTCCAGGCCCTCGCCGAGTACGGCCAGGTCGAGGCCGACAACGTCATGCTCACCGAGCACGTGCGCTCCAGCCTGCGGCGCTACGTGTCCCACAAGTTCGCCCGCGGCACCGGCACCCTCGTCGTCTACCTGTTGGATCCGCAGATCGAGGAGGCCATCCGCGGCTCCATCAAGCGCACCTCGGCGGGTACCCACCTGGCGCTCGAGCCGGACATCGCCCAGGAGATCGTCCAGGCCGTGAAGTCCGAGTGCGGCCACCTGCCGCCCAGCGCCCAGCGCCCCGTCATCCTCACCGCGATGGACATCCGGCGCTACGTGCGCAAGCTGCTCGAGTTCGAGTTCAACCCGCCCTTCTCCGTCGTCAGCTTCCAGGAGCTGTCCCCGGACCTCAACATCCAGCCGGTGGCCCGCATCTCCATCCGGTAGCTCCGCGGGTGCACGGCTCAGTCCCTCTCCTCGGAGAGGGACTCGCTCGGGGTGAACCCGGGTGGACGCGATACCCTCACCGCGACCCTCTCCCGAAGGGAGAGGGGACGTGGGGGCTGGGTTGATGCGGACGGCTCAGACGGAGAAGAGGGCGATCAGCACGCCCAACGCCACCAGGCCGATGGCGCCCAGCACCACCAGCGGGATGAAGCGCTTCACGTCCTTCTCCGGAGTTTCCTCCGGCTCGTCGCGGCGCATGGGCATCGGCGCCGGCCTCACGGGCTCCGGCTCCGGCGCGGGCGGCTCCTCCGGCGCTGCCGCCACGGGCTCCTCGGCGGGGGCCTCTGGCTCCGCGGCCTGCGCGGGCTCGGCTTCCGTCTCCGCGGGCTTCTCGGTGGACGTGGCCGAGCGCTTCCCCGAGGACGTGCGCTCCTTCGCGGCCGGCAGCGGGTGCGTGGAGCTCGACTCGTCTCCCGACACCGACGCCGAGGCCACTTCCGCCGCCAGCACCTCGGCCTGCTCCTCGGGCGCCTCGGACGGGCAGACATAGACGAAGCGCACTCCGCCCACTTCCAGCTCGTCCCCGTCCCGCAGCAGCTTGCGCGAGGCGCGCTTGCGGTTGACCTTGATGCCGTTGCGGCTGCCCAGGTCCTCCACGTGCGTGCCGGACCAGTCGCGCCGCACCTTCACGTGCTGCCGGGAGATGAGATCGTCCCGGAAGATGACGTCCGCCGACTCGTCCCGGCCGATGACGAACTCCTGGGCGTCGGTGATCTCCAGCCGCTCGCCCTCGCGCGGGCCGTTCATCACCCGGAGGTAGCGCTCCTCGCCACCGGACAGGCCCCGCATCACGTCCTTCACCATGTTGCGGGCGACGAAGGACGTCTTCTGCGACTCCACGTCGTGCGGCAGCTCCGCCACCTTGTCGAAGCGGATGTCGAACTGGGCGATGACGATGACGTCGCCATTGCGCAGCAGCCGCTTCTCGCCCTTGGGCAGCGGCTTGCCGTTCACCTGCGTGCCGTAGGCGCTGCCCAGGTCCTCCAGGAAGAAGAGGTTGCCCTCCTGGGTGATGCGGGCGTGGCTGCGCGACACGGCCTGCTGCGCCAGCACCACCTGGCAGCTCTTGTCGCGGCCCAGGGTGATGACGGACTCGTCGAGGACGTGCTCGGTGGGAGTGCCACCGGCCTCACTGCTCTGTTTGACCGTAAGCCTGACGCTCATCGCGATGGCGGGGGGGAATCGATGCGTGGGGGGCTAGTACGACCGGGCGCCGAGGAACTTCTCGCACTTTTCGGCCTCGGAGGGGAACTCCTCCACCGAGACGTACTTGAGGAAGTTCTTGCAGGCGACCTCCGCGGACGGGCGCTTCTGGGCGTCCGAGTACAGCAGGAACAGGCCGTAGTGGCAGGGGGCGAACTTGCCGTCCAGCTTGACGCACTCCTTGTAGGTGCGCTCCTCCTCGGACAGCAGGCCGCGCTCCTTGTACTTGAGGCCCAGCTCGTAGAGGGCCGCCGGCGAGTTCTCCGCCTTCTGCGTGTCGCGGTACTCCTTCAGGGCCGAGTCGGTGAGGGCCGCCTTGCGCTGGGCGATGCTCAGGTTGTTGAGGCACTGCGGATGGTCGGCCTTGAGGGCCACGCAGCTGGCGAAGGACTGCCGGGCCTCCTCGAAGCGGCTGAGCTCCATCAGCACCGCGCCCAGGTTGTTCCACCACTCGGGGTTGAGGTCGGGGGCGATCGTGACGCTCTTGCGCATCTCGTCCACCGCCTCTTCCTTGAGCTCCTGGCGGTACTTCACCACGCCGAGGTCGTGGTGGGCCTGGGCGTTGTTGGGGTCCACGACCAGCAGGGTCATGAGCTCCTTGTCCGCCTTGTCCAGCTTGCCCAGGTTGATGAAGGTGAGCGCCAGGTTGTAGCGGGCCTCGACGTAGTCGGGGTTCACCTTGAGCGCGCGCTGGAAGCTGTCGTGCGCCTTTCCGTACGCGCCCTCGTCCAGGTAGATGCGGCCGAGGTTCATGTAGGCCGCCGCGTGATCCTGGTTGAAGCGGATGGCCTTGATGAGGAACTCCTTGGCCTTGGGCTTGTCGCCCGCGTACAGGGCGATGAGGCCCTTGTTGGACCACAGGTCCGCGTACTGGGGGGCGAACTCCAGACCCAGGTCGCAATAAACCTCGGCCTGCTTGAGGTCTCCCTTGCTGATTTCCTGGGCGCACAGCTCGTTGTTGACGAGCGCGCGGTCGGAGGGAGGCGGGGTGTTGATGCAGCCGGAGGCCAGGAGCAGGGGGATGGCGAGCGCGGAGCGGAGGGAAGGCATGATCGCCGGGAGTGTAGGAGATGCCCCCCACCGGGATCAACGCCTTGAACGGGGAGTAATCCTTGCGGTTTCGGTGGTTTAGCCGCCGCCAGAGGGACGCTAGAGTCCAGCGCCATGCGCTCGTTCTGCTCCGCCCTTGCCCTCCTGGCGGCCCTCTTCCTGGCCGCTCCCGCCCACGCCCAGTTCGCCAACCGCAGCCTCGGCCTGTCGGCGGGCTACATGAACTTCAACAACACGGCGAGTCTCAACAGCACCGTGTTCCTCGGCTTCGACGCCAGCCTCTACATCGAGAGCGGCTTCGAGGTCGTCTCGCTCACCAAGCTCGCCTTCCCGTACGATCCGATCAGCGAGAAGCGCGTGGTGGGTCTCGCTCCCTCGCTCGGTATCCGCTACCTCTTCCTGGAGGAGGGCATCCGCCCCTACCTCGGCGCGGACCTGAGCTACCTGCACATCTTCAAGGACTCGGGCGAGCAGAACTTCTTCGGCGTGGGGCCCAACGCGGGCGTGGAGTTCTTCGTGTCCGACTCCATCAGCCTGGGGGCGCGGGCGCAGTTCAACGCATACCTGTCGCTGGATGAGGCGG
Organism: Archangium sp.; assembly: GCF_045802675.1. Taxonomy (GTDB): domain Bacteria; phylum Myxococcota; class Myxococcia; order Myxococcales; family Myxococcaceae; genus Archangium. Next base: position 212,945 of record NZ_JBJMQO010000077.1, on the reverse strand, counting down.
TGCAGACCTCGCTCATCCTGTCCGCGGGCACCTCCGTCTACTTCTAGGTTCTAGGCCACCGCGCGAGTCCCGACCCGGGGCTGCTGGGCTCCGGGGGCGGGGACGAGGGCCGCGGCCACCAGCAGCGTCCACTTCTCGTCCGAGAGGTGGGCCGGCTTCTCCATGCCCAGCAGCTCCTGCAGCTTCGTGCCGAGCGCGGAGAAGACCCGCAGGCGCGCCTCCATCCGCAGCTCCTCGCGGCGCAGGACGACGGAGAGCACCAGCTCGCGCACGTCGGCGCTCAGCCGCTTCACCCGCGAGACGAAGAGGGGATCCGCCAGCAGCCCCTCGCCGGCCGACACGCCGATGGCCGAGGGCGGCTTGAGACGCCGCTCGCGCACCACGATGGTGCCGGCGAGCATGTCCCCCAGCCGCTGGTGCGAGCCGGACAGGAGCGCCGCCACTCCGCCCACCAGGTAGAGCAGGGGCAGGCGATCCACCGGCCGCGCCAGGTTGCGCAGCGCGGCGTGATAGAAGCCGATGCGCACCCCGCTCTGCTGGATGACGCGCAGGCCGAACACCCGCTTGCCCACCGTGCGGCCACTCCAGGCCGTCTCCAGGGTGATGCCGTAGCCCCAGTCCACCAGGAAGTAGAGGACGATGCCCAGGGCGCTGGCGAAGCCGGGGACCACCACGCTCACCGTGCCCAGGAACATGAGGAGCATGCCCGTCCCGAAGAGGACGATGACCGTGTCCAACAGCCACGCGAGGAAGCGCGAGTAGATGCCCGCCAGGGTGAAGCGGAACTCCACGTACTCGGGCGTGAGCACGGTATGGGTGCCGTCGAGAAGGGGTTCGGGCGTGTCCGTCACGGCTCCAGTCTAGGCCGGAGACGCGCCGGACGTATTGGCGGAGTGTTTCCCCGTGTCTTCCAGTGGTTCCACGGGTGGGTTCACGCCGCCCGCTTGTACCGCTCGTAGACGTGCTGGAAGACGGCCCCCGACTTCGCCTTGAAGACCTCCGGTGTGTAGGCGCGGGGGAGTCCTCCATCGAGCACGTCCGCGATGGCGCTGCGCACACGGGCACGGGTGGAGAGCACACTTCCGTCGTTCTTTTACCGCGCTCCGCACCCGGTAGCCTCGGGGGCGTTCCTGGAGAAGGGCCATGGCCATACCCTGATGGGCGGCTCGGGCGAGGAAGACCCAAGGGGTCCAATGGAGCTTCCCCCTGGAAGCGCGGAGCGAGCAGGTGGCGGGGCGTGGAAGCTACGGAGAGGCGGTGAGCAGGGCCGAAAGCAGCGTGTGCCACTGCCACAGGCGCAGTTCAGGCTTGCTCGTCCGGTAGGAGCGTCAGCAGCAACTCGTCGTCGGGGCCGAGCGGGCGCCAACCGGGCGGCGGCGGTGTGGCGAGGAGCGTTGTTCTGGCCTGCCTGGCGCGCTCCTTGTGGGTTTCTGGGGTGAAGGCAATCCAAGCGCCGAGTGCATGGGCGACATCGAAACGGTTGGCGTCGTCCAGCACCGACGGCCAGCCGCTTGGGAGGCACGAGCACAGTTCGCGCACGAGTTGTCCGCGCACAAGGCGTGTGACCTGATTGTTCCGCTCCGCTTCGGCCACCAGTCCGCTGAACACCTGCACTCCGGCGATATCGTCCGGACCCAGCTCTTCGGCCAACGCCACCAGCGAAGCGGTAGGGCGTGCCTCGGCGAAGGCGGTGAGCGAATCGTAGCCGTGGGCGCGGACCCGCTCATACAAGCGGGCCTTCCAATTGCCCTCCCAGGAACGGTCCTCGCTCATCATCCACCCCAGCGCGTGAAATTCATCGGGAGCCTGTACACCTTCATACGCTCCGCGACGATCTTCAGGATCTCATTCCGCGTCAACATGCGTCCTGCCGTGACCTCGGCTTCGCTCAGCGTCTCCATGATCATCCGGTTCCATTCCCCGGCCCACGTGCGGCCCAGCTTCCAGTCGCCACCGCCATGGATGGCCTCGTGGTGCGCCTGCTCCATCTCGACGCAGAACTGGTCGATGTCCATCTCGCCGGTGAAGCCGCGCCGCTCGAACCACTCGCGGAACTCCTTCGGCAGGACGTGGTGCCGCGGTGGCTTGTTCATGCCGGCTCCCGTGCGGCTCGTCTGGCGCATGGCGCGCACCTCGGGCCCATCACCGAGCGCCTCGCGCACGCCCCTGGGCAGTGCGTCGTGCGACTGCGCCATCATCACCTGGCCAGCCTGAATCCGGACGGCCGCGCTGACGACGGGAAGGGAGAGCAGTCCCGCGCGCACCAAGTGGCGCATCATCTCCACCCACTCGGCGGACACGACAATCCGCGTGCCCATCATGACGCCGTCGCTTCCCACCGAGAGGCCCATGCCGAGCAGGACGGGAGCGGACGGAGGCACCGAGGGCAGCGAGAACCTCATCGCCGAGAGCATCGTGAGTGCCTCGATGGCTTCCTTGAGCACCAGCACCTTCGCGATGTTCTCCGCCCCCTTGCGTACGGTCTCGATGGTCGTGGCCAGCTCGCCCGTGAGGTGGCCTACCAGGGCGGGGAGGTCTTGTGACGCGGCCTCGACCTGCCCGGGCTCCTGGGAGGCGAGTGCCGTCATGGCGGGCTCGAGCATCTCCCTCCAACGGTACATGCCCACCAGTAGTCTCTCCACGCTGTAGAGGTGCTGGGTGAGCACGGCGTCGGCGAACTGGAGGAAGTCGAGCCAGACGGCAAGCAGGAGCGAGCCCATCATGGCGGCCTCGAGCCGTGGGCCGGCCAGGCGCAGCAGGGCGAGCTGCATGTCCGGGTCTTCCACCTCCGAAGCGGCCTGGACCAGCCGGGTGGTGGCGGCGAGCTGGGCGTCAATCCATCGCAGTTGCTCGGCGCCGTAGTCGACGAAGGGGATGAAGACGCCGTTTACACCGGCGATGCCCCGCCCACTGGCCTTCAGTCTGGAGAGCTCGGCGGAGATGCGACGGGTGGAGCCCGATACGTCGAGAACGGCACCGCGAAACGCCAATTGGGCCGCGAGGGCGCTCTGCCGCGTGACCCTCTCCGCGTTGTCCAGGCCCTCCGCCGTCTCGTCCTCCCGAGAGGCTCGGCGCCGGTGCAACCGTTCCGGGCTCTTGGGCTCGGGTGGAGGAGCGGGGGCGCGCGGTGACTCAACACCCGGTCCTTCCTCCAACCCGGGCCCGGTGGCCTCACGCACCGTGTAACCCAGGTTCCTCTCTCGGCTGGGCAGTGGTGTCAGCGATACACAGCCCGTGGTTGGCAGGGCCATGGCGAGCAGCAGGACCACCCACCCCGGATGCGGATGCCATCTCATGTTGTCCTCTTTCTCCTCGCCGGGCCTCGTGGGCGAACCGGACTCCGTGAGAATATTTCCGGCGGCTCCGCGTCCCGAGCCGTACCCTAAGATGCCCGACACGGCGGGCACCCCGACTTCGACCCGCCGCCATCCCCTGGGAGGGGGAATCCGCATGCGTTTTGGTCCTCGCAGTCTCGCTGCCGCCCTGGTGCTGTTCTCCGCCGGCTCCGCTTCCGCCGTGGAGCTGAACTATCAGTGGAAGAAGGGAGATGTTCACCGCTTCCAGTACGAGGATGACTCGACCATCGAGATGGCGATGCCCGGCGGTATGGGCGGCATGCCCGGCATGCAGATGCCCGGCATGAACATGGGCGCCGGTGGCATGAAGATGCGCATGAAGGTCCAGTCCACCTTCAGCCAGAAGGTGCTCGCCGTGCGGCCGGACGGCACCGCCGAGATGGAGCTCACCCTCGAGAAGATGGACCTCATCCAGGGGGACAAGCGCATCAGCACGCTCGACAAGATTCCGGCCGCCGCCAAGAACGTGAAGGCCGAGGTGGACCGCAAGGGCCACGCGAAGTTCTTCCGCATGGTGACCGTCTACATGCAGGAGGGCCGCACCATCGTGGGCGTGCGCAACGTCGTCAGCGCGGGGCCCAACGGCGCTCGCGCCCAGGCCTCGATGACCGCGGGCGACAAGCAGGTCACCGTGGTGGCCGCCGTGGACGCGAAGTCCGGCACCATCTCGCTCGCCATGGATGAGAAGAAGGCGCCGCCCCCGGCCCTCAAGGCGGTGAAGGTGAAGGAGGAGGACCCCGGCGTGGACGTCCTCCCCAAGCAGATCTTCGAGATGATGGTCCTCCCCGAGGGCGACATGGCCCCCGGCAGCCGCGTGGAGGTCACCACTCCCATGGGCGCCATGGCCACCACCCTCGCCGAGATGGACAGCACCGTGGCCCAACTCCACACCACCGTGGCCCAGAAGGTCGAGGCTCCCGCCGGGGCCGGCTCCGAGCAGGCCGCCGGTGACGAGGACGAGGGCTCCGCTCAGGCCAACATGGGCGGCATGAACATGGGCGGCGGCATGAACATGGGCGGCGGCATGGGCAACGGCGCGGGCGCGATGGGCATGAAGATGGACGTCGACGTGACGGCCGGCTTCGACGTGGCCGCCGGCCGGCTCATCCGCATCGAGGGCACTCAGTCCATGGACCAGTCCTCGGGCGGCATGGGCGGCATGAAGACGACCTCGCGCTTCGCCCTGCAGCGGCTGTAATCAGGCGCCACCCGCTCAGACTTCCAGACGTCCAGAAGTAATTGTGCGTTTTAGATGCATAATAAGTTCTGGACGTCCAGAAGTGAGGGGGCCGGTTACCCGCGGCCCCTTCAGTCGGCCTTGAACTGGGCCGCCCCGTCGTAGGTCTTGTCCGAGGCCGCGCCGGGCAGGGTGTCCTCGAGCGTCTGGCCGTCCGAGGCCGTCACCCGTACCTTGATGGAGCCGGTGCCCATGCCGCTGGTCTCGACGAAGTAGTTGTAGCTCTCGCGCTTCACGTTCACCCAGGCACCGTTCTTCCAGTACTCGAGCTTCGTCACCGGCAGACGGTGGTTGAGCACCTGGATGGCGGTCCAATACTGCGAGCTGCCGTCCTTGAAGTGGTAGCGGATGGGCCCCTGCACGTCGCACGGCACCATGTGCCAGCGCACGTTCACGCGGCCATCCACGGGGTTGGCGATTTTCGCGAAGGCCTCGCGGCTCAGGTCCAGGTGACCCTTGTCCGGGCAGTCGGGGCACGAGTCCACGATGCGCACGCGCAGGTTTCCCTTGGGGCCTTCGATCTCCACGCACGCGCCGCACACCGCGCTGTCCAGGTACTGGCCGATGTTCATCGCCGCCACGTCCAGGTTGCTGGTGGGCTCGAAGCTGCAATTGCCCGAGCCATCCGCGTCGTAGAAGGTGATGAGGCCATCCTGGATCGCGCCCAGGGCACGCAGGGCCTCGCCCGCGTCGGTGGGACCACATGCCGCCAGCAGCGGGAGCAGGACCGCCGCGAACCAACGGGCGGAAGCGGGCTTCTCGATGCGCATGACCGGAGCTCCTCTCGGAAGGGAAGGGGGCCGGGAGTGTAGCGCGTCCGGGGTGCCTGGCTCCGGGCTCGTGCGTGTCCGTGTCCGTCCGGTTGCTTGCCCCGGGAGCGGCTCCCCGGAGAGGGACCGGGCGGGTGTCCAGGCGCGGCCCAGGCTCGCTCCGCCCCCACTCGGAGTGTTAGACCGGGACCTTCCCCCGACGTCCTCCGCGAGACCCGCGGCTCCCCCCCAGACACGCGATGGCAGCGACCCCTGTCCCCGAAGTGGAGACTCGCAGCGTGGAGCCCGGCTCGCAGGTGCCCGCTCCTCCTCCCGAGGTGAAGGCCGAAGCGAAGGGCGCGGTGCCGCCGCGAGGTGTCCCGCTCTTCACGCGCCTGTTCCTCCTCATCCTGCTCTGTGCGCTGCCTCCGCTGGTGGGGCTGGGCTGGAAGATGATGGACACCAACGCGGACGCCCTCGAGGAGCTCGTCCGCCACCTGCACCGCTCCATCGTCGGAGACGTGCGGCGCTCGGTGCGCGGCGAGCTGGCTCGCGTCGAGCAGGACCTCGAGGGCATCGGCCAGCTCCTCTTCGCGCCCGGGCTGGGCGATGACGCCACGCGCTTCGCCCTCGTGGGCACCCGCGTGGCCGCCCTGGGCAACATGGACTTCGTCACCCTCTACGCCCCGAGCGGCCAGAGCGTGACGACCGTGAAGGCGGACGAGGTGCCCGCTCCGAAGCTCGCCTCCCGGTTGGAGCCGGCGCTCCTCCAGACCCTCGCCTCCCGTGGGCACCTGGTGGTCCAGGACGTGCGCACCAGCGCGCTGGGCGGACCGGTGCTCGAGGTGTTCTTCCCCATCGTCCGGGAGGGCTCCGTGCGTGCCATCCTCGGCACCCAGGTGAAGCTCGGCGAGTTGTGCTCGCTCATGGGCGAGCTGGGCGAGAAGTTCCTCGGCTCGCGCGAGAACGTCTTCGTCGTGGACCGGCAGCGGCGGCTCGTGCTCCACGCGGATCCGGCCCGCGTCGCGGCCCGCGAGGACTTCTCCACCCATGGCCTCTTCGCCGCGCTGAGCGGGGACTCGTCCTTCAGCACGGACATGGCCGCCGTCTCGGACTTCCAGCTGGGAGGACAGGAGATGGTCGGCTCGCTGGAGGCCCTCTCCGAGTACGGCTGGGCGGTGGCGGTGCAGCAGCCCCAGTCGGTGGCGTACGCGTCCCTGTCCGAGATGCGCCGGTCCATCCTCACCGCGCTCGCGGTGGCCGCGCTGGTGGCGCTCGTCGTGGGCCTGCTCGGCGCCCGGCAGCTCACCCGGCCCATCCGCGACCTGGTGGCGGCGACCCAGGCCCTCGCCGAGCGCACCTTCCGCGGCGTGGGCGAGCGCGTCACCCGCCGCGCGGACGAGCTGGGCACCCTGGGCCGCGCCTTCGACACCATGGCCGTCACGCTGGAGGCCAAGGAGCGTGAGGTCGTCACCCAGACGCAGGTGCGCGCCGCCCTCAGCCGCTACCTGTCTCCGGACGTGGTGGACCTCGTGGTGTCCAACCCGGACCAGCTGCGGCTCGGGGGCGAGCGCCGCGAAGTGACGATCTTCTTCGCGGACGTGGTGGGCTTCACGAAGCTCTCCGAGTCCCAGCCTCCCGAAATCATCGTCGCGCTGCTCAACGAGCTGTTCACCTTCGCCACGGAGATCATCCAGCGGCGCGGGGGCATCATCGACAAGTTCATCGGCGACTGCATCATGGCGGTGTGGGGCTCGCCCCGGTCCCATCCGGACGACGCGCTGCGCGCCGTGCAGGCGGCCGAGGATCTGCGCCGCTGGCTCGACGTGGGCAACCGCCGCTGGCGCGCGCGCTGGGGCATCGAAATCCAGCTGGCCATCGGCGTGCACACCGGCCCCGCCGTGGCGGGCAACGTCGGCAGTGAGAAGCGCATGGAGTACACCGTCATTGGCGACACGGTGAACGTGGCCGCGCGCATCGAGTCCATGGCCCAACCGGGGCAGATCCTCGTCAGCGAGTCCACGCGCGAGCGCATCGGCGAGAGCGGGATGGATCTGGTGCCCGCCGGTGAGCGCAAGCTGCACGGCCGCACCGCCGCCACCCGCATCTACGAGGTGCCGCTCTGATGCTCCAGCCGGGCCAGGTCATCGCCGGGCGCTTCCGTGTCCTGCGGGCGCTCGGCGAGGGAGGCATGGGCGCCGTCTACGAGGTGGAGCAACTCGGCCTCGGCCGCCACGTGGCCCTCAAGGTGATGCACCCGCACATCGCCAGCGCCCCCGGCTTCTCCGAGCGCTTCCAGCGCGAGGCCCATGTGCTCGCCCGCCTGCACCACCCCGGCTCCGTGGAGGTGTACGACTACGGGCTCGACGCTGGCTTCCTCTTCCTCGCCATGGAGCTCGTCTCCGGCGAGACGGTGGACGCGCTGCTGCAGCGCGAGGGCTCCCTGCCGGTGCCGCGCGCGGTGGGCCTCGCCGTGCAGGTGCTGGAGGTGCTGGAGGCCGCGCATGCGCTCGGCATCGTCCACCGCGACCTCAAGCCCGCCAACCTCTTCCTCGAGGCCCACCTGAACGGCGAGCGCGTGAAGGTGCTCGACTTCGGCCTGGCCGCGCTCGGCGGAGAGCTCAACGCGCGCCTCACCCAGGAAGGCATGGCCGTGGGCACCCCGGGCTTCATGTCTCCCGAGCAGATGCGCGGGCTGCCGCTGGATGGGCGCAGCGACCTCTACTCGCTGGGCTGCGTGCTCTACGAGTTGCTCACCGGCATGCCTCCCTTCCCGGTGATGGCCTCGGCCGAGGTGGCCGTCGCGCACCTCTACAAGCCCATTCCCTCGTTCCGCGAGGCCCGGCCGGAGCTCTCGTTCCCCGAGCGCCTCGAGGCCGTGGTGATGAAGGCGCTGGAGAAGCTCCCCGGCGCGCGTCCGGCGGATGCGGCGGCGCTGCGCCAGGAGTTGCTCTCCGTGCTCGCCGAGCCCGTGGGAGCCGCGCCGAAGAAGCGGGGCGAGGGCAAGAAGTCGGAGCGCGGGCTTGGGCTCGGGGTGCGGCTCGAGGTGCCCGTGCCGAGGCCCGTGGCCGGTGGCGCTCCCGTGGCCGTGCTGGCTCCGGCGCGGCAGTCGGCCGCCGGGAACACGCTGGTGATGTCGCTCGGCGCGTGTGGCTTCGAGGCGCGCCTGGCCTCGGAGGACGAGCCGCTTCGGGGCTTCGGTGCGCTGCTCGTCGTCGCGGACGGGCGCGAGTCGCTCGTGCGGGCGAGTGCCCTGGCCTCCCGACCGGGCTCCCCGCCGGTTTTGTTGTGTGGTCCCGCGGATGATTGGGACCTGGTCACGGGCGCGCTGGAGGGCGGGTTGTTCGACTTCGTCCCCCTGCCGCTCGATCCGATCGATCTGACCCGGAAGGTTTCGCGTGCTCAGAAGCTCAAGCGTTAAGGGGCTCCTCACGGCGCTCGCCCTGGTGGTGTGCATTCCCGCCGTGTGCATTCCCGCTGTCTCGTGGGCCCAGGAGGCCGCCCCCGAGGACGACGTGTACGTGGTGCAGCCAGGAGACACGTGCGGCAGCGTGGCGCGCAAGGTGTTCGGCGATGCGACGGTCGGCTCCGCGAAGCTGCACGCCCTCAACAAGATGGGTCCCCCGCCGCATCAGCTCAAGCCGGGCACGGTGCTGCGCCTCAAGGGAGACCCGGACGCGCGCCTCACCTTCATCCGCCCCGAGGTCAACTCCAAGCGGGCCGGCAAGGTGGATTGGCGCCAGGCGAACACCGGCCAGGGACTGTGGCGGCTGGACTCCGTCAACACGCTGCGCGAGGCCGGCGCCGAGGTGACGTTCCGAGATTTGACGCGGCTACAGATGAACGAGAACGCGCTCGTCGTCATCTACGGGCAGGCGCCCCAGGCGACGGACAAGGTGAAGAAGTCCGGTGCGGTGGAGCTGCTGCGGGGTGAGCTGAGCGTGTCGCTGGCGGAGCTGCGCGGCGAGCCCGTGGACGTGAAGATGCCGGCGGGCTCGGTGGCCGCGCGCTCGAAGAACATGCTCGTGGGTGTGGACGCGCAGCAGATGAGCCGCGTCTCCGTCTACGACGGCCAGGCCGAGGTGATCGCCCAGGGCCAGAGCGTCCAGGTGCCCAAGGACCACGGTACGCGCGTGGAGAAGGGCAAGGTGCCCGAGAAGCCGCGCCCGCTGCCCGAGGCTCCGGCCTGGGCGGGTGCGGAGCGCTCGGTGCGGGTGCTGCTGGACGACAAGGGCGTGGACGAGGCGCTGGCGTGGGCCCCCGTGAAGGAGGCGGCCTCGTACCGCGTGGAGCTCGCGCGCGACGAGCGCTTCAACGACAGGGTGCACGGCGAGACGGTGGCCGCGGGGCAGGAGCCGCTCGAGTCCGTGGCCCGCGCGCTGGCTCCCGGCAGGTACTTCGCCCGCGTGCGCGCCGTGGATGCCACGGGCCTGGTCGGCAAGGCCTCCGCCGTGCGGCAGGTGGAGGTGCTGCGCGTGAAGACGGATCGGGGCTCGGTGGGGCCGCGGGGCATCCGGGGCACGCTCGGGGTGGACCTCGCCCTGGAGGGAGCCGAGTCCCTGGACTTCCGCCTCGACGGCGCTCCCACGACGCATCCGGTGCACGTGGAGACCGTGGGCTCGCACACCGTGGAGCTGCTGCCGCGCGGCGTGCCCGACGCCCGTCCGGAGAAGCTGACGATCACGGTGCTGGCGCCTCGCGTGGACGTGGACCTGCAGCCCGTGGCCGATGCGTTCCAGGTGAAGGTCCGGGTGCTCGACGAGCAGGGCAATCCGTTGGAGGGGCCGTTCCCCGCGCTGACGCTGCGCGGGCTGTATGGCACCCAGGTGGAGGAGCCCCGGCGCCAGGCGGATGGCTCGCTGGTGGCGCGGGCGGTGCCGGGCACGCATGACGGGGAGCGCCTCGCCGCGCTGGAGGCCCTCTGGGGTGACACGCCCGTGCAGCAGGTGAAGTCCCAGGCCCAGGCGGCTCCCGTGCACGCTCCGGCTCCCGTGGCCGAGCTTCCTACTCCCGCCGTGCGGCCCTCCCCGGAGGAGGCCTCGCTGATGCCCCTGCTGGGTGCCCCCGCGGGAAGTCTCGTGGAGGCGGCTCCGCTGCCCACGGCCTTCCTGCCCCGGGCCTGGCTCTTCGAGCTGCGCGCGCAGCCCGAGCTGGGCTCCTCGGGCGTGGATCTCTCTCGCGGACGGACCACCCTCGCGATGGAGGGACGCGTGTCCGAGCGTGTGGCCCTGGGCGCGACCCTGGCGATGCGCCCCGGGCCCGCGACGGCGCTGTCCACCTCGCTGTCGGCCCGGGTGCGGCTGACGGATTCTCCGTCCTTCCGCCTGCTGCTCTCCTTCGATGGAACCCTGGCGGGCTCCGCGTTCGACGAGGAGGCTCGGGGGCTGCGGCTGCGCCCGGCACTGCTCGCGGGGACACGGTGGGGCCGCTGGGCCTTCTCCACCAGCCAGGGTTACGCCCTCCGGCCGGGTGGGGCGCGCGCTTCGTGGGACAGCGCATATCAGGCGTGGTTCCAGCCCATTCCCCGGCTGGCGCTCGGGGCCGAATTCGACGCGTTGATGGATGCCACGCCCCGCGAGCCCGGCCCGGTGGGCTACGCCGCTGGAGCCGGGGCCCGCCTGACGCTCGGCGGCTTCGAGCTGGGCACCTCGGTGCGCCGTGGCTTCGGCCCGGAGGGCGCGAGCGTCTGGGGCGGATGGAGTGGACAGGTGACACTCGGCTGGTCGGGCCTGCGTCCCGCTCAGCCGCAGTAGGCTCCGCTCCGTCTGGTCTGGGCTAGAGTCGCCTCGCATGGAGATGCCCGAGTTCATCGAGGCGCGCAGGCCGCGCTGGCAGCAGCTGGAGTCCCTGCTCGACAAGGCCGAGGGGAGTGGCTTGCGCGCCCTCGAGCTGGAAGAGGCGCGCTCGTTGGGCAAGCTGTACCGGGCCGTCTCGAGTGACTTGTTGTGGGTGCGCGCGCGCAGCGGCTCGGCCGACGTGAGCGAGTACCTCAATGACCTGGTGGGCCGGGCCTATGCCATCACCTATCCGGGCCAGCGGGTGCGCTTCGCGGACGCGTGGGGCTTCGTCGCCCGGGGCTTCCCCGAGCTGCTGCGCCAGGAGTGGCGCATGTACGCGGCCTCGGTGCTCCTGTTCCTGGCGGGCGCGGGCTTCGGCTACCTGGGCATGCTGGCGGACCCGGACGCGGCCCCCTACCTCGTCCCCGAGCAGCACCTGAAGCAGGATCCGGTGAAGCGTGCCGCCGACGAGGCCGCGGGCGAGGGGATGTCGGTGGACGAGCAGGCCCAGTTCTCCACCTTCCTCTTCACCCACAACACCGAGGTGGCGTTCCTCGCCTTCGCGCTCGGCATCACCGTGGGCGTGGGTACGGCCCTGATGCTCTTCATCAACGGGCTGATGCTGGGCGCGCTCGCGCAGGTGTACGCGGCCAAGGGCATGGCCGGCTGGTTCTGGGCGTGGATCCTCCCGCACGGCATTCCGGAGATAACCGCCATCTGCATCGCGGGCGCGGCGGGCTTCGTCATCGCCCGGGGACAGGTGGCGCCGCGAGGCCTGCCCCGCGGGATGGCGCTGCGCCAGGAGGCGGTGCGCGCGGTGAAGCTCCTCTTCGGCACGTTCGTGCTCTTCGTGCTCGCGGGCCTCATCGAGGGCACCATCTCCCAGATTCACCCGCCCAAGCTGTCGGTGGCCTTCAAGGTGTCCTTCGCCCTGACCGTGGGCCTGGGCGTCTACGCGTACCTGGGCTCGGACTGGATGCGCGGGGCACGGAAGGACACGGCCTGACCCGCTCTTGGCCGGGCTCATCCTCGCGCGCTTCCTGCGTCAGGTGCCCGAGAACGCCCGGACGCTGGAGCTGGCCCGTGAGCGCTGGGGCGAGAGCGCGGCGTAGCGCCTACAGCACTCCGCGCGCCTTGATATCCAGGTAGCGGTTCACCGCGGCGAGGCTCAGCTCATCCGGCTGCACGTCGAGCATCTGCACGCCGCCCGCGCTCACCTTGGCCTTGAGGGCCTCGCGATCCGTGAGCAGCTCGCTGGCCACGGCCTGCTGGAAGGCCTGCTCGACGGCCGCGGGAGGCGTGCGCAGCAGGTGGATGAGGGCCGTGTCCCGCACGGACAGGCACAGGGGCACGTGCCGCCGCGCCAGCCGGTGCAGCGGCGCCACCATCGCGGAGGCCTGCTCCTCGTCGAGGAAGTCCGTGAACACGCACAGCAGGCTGCGCCGGGTGAGGCGCACGTTCAGCTCCTTGAACAGCGCCAGGTAGTCCACGTACGTGAGGCTCGGCGTGGTGGAGTAGAGCGTGTCCAATATCTTCCGGTACTGCAGGCGCCCCGCCGCCGGAGGCAGGTAGGCCTTCACCCCGTCCGCGAACACGGCCAGCCCCACCCGGTCCCCGTTGCGCACCGCCACGAAGGCCAGGAAGAGCGCCGCGTTGACGGCATGGTCCAGCTTGGTGAGCCCGTCCACCTGCGCCGCCATGGAGCGGCCCGCGTCCACGCAGATGAGGATGGATTGCGAGCGCTCGGACTCCATCACCCGCGTCACCGGCCGGGTGCGCCGCGCCGTGGCCTTCCAGTCCACCTCGCGCACCGAGTCGCCCTGCGCATAGTCCCTCAACCGGGCGAACTCGCTGCCCCGGCCGTCCCGGCGCAGCTGCCGCAGGCCCAGGTTCACCAGGTCCAACGCCGCGCCGGAGAGCAGCAGGCGGCTCGCGCCCCGGAGATCCGGGAACACCGACACGCTCCTGGCCGCGGGGAAGCGCCGCTCGTGGAAGACGAGCCCCAGCGGCCCGCGCACCCGCACGTTCACGTCGCCGAACTGGAACTTGCCGCGCCTGGCCGGAGACACCCGGTACACCCAGCGCGTCTGGCTGTCCGCGGGCAGGTGCAGCGGAGCCTGCTCGGGCGTGGTGGTGAAGGACTCGGGCACGTCGTCGCGCACGAGCACGTCCACCGGCTGGCCGCCCCGGTGCACCAGCAGCAGCTCCACCTTGTTGGGCGCACCCACGGACAGGCGGGCCGGCAGCTTACGGCTCACCTCCAGGCGCACCTGGCGGGCCTGCACGTAGTCCAGCGCCGCGAGCAACAGCGCGAGCACGTCCAGCACCAGCACCACGCCGCCGAGGCCCGGGAGGAAGCCCGCCGCCATCATCGGCACGGCCAGCAGACACAGCAGCACCCAGAGGCGCCCGGTGGGAATCACCGGGGAACCTCGATGGACTGCACCACCTCGCGCAGCACGTCCGAGGGCGTGGCCCCATCCAGCTCCGCGTCCGGCGACAGCAGCAGGCGGTGGCGGAGCACCGGCCCCGCGAGGAAGCGCACGTCATCCGGCGTGACGAAGCCCCGGCCGCGCAGCGCCGCCAGCGCCTTCGAGGCCAGCAGCAGGTGCACACCCGCGCGAGGCCCCGCGCCCAGGCGGATGCGGCTGGAGGAGCGCGTGGCCGACACCAGCTTGCGCACGTACGCGAGCACCGGAGGCTCCACCGTCACCTCGTTGATCGCCGCGCGTGCCGCCAGCAGCCCCTCCTTCGTCACCGCCGCGCCCACGCCCGCGCGCGCCAGGTCTCCCGCGTCGAAGCCCCGGTGCACCGACTCGAGAATGGCGTCCTCCTCCTCGGGGGCCGGGTAGCCCACGTCGATCTTCAGGAGGAAGCGGTCCAGCTGCGCCTCGGGCAGCGGGTAGGTGCCCTCGGACTCCACCGGGTTCTGCGTGGCGAACACCGTGAAGAGCGGGGAGAGCTGCAGGTTGCGGCCCTCGAGCGACACGCCGCGCTCCTGCATGGCCTCCAGCAGCGCGGACTGCGTCTTGGCGGGGGCGCGGTTGATTTCATCCGCCAGCAGCAGGTCCGTGAAGATGGGGCCGCGCACCAGCACGAAGGACTGGCTCTTCAGGTCGAAGATGCTGGTGCCGAGGATGTCCGCGGGCATCAGGTCCGGCGTGAATTGAATGCGCTTGAAGTCGGCGCTGACGGCGCGCGAGAGCGCCTTGGCCATGAGCGTCTTGGCCACGCCGGGCACGCCCTCGAGCAGCACGTGGCCGCCGGAGACGAGGCCCACGAGCATCAGCTCGAGCGGCTCATCCTGGCCGACGACGGCCTTGCGCACCTCGGCGAGCACGCCCTGGCGGATGGCATGGGCGGCGGCCACGGCGTTGCTGGCGGGCTGGGAGGTGGGGGCGTAGGGGGTCGGGGTCATGGCTCCTCGGGTTTCGAAACCGCGGGCACGCTCGAGGGCGGCCCGGAAGGATGGAGGCGCTGGCGCAGCGCCGCGGCGCGGGTGGCCAGTTGCAGCAGCTCGCTCTCGCGGGACACGGCCTCGGCGTTGCGGGCGATGGCGCGCAGGCCGTGGGCCAGGTCCTGCCGGCCGCGGGCTTCCAGGCCCTCGGCGACGCGCTGCTCGGGGGCGTGGGGCGGCAGACCCGCGTGCAGGGCCAGCTCCTGGGTGAGGCCGCGGGTGATGAGGTTGGCGGCGAAGGCGCGGTGGCGGCCCTCCCGGTACAGGCGGCTCATGGCGAAGAGGGCGTCCGTGGAGCCCACGCGCATGGACTCGGGCGGCGGGCGGGGCCGGCCGAAGCGCTTGAGCGCCACCGCCCACAGGCACAGGCCCAGCAGCAGCTGCGCCACCGCGAAGTGCAGGCCGTAGCGGCGCGCGAAGTCCACCACCGAGCGCTCGTTGGTGAAGCCGTGGTGGTGCTCGTCGAACTCGATGGGGCCGGAGCCCAGGGCGCGCAGGCTGCTCAGCCAGAACTGCGCGTTGTCCGCGCGCGCGAGCGCCTGGTTCATCGCCAGCTCCGGCGCGCCCACCACCAGCACCTTGCCCGCGCCGTACGGCACCACCGCCGCCACGGGCCGCTTCATCAACGCGTCCTCGAGCACCGGCACCGCGCCCTCCCCGGTCAGCTCGAGGTAGGCCTGCACCTTGGCCTCCACGCGCTCCACGCCCTGCGTGTACGGGTTGGAGAGCGCCGGGGTGAGCGTGCGCATGGGCAGTGAGGTGTCGGCCTTGAAGAGCTTCACCCCGAGCTTGTCCAGCAGCGGGTTCTCCTTCGAGCCCCACGGGACGTAGATGAGGTTGCGGCCGCCGCGGATGCTCTCGAGCAGCTTCTCCGTCTCGGTCTCGTTCAGCTCGGGGACGTGCAGCCGGTTGAAGCCGTGGCGGGGCACGTCCTCGTCCTCCAGCTTCGAGTCCTTGTCGGCGGCGAGCGCCGTCTGGTCCGGGTCGTCCTCGCGCGCGTCCTCCACCTCCACGGCGAGCAGCACCAGGGGGCTGGTGCCCTGGAGGATTTGCATGTCCGAGGTGCGGCGGGAGACGGGCAGGCCACTCTCCTCGGCGAGGAGGTAGAGGCCGCGGGCCCCATCCGGCTGGGCGCGCCAGGTGGAGAGCGTGTCGGCGAAGCCACCCCGGGCCGCGCCGCGCACCAGCCACGTGCCCAGCAGGGCGGTGACGAGGAGTCCGCCCACCACGAGCAGCGGGAAACGGTCACGCACTGGCGGCCTCCGCGGTGGAGGGAGTGGAGAGGATGGGGGAGCACAGCGCGCGGAAGTCGCGGTAGCCGTCGGCGCCCACCGGCAGGTTGCCGTACCAGGCGAAGTCGAAGCGCAGCGTCAGCTCGCGGAAGGAGGGCAGCCACTCGCGGCGGCTGCGGAACTGGCGCAGGTAGTCCCAGTTGCTCAGCGTGGTGTCGTAGTGGATGACGCCGTCGCGGTGCAGGCGCGAGAGCAGGGCCAGGTACAGGCCGCGCACCGCCTCGCGGTACTCGCCCCGGGCGGCCAGCTCGTCGGCCAGGTGCGCCCAGCCCTCGGGCGGGCGCGAGAGGGCATTCATCGGATCCGCCGCCAGCGTCGTCGCGTCCTGCGTGCTCACCTCGAGCCGCGGGCCCTCGCCGTCCTTGAGTTTCTCGCCGAGCGCGCGCAGCAGCAGCAGGGCGAGCACCACCAGCACTCCGGCGATGAGCGCCACCACCAGCACGTGGGCCGCGCCCAGGCCGCTGGTGACGGGAGCCGTCGAGCGCACGGGCGCGTCCGCGTCGCGCTTGAAGAGCTTCTCGAGCGCCTCCGCCACCCACGTGAGGAAGCGCTGCCAGGCGCCCGGGGGCTCCTCGACCTTCGGTGTCTCCTGGGAGGGGTCCTCGGGGGCCTCGGGCCCGGGCACCTGGAACTCGGGCCGCGAGAGGATGTCGCGGGCCTGGGCCTGGGCCGCGCGGGCGTCCGTCCTCGCCGCACGGGACGCGGGCGCCTCGGACGGCTGCGCGCGGGCCGGCGTGCCGAGCAGGCAGGTGCCCAGGACGGCGAGCAGCACGAGCGCGGCGTTCCGGGCGCCTCCGCTCGCGGCCGTGGGACGGGAGGGGAGCTGCTGCACCGCCGCGAGCAGATCCAGTCCCTCCTGGCGCACCCGTCCGTCCACCAGCAGCAGCGTGGACGTGGCGGCGCGCAGGGGCTCGAAGAGGGTGAAGGTGACGGCCACCAGGAAGACGAGCCAGGCGGTGTTGTCCAGGGAGGCGAAGCGCTCGGCGAAGGTGAGATCGATTCCGAGCAGCTTGCGGCCCACGTAGAGCAGCGTGTTGGCGCCGATGTGGAGGTTGAAGAAGACGAGCAGCTGCACCAGCATCAGCAGGCGCACGCCGGTGGCGCTCGACCGGGCGGGGCCGAGCATCCGCGCGCACGTGCCGTACAGGCCCAGGGGGTTTCCCTTGCCCTGTAGGGTGACGGCGTAGCCCACCAGGTGCGCCGTCAGCAAGAAGAAGCCCAGGCCCAGCGTCACACTCATCGTCAGCAGGTTGAAGACGAAGAGGTAGGCCACGGCGCTCAGGAGGCTCGGGGCGCGGGCGAGCGCGGCGCGCATCGAGGCCCAGGCGGTGGGCTCTCCCGTCCCCTGGCCGAGCAGCAATTCCTGCACGTGGTGGCAGGCGGCGCCCTGGAAGAGGCCGCGGGCGAGCCAGGCCAGGGTGAACCCGAGCGCGGGCAGGGTGAGCGAGTGCCGGCGGCTCACCGCGTCCGTCAGGTGCAGCAGGGCGGCGGTGACGAGCGCTCCACCGGGCAGGGTGAGGGCCCAGACGCCGGAGGCACGCACGCACACGCGCAGGGCCGCATCGAGGATCGCCACCGCCCCCCGGGGGCGCAGTTCGAGCGCGGAGACGGCCATGTCAGAGCCCCGCGGACATCAGGTGGGCGAGCAGCAGGACGCCGCCGTACACGAAGGAGGCGCCCACGAGGGCCAGCAGCACGTTTCCCACGCTCCATTCCCGGCGCTCGGACGGCCCTTCGAGCGCCTTCAGCCGCTTCTCCAGGCAGCTGGCGCAGCGATTGATGCCCTCGAATTGCGTGGTGCACTCGCGGCAGATGACGCGGCGGCACTCCACGCAGATGCCCAACCCGGTGCGCTCTGGATGGTAGTGGCAGCGGCCCGACCCCTGGATCATTCGGGCAGCCTACGAAATCCCGGGCCGGCGGTGCCAGCGGGTCCCCGCCTACTTCACCGGGAAGTAGCCCGTCTGGGTGACGATCTGTTGTCCCTCGGAGGAAAGGGCGTAGTCGATGAAGGCCTTCTCGACGCCGGTGGCCGGGCGGGGCAGGTAGAAGTAGAGGGCGCGCGACAGGGGATAGGCGCCGCTCCGGACGTTCTCCGCCGTGGGGGCGATGGGCTCGCCCTGGGGCTCCTTGCGCACCTTCAGCTCCTTGACGCCCCGGGCGAAGGCGCCGCCGCCGTAGCCGATGCCGTTCTTCTCCAGGGAGACGGCGTGCACCACGGCCGCGGTGCCGGGCAGGGTGAGGGCGCGCTCGGTGAAGTCCTCGCCGCCGAGCACCTCGTCCTTCACGAAGGAGTAGGTGCCCGAGGAGTTCTCCCGCGAGTAGACGATGATGGGGGCGTCGCGGCCGCCCACGTCCTTCCAGTTCTCGAGGTCGCCCAGGTAGATGGCCTTGAGCTGCGCGAGGGAGAGCGAGTCCACCGGGTTGTCCGCGCGGACGTAGAAGGTGACGCCATCGCGGGCCACGATGAGCTCCACGGGGCCCTGGGGATCGCGCTGGTGCACCTGCCGCGCCTCGGCGTCCTTCATGGTGCGGCTGGACATGGCCAGGTCCGTGGTGCCGTTGATGAGCGCGGCGATGCCCGTGCCCGAGCCGCCACCCGTCACCTGGAGCTTCGCCTCGGGGTGGGCCTTCATGAACAGCTCGGCCCAGCGCTGGACGAGGATGACCATCGTGTCCGAGCCCTTCACCGTCACGGTGTCCCGGGGGCTCATCTCGGGAGCGGCCCGGGTGCCCGCGTCCTCGGCGTTGGAGCCGGCAGGGCGTCTGCACCCGGAGGCCAGGGCGATGAGCACGAGGGCGAGGAGCGGGGAGAGCGGCGTTCTCATGGGGACCGGGGGCGGCACCGCGGGGGAGCGGGGGGCGGGCGAGAATACACGTTGCCCGGCCGCCCTGTGGGCACGAGAGCGGGCGCTCGCCGGGTTCCGTTCGCTTGAAGCCCTCCGGGGCGGGCTCCATGTTCCCTGGGACAGGGAGTGAGGTGCACGACGATGCGGAGCACGCGGCGCGTCGAGGTGGGGCTCGTGATGGCGGGGCTGCTGCTGGGGGCGGCGAGCGCGAGGGCCCAGGAGACGGGCCAGGGGGCGCTGGCCTGCTATCAGCGGGCGGAGCGCGAGGTGTCGCTCTCGTCGGATCAGGCGCTGCGGCTGTGCCGGGGGGCGGTCTCCGCGGCCCCCGCCGAGTGCTACATCGCCAGCCGGGCGCCCGCGACGTTCCTGAGCACCGAGGACGCCATCGAGCTGTGCCGCTGCACGATCTCCACCGAGCCGGTGGGCTGTTACGCGCACGCGGATCGGGAGACGTTCCTCGACACCCTCCAGATCCTCCAGCTCTGTAGTCCGAGCCTCACCTATGACCTGTCGCCGGACTGCCGGCCCTACGTCCTGCCGACGCCCTATGGGATGTCCCCATGAGGTGAGCGTCCTGCAAAGGACGTCCTCGGAGGCGGAGTCGCGGTTTTTCGTGCTGGGGCGAGGCGAGAGGTCCGGTAGAACCGCCGCTCCCGAGTGGACGGAGGAGAGAACGGAATGGACTTCATCGGACAGCTCTCGCAGCAGCTTGGAGTGGATTCCCAGCAGGCGCAGGGACTCGCGGGCTCGTTGCTGAAGCTGGTGCAGGGCACCGTGAAGGAGAAGATGGGGCCCCAGGCGGCGGACCAGATGGGCCAGGCCATCCCCGAGATGCAGGGCTGGCAGCAGCAGGCGGAGGCGCGGACCGAGCAGACGCAGCAGCCCGAGGCCGGTGGCGGGCTGATGGGCGCGCTGGGCGGGTTGGGCGGTCTGCTCGGCGGGCAGGGCCAGGGCCAGTCCAGTGGTGGCGGGCTGATGGGAGCGCTCGGCGGGGCCATGGGCCAGGCGGGCGAGGTGGCGGGCGTGGTGGCGCTGCTGCAGCGCTTCAACCTCGACGCGGGCAAGGCCGCGCTGGTGGCTCCGTTGCTGCTCAACTTCCTCAAGTCCCGGCTCGATCCCAAGCTGGTGAGCGGCATCGTCGCGGTGATGCCGATGCTCGCCAACCTGGGCAGTGGTGGCGGCGGCAACACGCCGGGCGGTGGAGGCTCGCAGGGGGGTGGTGGCGGCCTGGGCGGGCTCCTGGGTGGCCTCATCGGCTGAGCCGCGCGGCGAAGCGCCCTCCCGCTGAATCTCTCGCGGAAGGGCGCCTCGTCACCGCTCAGTGCTTCACGGCGTCCGCGTCACCTAGAACAGCGTGTACACGCGGACCACGCTCTCGCCGCCCTTGGAACCCACCGCGCCGTAGGCCTGGCCGAGGAAGGTCCCGCTCACGGTGTAGTTGCCGTCGGCGACGCTGGCGCCGCTGTTGTTCTTGAACGACCAGGACTCGTTGAACTGCAGGGACGCACCGGGGTCGAGCACGAGCTGCGAGGCCGCCGGGTCGAAGCTCTTGCCCGTGGACCAGGTCCACACCACCTGCCCGCTCGAGTTCTTCGCGCTGAACTCGTACTGCTGCCCGTTCTGGAAGTTGATCGCCACCGGGTAGGTGGCCACGTTGGTGATGGTCAGGTGCAGGGGGGCCGGCGAGGACAGCTTCGAGTAGGAGGTCTTGTCGGTGGAGAACGTGGCCACGAGCGGATCCGAGGTCTGCAGCACGACGTCCTGCGAGGCCGCCTTGGTGCCGCTGCGGCCCAGGTAGCTGCCCAGGTAGGTGCCCGTGAGGGTGTAGGTGCCGTCGAACAGCGAAGTCCCCGCGTTGTCGACGAAGGTCCAGGCCTCCGTGACGGTCCAGGTCTGGCCCGCGGCCAGCGTCTGGGTGGAGCCGCTGGGGCTGAAGGTCTTGCCAAAAGACCAATTCCAGACAGTGGCACCGCTGGCGTCGCGCGCCGTGAACTCATACTTCTGTCCATTGCTGAACGAGACGGTCACGGGCAGCGCGGAGGTGTTCTTCACCTGCAGTGTGATGAGCGCCTGCTCGTTCCGGTCATAGGTGGCCTTGTCGCTGAAGACGCTGACCGTCAGGGGTTCCGCGGCGGCCGCCGGCGAGGCCATGCCGAGCGCCATGAGCAGGGCGAGGGTCCACACCGGCATCCACGATGCAATCCGAGTCATTCCAATCCGCATGGGGTATGGGGCTCCAAACAGGAGGGGGGTTGTTACCCGGTATTGAGAGCGCATGTTTTGAGTGGATCGCGTCCCGCGAAAAACCTCGTTGCCTCGTGCGAGCGGATGGGAAATGAGAGGGCCGGGTACGCCATGAGCCACACCGTCGGAGAACTCCCCGCGCACGCGCGGTCCATCATCGCGGAGGAAGAGGAGCTCCTCGGCCGCGTGCTCGCCTCGGTGGAGGCCGCGCGGCAGCGCAGCGGCGGCCGCAAGCAGGAGTCGCAGGGACTGGTGGCCCAGCTCCAGGTGCTGCGCGACGAGGCGGCCACCGCGCCCGTAGCGGATCTCCCTCACCTGCTGCACCAGATGAACCAGGCGCGCGCACTGCTCGAGCGTCAACAGACGGCGCAGTTGCCGGAGACCGGCGCCCCGTATTTCGCGCACCTGCGTGTGGACGGACCCGCCGGCATCCGGGACTACCTGCTGGGCCGCACCAGCTACGCCGATGCCTCCGCGGACGTGCGCATCATCGACTGGCGCTTCGCCCCGGTGGCCCGCGTCTTCTACCGGTATGGAGAAGGGGACTCGTACGAGGAGTGGTTCGGCGAGCGGCTGTCCGAGGGCACCGTCGAGGTGCGGCGGCTGGTGGTCATCGAGCGCGGACGGCTGACGCGCATCCAGGCGGGCACGCTCGTGCTGGTGCGCTCTCCCGAGGGCGCGTGGCGGATGCTGGGCGCCGGGCCCGCCTCGCAACTGGAGGGCGGTGGCACGGGGACGGCGGTGCGCCCGGGCCAGCTCGGAGTGGGGGAGGGCGTCTCCCAGCGCGAGGGCTCGCTCGACGTGACGGCCCTGCTCGATGCCGAGCAGTTCGAGGCCGTGAGCGTGGCGGCGGACCAGCCGCTGCTCGTGCTGGGGAGCGCGGGCAGTGGCAAGACGACGGTGGCGCTGCACCGGCTGGCGAAGATCGCCTTCGACGACCACGCGAACTACCCCGAGGCGCGGATGAAGGTCATCGTCCCCGAGGAGGGCCTGGCGCGGCTGTCCCGGCGCCTGCTCGCGCCGCTGGGCCTGGGGAAGGTGTCCGTCGAGACGCTCGAGGGCTGGGCGGCCACGGCCGCTCGCGTCTCCTTCGGCGCCAAGGCCCTCAAGGTGTGGGAGGACACGCCGCCGCTCGTCGCGAAGCTCAAGCGTCACCCGGCGCTGCGCCGTGCGCTCGCGGCCCGGATGGGCGTGCTCCAGTCCTCGGCCACCACGCTGCCGCGCCTGCGCAAGCGGCTCGCCGAGGTCTTCACGGACCGGCGCTTCCTGGAGGGCGTCATCTCCTACTCGGGGGGCGACCTGCCGCTCACGGCCGTGGAGGAGACGGTGCGGCACACGATGCTGCAGATCGCCACGCCGCTCGCGCTCGAGCTCGAGGGGGTGGATCCGGATCGCCTCCAGACGCTCGACGGCAAGTCCCTGGAGAGCGACACGCCGGACGAGCTGGCCGGCACGTTGGATGTGGAGGATCTGCCGCTGCTGCTCTTCCTGCGGTTGCAGGGCGGGAGCCTGGGCGCGGTGGGGCGGCTGGTGCACGTGGTGCTGGACGAGGTGGAGGACTTCTCCCTCTTCGAGCTGTTCGTGGTGGGCAAGCTGCTGGGCGAGGCCCGGAGCTGCACGCTGGCGGGCGATGAGATGCAGCAGACGGCGACGAGCTTCGCGGGGTGGCCGGCGGTGCTCGCGGAGCTGGGCGTGCGGGACGCGGCCACGTGCCGGCTCCAGGTGTCCTATCGCTGCCCGAGGCCGGTGACGGAGCTGGCGCGCAAGGTGTTGGGCTCGCAGGTCACCACCGCGGCGCCCCAGGCGGGCCGGGAGGGAGCGCCCGTGGGGTTGCACCACTTCCCGGACGAGGCCCAGGCGTACCTCTTCATCGGCGAGGCCTTGCGCGACTTGCTGGAGCGCGAGCCCCATGCCTCCATCGCCGTCATCGCCAGCAGCCCGGACCAGGCGCGGGCCTTCCACCGCGTCGTCTCGGACATGTCCTGGGCGCGGCTCGTGCTGGGGGGGGACTTCTCCTTCGAGCCGGGCGTCGACGTGACGGACGTGGACAACGTGAAGGGGCTCGAGTTCGACTACGTCGTCATCCCGGATGCGACGGCCCGGGCCTACCCCGCCCAGGACGAGGCACGCCGCCGGTTGCACATCGCCATCACCCGCACCTCGCACCAGCTCTGGGTCGTCTCCGCGGGCGTCCGCTCGCCCCTGCTCGCCGGGGCGTGAGCGGGAGGAAATCGCTGTGACCGGGTCGTGACAGTTGTGTCATCATGTAGGTGATGATGGAGGTCCGTCCCCAGCTGCTGTCACGGCTCTCCAGGTGCAAGCCGGAGCACCTGGTGCCCGGGATGTTTCTGAGCTCGACGCTCGCGTCGGCGGACACCGTCGGCCCGGAGGTCGCCGAGCAGGCACGGCGGCAGCTCACCCCGGGCGAGCGGCTGGTGGAGAACTACCGCTACCCGGTGGCGTGGATGCTGGGGATGCTCGACGCCATCGGGCAGGCCGAGGAGGCGCGGGGGGGCTCCTACGGCGAGGCCCTCTACCGCACCGGGCGCGAGGCGGGACTCGGCTACATCCGCAGCTCCGTGGGCCGGATGCGCGCCATGGTGGCCACCGCGTCCGGGCTGCACCGCGCCCTGGAGGGCATCCCGAGCGCGGTCGCGCTGGCGGTGAACTTCGGCGAGGCGTCCTACCGCCGGCTGAGCCCCAGCGCGGGCGAGCTCGTCTTCAAGCAGGACCTGATTGGCATGTCCTGGAACGCCGGCATGGTGGTGGCCAGCACGACCGCGGCGCTGTCGCTGGATCCGGACGAGCTGAAATTCGAGGCCCTCGCGACGGACGAGGATGCCAGCAGTTTCGTCCTTCGCCTTCATTGGTAGCCCTCTCGCGTTTTCCCGTGAAGGGGGCTCGCCGTCTTTTCAAGACAGACGGGACTTCCGCCGCGCGGCGTCACGATTGCGGGCCCCGTATTCCCCGCCAGCCCCAGGCAGCATGGGAAATCCCGTGAGGGCTTCAATTCCTCTCATGGGTTTCCGGCCCGCGGGCGCAATGACTTGAAAACACTGGCGTGGGGAGTGCCACGCCTCGAGGCGGGCGTGAGGTATCCGGGTTTCCTCTCGACTGGGGCTCCGGCGGAGTTTGCCGTGAGAGTGCGGAGCCCGGGGGATCCGGCGCGACGGGGGTGAGGCTTTTCCGTGTGCCATGTAATTCCTTGCGGAAGTCAATGACTTTCAGCCGTAAGCTTGACGAGGAATGGCCGGACATGTTTCCTGTTACTTGCAAGGGATTGGGGACCTCGAAGGGGAAATCCATGCACGCAATCACGGAACGGCTGACTGCTTTTGCGCCGGGAGCCCCGGGGACGGTCTCGGTTCCGGGCCCGTATTCGGGGTACTCGCTCCATGGTCCGGGCGGAATCCAGGTGGTGCTGCCCGAGCAGGGCACGGTGCTGGGCCGCGCGACGCTGCTGAGCCCCACGGCGGTGTGGGCGCAGTCCGGGCGCCTGCCGGGCTCGCTGCCCCGGGAGCGGACGCTGCGCGTGTGTCTGGATTCGGGGGGCACCACGTTCGGCCCCTTCACGGGCGAGGCCCGGTGGAGCGACGCCGGGAGCCGGGGCGGGGCGCTGGGCATCCAGCTCGTCGACGTCACCACGGAGCAGGGCCGTCAAATCCTCTCCCTGCTGGAGGACGCGCTGCGCCGCGGCAGCGCCGAGCCCGAGGCCTCGCCCCTGCCGGTGCAGGAGGAGATCTCCAGCGCCGAGCGCATCGAGTCCATCCTCACGGCCATCTCCGCCATGAGCAACAAGGGCGTGCTGCGCAGGCCGGGGCGCACGGTGCGGGTGGCGCTGGAGCGTCTGGACGCGGAGCGGGGCCTGCTGCACTGGCGGTGCCTGGAGCCGGGGGCCGACTGGGGCGAGTCCCCCTACGAGCTCGAGGTGGTGGGCTACAACACGGCGTACCGGATGCGCGTGGTGGCACCCTCCGCGGAGGGGGACTCGCTGGTGACGCCGCTGCCCGAGCGGCTGTGGCGGGTGCGCCACCGCTGGCACCGCCGCATCGCCGCGCCCGCGGGGCTGCGGGCCCGGTTCGATCACCCGGTGTGGAAGGAGCTGGGGCGGCGCGAGCGCGAGGTGGCCGACCTCTCCTTCTCCGGGCTGGGCCTGCGGGTGGAGCCCGAGGATCTCGTCTTCCCGGGCCTCTTCCTGCCGCTCGAGGTGGAGACGGCCAGCGGCGAGTCCTTCTTCCTGAGCGGCGAGGTGCGCCACGTGTCGTTCGCCCGCGAGGACGGGCGGCGCCTGTGCGGCCTGGAGGTGCGGCCGCGCACGGAGCGGGACGCCGCGCTGTGGATGCGCTTCGTCTCCCAGTCGCTCTGCCCCTCCACGCGCACCAGCGAGACGCTGCTCGGGCCGTTGTGGGACCTGTACGCCGACTCGGGCTACTTCAACCTGGCGGGCAGGTCGGCCGAGCACTTCGAGGCGCTGCGCCGCGACTTCACCCAGCTCGGCCAGCGCGCGGCGGAGCTGCCCCAGCTCCTGTGCCAGACGGTGTGGCCGTCCGAGCGCGGCGTGGAGGCCTCGCTCTCCTCGCTCAAGGCCTACCGCCACTCCTGGATGCTGCACCAGTTGGGCCGCAGGCCCGGCAAGCCGGCCAACGCGCCCCAGGTGCCGGGACAGATTCTCCGCGACATCTACCAGCGCACGCTGGAGCACGCGCAGGGGGACCCGGAGCTGCGGTGGATGCTCACCTACTGCGAGTCGACCGTGCCCTTCGTGTACCGGACGCACGTGCGCTTCGCCCAGCGGACGCAGGACAGCGGCCAGTCGCTGCTGATGCCCGTGCGGATGATGGACGTGGAGTGCAACGAGCCGAGCGGCCTGTCCACGGGCGACCTGGACATCGGGCCCGCGTCCATTGGAGAGAAGTACCTGCTGGCGGGGGAGATCGCCCGCACCCGCCCGGCCTGCTACGTCGAGGCGCTCGACTTCACCCGCGAACGCCTGGAGCTGTGGGGCGTGTCCCGGGCCTGGCAGGCCTCGGGGCTGGAGCGCGAGCGGCGCATCCTCGTGGCGCGCCGGCAGGGCCTGCCCCTGGCCGCGCTGGTGCTCGAGCTGGGACACCCCGGGGCGAACCTCTTCCGCCTGCTGGACTCGGCGCGCCTCTTCCCGCTCTCTCCCCAGGGGCGTCACGCCTACGTGGCGCTGCTGGACGAGGCCCGCCGCTGGTTCGCCTCCCGGGGGCGCAGCGCCTTCGTCTACCTGTGCGAGGACGACGGCGCCTACGCGAAGGCGGCCCGTCTGCACGATGACCCCTCGGCGCAGCCCTGCCTGTGGATCATCTCCGCCGCCCAGGTCCCCGACTTCCTGGAGCACCTCAACGAGCAGTCCGTCGGACGCCCGCGGTCCAACCGCCACCCCGACTCCCACCCGCATCACGAGCACTGAAGGAGCCACGCCATGGACCTGCTGAAGAAGCTGTACGAGCCCCACACCCTGCTGGCCCGTAGCCGTCTCGAGTCCGATGCCGCGCTGCGCCGGCTGCTGGAGCCCTCCATCAAGCCCGCCGTGCTGGAGCGCTTCCTCATCGAGTGGATGTCGCGCGCGGCGTACATGACCGAGCCGGTGGACGGGTGGATCCGCCGCACGGGCCAGCGCTGCGTCGATCAGGGCCTGGACAAGCTCGGCCAGTCGCTCATCACCCACGCGAAGAGTGAGACGGGCCACCACCTGATGACGATGGACGACGCCCGCGCCCTGGTGGACTACTGGAACGCGCGCCACGAGCCCCGGCTGAAGCTGGAGGAGCTGCTCGCCCAGACGCCCTTCGAGTCCATGAAGGAGTACCGCCAGCTGCACGACGAGACCATCGAGGGCCCGCACCCGGTGGGGCAGGTCGCCATCGAGCGCGAGGTCGGCTACCTGGCGGTGGAGTACGTGCCGCGCGTGATGGAGCAGGTGGAGCGGGTGCTGGGCAAGGACGTGGCGGACAAGCTCACCTTCCTGGCCGAGCACACGGCGGTGGACGTGGGCCATACGATGCTCAACGAGAAGATGCTGGCGGAGGCCATCCAGCGCTCGCCCGAGCACGCGCTCATCTACGCGGAGACGGGCGCCCGGGCGCTGACCACCTATGTCCGCTTCATGGGCGACTGCCTGCACGTCGCCGAGGACTTCTTCACCCCGTTGCGCAAGGTGGCCTGAGCCGTCACACCCCCGCTGGCGCATACGTGAAAGGGGTTGGCGGCCAGGGTGAAGCCCCCCTCCTGGCTCTCCCGGTAAGACCTCTGATACAGGCAAGCCTGTCGGAAGGTTGAAGCTCAAGGGAGAGTCTCCGTATGTCGTCTTGGAATGAGTTCAGGCGTGCCATCCCCCTGTGGATGGCCATGCTGGTGGTGGTGTCCGTCTTCACTGGCTGTGAGCCGCAGTCCGGGGTGGCCGCGAACGGGAGCGCGGAGCTCCAGGTGTCGCTGGCCCAGGCGCTCTCGGCCGCGGACGTGAAGGGCGTCCGGGTCGAGGTCCGGGGTCCTGGCATCTCGTCCCCGCTCACGACGGAGCTCACCAAGGTGGGCAGCGTGTGGCAGGGCACCCTGGCCAACATCCCCGCGGGCACCGAGCGCGTCTTCGAGGCCTCCGCGTACGACGCGGCCGGGACGGTCCTCTACCGGGGCAGCTCGAGCCCCGTCTCCATCGCCGCGGATGGCACGGTGAGCGTCGTCCTGACGCTGCAGCAGGTGACGGCCCCGCCGCCCTACCAGAACGAGCCGCCGCTCATCGACTCCGTCGTGGTGTCCGCCAACACGGTGGTGCCGGCGGGGACGCTCACCCTGGCCGTCACCGCGCATGACCCCAACGGCGACGCGCTGAGCTTCGCCTGGACGGCGACCGCCGGTAGCTTCAGCTCGCCCGCCTCCCCGACGACCTCCTGGACGGCGCCTGGCACCGAGGGCGTGCAGCGCCTGCAGTTGGAGGTGACGGACTCGAAGGGCACGAGCGTCGCCGTCAACTTCGACGTCGGCGTGCAGCGCGATGGAGCCACGGGCAGCGCCAATGTGTCCATCGGCTTCAACACCTGGCCCGAGGTCCGCTCCATGAAGGCGGTGCCGGCGGTCCTGGCGGCCGGTAGGACGACGGCCCTGTCCGTCACGGCCGTGGACGCCGAGGGCGATGCCTTGTCCTACGTCTGGGGCACCGACTGCGTGGGCACCTTCACCAACGCGACGAGCGCGGCCCCTTCCTTCACCCTGGGCCCGGTGCCGTCCACCGGCCGCTGTGCCTTCCAGGTGGCCGTCTCCGACGGGCGGGGTGGGCAGCACACGGGCACCCTCATCCTCCAGGCGGGGACCACGCCGCGCGCCAACGTGGCGCCCAAGGTCGACAGCTTCTGGCAGAACGCCACCTCGGCCGCGGGCGGTCAGGTGGTGACGCTGGGCCTCACCGCGCATGACCCCGAGGGCAAGGCGGTGGTCTTCTCCTGGAGCGCGGCCTCCGGAACCCTGCGCACGCCCCGGTGGACCACCGGCTCGAGCGAGGTGGATTGGGTGGCGCCGGCGTGCTTCGACAACCCGGTGGCCGTGGTCGCCACCGTCACGGACGCGGACGGCGCGTCGGTGCAGTACTCGTTCTCCATCTCCCCGCTCGACAGCGCGAAGTGCGGCCCGCTGGCGGTGACCGGCGTGCGCAACATCCACAACGTCCAGGCGGATGGCTCGGTCTTCGTGACTCCGGCCGACCTGTCCACCACCGTCATCGGCGCGTGGGTGCCGAGCGTGGATGGTTCCAGCTACGTCTACCGCTCGGGCACCGGCCAGGCCAATGGCACCTTCGTCATCCCGAACGTGGACCGGACGCCCTATTTCCTCCAGCTCGGCACCGGCTACGTGTGGATGAACAGCCGCAGCCTCGATCTCAGCTACGCGAAGCTGGGCCGCTCGGACGTGGTGGAGGAGCCCGCGGGGACGCAGCTGGCCCTGCAGCTCGACGGCATCTCGCCCTGGCAGGCCACGGATGATGTGCAACTGCACTCGACGGGCGTGGGCATGGGCTACTTCACGGCGAGCTGCGGCTCTCCATTCCTGGACGTCGCGGAGGGCGCTCCGTCCTTCACGGGCACCATGGACTACGGCATCTCCATGAGGAACTGCGGCGCCGTGCCCGCGGTGCTCGACCCGGCCCGGGGCGACTTCGTCCAGGCCAACCAGCTCGTGGGCCGCACCGACATGGACGCGGGCATCCCCTCCGGTCTCGAGCTCCAGGAGCTGCGCCGCACCGCGCGGATCTCCAACGTGGCGAGGTCGGCCGACGGCGGGACGGATGCGGGGACGGTGATGATGGCGGGGATGATGCTGCCCCTGCCCACCACCCGGCAGGACTTCGACTTCCGCGCGTCGCAGTTCGAGGTGCTGGCCATGACCGCGCACCCCAGCGCGATTCAGGGCTCGGACTCCATGTACATGGACACCCTGCCGCGCTTCAACGAGTACGGCGCGTACGCCGGCTCTCCGGATCTCGCGCTGGCCACCAACCCGGAGCAGGGCCAGGGTGACTTCCACGTGTCGTTCGAGTTCGGCAACCCCTTCCCGAGCACGTGGAACCGCTTCGCCGTCGCCCAGGGGTACTCCTATGTGCCCTTCTCGGTGGGCCTGTCCGATGGCGGCACGAGCCGGAACGCGTATTACTCGGCGAGCGTCTCCAGCCAGGTGCAGGTGCTGGATGGGGTGACGCAGACGCTCGTGCCCCAGGTGAGCCCGGTGCGCGACGTGCGCATCAACGGCGTCTCCGCGACGACGGAGCTCTCGGGCGTGGGGACGACCCCGCTGGTGAGCTGGACAGTGCCCTCCCTGGGCACGCCGGCCTATTACGCGGTGCGCGTCTATGAGCTGCTGGCCTCGTCCTCGGGCGGCACGACCCGGTCGAGCCGCTGGTTCTTCACCACGACGCAGACGCAGTTCCGCCTGCCGGCGGGCTTCCTCGTCGCCGGGAAGAACTACATGTTCCAGCTCTACGCGTACTCCGAGCCGGGCTACAACCCGGACCGGCCCTACATGCACGGGCCGTCGGTCCACTACGCCCAGGCGTTCTCGAGCCGCTTCCAGCCGTGAGCCGTGACGCCCGCGGGAGTGCCAGGAGCGCTCCGGCGGGTGGGTCGTGAAGCAGGGCTCCGGGGCCGCGCGTCGTCAGGCGGCCTCGGAGCCCTCGCGCAGGAGGACGATCTTCCCCCGGATGCCTCCGCGCTCGAGCAGCTCCTGCCCCTCCCGTCCCGACAGCAAGGGCAGACGGCGCGCGATGAGCGGCTCCACCTTGCGCTGCGCCAGCAGCTCGAAGAGCTTGGGGAGATCCTCGCGGAAGGGGCGCGGGTCCTCCCGGTAGAGCTGGGTGATGCCGTAGAAGGCCGGGCGGCGGCCCCGCAGGCGCGTCCCCACGTAGAGGGACAGCATGCCCAGGAGGGTGCCCAGGTTGTCGCTGCTCCCATCCCGTCCCACCGCGCTCGTGAAGCCGTAGGACACCACCTGTCCGCCCTGGCGCACGGCGCGCGAGCACAGGGAGATGTTCGCTCCGCCAATCCCGTCGAAGGCCACGTCCACGCCCTCGGGGACGAGCGCCCGCAGCGACTGGTCGAAGGGGCGCTCCCGGTAGTCGAGGAACGTCGCCCCGAGCGAGCGCACGGCCTCGGCCTTGGGCGCCGAGTCCACGCCGTACACCTCGGCACCGGCCACCTTCAACAGTTGGAGCAGCGCCGTGCCCACGCCGCCTCCCGCGCCCGTCACCAGCGCGCGCGTGCCCGGCTGCACCCGCGCGACGCGGTGGATCATCTGGTACGCCGTCACGTAGTTGAGGATGAGCGCGGTGACCTCGGCGTCATCGAGCCCCTCGGGGACGGGGACGAACTCCTCCGCGCCCCGGGTGAGGTACTCCGCGCAGCCGCCGAACACGGTGAGCGCCGCGACGCGCTGGCCCGGCTTCAGCCCGGTGACGCCGGGGCCGAGCGCCTCCACGTCCCCGACGGCCTCGTAGCCCGGGGTGAAGGGGAACTTCGGCGCGTAGGGGTAGTAGCCCCGCCGCATGATGATGTCGGTGAAGCCGACCCCGGTGGCGCGCACGCGCACGCGCACCTGGCCGGGACCGGGGGGCTCCAGGGGCAACTCGCGCAACTCGAGCGCGTCGGGGCCGCCCTTCCTCGTCAGCAGGACCGCACGGTAGGTGGAAGTCATGCGAGAGAAGTAGCGCGGCGGGCCGTGGGAGTCGACACGCGAACCTGCGATACTGCGTTGCACGTATGCAGGCGACGAGCTGGGACGACCTCCGCTTCTTCCTCGCCGTGGCGAAACACGGCACGTTGGCCACCGCGGCGCGCGAGCTGGGCGTGAATGCCTCCACCGCCGGACGCCGCATCCAGGCGCTGGAGAAGTCGTTGCGCGTGCGGCTCTTCCTGCGCACGCGCGAGGGGCTGCGTCCCTCGGCGGCGGGGGAGCAGTTGCGGCAGCGCCTGTCGAGGCTGGAGCCAGAGCTGGCGCGGCTCACCGGGGGCGAGCTGATCCCGGCCGAGGCGGTGGCGGGCACGGTGCGCCTCGCCACGACGGAGGCCCTGGCCGCGTACCTCGTGGAGCGCGGGCTGTGCGCGTTGAAGGAGGAGCACCCGGGGCTGGTGCTGGAGCTGCTCGGGGGGAACCGTCCGGTGGACCTGGCGCGGGGCGAGGCGGACATGGCCCTCCGGGTGACGAAGCCCGAGGGCGCCAGCCTCAAGGTGCGGCAACTCCAGGCGCAGGGCTTCGCGGTGTACGGCGAGCCGGGCTACCTGCGCCAGCGGGGCCGGCCCCGGAGCGAGCGGGAGCTCGGAGGGCACGATGTGGTGGTGTTGGGCGGAGAGCTCGCCGCGCTGCCGGAGGCGCGGTGGACGGAGGCGCGGCAGGGGACACGCGTCGTGCTGAGGACCAACAGCCTGCCGGCGCTCATGGCGGCGGTGCGCAATGGGGTGGGGCTCGGGGTGCTGCCCGCCGGGTGGGCCCAGGTGGAGCAGAACCTGGAGCGCCTCTTCGACGTGCCCGAGCTTCCACGCCGGCCCATGTGGCTGGTCATCCAGCCCGAGGCGTGGGAGCGGGCCGCGGTGCGGGTGGTGGCCACGCGCCTCAAGGAATTGCTCGACCCGGGGTAGGCTGGGGGCCCTCGACGAGAGTGCCTCATGCGCCCCACCGCCCCCCGAGTCCGCCGCGCCTTCCTCCTGGCCCTTGCCCTCTGCGTGCCCGCGCTCCCGGGCTGCCGGGTGGACTGTGGTTTCGAGCCCCACTGCGAGGGCAACACCGTCTGGGAGTGCGAGATCGGAATCGATCAGCTCGTCGGCTCCGGCAGCCCCCAGGTGTACCCGTGCCTGGAGCCCGCGCCCGTCTGCGTGGAGCGCCGCGAGGGCCTGCCCGTCTCCTCCGACGACCACTTCTTCTGCGCCCGCGAGCCCCTCACGGAATGTGACCCGTCCCTCGCTCCCTCGTGCGAGGGCACGCTGCTGGTCTCCTGCCGCGGGGGCTACGTCACCGCCTACGACTGCACCAACGTCTCCGGCACCGGCCGCTGCGGACGCCGCACTCCCGATGGGTTCGTGCAGTGCCTCTGACCTTCCTGGAGCCCTCCATGTCCTCGTTCCGTCGGGTATGCCTCGCTGCCCTGGTGGCCCTCCTGGGCCCTGGCTGTTTCTCCAATCCGTGCGAGACCCGTTACCGCTGCGTGGGCGGCAGCCAGTACGAGTCGTGCAACGTCGGCTCGGACTACGAGGCCCATCGCACGCAGCTCCAGTGCAAGGCGCCGAACCCCGCCTGCGTACAGACGGACGAGGACTCCGTGCTGTGCGTGTACACACCGGCCACCGCGTGCGATGCCTCGTTCGTGGACCGCTGCGAGGGCACCCGGCGCGTCTACTGCGACGAGCTCCTCGGCTGGGTGCAGGCCGTGGACTGCGTGTCCCTGGGCAGCACCGGCTGTCACGTGGACGCGGCCCTTGGCAAAGCTGTGTGTGATTAGCAAGAAATCCACGCCTGCCTGCTCTCCGCGCTGGCTCGACGCGGTGTGTTGATTGGGTGACAAAGTTGATGGATGCTGCCGGCCCATCCAGCACGACTGCTCGTCGTGAGCAGCTGGCTGGATAAGGAGTCAAAGACTCACACGCGGCCGCAATCCCTCTCGTTGATCAGGGCCCTGGTCCTGATTTGGCGCAACGTGAGAGCCGCGTCTCGAAACACCCCTGGCCTCATCCTCCGGCCGCCTGTGGCGGTCCGGTTCCACCCTTCGTTTGCCGTTCATTTCCCGGAGCGTTCCGAAATGAAGAAGACCCTCCTGTTGGCCGAAGCCCTGATCGTCCTCGCTGGTGCTGGCTGTGGATATCCCGATGACGGGACGTCCAACGAGCTGCCCGAGACCTGGGGCGTCGAGTCCGATGCGCTGACCACGCAGAACTGCGTGCCCCTCACGGCGCTCTCGGTGCTGGCCTCCGGCAATGACGGCAACCTCCCGGAGAACACGAAGGATGATCTGCTCGGCACGCGCTGGAGCAACCTCGGCAAGGGCTCGTGGATCGACTACGACCTGGGCTCGGTGAATACCCTCACGGGCGCGGCCATCGCGTGGCACCAGGGCGACCTGCGCGCCAGCAACTTCGCCCTCTCCGTCTCCTCGGACGGCCTGAGCTACACGCCGGTCTACTCCGGCAGGAGCAGCGGCACGACCACGGCGGCGGAGACGTACGCCTTCACCCCCGTCAGCGCGCGCCGCCTGCGCATCACCGTCAATGGCAACACCCTCAACGACTGGGCCAGCATCGCCGAGGCCCGCGTGTGCGGCTCGTCCTCGACGGGCACCGGCACCGGCACGGGTACCGGCGTGGTGTGGCGCGGCGACTTCGAGACGGGGAACATCGGCCAGTGGAGCGGCAAGCAGATGGTCAGCGCGGACCGGCTGCAGGTGGTGTCCT
Source organism: Archangium sp. (assembly GCF_045802675.1). Taxonomy (GTDB): domain Bacteria; phylum Myxococcota; class Myxococcia; order Myxococcales; family Myxococcaceae; genus Archangium. The sequence continues at coordinate 179,043 of NZ_JBJMQO010000077.1, read as the reverse complement.
CGCCGACGCGCCAGGGCAGCTATGCCCTCAAGGTCACCGTGAAGCAGGGTGACAACCCCATCAGCGCGAGCGGCAACCGCAACGAGCTGGTGAAGATGACGAACGAGAAGGAAGGCGACGAGTACTTCTATCGCTGGAACACGATGTTCGCCTCGGACTTCCCGAGCGCCGCCACCTGGCAGCTCTTTACCCAGTGGCACCAGAGCGGGGACAGCGGCTCGCCGCCGGTGGAGTTCTACGTCAACGGAGAGACCATCTACCTGCGCGTGCAGGGCAGCACCGTGGTGTGGACCACCAGGCTGGTGCGCGCCCAGTGGCAGGACTTCATCTTCCACGTGAAGTGGTCGTCCAAGTCGAGCGTCGGCTTCGTCGAGCTGTACCACAACGGCCAGCTCGTCCTGCCCAAGCGCTACGTGGCGACGATGTACTCGGGGCAGACCAACTACCTGAAGGTGGGCCTGTACCGGAACAGCACCATCGCCCCCACGGGCGTGGTGTACCACGACGGGTGGATCCAGGGCCGGAGCCTGCAGGACGTGCAGTAGCCCCGGCCCGGGCGGGGGTGGCGGCTACGGCCCCCCCGCGCGGTGACCCCTGCGGGTCCTCCGGAGCGAGGCGTCCGCCCACCTGGCGGGCGCGCGGACGCTCGCTGACCCGGAGTGCGTCAGCTGCCGAGCTGCTTCTTCAGGGAGCCATCCTCCAGGGCCTTCTGGGTGTCGTTGAAGCCGCCGATGAGCGTGCCGCGCACGTAGACCTGGGGGAAGGTGGGCCAGCCGCTCCACATCTTGATGGCGAGGCGCTGCTTCCACATGCCGAAGTAGCTGCCGTACTCGAGGTAGGTGAACTGGACGCCGGCCTTGGTGAGGGCCTCGCGCACCCGCTTGACGAAGGGGTTCTGCGCCATGCCCACCACGACCACGGGGTCGCGCTCGACGGCGGAGCGCACCTGGTCGACGACGTCACGGTGGAAGTTGGCCGCGGCCTCGGCCACGGCGGGGGAACGCTTGTCCTCGGAGAGGATGGAACGGGGGGTTGTCATGAGGCGGACAACCTAGCGAGCCCCTGCTCGCGGTCGCAATCCAAATCGCGGTGTCAGGCATTGGTGGCGCCCGCGTCTCTTTTCGCCGGAGGGGCGGTGCCCAGGCCGGTCACGGCGACGCCGAGCGCGATGAACCCCAAGCATCCCTCCATGCCGGTTCATCTGGCGCGCTCGTCCGTGCTGGCCTGGTCACCGCCCCGATTTCCCCCCGTGTCGCCTGCTTGCTGCCCATACGGGACTCTCCCGCCTGGGAGCTTTTCCGGGGAGGGCACACACTCCGGGTCCGGGTGGTGTAAAACACGGTGTCGATGGAGCTCTCCCCCGTCAGGACCCACCTCTCCTCGCCTCCTTCCTTCGACGCGACCGCGCTCGTGTCCGAGGAGGTCCGCGTCTTCCTCCAGGAGCGGCTCGAGCTGCTCTACCGGGCCCTGTTCTTCCTGACCTCGGCCTTCTACGTCTTCACCACCCTGGCGGCGATCCTCCTGGTGGATGTGCCGTGGACCCATGCCCTGGTGGACCCCGCCTATTCCTTCCATCTGATCGGCGCGCTGATGTCGCTGGTGCTCTGGCTCGTGTGCCGGAGCTCGCCCCGCTCGCTGCGCACCCTGTCCTGGCTGGACGGCGCGGGGCTCCTGGGCGTGCTCTTCCTGCTCAAGCTGGATGCGTACTTCGACGCGGATCCGCTGTCGCTCCTGCTCGCCACCAATGGCGCGCTCATCTCGCACGCCGTCATCGTCCCCGGCTCCGTGCGCAGGACGTTCGTGATCTCCCTGCTCGGCGCCCTGCCGGATGGGGCCGTCATCGCCATGATGGGCATGCGGCACTCCGGCTCGGCCGTGCCCACGCTCGATGCCGTGCTGTGGAGCGGTGTCGCCGTCACCATGGCCACCCTCGTCTCCCAGGTCATCTACGGCCTGCGCAAGCAGGTGCAGGCGGCCCGGAAGCTGGGCCAGTACACGCTCATCAAACCGCTCGGCGCCGGAGCCATGGGCGAGGTGTACCTGGCCAGCCATGCCCTGCTGCGCCGCCGCACCGCCATCAAGCTGCTGCGCGCCGATGTGGACGGCCACGGCATGGAGCGCTTCGAGCGCGAGGTGCAGCTCACCAGCCAGCTCACCCATCCCAACACCATCGCCATCTACGACTACGGCCGCACCGCCGATGGGCTCTTCTATTACGTGATGGAGTACCTGGAGGGGCTCGACCTGGACGGGCTGATCTCCCTCTCCGGGCCCCAGCCTCCCGCGCGCGTCATCCACATCCTGCGCCAGGTGTGCGGCGCGCTGGAGGAGGCGCATGGGATGGGGTTGCTCCACCGCGACATCAAACCGGCCAACCTGTTCCTGTGCCGGCGCCGCGGCATGCCGGACCTGGTGAAGGTGCTCGACTTCGGCCTGGTGAAGGAGGTGGGCAGCTCCGACGAGGTGTCCCCGCAACGGGTGCACATGGTCGTCGGCACGCCGCTCTACATGGCCCCCGAGGCCATCATCTCCCCGGGGCGCGTGGATGGCCGCTCGGATTTGTACTCGCTGGGCGCGGTGGGCTACGCGCTGCTCACCGGGTGCCACGTCTTCGAGGGCCGCACCTCGGTGGAGATCTGCTCGCACCACCTGCACACGCCGCCTCCCGCGCCGGGCGCGCGGCTGGGCCGGGAGCTGCCTCGCGACCTGTGCGACGTGCTGATGCGCTGCCTGGCGAAGCATCCCGAGGACCGGTACGCCACGGCCCAGGCGCTGCGCGCGGCGCTGGATGCCTGTGCGGACGCGGGCAGGTGGAGGGACGTGGACGCCGAGCTCTGGTGGGAGGCCAACGGCTCCGTGGTGGAGGTGCAGCGGCCCCGGAAGGAGCCCTCGGCCCTCACCGGGACGCAGACGTTGGTGACGGAGTTGATCGACCGCGTGGCCTGAGCCAGGAACGAGGCACCTTCCGGCCGAGTTTCGTCCCGACTGGTCCGACCATCGGACCAGTTGCGGGAAAATCGCGCCGGGAGCCTCCCCCCGACGCGACGTGCCCCGGAGGGCGTAGCGCGCCGTGACGGCAGTGCAAGCGGAGTGAGGGCCGGAACCGTCCGGGTCCTTGCCTCACCGCTCAGCAGGCAGGGGCCAGGGCGGGGGTGTGCCCCTTGTGGGCCGCATGGCCTCCCAGCGGCCCTTCGGGAGGGGCGAATCACAAGGCCGCGCCCGGGCTCAGTCCAGAGGAGGACCCCCCACCGTCTGGAGCAGCCCCTCCGCGCCTGAGCCTCCCGGGCCTGCTCCGAGGAGTCATTCATGCATCAGGAAGCCGTGCCCGTTGATCCCCATGAGACGCTGTACCTGCCCATGCGGCGCCGCTTCAGGAGCGAGTACGAGACCACCCCCGAGGGTACCCGGGAGCTGCACCTCTTCTTCGGCATCCGGGAGCTCTCGTTCGATGAGCCGGAGCTGTTCTCCTTCGGCGAGACGCTGATCAAACAGGACCACTTCATGGCGGGCAGCGCCACCACCTGGAGCTCGGGCGAGCCCTATCCCTGGGAGCGCGTGAGGGAGCTGCTCGAGACCCTGTTGACCGAGGACATCCTCTCGCGCGAGCCCCCGCGGCCTCCTCCCGCCGAGAGTGAGCAGCATCGGAGATTCCTGGAGGCCGAGGCCCGGCGGAAGGCGCCCACCGAGCCCCTGTGGTGGAACCCGGACTGCCCGAGGGTCATGGAGCGTTTGACGGGGCGGCCGCTGGAGCTGGGTTTCCTCGAGGCGGTGATCCCACTGCATCGCCTCGCACACCCGGCGCTCGACGCGGAGGGACGCCACGTCGGGGAGATGAACGTCTTCCCGGAGGCCATGCGCATGAAGCTTCCGACGGAGTGGCGCCCGTGCCCCTACCCGGGCAGCCGTTATCGGGACGATGCGATGATGAACGTGACGGCGCTCCGGTCGATGACGCGGCACTGGAAGCCCGTGTTGCAGGGGACGCTCGCGGTTCGCGAGGAGTTCCTGCGCCGTCATTGCCTGCTCCCGGATGGGAGCTGGCGGGTCGGGGATCTCCAGGCCATGGGCTGCTCCGTGCTGGCCCTGCCGACCCTGTTGCTGATGCGGGGCCACGAGCCCGTCCCCAACGGTGCGCTGGATCCCGTGCTGTCCTCCATGTTCCGGGTGACGGACGGCGTGCGGATGGTGATGTCCTCCCTGCTCACCGATCCGGAGCAGGGGATGACGTACGACTCGCCCATGACGGCGGCCGAGGTGCACGGCATCGCGGAACGGACCAACCTGCTCCTGTTGACCCGGGGTGTTTGCGCCGGTCCTCCGCATCTGATCGAGGAGTTCCTGGCGACGCTGCTGGAGGGCAGGCCCGTGGCGGGTGCTCCCGGGCCCGCGGAGTGGGAGGCCGAAATCCCCGCGGCGGTGGATTACGGGCTGCTGGGGCTCCAGCTCTATGTCCTCCAGTTCAACCTGTGGAGCCGCATGGCCCACGTCTACCAGGTGATGCGCGGGGCGCTGCTCGAGGTGGAGGATGAGCCGGGGGGCGTCCTGGACCGGCTGCGCGCCCATGTCGAGCGCGACTGGGAGCTCCTCGTGGAGCTTGGCTTTCATGTGCCCGAGTACCGGGACTGGCTCGAGGCCCGCCGTGCCGAGATCTACGAGCACGCTCAGCGAGGCGTGAGGGGTTTCCGGGAGGAGGAGCTGCGTCTCATGCGGGACGCCTTCACCCCTGTGGGGGACGAGGTGGATGCGAAGGCCCGCCCGCGGCTCCGGGAGCTGATCCGCTCGAGCGCGGGCTCGTCCTCGGGAGCCCGGAGGGACGCGCTCGATACGGTGGCGGATGCCGTCGCGGAGCTCCTGGCCATCGAGCGCTCAGTGCTTGGCGCCATCGAAACCGTTCAGCGCCAGGTCAATGCGTTGCTCCAGCGCCCCCACCCGGCCCGGAGGTTCTCCGGCGCGGATCTCGCGCTCCATCATGTGGTGCGCGCCGGCATCATCCGCAATCTGCCCTATCTGCTCGACGTGCTCCGCGAGGAGCTGGGAATCACCGTGGAAAACACGGTGGAGATGACTCGGATTGGAATCACGAACGCCTGACCCGCACTCATTCTGGGTGAACGCAGTACAAAACCAGGAGCAGACACATGAAGGTCAAGACGAACGTTCGTGGTGGTCGCAGCTGCAATCCGCCCCGGTACTACGTGTAGAAGCCCCTGGCAGGGCACGTGGTGGACCCGAGCCGCCAGCGGACAGTTCATCGTCCGCTGGCGGCTGTGTCTCGTCCCGCCGCTCAGCGCTCCTCGAGGAACTCCTTCCACTTCGCGAGGAAGTCGCGCGGCGTCTCCAGGTTGGGCGAATGGCCCACGCCCTTCATCACCAGGTGGCGCGCTCCGAGGAGGCTGGCGCACCGCTGGCCCATCTCCACGGTGGAGAGCATGTCCTTCTCGCCGCTCACCACCAGCGAGGGAATGCCGTGCAGGGCCTCGAGGCGCTCGCCGGGGGCCCAGTCCACGAGCGCCTGGATCGTGGCGAGCGAGGCCTCGCGGCGCTGCTGGTGGCCCTCGTCGAGCAGTTGCTGCCACAGCGCATCGTCCGGGGCGCCCGGGGCCATGCCGCGCAGGGCGCCGGCGTAATAGTCGCGGCTGTCATGGACGGAGAGCTGGTGCGACGGGAGGTTGTAGGCCGCGGGCATGCCATCCACCCAGGCCGGTGCCAGCAGGGCGAGGGTGTGCACGCGCTCGGGGTGGTCGAGCGCGAGCTGCATCGCGATGGCACTGCCGAGCGAATGGCCGAGCAGGTGCGCCCGGATGATGCCCAGGGAGTCCAGTAGGCCGAGGAGGTCCTCGGCGAGCGTGGGCATGGCCTGGGGGAGGGCGGGGCCCTGCGTCTTCCCGCGGCCGCGCACGTCGTACGCGATGGCGCGCAGGCCCGGGGGCAGCAGCTCCAGGGTCGGCTGCCACCACAGGCTCGTGGTCCAGTTGCCATGAATGAGGATCGCGGGCGTTCCCTGGCCGCGCTCCCGGTAGTGCACCTCGAGCTCTCCAACGCGCTGCATGGGCATGGTGGGGGTCCTTTCTCTTGGGGGGACGCTATCCCAAAGAAAGACGAAGGGCCCGCCCCGCCGTGCTGCTGGCGGAGGGCGGGCCCTCGGGTGTTGCTCGTGGCGCGGTGGCGCGCTTCAGGCGCTCACAGCTCCTCGAGGAACTCGTCGTTGTAGGTGTACCGGCTGAGCCGCTTCACCAGCGCCTCCATGGCTTCCACCGGCTTCACCGAGAAGAGCATCTGGCGCATCTTCTTCACCTTCTCGTACTCCTTGTGGGTGAAGAGCTTCTCCTCCTTGCGCGTGCCCGACTGGCCGATGTTGATGGCCGGGAAGATGCGCTTCTCCGCCAGGAACCGGTCCAGCGTCACCTCGGAGTTACCGGTGCCCTTGAACTCCTCGAAGATGACCTCGTCCATGCGGCTGCCCGTGTCGATGAGCGCCGTGCCCACGATGGTGAGGCTGCCGGCCTCCTCGGTGGCTCGCGCCGCGCCGAAGATGCGCTTGGGCCGCTCCAGCGCGCGGCTGTCCACGCCGCCCGACAGCGTGCGTCCCGAGTTGTCCACTTCCTTGTTGTAGGCGCGCGCCAGCCGGGTGATGGAGTCCAGGAGGATGACCACGTCCTTGCCGCTCTCCACCAGCCGGCGGGCGCGCTCCAGCGCCAGCTCGGCGATCTTGAGGTGGTCGCCCGTGGGCCGGTCCGAGCTCGAGGCCAGCACCTCGGCCTTGATGCTGCGGCGCATGTCCGTCACTTCCTCGGGGCGCTCGTCGATGAGCAGCACCATGAGGTGGACTTCCGGGTGGTTGGCCACCACCGCCTGCGCAATGCGCTGGAGCATGATGGTCTTGCCCGTCTTGGGCGGCGCCACGATGAGCGCGCGCTGGCCCTTGCCGATGGGGGCAATCAGGTCCAACACCCGCGTCACCAGCTCGCGGTGGCCGTTCTCCAGTTTGATCCGCTCCACGGGGTCCACGGACGTGAGGTCCGCGAAGTGGGGCAGGCGGCCCATCTGCTCGAGCGAGAGGCCGTCCGCCTGCTCCACGCGCTGGATGATGCCCTTCTGGCCCTTCATCTGCGCCAGGGCGTTGAGGTACTGGCCGGGGCGCAGCCGGAGCTTCTGCACCAGGTTCTTCGGAATCTCCGCGTCATCCGGCGAGGGCAGCAGGTTGCGCTTGAGCTGGCGCAGGAAGGCGTTGGGGCCCTTGGCCTCGGTGTCGAGCACGCCCTCCACCGGGGCCAGCGAGGGCTGCGGGGCCTCGCGCTGCTGCCGCTGCTGCCCGCCCTGGTGCGCGTGCGGATGCCCACCGCCCGGGTGCTGTGGCTGTTGCTGAGGCTGTGGCTGTGGTTGCTGCTGGGCCTGACGCTGCTGGTGCTGCTGCAGCTCCTGCGGCGTGAGGAACACCTGCTGCTGCTGGCCGTCCGGACCGGGCACCAGGCGGTAGGCCTGTCCCTCGGGGGTGAAGTGCACCTGTGCGCCCCGGCGGCGGCGGCGGCGGCGGCGGCGGCGGCCTCCACCCTGTCCAGGGGCTCCCGCGGGCTGTCCCGGCGCGGCGCCTTCGCCGTCGTCGGGGCCCTCGTCGCCCTCGTCATCGCCTTCGTCCAGGTCCGGCGGCGACTCGGCGCGCGCGGCCATGGGGGAGGGGAGGTCTCGGGGATCGCGATTATCGGTTTCGCTCATGTGTCTACGGGATTCGGCGCGTCCCCTGGGAGGGGTTCCCCGGCGGGAGGCGCACGAGGTTCAGCGGTCTGTGGGACAGAAGCCCGCCGCGGGGTCCTCGGGAAGGCCGCTCTATGGGCGAGCCCCCCGCCGACCGAACCGCCGGCTCCTGGAGCGTCCCGGTGGCCCCTGAGGCCAACCGGAAAGCGCCTGACAACTTTAACAGAGGACACGCCGGAAGCCTGGAGAATTTCGTCTTCCGGTGTCCTCCCCTTGACTCAGCGGACACTCAGCGTGAAGGGCTGAACGGCCTTCAGGCCCGGCTCCAGCATCCACGCGGACTCCAGGCCGGATTCGCGGACGAGCGCCTTCAGGCCCGGGGGAAGCTCCGGCTGCACGGTGAGCAGCCCGGCGTCCACCCCCGGCTCTCCGCCCATCGAGGAGAACAGGCCGCGCGGCTCGCCATACACGGAGAACTCCAGCTCTTCCTGGGGGGGCACCCCGGCCCGCTTGCGCGCCGCCGCGAGGGCGTCCGTGAACCCGCCCAGCGAATCCACCAGCCCGCGCTCCTTCGCCGCCGCGCCCGCCCACACCCGCCCGCGCGCCACGCTGTCCACCTTCGCCTTGTCCAGCTTCCGCGACGCGGCCACCTGGGTGATGAATTCGTCGTAGGACGCGTCCACCCAGGCCTGCACCGTCTTCTGCTCCGCCTCCGTCCAGGGCTTCCACATGTTGAGCAGGTTGGCCATGGGCTCTCGGGTGATGACCTCCTGGTTCACCCCCAGCTTGTCGCCGAGCAGGCCGCGCAGCGCGGGCTTGATGTAGAAGACGCCGATGCTGCCCGTGATGGTGGTGGGCGAGGCCCAGACCTCGTCGGCGCCCATGGCCGCGTAGTAGCCGCCCGAGGCCGCCACGTCCCCCATGGAGGCGATGACGGGCTTGTGCTTCTTGGCCTCCAGCACGGCGCGGTACATCAGCTCCGAGGCCAGCACGTCGCCTCCGCCCGAGTCCACCCGCACCACGATGGCCACCACGGAGGGGTCGTTCTGCGCCCGCTCCAGGGCGAGCGCCACCGTCTCGGCGCCTGCCACGGCCTCGCCTCCGAGCGGCGACTTGCGGCTCTTGCCCCCGGCGATGTTGCCCATCACCGGCACCACGGCGATGCGGCGGCGCCCGGTCCAGCGCGCCTCCCGCTCGTCGTGCGGCGCGTAGTACGGATCATAGCCCGCCCCGGGGGCCAGGGCCTTGAGCTTGGCGTCCAGCTCCTCGGGCACGAGCACCCCGTCCACCAGCCCCAGCTTCTGCGCCTGGGTGGAGGTGAGGATGCCCGCGCTCCACGCCTCGCGCAGCCGCTCGGGGGTGATGCGGCGCGCCTTCGTCACCGCCTCGATGTCGTAGGCCGTCTGCGCGTCCAGGTAGGCCTCGACCGTCTCGCGCTGCGCGGGGCTCAGGTCGTGGCGGGTGAGCTGCTCGGGGGCCGTCTTGTACTGGCCCACGCGCGCCACGTCCCAGGTGACGCCCAGCTTCTCCATCGTCCCGCCCAGGTACGTGACGGTCTCCGACAGGCCGTTGACGAGCAGCGAGGACGAGGGCAGCGCGTACACCTCGTCCGCCGCCGAGGCCACGAAGTAGCCCCGGTCGTCCACGTTGTAGAGCACCGCCATCACCCGCTTGCCGGCCGAGCGCATGCGCAGGAGGGCCAGGCGCAGCTCGTCCGCCTTGGCCCAGTCCACGCCCGGCAGGTCCGACACCTTCAGCAGCACGCCCTTGAGGCGCGGATCCTTCGTGGCGTCGTCCAGCCACCGCAGCAGCCGCAGGTACGGGTCGGACCCGGAGACGCCGAGCAGCGACGCGCCGAGCCCCCCGCGCTCCACCAGCCGGTCATCCAAATCCAACAGCGCCACCGAGCCGCCGCCGAGCCGCAGGCCCGGGTACTTCTGCCCGGAGAGGCGCACCGCCAGGACGTGGTCCGACCCGCCGCCCTCGGCGCCGCCACCCGCGTAGGTGAGGCCGAAGTGGGAGCTGTCCAACGTGACGGAGAACTGCAGCGCCAGGGCGCTGTCGGCACCGAGCCCATGCGACAGGCCCGCGCCCAGGCCGAGGCCGGGCACCACGGTGCCGAGCACCGTGTACGTGAGGCGCCCCTCGTCCCAGTGGCCCTCGGTGGCGAGGTAGTCCGCCGCCAGGGTGAGGCGCTCGCCGAAGGGGCGCACGCCCACGGCGAGGTTGTAGCCGCGGGTCAGGGTGAAGGCCCCCGAGTGGGGCTGGTTCACGTCCCGCACCACCGCGCCCACCGAGAGGTAGCGCGAGGGGCGCAGGGTGAGGCCCAGGTCGTAGCCGGAGAGCCTGTCCAGGTCCCCATCGTCCGAGGACAGGTTGTGGTAGCCGACACCCAGCGACAGCCTCCCCGAGCCGAGCGCCAGCCCGAGCGACGTCTTGCGGTAGTCCGGCAACCCCTGCCCGCGCATCCACTCCATGCTGAAGCCGGCGCCCAGGCCGAAGGGCAGCGAGGCGCCCAGGAAGAGCCCGTCGCCCACCTGGTCTCGCGCGAGGTTGCGCTCGTGCAGGTAGAAGAGCTGGCCGGGGCCGATGAAGCGCAGGCCGGCGGGGTTGACGGAGAGGGCGGTGGCCTCGTCCACCAGCGCGGCCGAGGTGGGGGGCAGCGTCACCCCCCGAGGCGGCGTGGCGGGCTGGACGATGAGCCCTGTCTGGGCGAGCGCGAGGCCGGGGAGCAGCAGCAGCAGTGGGAGGGCACGCATATGGGCCCTCCGACTCTAGGCGTCACCTTCCGGCGTACAAGCGCCGCGCGTCACCAATCTTCGGTACCGTTCACTCCGTCCAGCGGATCTCCCTTTTTGGACTTCTTCTCCTGGGTGCGCCGCTTGCCGCCCTGATCCTCGCCGTTCCACTCGTCCATGCCGTGGGAGTTCTCCAGCGGATCCGACGACTTCACCTTCTTCTCCGCGCCACCATCGGCATTGTTCAGCAGGTGATTGACCAGGCGGCCCATCTCCGACTTGAGCTGGCCGAACTCGTCGCCCTGGAGCACCACGCGCTTGACGCCCAGCCGCTTGCCGCTGCCCATGTCGTAGAAGCCGAGCACCAGCTCGGTGGTGTTGCTGTCCGGCAGGTCGCGCACCGTGCCCACCAGGCCGCGCTCCAGTCCGAGCGCCTTGCCCAGGCTGGCCACCGCGGGGCTGCTGGCGAGGTTGGCGCGCATCACCTCGGAGGCCACGGTGTCCAGCCGGGCGTCGAAGGCCTTGTAGTCGTCGGTGGGCTGCAGCGCGGTGCTCGCCTCCGCGTCCTCGGGGCTCACCTCGAGCACCTGTCCGTAGACGCGGAAGCCGGGGCGCTCCAGGCGCAGCAGGTGCTTGCCCACGGGCAGCGTCGGCACCGTCACCGGGGTATAGCCCTTGAACTCGTTGTCGATGTAGACGCGCGCGCCGGCCGGGCGGCTCTTCACCGTGGCCCCGCCGCGCAGCGCCGCGTTGACGCCCGTGGCCACCTGCAGCTTCAGCGCGATGAAGTCGCGGCTGTAGCGCTTGGTGTCCAGCTCGAAGGTGGGGTTGAGCGCCAGCAAGTCGAGCAGCGCCAGCTTCGCCTCCTCCGTGTCTCCGCGCTGGAGCATCAGCGCGGCGTAGAGGGCGGTGGCGTCGCACAGCGGGTTGCACGAGGCCGTCATCGCGGCGGGGGCCTTCGCCAGCTCCTTGAGCGTGGCGCGAATCTTGAGCTCGGCGTCCTCGTAGTTCTTCTTCTCGAAGGAGGAGAGGCTCTCCTCGAAGCCCTGCTTGCCGCGCTTGAGCGCGACGAGGGCCTCGTCATCCGCTGGCAGGCCGAAGATGTCCTCGGCCTTGCGCAGCGTGTAGCCCTGGTACTGGACCAGGGTCTCGTTCATGTAGCTCTCCATCTTGGGACCGCTGGCCTCGGCCGTGGGATCCATGGGCACGAGGAGTGCGCCGATCCGCCGGGGCCCGGAGGGCGGGGCCGCCAGCGCGAGGGCGGGGAGCAGGAGGAGCGCGAGGGCTTTCATGGCCCGACAGGCTACCAATCGCGCCCCATCTCCCGCCAGAGGCGCCAGGGGGCGGTTCCGGGAGCGCCCGGAGCCTCGCCCCCTGGCCGGGTGCTACACGTCCAGCTCGTCCACCTCGTTGGCGCTCTCCATGATGAACTTGAAGCGCGCGCTCACGTCCCGGCCCATCAGGTCATTGATGACCTGATCCGTCAGCAGCGGGTTGTCGATGGTGACCTGCAGGCTCTGGCGCAGCTTGGGGTCGAGCGTGGTTTCCTTCAGCTCGTCCGGCGTCATCTCGCCCAGACCCTTGAAGCGCATGACGCTGGGCTTGGCGTTGCCCTTGACCTTCTCGCGGATGATGCGGTCGCGGTGGACCTCGTCGAGCGCCCAGTACGTCTCCTTGCCGATGTCCACCCGGAAGAGGGGCGGCTGGGCGAGGTAGATGTGGCCCTGCTCGATGAGCGGGCGCAGGTGCCGGTAGAAGAAGGTGAGCAGCAGCGTGGCGATGTGGTTGCCGTCGCTGTCGGCGTCCATCATCAGGAAGACGCGGCCGTAGCGCAGCTTGGTGATGTCGAAGTCGGTGCCGATGCCGCAGCCCAGGGCGCTGACGATGTCCGTGAGCTCCTTGTTGCCCACCACCTTGTCGGTGGAGGCCTGCTCGGCGTTGAGCACCTTGCCGCGCAGCGGCAACACCGCCTGGGTGCGCCGGTCCCGGCCCTGCTTGGCGGAACCACCTGCCGAGTCACCCTCGACGAGGAAGAGCTCGCTCGTGAGGGGGTCCGTGGAGGAGCAGTCCGCCAGCTTGCCCGGCAGGTTGAGCCGGTGGCTGACGGCCGTCTTGCGGCTGATGGCCTGGGAGGCGGCGCGGCTGGCCTCGCGGGCGCGGGCGGCCAGGACGATGCGGGCCACCACCGACTCGGCGATGGACTTGTTGTCGTTGAGCCACTTCTCCAGCGCGGGCCGGATGACGCCGTCCACCTGGGCACTCGTCTCCGGGTTGTTGAGGCGCCCCTTCGTCTGGCCCTGGAACTGCGGCTCCACCACGTACGTGGAGAGGATGGCCGTCATGCCCTCGCGGATGTCCTCCGCGGTGAGCGTGACGCCCTTGAAGGTGAGGTCGTGCGTCTCGATGTAGTTGCGCACCGCCTTCACCACCGCGCTGCGCAGGCCGGCCTCGTGCGTGCCGCCCAGGGGCGTGGGGATGCCGTTGACGTACGAGCGGATGTGCTCGTCCGTGGCCTCCGTCCACACCAGCGCGGCCTCCAGGCGCACCCCGTTGTCACGCGCGTGGTAGAAGACGGCCGTGCTGCCCGAGGGCACCACCGGCTTGCCGCGCTCGCCCACCACCCTGGTGAGGTACTCGGCGATGCCGCCGTCGTGCTTGAACTCCTCCTTCACGTGCGGGTGGGCCGTCTCGTCCTTCCAGATGACGGTCATGCCCTTGTGGAGGTAGCTCTTCGCCTCGAGCCGCTCGCGGATGAGCTTCGCGTCGAACTTCAGCTTCTCGCCGAAGATCTCCGGATCCGGCTCGAACGTCGTGGACGTGCCGGTGCCGCGCGCGGGCCCTTCCACCTTGAGTGTGCTGGTGGGCTTGCCCTTGCTGTACGTCTGCACGTGGCGCTTGCCGTCGCGCTTGATCTCCACGACGAGCTTGCGCGTGAGCGCGTTCACCACGGAGCTGCCCACGCCGTGCAGACCGCCCGAGTGGACGTAGTTGCCCTGCTCGAACTTACCGCCCGCGTGCAGCGTGGTGAGGATGATCTCCACCGCCGGCTTCTTGAACTTGGGCATGATGTCGATGGGGATGCCTCGCCCATCGTCCACCACCGTCACGGTGCGGCCGTCCTTGTGGAGAACGACTTCCACGGTGGAGGCGTAGCCGTTGATGACCTCGTCCACCGAGTTGTCGAGGATCTCCCACAGCAGGTGGTGATAGCCCGTGCCGTCGGTGCCGCCGATGTACATCGCCGGGCGCTTGCGGACGGGCTCCAGGCCCTCGAGGACCTGGATGTCCGCGCCGGTATAGGTCGTCTTCTTGGTCGTCGTCGCCATGACAGGCTACTCCTTCTTCTGCTCCGGCAGCGGGATGTACAGAGGCGCGCGCTGCACCTCCTTCACCACGTCCTTGCGCGACATCTCGTGGCCCTTGCCGCCGCGGCCCGTCACCCCGTAACGCGCCGGGTGCAGGGTGAGCTTGCGGCCCTTCTGCGTCTCGAAGGTGATGCCCGCCTCCTTGTTGCTCGGGTAGGTGACGAGGAAGTCCACCACCCGGTCCCCGTCCTCCACCTTCATGACGCTCACGCCCTTGCCCGGGCCGGCCAGCTCGTTGATCTCCGCCACCTTGCACACCAGGGCCGCGGTGCGCTCGGTGAGCACGGCCACCAGGTCCTTGTCCTCCACCGGCTGCACGCCGACGATCTCATCGCCCTCGCCCGTCTTCGCGTAGCGGCGGCCGGCGCGGGTGGAGATCTCCAGGTGCGGGGCGAGCGGGAAGCGCATGCCGTGGCCCTGTTTGGTGATGCCCAGCAGCTTCTCGGGGCGCAGCAGGCGGCCGTCGAGCGACATGGCGCCGACAATCCGCTCGCCGTCGTCGAACTTGAAGAGCTTCTGCACCGGATCGCCGTAGCCCGTGGAGGCGGGTACGTCGTTGAAGCGCGTGACGTAGGCGGTGCCGAAGTTGCTGAAGAGCACCAGGTTCGCCTTGAGGCTGCCGGCGAGCACCGTCATCACCGCGTCGCCCTCGCGCAGGCGGGTGGAGGAGGGGTCCTTCACCTCGCGCACGCGCTTGACCCACCCGTCGCGGGTGATGACGACGTGGGCGTCCTCGTCGGCGATGAGGGCCTCGGCGTCGAACGTCATCTCCTCGGCGCCGCCGCGGCTCACCTTGCTGCGGCGCTTGCCCAGGCCGTAGGCGGCCTTCACCTCGGCCAGCTCGTCCTTCACCGTGCCCCACAGGCGCGTGTTGCTCTTGAGCAGCGTCTCCAGCTCCTTGATCTTCTTGCGCTTCTCCTTGAGCTCCTCCTGGACCACCAGGATCTCCAGGCGGGCCAGCTTGTAGAGCTTCATCTCCAGGATGGCGTCGACCTGGATCTCATCCAGCTTGAAGCGGGCGATCAGCTTCTTGGCGGCGTCCGCCTTGCCCTCGGAGGCGCGGATGATGCGGATCATCTCGTCCAGGGCGTCGTAGACCTTCTCGAAGCCCTCGAGGATGTGGACGCGCTTCTTCAGCTCGTCGAGCTGGTACTGGATGCGCCGCTTGATGACCTCCAGGCGGAAGTCCAGGAAGTACTGGAGGATCTCCTTGAGCCCCAGGCGCTTGGGGGTGCCGACCTCGGGATTCTCCGGGTTGGGCACGAGGCAGGTGAGGTTGACGTTGAAGTTCGTCTGGAGGGGCGTGTTCTTGTAGAGGTACGCCATGGCCAGCTCGTGGCTGGCGTCCTTCTTGAGCTCCAGCACGATGCGCACGTCCTTGGTGGACTCATCGCGCACGTCCACGATGAGCGGCAGCTTGCGCTCGCGGACGATCTCCCCGAACTTGGCCACCAGCGTGGACTTGTTGACCGTGTAGGGGATGGAGGTGATGACGATCTGCTGGCCGCCGCGCTTGAGCTCCTCGAGCTCGTACTCGCCGCGCAGGCGCACGCTGCCCTGGCCGGACTCGTAGATGTCCTGCAGCTCCTTCTGGGAGTTGAGGATCTCTCCGCCGGTGGGGAAGTCCGGGCCCTTGACCCACTTGAGCAGCTGCTTGACGGTGAGGTTGGAGTCCTCGATGAGGGCGGAGAGGGCGTCGCACAGCTCGCCCAGGTGGTGGGGCGGGATGTTGGTGGCCATGCCCACGGCGATGCCCGTGGTGCCGTTCATCAGCAGGTGCGGGACGCGGGCGGGCAGGACGATGGGCTCGGTGCGCGTGCCGTCGTAGTTGGGCCGGTAGTCGACCGTCTTCTGGCTCAGCTCGTTGAGCAGCTCGTCGGAGAGCTTCTCCAGGCGGCACTCGGTGTAACGGTAGGCGGCGGCGGCGTCGCCATCGAGCGAGCCGAAGTTGCCGTGGCCGTCCACGAGCGGGTAGCGCAGGGAGAAGTCCTGCGCCATGCGCACCAGGGCGTCGTAGATGGCGGTGTCGCCGTGCGGGTGGTAGGGGCCCATGATGGCGCCGACGACCTGGGCGCACTTCTTGTACTTGGCGTCGTGCGTGAGGTTCAGGTCGTTCCACATGCCGTAGAGGATGCGGCGCTGAACGGGCTTGAGGCCGTCGCGCACGTCCGGCAGGGCGCGCGCGGTGATGACGGACAGGGCGTAGTTGAGGTAGCGCCGGCGGGCCTCGTCGGCGAGAGGGGCGGGCGTGGAACCCCCGCCGCCACCACCCGCGGCCGCGGCACCATCACCGCCGCCACCCGGGGGCCCCTGCTTCTTCCGCGACTTGTTTTCCGCTTGTGCGAGCATGCTCATGTGTTCAGGTCAGGAGGTTCCGTATCCCAATGGAACGCGGGGCGCGGCT
This sequence comes from Archangium sp., assembly GCF_045802675.1. GTDB lineage: Bacteria > Myxococcota > Myxococcia > Myxococcales > Myxococcaceae > Archangium. The sequence goes on along the minus strand of NZ_JBJMQO010000077.1, from coordinate 162,844 downwards.
CGCGCACTCCGTGCCCGGGCCAGCAAGTGATGAACCGGCGGGACTACCACGGCCATCCGTCAAAGGGAACAAATTCGAGGGGTTGCAACGCCTCGGGGGTGGGGTAGCTATACACATGTTCAGTGATTGGGGCCACGAAAAGCCATGAAACGAGGCCTCGGAAGTGGGGGCTGCGCGCTTGCCTGCCTGGGTTGGGACCGGGACGGCCGGTGGGAGCAGGGGCGCACGGGGGGTGGGTCATGGGCCCGGGGGGAGGGCCATGAACGCATCCTGCCTCAGGGGTCTGACACGACCTGTGGAGTCCATTGAGCTGCCAGGACCTGGGGCAACCAGGGGAGCGTGTGTCTACTTGCTCTCCGAGCCGACGCGCTGGCCGCCCTCGCGCGCCTTCCCCCACGTGCCCCGGCGGAAGAGCATCACCTTGCTGTTGCTCGCACTCCCGCTGAGCAGGCCGGGGACGGTGCCCTGGAGCGCCTTGGCGCCGGGCGGGTGGTAGATGACGCGCACCTTGCGGCCCGAGGGCAGGTCGTTGCCCGCGTCGATGAGCAGGTAGACGGTGTTGCCCTCGATGTGGATGCGGTCGGAGTCGCGCCGGTGGTCCAGGTCGGTGACGAGCTCGCCCTCGTCCACGGTGCGCGTCGAGTCCGTCAGCCGCCGCACCTTCACGCGCAGGTAGTGGTCCGCGCTCGAGTCATTGATGTCCCGGGCGCCCTGGATGATGAGGACCAGGTCCGCGCCGTTCTCGGCGGCCTTGCCGGGGAGCTTGAGGCCCGACAGGGCGCTGGCGTCCGTGTCGAGCAGCACGGTGGCGTTCGCACAGCGGTTGCCGCACTCCTGACCGAAGGGGGGTTTCTGGAAGCGCAGCCGCAGGGCGTAGTCGCTGCCCTGGGGGCCCACCACCGCCTCGACCACCACGGGGCGCTCCTCGTCCATGCCGGGCTTGTAGTGGAGGGTGGGCCGGTCCTTGGCCAGGGCACTCGTGGCGAGCAGGGAGAGGGCCAGGGAGAGCAGCGGTGTCCTCAAGCGGGGGGCTCCTCGGGCGGGGGAAGGATCCACATTCAAATGCGAAGCGGTGTTCCATCTCAAGAGCGTGCCCCCTCATCCGAGTGTGGCACGTAGAGTGGGCCCGGACACCATGGGGCTCGAGCCCGCCCCGGAGGATGCCAATGGAAGCGCTGTACGTGCGCCAGTTGAAGCTCGGGTCGATGGACAACTTCGTGTACCTGGTGGGCCCGAAGGACTCGGACGAGGTGCTGGTGGTGGACCCGGCGTGGGACGTGCCCGCCATCGAGGCGGCCCTCGTCCAGGATGGCAAGCGCCTGGTGGGCGCCTTCGTCTCGCACTGCCACGGGGACCACATCAACGGCCTGCCGGAGCTGCTGAAGGCGCATGACGTGCCGGTGTACGCCCAGCGCGCCGAGGTGGACTTCTCCTCCAACCTGCGCGAGCTGGCCTCTGGCGCACTGCGTCCAATGGGGCCGGGCGACGTGCTCACGGTGGGCGGGCGGAGCTTCCAGGCGCTGCACACCCCGGGGCACACGCCGGGCTCGCACTGCCTGCTGGCGCAGGACGCGCTGGTGTCGGGCGATACCGTGTTCATCAATGGCTGCGGCCGGTGCGACATGCCGGGGGGAGACCCGGAGGCCATGTACCGCTCGCTGTCCCAGGTGCTGCTGAAGGTGCCGGACAGCACGCGGCTCTTCCCGGGGCACGACTACGCGAACGTGCCGGTGGCGCCCATGGCGGACGTGCGCCACGACAACCCGTACTTCGCCTTCCCGGACGTGGCCTCGTTCGTGGCCTACCGGATGCGCCCGCGGCGTTGAGGCCTAACGGCGGCCGGAGAGCAGCGAGGAGCCGAGGCCCTCGGGACGCGCGGCGCGCAGGGACCAGCGGGCGAAGAGGCCGAGCAGCGCGAGCGAGACGAACGACCAGATCGCGGCCCAGGCCCAGGAGGGCACGGGGGTGAGGTTGGCGAGCAGGGAAGCGTCGCTGACGGAGTGGGCGGCGGCGCCGTGCCCCAGGGCCGAGCGCAGATCGAACGCCACGTAGAGGGCGGTGAAGGCGGACAGGAAGAGGTTGACCATGTCCACGCCGCCATCCGGGAGGTACTTCGCCGCGAGCCCCAGCGCGAGCGCGGTGCCCAGGCAGAAGGCGAGGGTGAAGCCGTCGCCCGCGTAGAGCACGCCCATGACGGCGAGGCCCACGGACGCGGCGACGAGCACGAGGCGGCGCAGCCGGAAGCGGAAGGTGGCGAGCAACAGGAAGGCCCCGGCGAGCGCGCTGCCCACGTAGCCGGCGGAGTAGACGGCCACCTGGGCGAAGTGCGTGGCGGGCAGGCGGGAGAGACAGGCCCCGGACTCATGGGCGGCGAGGGTGATGCGGTCCACCGCGCCACCGGCGAGCAGGGTGGCGAGGGCGTGTCCACTCTCGTGGATCATCACCACCAGCACCTTCAGGGGCCAGAGGGCGGGCGAGTCCCAGAAGAACCCACCCACGCCCAGGAACACGAGGAGAAGGGCCACCCGGCCGAAGTCCAGCTTTGCGCCGCTCGAGGTCTGCATGCGGGGCCCACAACACGCCTGGAGGTGGCTTCTTCCGCGAGCCTTCCCGGGCCCTCCAGCCCGTCCGGACAGCGAGCAACCGCGTCACGCCCCCTCGCCCCGTCCGAGACCATCGCCAGCGGAGCCGAGACGAGATAGGGAGGGGAGCAACATGAAGAAGACGCTCCTGTTCCTGTCGCTCCTGGCCGCCCCGGCGCTGGCCGGGGAGGGGAAGTGGACCCCCCAGCAGGTCCTCGAACTCGATCCGGCGTGGCTCAAGGCCCAGGGTCTACAGGTGCCGCCGACGCGGCTCTGGGATCCGAAGCGGGGCACGGGCCTGCTGGCGGGCGCGGTGAACGTGGGCGGCTGCACGGGCGCCTTCATCTCCGAGTCGGGCCTGATCATCACCAACCACCACTGTGCCTTCCCCATCATCCAGGAGCACAGCTCGCCCGCGCGCGACCTCATCACCCAGGGCTACCTGGCGAAGGGCCGCGAGGAGGAGCTGCCGGGCAAGGGCGCGCGCGTGCAGGTGCCGCGCCGCTTCACGGACGTGACGAAGGAGATGATGGCGGCGGTGCCGGCGGGGGCGGACGACCTCGCGCGGCAGAAGGCGCTGGAGCGCAAGAGCAAGGAGCTGGTCGCCGAGTGCGAGAAGCGCCCGGCCACGCGCTGCCGGGTGGCGGGCTTCGACGACGGGCTGCAGTTCGTGCTGATCGACTCGGTGGAGCTGGCGGACGTGCGGCTGGTGTACGCGCCGCCGCGCGCGGTGGGCGAGTACGGCGGCGAGGAGGACAACTGGATGTGGCCGCGCCACACCGGTGACTTCTCCATCATCCGCGCCTATACGGCCCCGGACGGCACGGCGGCGCAGTACAGCGCGCAGAACGTGCCCTACAAGGCCGAGTTCTTCTTCCCCCTGGCCACCGAGGGCGTGAAGCCGGACGACTTCGTGATGGTGCTCGGCTACCCGGGCACCACCTTCCGCGCGCTGCTGGCCGACGACATGGCCGAGCGCCAGGCGCGCTACTACCCGCGCGTCGTCGACGTGTACGGCGAGCTCATCCGCATCCTCGACGAGGAGGGCGAGAAGGATCCGGCGGGCAAGATTCTCGTGGCCTCGAACCTGAAGGCCATGCACAACCGCCACAAGAACGCGGGCGGGCAGCTCGCGGGGCTCAAGCGCGGGCACATCGTGGAGAAGCAGCGCGAGGCCGAGGCGGCGGTGGTGGTCTGGGCGGAGAAGCGTCCGGAGTACGCGGGGGCGCTGAAGGCCCGTGCGGAGCTGCTGGCGCTGCACTCGGAGCAGGCGAAGACCTTCGAGCGCGAGTTCCTGCTCGACACGCTGCGCGCGGTGAAGGGCCCCTCGCTGGCGGTGACGCTGGCGCGGCTGGCTCAGGAGCGGACGAAGCCGGACCTCGAGCGCCAGCCCGAGTTCATGGAGCGCGAGCTGCCGCGGCTGAAGGACCGGCTGGAGCGCGAGCAGAAGAACTTCTTCGCGCCGGCGGACAAGCGGTCGCTGCTCGCGCTGGTGCGTCGGGCGCAGGGCCTGGGCGAGGGCGAGCGCATCGCGGCGATCGACAAGTCCTTCGGCCGTACGTACTCGGAGAAGGAGGTGTCCGCGAAGATCGACGCCCTGTACGCGGGCTCGAAGGTGCTGGACCTGGCCGAGCGGCAGAAGATGGCCGGTGAGACGGAGGCGCAGCTGCGGGCGCGCAAGGACGCCCTGCTGGACCTCGGCTTCGAGCTGGCGGTCGAGCAGGCGGCGCTGGACGAGCTGCGTGACCGTCGCTTGGGCGCGACCGTGCGGCTGATGCCGGAGTGGCGTCGGGCGGTGCTGGCGCACGCGGGCAAGCCGGTGGCGCCGGACGCCAACAGCACGCTGCGGGTGACGTTCGCGAAGGTGAAGGGCTACACGCCTCGGGACGGGGCCTTCTACACGCCGCAGACGACGCTGGCGGGCGTGATGGAGAAGCACACGGGCCAGGAGCCCTTCGACGTCCCGGCGAAGGTGGCCGCGGCGGCCGAGGCGAAGCGTTACGGGCCGTGGATGGACAAGCGGCTCAAGGACGTGCCGGTGAACTTCCTGGCGGACGCGGACACGACGGGTGGCAACTCGGGCAGCCCCACGGTGAACGGCAAGGGCCAGCTCGTGGGCGTCAACTTCGACCGCGTGTGGGAGAACGTGGCGAACGACTTCGGCTACAACCCGGAGGTGGCGCGCAACGTGAGCGTGGACGTGCGCTACGTGCTGTGGCTGTTGGATCAGGTCGAGGACGCGGACGGGCTGCTGCGCGAGCTGGGCGTGCGCAAGGGGCCCAAGGCCGGGGAGCGCCGCTGATGGCCGACGAGACCGGGAGCGGGCCGCCGGCCCTGCCGGTCTTCGGACCGGACGAGAAGGTGTGCGGCAACTGCAAGCTGTGGGCGGCCCACTCGGTGGATCACCGGGGCTGGGTGGGCCTCTGCCGCCTGCAGCCGGAGCGGGGGCTGTTCCCGCCCTCGGCGCCGCTGTGCAACAAGTTCCTGCGGCGCGGCGTGGCCACGAGCGTGCCGGAGGAGACGGCCCGGCGCGAGCGCTCGGTGCGCGGCGTGGGGCCGGTGGTGGTGCGGCGGCGCGAGCGGGATCCGAACGAAGTGGTGGACCTGGAAGGGCTGGAGCTGAACATGACGCGCGCGGAGTTGATGGAGCTGATCCGGGAGGCGGTGGGCGAGGGCGGGGCGGCGCCGCTGGCCAACAAGTGGGAAGGGGGCACGATCAAGCTGGTGCCCGGCAAGGCGGACGTGCAGGGCAAGGACCTCCCCATCGACACCTTCTTCCACAAGATCGTCATGGTGCGCGACAAGCTGCGGGTGATGGAGCAGAAGCTCAACGCGCACCCGAAGCTGACGGACGCCGAGAAGGTGGAGATGCAGAGCTACATCACGCGCATCTACGGCTCGCTGACGAGCTTCAACCTGCTCTTCCGGGACAAGGAAGACCACTTCGCCGGCTCCAAGTCGGAAGACTGAGCCGAGGGTGCCGCGGGCCCGGATTCAGGACCCCGCGGCACCCCTGGGTGAAACTCACGGCTGTTGACCGCGCTCCTCCAGCTCGGCGAGGGCGCGCTGCCGGCCCCGGTGCAGGGCGCTCTTCACGGTGCCCTCGGGGATGCGCAGCATGGCGGCGATTTCCGGGTAGCTGTAGCCGCGCATCTCGCGCAGCCAGAGCACCTGGCGCTGCTGCTCATTGACCTTCTCCAGGGCCTCCTCGAAGTGACGCTGCATCTCGGTGCCCACGGCCTGGGCTTCGGGAGAAGCCGGAGCCTCGGGCTCGTGCTCGTGCTGCAACCGCTCGCGGCGCTTGCGGGCGCGCAGCCAGTTGATGCTGCTGTTCACCATCACACGATGCAACCACGTGGAACACGACGAGCGGCCGTCGAAGCCCGTGGGGCGTTGGGCCAGTCGGGTGAAGACGTCCTGCACCACATCCTCCGCCTCGTCCGCGTCGCCCACGATGCGGCGTGCGATGGCCAGTGCCCGTGTGCGGTACTGGCGGTACAGCTCGGCGAATGGGGGTAAGGCGATGACAGCGACATCCATGATGTCTGCCTCCTCAACACCCTCATCGGGTGTCTGGAAGCTGGAACGAATGGACCGCGCAAAGGATCTAACCGGGGCGGGGTTCACTTCCCGTGAAGCCCGGCGGATACGCGCGCGCGCCTACTCCGACTCCTCCTCCTGGCGCGTGAGGCCCCACTCCTTGAGGCGCTTGAAAAGGGTGGAGCGGGCCACGCCCAGCTCGCGGGCCACGCGCTCGCGGTTGTTGTTGTAGCGGCGCAGGGCGGCCTCGACGATCTGCCGCTCCAGCTTGAGGAGCATCTGCTCGAGCGTCATGCCCGGAGGCAGATCGGGCACGCTCACCCCCGTGTCCCGGTTCACCTCCTGGTCGAAGGTGAGGTCGGTGGGCTCGATGTTGGCGCCCTTGCGCAGCAGCAGGGCGCGGTGCACCACGTTGCGCAGCTCGCGGATGTTGCCCGGCCACGAGTGCTGCTGGAGCCGCTCCACGGCGGCGGGGCTGAGCCGCACCGTCTGGCCGCGGGGCGAGTACATGCGCAGGAAGTGCTCGGCGAGGCCGAGGATGTCGCCCTTGCGGCTGCGCAGGGGGGGCAGGTGCAGGGGCACCACGCTGAGGCGGTAGTACAGGTCCTCGCGGAAGCGGCCGTCGCGCACGGTGCTCAGCAGGTCGCGGTTGGTGGCGGCCACCACGCGCACGTCCACGTGGGCGGGACGGCTGGCGCCCACACGCTTGATTTCTCCGTTCTCCAGCGCGCGCAGCAACTTGGCCTGGAGGTCCAGGGGCAGCTCGCCGATCTCATCGAGGAAGAGGGTGCCGCCGTCGGCCTCCTCGAAGGCGCCCTTGCGCGCGTTGGTGGCGCCGGTGAACGAGCCCTTCTCGTGGCCGAAGAGCTCGCTCTCGATGAGCTCCTTGGAGATGGCGGCGCAGTTGACGGGGATGAAGGGCTTCTCGGCGCGCTGGGAGCACTCGTGGAGGGCGCGGGCGACCAGCTCCTTGCCGGTGCCGGACTCGCCCAGGATGGCCACCGTGGCGGAGGAGGGGGCCACGCGCTCGATGAGCTCGGTGAGCTGCCGCACGGACGAGTCGTTGCCGATGATGCCGTGGAAGGACAGCTCCTTGCGGGCCGCGCTGACGGGCTCGAGGATGAGCTCCGTCTCGCCCAGGCGCAGCGTGGTGGGCAGGCCCACCAGCACCTCGTAGACGCGCACGGAGCCCATCCACGTGCCATTGGTGGAGTTGGTATCCACCACGTGGAAGTGGCCCTCGCGGCGGGTCACCTTGAGGTGGCGGCCGGACATGAAGGGATCCTGGATGACCAGATCGCAGGACGGGTCCTTGCCCACGGTGAAGCTGTCCTTGTCGCCGCCGAGCTTCTGGACGGTCTCATTGGCGCCGTGCTTGATGCGCACCTGGGCGGGCTGCCAGCGAGAGGTGGACTCCCGGGGCTGGAGCTCGGTGTGGGCGCCGACCTCGGTGGGGCCCTCGGACTGGCCGCTGCCGTGGAGGCGGAAGATGGCGCGCCACTGGCCGAGCGCGAGGTCCGCGCCGTCGGCGAGCACGCCCTTGGTCATGGTGGCACCGGCCACCAGGGTGCCCTTGCCCGACAGATCCTCCAGGGTGCACTGCTCGCCGTCGAAGACGAGGGCCACCTGCTGGCGGCTCACCTCGGGGTCGGGGATGACGACGTCGCTCTTCTCGCCGCGGCCGAGCACCATGCGCTCGCGCCCCAGACCCACCCTCAGCACCTCCTCGCCCCGACGAAAGAAAACCAGCTCCGGCATCGAACTCTCCCGCTGTGAAGTCGCGGGGAACTCCTAACTCGCGGCGAGTCCGGCACGCAACTCCCAAACGTGATTACCGGAGTAGTGTGGGCTTCCCCAACCAAAAAAGTAACCAAGCCCTCTCGTCGCGTGCACGTGCCTCCTCGAGCTCTTCCTGGAGCGAGGGGAGGGGCCACCGGCCGGGCGCTGCCTTATCGAGGGCGATGGCCGAGGCGCTCAGCTCGTCCTGCCGTATCGAGGCCTCCGCTTGACCGCAGGAGTCCCTCAGGTCATCGGCGCCGAAGTCCATCAGCAGCAGGCCCACCGAGTGTTCCAGATAACTGGAGGTCTCTGTGAGGCGGCTGCCGATGCGCCAGAGCATGCGTCCCATCCAGCGGCGCTCATCCTCGGAGAGCTTCTCGCGGGTCGCGTTGGCGCGCCGGAGGAGCAGGAGCGCACTGTGTGCGCCGGTGGCTCGCTCCGCGACCAGGAAGGCTCGTGCTCCCGGGTGTGGCACCCCTGCCTCTCGCAGGTGCTCTCGCGCTGTCTGAAAGGTTCGCGTGTAGGAGGTATCCTTCCAGGGCGTGAGGCCCGAGAGTTCGTCGAGCACGGAGAGCTCTCGTGCATCGAGCGGAGCCTGTGCTTCGGTGCCTGCCAGGAGCAGCAGCAGACGGGGCTGCATGGAAGGTGCGGAGGCTTCCACGAGCCGGGTGAGCCGCTGGCGCAACGCGGAGACGGCTTCGTCCCGGAGCGCCGCTGGAAGCGACCTCTGACTCAGCACGTCGGAGGCCGCCGCGAGCAGGGCAGGGTCTTCGAGGGTGGGGACCTGCTGGAGCAGCCAGCGTGCCCGTTCCTCGGAGAGCTCCGGCGAGGCGAGGGCGAGTGTGAGCCGGATGGGCGCGGAGGGGGTCTGGCGCCAGACGGCCTCTTCCGCTTCCGGGTCATCGGGCGAGAGTGAATCCTCGTCTGGAAGCAGGGGGCTGTGCCGGAAATCGGGGCGGTCCAGCGCGGCCCAGGACTCGAAGAACGCATTCCCCCAGCGGGACGAGGGTGCACGTTGGCGATGGGCAAGCAGGCGCTCCAGGAACTCTGGCTCTGGACGATCCGGAGCCGCGGCTCGCAGCCGGGCGATGACTTCTCGAGCCTCGGAGAGGTGGTTCTCTTCCAGTTCGAGGCACGCGAGGACCAGGAGCGCTGGGACGTTATTGGAAGCCTCCGCCTGGGCTGCGGAGAGCTCCTGCCTGGCGCGTGTCAGTTCTCCCGCTGCGGCGGCCTGGGCGGCGCGTTGCGAGGGAGTTGCTGCCCGGGAGGGATGGGGTGTCGGGATTTGTCGCTCCCGTGCCGCGTGAGCGTTGTGGAAGAACCAGGCGCTCACCAGGGCCACCAGGGGGAGCATGAGGCCACAGGTCCAGAGGAACCTCCGGCGAACGGTTCTTTCCCCATTGGTATCGGGGTCGGGTCCTGCCGATGGGGGCGTGACGTCCTTCATCGTGCTCGGCCTCCAGCGAAGTACGGAGTCCAACCCGCGCGGTGGAGACTTCCAATGCAACGGAGAGAGCGCCGTACCTTCCGTGGACACTTCCGCCGAAGTGCACGAGTCAGGATGTCGACAACCGCACGGGCCGGCTACTCGGAGGGGCGCATCTCTGGAGCGCGACAGGTGGGCCGTTCAAGACTCGCGATCGGTGTGCTGGGTTGTTCGCGTGCGATGCCATCCAGGAGACGGTCATGCAGCGCCTGCGGAACGTCGGCCTCTGTCGTGCTTTCTGGCTACGCGCGGTGGCCACCACCGTCACGATGCTGTCCGCTGGCTGCACCGAACCAGGCGAGCCTCCTGGGAGTGGAGGAAGTGGCGTCGCTGGACAATGTCCGGCGCCGCTTTCCTACAAGCAAATCAAAGAGCAGTGTAACGAGGCCTTCACGAAGTGCCTGGGGTCACGCATTCAGAGTATCCGCAGCGAGACCATGGGCCATAGCCTGTGCCACATCTGCCGAGACGAATGCATGCAGAATCAAGGAGAGTGGCCGGACTTCCTGGATGATGGCAGGCCCTGCCGGTGAATTCGTCCGAGATTTCGAAGCGTCGATTCGAGGAGGTGGCGCGGGCAATCGATGAATTGCTCGTGACGACCTTCGATGACTCGTTCGAGGAGCTCGAGCCCCGGTTCACTGCCTTGGAGCGGCGCCTGCTTCGTTCCGTGGTGAAGACGGAATTCGAACGGCGTGAGGTCAAACGGCGTATCGCCGAGACGCTCTTCACCGAGGCATTTGGACGCAATTGCCCGTGGCCGGTCTTCGGACGCACCCTGCGGCGCATCCAGCGCCTGGGCTACTCACATAGTGAGCGCCGCTACCATGTCGCGTGTCTCTATGCGCAATGGTGCCAGAGGCACCCGGAGCACGATGCGCGTGAGGCCCGCCGCATGTTGGACGAGGCCGAGCAGCGCATCCGCCGTCTCCCTCGCGACCACTGGCGTCGCATGGGGCTGTTGAAGAAACTCTCGGAGCTCCGGGCCCGGAGCGGTTTCCCGTCCGGGCCCGAGGCCTAGCGCATGTTGGGCTGCTGGCGCGGCGGGCCGAAGTTGGGGCGGTTGAAGAAGCCGCCCAGGTGCGCCACGCGGAACTTCGGGTCCGCCTTGTCCGTGGGGAGGATGGTCAGGCCCGCGCCGATCAATCCCAGCCGCTTCACGAACTCGGCCTCGGCGCGCAGCTTGAAGTCCATGTCCGGCTGGCTCACGTCCAGCCGCTGGCCCAGCTTCACCGTCCCCGAGCCCTGGATCTCCAAATCATCGCTCTTGGCCTGCAGCGTCTCCACGGTGCCCAGGCCCTTCTCGATCTTGATGCGCGCGTCGATGTTGCCCAGGGCGATCCGCGGCAGGTCCATGGGCGTGGGGGTGCCGTACATGGGCACCATCACGTTGCCGCCCTGGATGATCAGCTCCTTCGTGTCCAGCGCGAGCTGGCCGTTGGCCTGGCTCAGGTCCGGCTGTCCCCGCGTCTTGGGCAGGGTGAGGTTGAGCGTGCCATTGAGCTTGCCCGCCAGGTCCACCCCGCTGAAGGCCTTGAGGTTGCCCGCCGACGGGTCCAGGTTCGACAGCGTCACCGCCACCTGCACGTCGCTCAGCCCGCCCACGTTGCCGCTGACGCTTCCGCCCAGCAGATTCGCGTGGAAGGCCACGCCCAGGGGCAGCAGGGCGGGGCGCACCGCCACCGAGTCGAGGTTGAGCGGCTCGCCCAGCTCCTCGGGCCCGGGCAGCATGGCCGCGTTGCTGGCCAGCATGCTCTGCAGCTCGGGCGTCATCCCGTTGGGCACCTTGCTGATGCGCACGTTGGTGGCCGTCAGCCCGCGCAGCCCCGGCCTCAGCGAGCCGATGCGCAGCGCGTACCCCGCGTCCGCCGCCGCGTCCACGGCACGCCGCCGCAGCGAGTCGTACGGGAAGGTGAGGCACAGGCACAACACGAAGGCCACGAGCGAGAACGCACCGTAGCCAAGGGCAAGCTTCCAGCGGGCGGTCTTGGTCTCAGCGGCCATGGTCATTGCTTCATCTTGTAGGTGGCGACGGTCGTCCAGGCCGTCAGGGTTTCATTGGCGGCGTGCGGCTCGAGCCGCAGGCTCTTCACCTTCACCACGCCCGGTCCGCGCTCCACCGACGCCAGGAAGTCGTGCAGCTTGCGCAGATCCACGTCGGTGAAGGTCAGCTCCACCGAGCTCTCGACAATCTGCCCGTCCCCGAGGCCCACGTCGTTCTTGGGCGTCATGTTGGGCACCGTCAGCCCCGCCTGGGTGGCCTTCTCCTCCACGTAGCTCATCAGCCGCACGTTGTTGCCCGTGAGCTGCTGCTCCATGGCCTGCCGCTCCTGGGTGGCCTCGCGGTAGCTGGCCGCCAGCGTCTGCACCTCGCGCAGCTTGGCCATCTTCTGGTCCGTGCGCTTGCGGTAGGCGTCCGCGCTGCTGGAGAAGGAGTAGAGGATGACGAAGAGCACGAAGGCCAGCACCGCGCCTCCGGTGCCCAGCACCATCTGCCGCTCGCGGGTGCTCAGCCGCTCGAACCAGGCGCGGGCGTCGTTGATGAGTCCTCGAAGCTGTTCCATGTCCTAGCCCTCCCCGCCGTGCGGCTGCTCTGGGCACTGCACCTGGATGTCCAGGCGGAAGGCGATCTTGTTCTCCTTCGTCTTCTCCACCTTGCCCTCCTTCACTTCCTTGAAGCAGCGGTGGCCCTTGAGCGCACTGGCGATGGCGTCGATCTGTTTGGAGCTGTCGGTGAGGCCTCGCACGCTGATGCGCTCGAGGTCGATGTCGATGCGGTCGAACGTCACCGGCACGTCCGCCGGCACCCGCTGCGTCATCTCCGCCAGCAGGTTGACGGCCGACAGCTTCGGCAACGCCGCGGCCGGGCTCTCCACGCCCTTGAGGCGGTTGAGCGCGAGGTCATAGTTCTTCTCGCACGAGCCGAGGATGCGCTGGGTGACGTCGCACAGCACGGCGTCCACCTGGGCCTCGCGCCGCGCCAGCACCGAGTTGCGCACCACGCCGCTGGCGATGAGCAGCAGCAGCAGGGTGGCGGCGAACGAGGCGAGCAGCCCCAGCTTGTCCTTCACGTAGTCGTAGTCGCCCTTGAAGGCGAACTCGCCCCGGCGCAAGTTGAAGCGAGGCGCCTTGGCGCCCAAGGCCTGGCCGCGCAGCGCCAGCGAGTACGCCTGCAGGGCCGCCGGCTGCTCCGTGGCGGGCACCGCCGTGGAGGCCACCGGGGGCAGCGCCAGCACGCGCGCGGGCATCCCGAGATCCTTGCCCAGCTGCTCGGCGAGGCCCGGCATGCGCGCGCTGCCGCCGCACACCAGCACGGCGCCCACCTGGCGGCGGGTGCGCGCGGTGAAGGCCTTGAAGGACGGGCGCAGCTCGCGCAGCACCGGCTGGAGGCCGCGCACGAAGGCCGCCGCGGCGCGCTCACCATCCGGCCCCTGGGCCTGGGCGGCGCTCGCCAGCGCTCCGTGCGACTCCTTCCAGTGGTGCGCCTCCGGCAGCGGCGTCTGGAACTCGGTGGCCAGCGCGCGGCTGAGGCTCAACCCGCCGCCGGAGAAGGTGCGCGCGAACTCCACGCCCACCCCGGGCCGGCCAATCGCCAGCGTCGTGCGCTCGTGGCCGATGTCCACGATGGCCACCGCCTCGGCGTCCAGGCCCGCGAACAGGCCCGGCTGCTGCATCAGCAGGTTCTGGTAGGTGATGCCCGGGTGCGTCACCACGCGCGGGTCCACGCCCGCCTCGTGGAGCAGCCCCAGCAGCGACTTCAGTTCCTCGCGGCGCACCACGCCCACCAGCAGCTCGCTGCCCTTGTCCTTCACCTGGGTGGCCACCTGGTAATCGAAGACGGCGTCGCCCAGGTCGAACGGAATCTGGCTCTCCACCTCGAAGGGGATGGTGGCCTCGATCCGCTTGGGATCGGTGAAGGGCAGGGTGAGCTGGTGCGTGGCCAGCGACGGGCCGGGCAGCGCCACCACCACCTGATCAGCGTGCTGAAACTCGGGGCGCGCCAGCAGCTCCCGCAGCGCCGCGCGCAGCGTCTCCTGACGCTCCCCCTCGGGGGCGCGACGCACCTCGGCCCAGGCCTTCACGGCCGGGTTTCGCGCATTCGCGTCGAGCAGCAACCCCTTCACGGAGTGGCTGCCCAGGTCCAGACCAAGAATCCGGGCCATTCGTTATTCCTCTCTCCAATACAGGAGCTTACCCAGCCCGTCGTCGAGCCGGATGACGGCGGTGAGCGTCTTCTGGACGGCTCCCGCCTCTCCCACGGATTTGATGGTGAAGGTGGTGCTCTTGTCGCCGAGCAGCCGGTTGCCGGCCACGTTCGCCTTGAGCTGGGGATTGACGGCGATGCCCGCGCCCTCGATGGCGCTCACGAAGTCGGCCACGCTCGTGCCGAAGAAGCTGAAGGCCCGCGCCGCGCGGATGCGGCTGATGAGCTCCTGCACGAAGACCGGGTCCCTCAGCCGCTGGTCCGGACGCGCCGGATCCGCCGCCGACAGGATGGCCATGTAGAGCATCAGCGGATCATCCGTGTTCACGTTGGGCTTGGAGTTGACGTCCGGGTACACGGTGAGCCGGTCCCGGAAGGCCGCCATGAAGCGGTCGTTCACCCCGTGCACCCGGTACAGCTCGTCCATGCTGTCGAAGCGGGCGTTCTTCGGCTCGTAGCGCGGCTCATACCGGCTGTAGGGCGAGCCCTCGTCGGAGAAGCCCTGCGCGAACGGGCCGAGCGCGCTGGTGGGATCCAACGCCGACTGCATCTTGTCCTCGTCCACCCAGTCCTTGATGGCGATGATGACGTCCTGCGGGTTGACCTTCACCCCGTTGGAGTCCTCGCGCGAGAACAGGAACTCGAAACGCTTGTCGCTGAGCAGGTCCATCAACCGCTGGGCCGTGGGCAGGGCGTCGCCGCCACCCGAGTTGAGCCGGTGCAGGTTGAGCTTCTCCTCCTCGTCGGAGATGGAGGCGAGGAAGCAGCCGCTGAAGCTGCCGAAGGAGCGCTTCGCCGGCCCCAGGGCCAGCTCGGGCCGCAGCTCGCCGTCCTCGTCGTCGTGGAGCGGGGGGGCGGCGGAAGCCTCCTCCTCGCCCTCGCTCTCCGCGCCGCCGCCCTTCACCAGGCCGCGGAGCATGTGGCAGTCCACGCGCGCCAGCTTCCACAGCTGGATGTTGAGCGAGGACGCCGGCTGCTGCCCGCCCGCCGCTCCCGCGCCGCCGGTGAGCTGCCGGGCCAGGTCGCCGATGTTGGGGATGGGCGTCGCGTCCATCTGCTTCTGGAAGCGCAGCAGCAGCCGCGAGAGCGCCACGCCGGAGCGGGCCATGTACATGGCCTGCACCTCGTCGCGCTGGTTGGCCGCCAGCTGCAGGTCCACCCGGGTGTTGTAGGCGAACTCCGTGGCCACGACGGTGAGGATCGTGATGGCCACCACCGCGATGATGAGCGCCACGCCCCGCTGGCGGCGGGCCGCCCGGGCATCGCGGCGGGCACTCGACCGCCGGGCCTCTCTGTGGTTGGAGCTCGTCATCTCAGTACCTGGGCAACTCCGTGTTGAGCATCACTCGCGTCTGGGTGGTGTAGCGCGTCTCCTTGCCATTCTCGTCGAGCGCCACCAGGGTGATACGAACACGCGTGGGGAGCTTGGACTTCAGCTCCGTGCGGCGGGTGTCCCACTCGTCCTCCCACTCCTTGCGCTCGGAGTCCCAGTAGGCGAGCTCGAGCTTCTTCACGCCCTCGAAGAGGACATCCGTGGTGCCCCCGCGATCCATCCGGCCTTCAACATTCGGATTCTCGCGGCGCATCAGATCCATGCGGCCGTTGGCCCCTCGTTCCGAGGAGGACTGGACGGAGTATTCCACGATCGCCTGGTCGGACTCCTTGGCATCCGTGTACAGCCGTTGATGCGCGAAGGTGGTGAAGGTGAGCTGGTTCTGCTCGCCGATGAAGTTGGTGGGACGGTCGTTCTGGTCGCGGTAGCGCTGCCCGTCGTAGCGGTCGCTCACGTACGCCGAGCCGATCTCCCGCGCCATGCGATTCATGGCCGCGCGCAGCATGCGGTAGTGGTCCGCCTCCGTCTCCACCACTTCCTTGGCGTGGAAGCCCGTCTGGAAGGCCATGCTCACCATCGCGCCCATGAGGGCGGTGATGGCCACGGCGATCATCACCTCCATCAGCGTGAAGCCACGACGCGCAGCGCGCTTCATTGCGTCCCCTTCTTGCCGATGCCGAACGGGTTGCCGGTGACGCCGGGCACCACGCCGCCCGTGCCGCCGCCACGCTGCTGCAGCCAGTCCGAGCGCCGCATCAGCGGCTGGCCGGTCTGCGGGTTCGTCATCTGGCCGTTGGCCCCGGGCACCGCGCCCTGCACGATGAAGCCCGTGGCGGGGTCCACCCACTGGTTGGCCACGTCGCCGGACTGCGTGCCGTTGGTGGGCGAGAAGCCACCGTTGCGGTCCGAGCCGGGCCCCAGCGACACCACGTGGGTGACCAGGTCCAGGCTCTCCACCTGCGTGCCGTCCTTCCAGTACACGGTCAGGTGCACCTCGCGCACGGTCTGGGTGATCTGCTGCACCATCTGCGTGAACATGGGCTGGGCCATGCCCATCGCGGCGCCGGCCATGGGGTTGGTGGTGGTCTGCGAGGGGCCGCCCTTGCCGTCCTTGCCCGCGGCGCCGCCGCCGAACATGGAGGCGATGCCGCTCAAGTCTCCGCCCTCGCCGATGGGCAGGTTGAAGATGGCGCCGATGAGCTGCTCGGGCGACACGCCGTCGGTCTTCGGGGCGATGATCTTCGCCCGCCACTTGAAGTTGTCCCAGCCGTCCGAGGAGAAGTCGCCGGACTCCTCGTCGTCGTCGTTGGAGAAGCCCTCGTCGTAGAGCTTCTGCTCCAGGTCCGTCATCTTCGAGCGGGCCAGGAGCGTGGCCACGGTGAGCTTCTTGGCGTAGGCGTGGTTGGACACCGCGCCGGAGTTGATGTCGAAGATGGCCATGAGCGCCAGCGCCAGGATGGCGAGCGCCACGATGGTCTCCAACAGGGTGAAACCACGGTTGCGGCTCGTCATGACTTGGGCACCTCCAGCGCCTCGCCGGCGATGTCGACCTTACCGGTGAGCGGTGACACCGCGAGCGTCCAGACGTTGTCGCCCTGCTTCACGTAGACGAGTGCCTTCTCCGTGAAGCCTTGCGGGAAGAAGTAGAGATAGGCCACGCCCTTGTCGGCGGGCTCGCGCTGGTGGCGCGTCCACACGGACAGGGTGACGTCCGAGGGCAGCTCGCGCGGCTTGAACTCCTCGCTCGTGAAGGACGAGAAGCGCGCGGCGTCCTCCACGCGGCTCTCCTCCTGCTTGAGGATTTCGTCCAGGCCGGGCATGTCGTCGCTGCCGCCGGAGTACTTGCGGCGTGTGTCGGTCCGCTTGTTGCCGCGCTTGTCGTCCTCGCGGGCGCGGCTCTCCTCGCGCAGCATGTCGTCGCGGTCGCGCGAGGTGGTGACGTTCCCCGCGGCGCACTCGGCGTGGTAGCGCGAGACGCCTTGCTCGTCCTTGGGGTCGGCCAGCTCGAAGACGAGCCGGCACGTCTTGCCGCTGAGCGCGGAGGTGTCGTAGAGCGAGCGGATGACGCCGGCCAGCTGCGCGGCGGACGCCTTGGCCTTGGCCCCGGTGATGGCGCCGATGGAGATGGTGACGGCGGCGAACAGCACCGCGGCGATGCCCAGCGCGATGGACACCTCGATGAGGGTCATTCCGCGCTCGCGGGCCCTGCGCTGCGCCAGCGCACTCATGGCTGCCCTCCCCGGGCCGACTCCTGCTGCTGCCCGGGCGTGCCCACCATGGCGCTGTCCAGCACGCCGCCGCTGATGAGGTCCGAGGCGTCACCGGTGCCGCCCGGCACGCCATCCGAGCCGTAGGTCACGATGTAGCCCTTGCCGTCGTCCGTCATCCGGTACACGTACGGACGGCCCCAGGGATCATCCGGCACTTCCTTGATGAGCCCCACCTGGAGCAGCGGATAGTAGTTCTCCGCCTGGGAGGGGAAGCGCCCCGTAATCCGGTGGAAGGACTTGAAGTAGCCCTCCAGGCTGCGGATCTCCGCGCGCGCCTGCCGCTGCAGCGGGCTGAGCGACTTGTCGAACGTGAGGAAGGCGATGCCGAAGGCCCCCGCGCTGGCCAGGACGATGACGCCCGCGACGATGAACCGCCCCACGCGGGACGGACGCGCCGTCTCTTCGGTCTGCTGCACGGGGGTGGGGGTCTCGAGGCTCATGGTCTTTCCAGGTAGGGCGCGGGGGCCGGGGGACTTCCTTGCTACTTCTGGGCCGAGTCCTTGGAGGAGATGTCCGAGTCGGGACCCTCTCCGCCCTGTGTGCCGTCCGAGCCGTAGGAGATGATGACGGGCTTGCCGCCCTCGTTCATGTACACGTACTCGTGGCCCCAGGGATCCATGGGGATGCGCTCCAGGTTCTGCGTGTCCACGAGCGCCTTCAGGCCGGTGCCCGTGTCGGGGTACTTGCCCTTCTTCGTGTAGTAGAGCTTCAGGGCGCCGTGGATGTTGGCGATGTCCAGACGCGCCGTGTCCTGCTTGGCCTCGTCCAGCTTCGGAATCACGGCCACGCCCACCGCGGCCATGATGAGGCCGAGGATGGTGATGACGACCATGATCTCGATGAGGGTCATGCCGCGGCGGCGGCGGTTCGTCTTCGTCTTCTTGTCGCTCATGTCGTTCCTCTCGTGACTTTTCGGCAAGCCACCTGGGGTTAGGGGGTCGTTGTTCCTGTCAAAATGTCCTGGCCCTCTGGAGACGGGGCCGGGGAGGTGCCCTGGGCCGTGGTGCCGGCCTTGGAATCGGAGGCATACAGGGTCGCCCCCACGGTGAGCAGCGTCGCCGTCAGGGCGAGCAGCGCCGCGAGGGTGACTCGCTGAATCCACCGGTCGAGCGTGTCATTCATCGCCAAGCCTCCGTTACCGGATGGCCGAGTTCACCTGCAGAATCGGCATCAGGACCGAGAAGGCCACGAATGCAATGATTACGCCCATGAACACGGTGAGGATGGGCTCGAGCATGGAGGTGAGGGCGCCGATGCGCACGTTCACCTGGTTCTCGTAGCTGTCCGCCACGGACAGCAGCATGTCCTCGAGCTGGCCCGAGCGCTCACCGATGGAGACCATGTGGTAGACGAGCGGGGGGAACTGGCCCGAGCGCTTGAGGGGCGCGGCGATGCTCTCGCCCTCGCGCACCGCGTCGCGGGCCTTCTCCACCACGTCGGAGAGCACCGAGTTGGTGACGACGGCCTTGGTGATGTCCATGGCCGTGAGCAGGGGCACGCCGCTCTTGAGGAGCGTGGCGAGCGTGCGGGCGAAGCGCGAGATGGCCAGCAGGCGCAAGAGGCTGCCGAAGATGGGCGCATTGAGGGCGAAACGGTCCCACACCGGCTTGCCCTTGGGGCTGCGGAAGTAGGACAGGAGGCCGAAGATGGTCAGCCCGATGACCGGGAAGATGATGAACCACCAGTTCTGCAGGAAGTTGCTCACCCAGATGAGGAGGCGGGTGGTCCAGGGCAGGGTGGCCTTCATCGTGGTGAAGATCTTCGTGACCTTCGGGATGACGACCACCATCAACAGCGTGAGGATGCCCACGCCCACCACCACCATGATGGCGGGGTAGGTCATCGTGCCGATGACCTTCTGCTGCAGCTTGGACTGGCTCTCGGTGAAGTCGGCCAGGCGCAGGAGCACCGTGTCGAGCGCGCCCGAGTGCTCGCCGGCGCGAATCATGTTCACGTAGAGCGAGCCGAACACCTTCTGGTGCTGGGCGAGCGCATCGCCCAGGGACGAGCCCTCGTTCACCCGGCCCTTCACGTCCGAGAGGATGAGCTTG
Source organism: Archangium sp. (assembly GCF_045802675.1). Classification (GTDB taxonomy): domain Bacteria; phylum Myxococcota; class Myxococcia; order Myxococcales; family Myxococcaceae; genus Archangium. The sequence goes on along the minus strand of NZ_JBJMQO010000077.1, from coordinate 143,599 downwards.
AGCCGCTCCTTCTCCACCTGGTCCACCAGGGCGGAGAGCGACTCCACCAGCGTCACGCCCGCGCCCAGCAGCGTGGCGAGCTGGCGCGTGGTGATGGCGATGTCGTCGGTGGAGATGCGGCCCCGGGCGAGCTTGCCGAGGTTGACCTCGCGGTCCGCATGCGCCGCGTTGGTGCCCTTGCGCACGCCGGCCCGGTTGCCCTCGGCTTGGCCGATGACCTCGGTGAGGAACTTGCCGTCCTTGCGCAGCTGCGAGCGCAGGGTCTTGGGCGAGTCCGCTTCCAGCATTCCGCGGATGGATTTTCCGCCCTGATCCAGGGCCTTGTACTCGAAGACTGGCATGGTGGGTCGCTCAGTGAAACCGCGCCCCAGGCCTCTGCCTTCCGGAAGAGCTGGGGCGCGCGTTCTTTAGAGGTCTTCCTGGGTGATGCTGAGCACTTCGGCGATGGTGGTCTCGCCCATGGCGATCTTGCGCGCGCCGTCGTCCAGCAGGGTGCGCATGCCGTTGGCGACGCCGGCCTTCTTGATGGTGGACGCGTCCACGTTCTTGAGGGCCAGCTGGCGCACGGTGTCGTCCACCAGCAGCAGCTCGTAGATACCGGTGCGGCCGCGGTAGCCGTTCTGGCTGCACGAGGGGCAGCCGGTGGCCTTGTAGATCTTCTCCACCCCGTAGCGCTCCTTGAGCGTCGCGCGGGTGAGGGTGATCTCCTTGAGCTCCTCGTCCGTGGGCGAGTACTGCACGCGGCAGTCCGGGCACACGCGGCGCACCAGACGCTGGGCGAGAATCGCCGTGAGCGAGGAGGCCACGAGGAAGGGCTCCACGCCCATGTCCACCAGACGGGTGACGGCGCTGGCCGCGTCGTTGGTGTGGACCGTGGAGAACACCAGGTGGCCGGTGAGCGAGGCCTGGATGGCGATCTCCGCCGTCTCCTTGTCGCGGATTTCGCCCACCATGATGACGTCCGGGTCCTGGCGGAGGAAGGAGCGCAGGCCCTGGGCGAAGGTGAGGCCAATCTTCGGGCTGATGGCCATCTGGCCAATGCCCTTGAGCTGGTACTCGACCGGGTCCTCGACGGTGAGGATGTTGAGGTCCGAGGTGTTGATGCGCGCGAGCGCGCCGTAGAGCGTGGTCGTCTTTCCGCTACCGGTGGGGCCCGTCACCAGGACGATGCCGTGCGGGCGGCGGATGACGTGCTCCATCCCCTCGAGCGTGTGGGCGGCCATGCCCAGCTCGGTGAGATCCAACAGGGTGGTGTTCTTGTCGAGCAAGCGCATGACGATGCGCTCGCCGTAGGTGGTGGGGATGGTGGACAGACGGATGTCGATGTCGCGGCCGGCCAGCTTGATGCGGATGCGGCCGTCCTGCGGCAGGCGCTTCTCCGCGATGTTCAGCTGCCCCATCACCTTCACGCGGCTGATGATGGCGCTCTGGTAGCGCTTGGGCGGCTTGATGATCTCCTGCAGCACGCCGTCGATGCGGAAGCGCACCAGGAGCTCGCGCTCCATGGGCTCGATGTGGATATCGCTGGCGCGCTCCTTGGCGGCGCGGAAGAGCACCGAGTTGACGAGCCGGATGATGGGGGCCTCGTCGCTCTCGGCGTCCAGGATGTCCTTGGGCTCGTCCAGCTCGTGGGCGAGCGAGTCCAGGTCCGTCGCCTCCAGCTCATCCACGAGCTGCTCGGCCTCGTTGGTGGCCCGGTCATAGACGCTGTTGATGGCGTCCACGATGGTGGAGGCGAGCGCGATGCGCGGGTTGACGTCCTGGCCCAGCAGCATGCGCGCATGGTCCATGACGGTGGTGTCCAGCGGATCCGCCACCGCCAGGGCCACCGCGCCCCCGTCCACCGACAGCGGGAGGATCTTCGCCTGCTTGGCGAAGTTGATGGGCACGCGCTTGATGAGCTCGACATCCACCTCCTCGAGGAAGATGCGCGCCAGGTAGGGCAGATCGAGCTGGAGGCCGAGCGCCTTGGCCACGTCCTCCTCGCCGATGGCCTTCATGCCCACCAGCACCTCACCCAGGCGGCCCCCCTTCTCGGTCTGGACCTGCAGGGCCTCCTGGAGCTTCTCCGCGGTGAGGCCGCTCGTATAGCGGAGGATCTCCCCCAGCGGGCGGCCGCACAGGTAGGCGGGGCCGTGGGCGACGACCTGGGTGGCGGCGTCGGCCGCGGGCTTGGCGATGGGGGCGTCAGCGAGCAGGCTCATGGTCTATCTCTCGTCCCCGGTGTCGGGCTGGATGCGAAGCCGCTCCTGGTCCTCGGAAGGAGGCGCAGGCGGAGGCTTCACGGGGACCGGCTCCTCCGACGGCACTGGAGTCACTGAACCCCCCGCGGGCGCCGTGCCTTCCCCACCCCTCGGAGCGGCGGGCGAGGTGCCAGCCGAGGGCCCACCAGGGCGCACGACGCGCTCGCCGGGTGACCCGGGGCCGCCGTTCTCCGCCTTCTGCTCCTCGTCGAGCACCCCCTGGCGCATGCGGCCCAGGGGCCCGTTCTTGCGGCTGAAGTCCACCGGCACGTCGTAGCCGGCCACCTGGCCGTAGAACTGCTCCACGAACTGCTGCCGCTCGGCCATCTTGCGCTCGAAGATGCGCCGGAAGTCCGACTGCTCGCGGATGATGTAGGGCGTGAGGAAGAGCAGCAGGTTCGTCTTCGTCTTCTTGCGCGTGGTGTCCCGGAACAGGTGGCCGAGCAGCGGCACGTCACCCAGGATGGGCACCTTGGAGACGGACTCGATGGTGCGGTCCTGCATGATGCCGCCGATGACGACCGTCTCCTGATCCTTGGCCACCACCGTCGTCTTGGCGCTGCGCTTGGAGGTGGTGGGGCCGAGCACCGGGTCCGTGGAGGCGATTTCTTCCGTCTGCTCGGTGATGGTCAGGCGGATGAAGTCGCTCTCGTTGATCTGCGGCTTGACGGTGAGCTTGAGCTCCACGTTCTGGCGGGTGATGGGGGCGTAGAGGCTGCCCAGGCCGCCCAGGGCGCCCAGCAGCGACGCGCTGTTGCCGGTGCCGGGGACGCCCGTGGTGCCGATGCCGGTGCCCAGCGAGGAGGGCGTGAAGCCGGACTGGAAGGGCACGTTCTGGCCCACGGTGATCTCCGCCTCCTCGTTGTCGCTGGTGAGGATGTGCGGGGTGGAGAGCACGTTGGCGTCCGAGCTCTGCTGCAGGGCGTGCAGCACCACGCCGAAGGCGGGGATGTCGATGCCCAGGTTCTTCAGCTCGGGGATGACGGGGCCCTGCAGGCCGGCGAGGAAGCCGCCGAAGCTGGCGAGGTTGGCCAGCGAGAAGGAGGGCGGCAGGCCGCTGGTGGTGTACTTCGTGCCCACGATGCCCGAGCCCTGGCCCAGCGGCGTGTTCAGCGAATAGCCGCTGTGCAGGTTCAACCCGAACTGGTTGTCGCGGTTGAGGTTGACCTCCATGATGACCGCCTCGACGAACACCTGGCGGCGCGGCTTGTCCAGCTCGCGGATGACGCGCACGAGGCTGCGGTAGTCCGCCTGGCTGGCGATGATGACGAGCGAGTTGGTGCCCTTGTCCGCGGAGATCTTCACCTCACCGGCGAAGAGCTCGGCCGAGCCGCCGCCCGCCGTGCCGCCGGGACGGGCTCCGGGGGTGGGCACGGAGGGCACGGGCGAGCGCGGACGGCTGGAGGTGCCCTGCGCGAGCGTCTGCAGCGTGCTGGCGATCTCCTCCGCGTTGGCGTTCTCCAGCGGGTAGACGTTGATGCGCTCGGTGCCGGCGGTGGGGATGTCCAGCTCGCGCACCAGGCTCTGAATGCGCTCGAAGGCGGCGGGGCTGGCCACCACGATCAGCTTGTTGGTGCGCTCGTCGGGGATGATCTGCGAGAACGTCACCGGGCCGTTGCTGGTGCCGCTGCCCTCGGGGCCGCCCTGGTTCATGGGCATGCCCTCACCCACGGTGCCACCGGGCGGGGGCACCATGGCCGGAGCGCCCGCGCGCTGGCCGGGACGCTGGCCGCCCTTCTGCTCGAAGAGCTTCTGCACCGTGCCGGCCACGTCCGCGGCCGTGGCGTACTGCACCTGGATGATGCGCACCTCGTCACTGGCCGAGCGCGAGTCGAGCTGATCAATCAGCCGCTCGAGGCGGTGCACGTTGGAGCCCACGTCGTTGAGGATGATGATGTCCGGCGGGTACGGAATGGTGTCGCCGTCCTTGGACACCAGCTGCTGCAGCACGCCGCGCAGGGGCTCCACCTCCACGTTCTTGATGCGGAACAGCTTGGTGATCATCTGCTCGTTGGTGGTGTAGGGCGTGTCCTCGCCGTCCACGAACGTGGGGATGGTGTTCTGCTTGGCGGCGCGCTTGTCGACAATCTTGAGGAAGCGCCCGTGCTGGTAGACGGACAGGCCGTTGGCGTCGAGCGCCGCGAGGAAGGCGGCGTAGAACTGGTCCGCGTCCACCTCCACCCGCCCGTTCTCCGGGCCGATGATGGAGATCTTCCCACGCACGTTCTCCGGGAGGATGAACGTCTTGCAGGTGGCGTCCGACACGGTCTGCACCAGCTTCTCGATATCCACCTTGTCGAAGTAGATGCCGTAGCGGGCGCGGCGGCGGACCTCCTCGCACGTGGGCGTGGGCCGCACGTTGGCGCTACCGGCCTCGGGGCCGGTGGGGCTCTGGGGGGCGATCTGCCGCTCGGAGGGAGTGCCCGCGGGCGGCGGTGGACCGGGGCGGCGCTGCGCCAGGGCGGGCGAGGCGAGCGCCAGGCTCAGCAGGAGCAACCAGGACGGAAGCGTCTTCATGGAGGGACGGGGTACTGCGGTGGGTGATTAGCGAATGGTGTAGTTCTTGCGGATGCTCGAACCGTTGCGCTCCAGCTCGATCTCGATCCGCGAGGCTTCCTTCAGCTTGGCGTAGACCTCGAGCGCCTTCTCCGGGCTGTTGAGCTCGAAGCCGTTGATGCGCTTGATGACGTCGCCGTTCTGCACGCCGATCTTCGAATAGATGGAGTCGGGGCGGATGGAGAAGAGCTTGAAGCCCTGCGCCTGGCCGTCCTTGAAGGCCGGCACGATGCGCGCCTGCATGGCCACGTCGTTGAGGTTGGCCAGCGTGCGGTCGATCTCCGTGCGCGGCACCTCGTAGTCGTTCTCGCTCACCGCGCGGATGCCGTTGCCCAGGCCGTTGCCGGGAGGCGGCTGCACGGGCGGGCCGGCCGCGATCGGCGGCGGGGTGAAGGCGCCGGCGCCATCGCCGGGCTGGCCGTCGATGAACTCCTTGCGGTTGTTGTTGAGGATGATGACGCGCTCGCGCTCGATGATGAGCACCTCGGCGCCCTGGATGCGGTCACCCACCATGTACGTGGTGGAGCGCTGGTTGTTCATGTCCTGCACCGAGGCCACGGACCACAGGTTGTCGCTGGCCACCAGGGTGCCCAGCAGCTTCACCCGCAGGCCGCTCTTCACCGGGGCGGCGTTCGGGTCCAGCTCGGGGGTGGTGGGCATGGCCACCTCGGGCTCGGGCTCGGGCACGGCCACGCCCGTCAGGTCCGACAGGCGCTTGAGCTCCAGCGAGGCCAGGGTCTCCAGGGGCTTGGCCTTCTGCCGTGCCGACACTTCGCCCGAGGGCATGGGAGTGAGGGCGGACTCGACGAACAGGTTCACCGTGCGCGCGGCCAGCAGCGCCACGAGCAGGATGAAGACCAGGTTCACGGTCCAGAAGTACTTACGGAAGAAGAGTTCCATCACGCGTCCAGAGAGGGCCTGCCCGGGATTGAGCAAGCGGGGTGCCACCCGTAAAGGGGAGCGGGCAACCCGAGCCTTACAGCCAAGTCCTTGAAATCATTCCGGAATAAGAGGACCCGCTGGTGGCGGGAGCGGGCGGCGCGGCGGCGTGGGACAAAATGTCAAAGAGTGGGCGGAGCGCTCGGACGGGCTGTCATTCGGCCGGGGGCGAGGAGGGCCCCTCTCCGCCGGTGCCGGAGGCCTCGCGCTCGAGCTTGCGGTAGATGGTGCGCGCGGCGATGCCCAGCAGACGGGCGGCCAGGGTCTTGTCGCCCTTGGTGTGGCGCAGGGTCTCGTGGATCACCCGGCGCTCGACTTCCTCCATGGGGGTGCCAATGGGGATGACGAGTTGTCCGGCCGAGCCCTGGGGGCCCTTGCGGACGGTTTCGGGCATGTCGGAGACCTCGAGGACGTCGTTCTTGGCGAGCACCACCGCGCGCTCCACGGCGTGCTCGAGCTCCCGGACGTTGCCCGGCCAGGCGTAGTTCTCCAGGAGGGAGAGGGCGTCGGGGGAGAAGCCGCGCAGCACCTTGCCATTCTTGGAGGCGAAGCGGCGCAGGAAGGCGTCGGCTAGGAGGGGGATGTCCTCGCGGCGCGAGGCGAGCGCGGGGATGCGCACCTCCACCACGTTGAGGCGGTAATAGAGGTCCTCGCGGAAGCGGCCCTCGGCCACCTCGCGCTGGAGGTCCTTGTTGGTGGCGGCGACGATGCGGACATCCACCTTGACGGTCTGGGTGCCGCCCAGCCGCTCGAGCTCGCCCTCCTGGAGCACGCGCAGCAGCTTCACCTGGGCGGACAGGGGCATCTCGCCCACCTCGTCCAGGAAGAGGGTGCCGCCGTGGGCGCGCTCGAAGCGGCCCTCGCGGCGGGCCACCGCGCCGGTGAAGGCGCCGCGCTCCACGCCGAAGAGCTCGGCCTCGAGGATGCTCTCCGGGAGGGCGCCGCAGTTGATGGCGACGAAGGGCCCCTTGGCCCGGTTGGAGGCCTCGTGCAGGGCGCGGGCGGCCAGCTCCTTGCCGGTGCCGGACTCGCCGAGCAGGAGCACGGTGGCCGTGGAGGGAGCGGCCTGGCGCAGCGTGTCCATCATCGCCCGGAAGGCGGGGGACTGGCCCACCATGGAGCGCCCGCCGGTGCTGCCCATCTCCGCGAGCTTCGCCTTGAGGACGCGGTTCTCCGCGGACAGGTCGTGCTTCTCCAGCGCCTTCTGCACCGACTTCACCAGCGAGTGGCGCTTGAGGGGCTTGGTGATGAAGTCGTAGGCGCCGTCCTTCATGGCCGCCACGGCCGTCTCCACCGTGCCGTAGGCCGTCATCAACACCACTTCCACGTCCGGGCGGATGGTGCGCGAGGCCTTGAGCAGCTCCTGCCCGTCCATGCCGGGCATCATCAGGTCCGTCACCATCACGCTCACCTCGGGCCGGCGCAGCAAGTCGAGGGCCTCGGTGCCGTTGCTGGCGGTGAGGGTTTCCAGGCCCTCGCGCTGGAAGATGCGAGCGACCGAGTCGAGGTTGGCCCGGTCGTCATCGACGACCAGGACGGTGGTGGGCGGTGTCGTCATGGTGGCGGCTGCCTTGCAAACCCTATTCCGGGTCCTCGGCCAGGAGCGGTCCGCTCATGCGGCCGAGGTCCTCGCGATTGACCTTGTCCAGGTTGAACTTCCGGGCGCTGGAAATCATCCGCGCCACGGTGGGGTCGAACTCGACGGGGCCCTCCTTCTTGAAGCGCAGGAAGTTGATGCGGGCCACGACGAAGTTCTTCAGGTAGGGGCTCTGCATGCCGCGCGTCTTGAGCGCGTCCACCACCGTGGCCACCGCGTCGTCCAGCTCCAGCAGCTTGTCGGCGCGGGACTCGCGCACCTGGAGGGCCTCGGCCATCGGCAGGTCGAGGAAGGTCTCCGCCCGCTTGACGAAGGGGTGGTAGGCGCCCCCGGAGAAACGCGGCCGCTTCTCGTAGGCCGCCCCGAGCGTGAGGAACGCGGACTCCTCGAAGAGGTGGGCGAAGTCCTTCTCGCGCCCGGCGCGCGCCCCGGTGAGCCCCCGGTGCATGCGGATGACCTCGAGCGAGCGCTCCTTCAGGTTGTGCGCCTTCTCCGTGTTGAGCGCGAGGATCTGATAGGCCACGTCCTCCTCGGGCAGCACCAGCGCGACGATGGACTTGCCGCCCAGCAGCTTCGAGGCCTGGAGCCGGTGGTTGCCATTGGGCGTCCAGTACCTGCCCTCCTTGCGGATGGCGATGATGGGGTCCAGATAGCGGTCCAGCCGCTCCATGGCGCCCGCGAGCCGCTTGATGTGGGGCTCGGAGACGTCGCGCTGGTAGGGCGTGGGCTCGACCTTGTCGACGGGCAGGGCGGCGAACACCACCGTGTGCCCGCCGAGCGGCTCCCGGTAGACGCTCAGCACCTGGCCGCCGTCCTCCTGGATGGCCTGCACGAGCTCGGTGGGCGGCGTGGCGGCCTCACTCGCGACCTCGGCGGCGCTGAGTCCCTTGGAGGCGGGCTCGGCCTTCTTGCGGCGGGGCCGGCGGGTCGTGGTGGTGGTGGTGGCTGCCTTCTTGCGCGGCGACTTCGCTGCCGACTTCGCTGCCATGGAGGTCCCCCTTCTGTCTCGGAAGGGAGGACCCTATGCGATCCCCGCGCGTCCGTGCACGGGGTCGCGGTACCGCCGCGTCACATTCCGGTCCGGCACCGTCCATCCGTATGGACGTGTGACCCAATCACGGGTCCGCGCATTGGAGGGAGTGCCATGAAGAAGGAACTGATTGTCCGGGCATGGAAGGATCCGGCGTTCCGCGCCAGTCTTTCCCCCGAGGAGCGTGCAGCTCTTCCCGAGAGCCCCTCGGGAGAATCCCTATCCGAATTGGACGAGACCGAGCTGGGCAGGATCATCGGCGGGGTGTTGGCGGTGAAGTTGGCCGGCGTCGTGGATTTCGCCAACACCGGGTGCACCGGGGCCCATCGCCTCACCTGCGGCATCGTCAACTGCACGCTGCCGAAGGATCTGGAGTTCCAGCCGCTCTGAGGCCGCTCCTCACGGGGTCGTCGCGGGAGGGAAGGGATTGCTGAACGACGGGTCGTTCACGAAGTCCGTATCGGTGAGGCTCTCCAGGAAGGCGATGAGATCGGCGCGCTCCTGGGTGCTCAATTCAAAGGGCCTCACCAGCGGGTTCTTCAACGGGCTCAGCCGGCCGTCTCCCGTGAAGGGCCCGCTCGTCACGTCGCGCCCGCCCGCCGTGTAGTGGCTCAGCACCTCCTCCAGCGTGGCGATGCTGCCGTCGTGCATGTACGGCGCCGTCAGGGCCACGTTGCGCAGGGGCGGCACCCGGAAGCGCCCCATGTCCTTCGCGAGTCCGGTGAACTCGAAGAGGCCGGTGTTGTCTCCCGGGTAGGCGCCCTGGCCATCCACGTTGTAGAGGCCCGTGTTCTGGAAGTCCCGCTCGGACAGCTTCGTGTCCTTCGAGCGGAACGAGTTCGTCAGGTGCGGCCCGCTGTGGCAGTGGTAGCACTCGGCGCGCTCGCCGAAGAACAGCTCCATGCCCCGCTTCGCCGAGGCGGACAGGGCATTGCTCTCCCCCCGCAGGTAGCGGTCATACGGCGAGCCGCCCGACAGCAGCGTGCGCTGGAAGGACGCGAGCGCCTTCAGCACGTTCGTCTCGGTGAGGGGCCGCTCCTCGTCCGGGAAGGCGTCGCGGTAGAGGGCGGGGTAGCGCGCGTCCTCGCGCAGGCGCTGGAGCACCTCGTCCAGGCGCGAGCCCATGCCGAGCTCCAGTGGAGTCTCCGCGAAGAGCGGCACGCGGGCCTGCTTCTCCAGCGTGTCGAGCACGGGGTTGGCCCAGGTGTACGTGGCGAGGTAGGCCACGTTGGCCAGGCCCGGCGAGTTGCGCGCGACGTGGTGCCCCGTGGAGCCGGTGGGCGTCGCCAGGCCATCGCTGAAGGCCCGCTTCTGCTCGTGGCAGCTCGCGCAGGCCATGGTGCCGTTGCCGGACAGTCGCGTGTCGTAGAAGAGGTAGCGGCCCAGCACCACCTTCTCCTCCGACATGGGGTTGTCCTCGGGGACGAAGGGCTCGGGGAAGCCCGGCGGCAACCGCCACGCATAGGGCGTCTCCTCCTTCGCGCACGCGGTGAGCAGCAGCGCCGACAGCACCGCGGTGCTCCACGACAGCAGGGCTCGAGGGCTCATCCGAACGGTCTCCTTTCACTCGAGGAAGACGGGCTTGTTGCCCACGTGGCACATGTTGCACGCGCCCGAGGCCGTGGAGAACGGCATGAAGTTGTACGCCTCCGAGACGGCGCTCTTCACCTTCGGGTAGAGGAGCGTGTCCGGCAGCGGCACGGGCCCGGTGGTGTAGAAGTTGCCGTTCGCATCGGCCTCCAGCGTGAGGACGACGGTGCCTCCGCCATTGGCCTGCGTGGACAGGAGGAGGGTGGCGTTGGGGTTGGGCAGGCGCTCGTTCGTGTAGGCCGTGCCCGCGACGGTGAAGAGGCCCGGCCCCAGGCCGTTGGGCCCGTGGCATGCCATGCAGTTCTTGCCCGCCTCGTGGCTGGTGCCGCCGCGCTGGCTCTCGAGCTGCACGTTGAGCTCGGGCGAGCGCTGCACGGGCGCGGGAGGCGTGGGGGGCGGCTCGTCCCCGGCACCACATGCGGGAGCCAGGGCCGTCAGCGCGAGCAGGGACAGGGTCCGCGCGAAGGCGGGAGCGGGGAGGGTCGTTCGCATGGGAGTGCCTCGTGCCGGTTCAGCGGACGCGGATGAAGGACGTGGGCACGGCCCGCGGAGTGCCATCCGCCGCCAGTCCCACCTGGGAGAAGAGCGCGGGGCACTCGGGGTCCTCGAGGGAGGACATGCAGCCGGAGGTGAAGTCCGTCGTGTGGTCGATGACGTGGTCGAGATCCGAGTCGGCGTAGAGGGCCGCCACGTCGAGTACCACCTGGTTGCGCGTGGGGTCGAAACCGCTCACGGCCACCGTGGCCTGGTTGGACGCGGCGCAGGAGTAGCCCTCCGCCGTGCTGCCGGTGCAGCCGGACGCGCCGAGGTGGAAGAAGTACGCGGCGTTCTTCGTGGTGCGCACATCCAGGCGCAGGAACTTGTAGCCGCCCTTCCAGCTCCACCACATGCCCGGCGAGTTGAGCGGAGGCGGAGCGGTGGCGCCGTCGAGGTGATTCATCTCCTCGGGCAGGCCCATCTTGAACTCCAGGCCCGTGTAGTCGTCGAAGTCCGGCGCCCGGCCCACCACCTCCAGGCGCGTGTCGGGGCTGCCGGTGTCGCAGGTGCCGGTGTTGTCCTCGAAGTCGAGCAGCGCGATGGAGTCCCGCTGCCACGTCCCATCCTGGTCCAGCTTCAACGGGTGCCTCTCTCCGTTGGCGCGCACCAGCGTGACGTCCCGCACGTAGAGCTTGAAGTCGAGCAGCGCGAGGGTGGTGCCCGTCTTGCCGATGCCCGGGTAGCTGCCATCGCAGCGCAGCGGTTGCTCGCCCACCTGCGGGCTGAACCTCACGGTGAGCTTCTTCTCGGAGGAGCCGTCTCCACCACATGCCTGGAGCAAGGGGAGCACGCACAGCAGCAGGGCCGGGAGCGGTGTCTTCAGGGCTTTCATGTCCACCTCGGGAGGCGCTGGATTCGGTCAGCGCAGCGGCTCATGTCAGCCATAGCAGCCGTGTGTTCGCGGCCTCGTGTGGCATTGTGTCGCACGGGGGGGACGCGCGTGGGTGACGAGCAGCTGGCCCGGTGGGCGAACGCGCCCGCCGCCCGGCGCGCGCACCCGGCTGAGCCCCGTGCCCTCCTCTGGGAGGTTGCCGTGGGTGAACGTGCCTTCGCGGACCATCTCCTACTCAACACTGGGGAATGCCCGCCGGGGCCATTTCCCGCTAGTGGGATGTCCTTGATTCCGGGTCTTTATTATAGGTCGAGGTGTCATTGCTCCCCGGGGTTGCGTGTCTCGTTCACCCACCCGTCAGGTCTGACGGGCGTTCGTATTCGTTTGGTTCGAGGGAGCAGGCGGGGGAAGACCGACACCATGAGATCCTCATCCGCGCCAGCGCTCACTCTCGTGCCCGCGCCACGTGTGCTGGTCATCGATGATGCTCCTTCGATTCACCAGGACTTCCACCGGCTCTTGTCTGGCGGCGAGGGCGACGCGTCGCTCACGGAGTTGAGGGCCTCGCTCTTTGGCGCGCCTTCGGCCCGGCCCAAGGGGTACCGCTTCGAGGTGGACTCCGCCTTCCAGGGAGAAGAGGGCCTCCAGCGAGTGGGCGCCGCGTTGAAGGAGGGGAGGCCGTATGCCCTGGCCTTCGTCGATGTCCGCATGCCTCCGGGGATGGACGGCGTGGAAACCACCGAGCGCCTCTGGCGGGAGGATCCGGACCTCCAGGTCGTCCTCTGCTCGGCGCACACGGACTACTCGTGGGAGCAGGTGGTGCAACGGCTGGGCATCAGCCAACGGCTGCTCATTCTCCACAAGCCCTTCGACAGCATCGAGGTGCGGCAGATCGCCCACGCGCTCGCCGAGAAGTGGGATCTGCTGCGGCGGGATCGCAAACGGCTGGTGGAGCTGGAGCAGGCCAACGCCCAGTTGCGGCGGGAGACAGAGGAGCGCATGCGGCTGGAGCTGCAGCTCGCCCGGGCCCAGAAGCTGGAGGCGCTGGGGCGGCTCGCCGCCGGGCTGGCGCACGAGGTCAACAACCCCCTGAGCTTCATCATGGCCAACCTCAACCACGTCCAGCGGGAGCTGAAGGCGCTGGCCGCCACACAGCCCGAGGGGACCACGGAGGAGCTCCAGGAGTCCTGCCACGATGCGCTCCAGGGCTGCGAGCGCATCCAGCGGCTGGTCCAGGACGTGCGGAGTTTCTCCCGCGGCAGGAGCTTCCCCGCCGTGCCGGTGGCCGTGGACGCGGTGCTGGAGGATGCCCTCGCCATGGCGAACCTCGCCCAGGTGCCAGGGGTCCGGGTGGAGTGGGAGCTGGGTCCGGTGCCGCCCATCCTCGCCGAGGAGCATGGGTTGGGGCAGGTCTTCCTCAACCTGCTCATCAACGCCCTGCATGCGGTGGCGAACGGGCCCGCCGAGCCCCGCATCCGCGTGGCCGCGGGCCTTCATGCGGATGGCCGGGTGTGGGTGGAGATCCAGGACAATGGCCGCGGCATCGCCCCCGAGAACCTGGGCCGCATCTTCGAGCCCTTCTTCACCACCAAGCCGGTAGGCGTGGGCACCGGGCTGGGCCTGTTCATCTGCCACGGCCTCATCGCCGGGTTCGGCGGCGAGCTGTCCGTGGAGAGCCCGCCGGGCCAGGGCGCTACCTTCCGCGTCCTGCTTCCAGCGGCCCCCGCCGCCCAGGCCGGAGCGCCTTCCAGCGCGGTGGCTTGAGCGTCCTGGCAGGCAGGCTCCCCCCCTCTGGCGCTCCGGGTGGGCCCCGTGCATGGATCCACGCTCCAACTCGTTGGGTGTGCTCCATTTCATGTCGACCTCGATTCCTTCCCGCCCCCGGCGCTCCCTGGCCCGCGCGACGCTCCTCCAGATGGGGTTGCGCATCGCGGTGGTCATCGCCCTGGGGACGCTCTTCAGCTACCTGCACCTGTTCAAGACCCTGCGCGATCAGTCCCTCGTTCAGCTGGAGCGGTCGGTCGTCGAGCGCAGCCAGCGCGAGGAGTCCGTCTTCGTCCTGGCGGAGGACAACCACGCCTCCCTCCAGAAGGCCCTCCGGGAGCGCATCCAGGCCGTGAGCGAGGAGGAGGTGACCGCCCGCTTCGGCCGCCTTTTCGTCTCCCTGCCCGATGGTTCCGTCCGCAATCGCCCCGAGGGCTTCGACGGCACGCGGATGGTGGGCCTCTTCGTGCCCCGGGGCGTGCCCCTCGACACCGGGCTGCGCCGCAGAATCCTGGCCGCGTACGACGTGCTCACGCAGTACGGACCCGTCCTCCTCACCCGCTTCGTCGACACGTTCATCACCCTGCCCGAGGGACCGCTCATCATCTACTGGCCCGACCGCCCCACCTACTGTCAGGAGGCCGCGCCCACCGAGTCGGTCATCACCCATGAGTTCTTCCCCGGCTCGCTGCCCGAGAACAACCCACGGCGGCAGACGGCCTGGTCCGGCGTCTACAAGGAGCCGGTCAGCCACAAGTGGATGGTTTCTGCCTCCACCCCGCTGGACATGGACGGCCGCCATGTCGCCACCATCAGCCATGACGTCCTCCTGGATGAGTTGATGGCCCGCACCGGCGGCGACCACCTGCCCGGCGCGTACAACGTCATCTTCCGCGACGATGGTCAGCTCATCGCCCATCCCGAGCTGAAGCCGGACGGCGCCGTGGCCTACAACCTCCTCGACGCCGAGCGGCCCGAGGTCTCCACGCGGGCCGGCACCCCGGCGCAGCGGGCCCACCTGCGGCGCATCTTCGAAAGGGTGAGGGGCCGCTCCACCGGCCAGGCGGTGGTGGAGCTGCCGGAGCACGGCGAATACCTCGCCACGGTGCGGTTGAGGGGGCCGGGCTGGAACTTCGTCACGGTGCTCCCCGAGCGCGTCATCGCCGAGCCCGCGCTCCAGGCGGCGCGCTATGTCCTGGTGTTCGGCCTGGCGTCCCTGGTGCTGGAGCTGGCCATCATGTTCTGGGTGCTGCGGCAGCAGATTTCCCGCCCCCTGCTGGCCTTCACCCACGCCACCGACGGGATCGCCGCCGGGGACTTCAAGGTCGCGCTGGACACCCCGCGTCAGGACGAGCTGGGACAGCTGGCCCAGGCCTTCCGCCTCATGGCCGATGAGGTCCAGCGGCGCGAGGAGGCCCTGCGACAGGCCAACGAGGGGCTCGAGCAGCGGGTGGACGAGCGCACCCGGGAGCTGAAGGACGTCCACCGGCAACTGGTCCAGGTGGCGCGGCAGGCGGGCCGGGCGGAGGTCGCCACCAGCGTGCTGCACAACGTGGGCAACGTGCTCAACAGCGTCCACACCTCGGCCATGCTGGCCAAGGAGCGCCTGGTGGGCCTCCAGGTGGAGGACGTCGGCCAGCTGGCCGCCATGCTCGAGGAGCGCCGCGGCGACCTCGCCACCTTCCTCACCCAGGATGAGCGCGGCCGGCATGTCATGCCCTTCCTCAGCGGGCTGGGACAGCACCTGCGCAAGGAAACCCATGAGGCCGTGTCGCTGCTCGACGAGGTGGGCCGCTACACCGAGCACATCGGCACCATCGTGAAGCTGCAGCAGAACTACACCCGGACGCCCCGGCTCAACGAGCCCGCCGACCTGGCGGAGCTGTTGGAGGACGCCCTGCGCATCAACTCGGCGGGGCTCACCCGGCATGAGGTGCGGGTGGAGCGGCACCTGTCCCCCGTGCCCCAGGTCATGACCGACAAGCACAAGGTGTTGATGATCCTCGTCAACCTCATCAGCAACTCCAAGTACGCCCTGGATGCGGCGCCCGCGGAGCAGCGGTGCCTGACGTTGCGGATGGAGGCCCCCGGGGCCGGCCGCATCCGCCTCGAGGTGCGCGACAACGGGATGGGCATCGCGCCGGAGCTGCTCACGCGCATCTTCCAGCACGGCTTCACCACCCGGGACGAGGGCCACGGCTTCGGCCTGCACTCCAGTGCGCTGGCGGCCCAGGAGCTGGGCGGCACGCTGACGGCGCACAGTGACGGGCCGGGGAAGGGCGCCACCTTCACCCTGGAGCTGCCCTGCACTCCCCCGGAGGCGGCATGAGCGGGAGGGAGCCCAAGCGGCGCATCCTGGTCATCGACGACTCCACGGCCATCCACCAGGACTTCCGGCGGCTGCTGTGTCCGGAGCGCGGCGGGCACCCGGCGGAGCTCGTTCAGCTGCGGGCGGCCCTGTTCGGCGCGCCCCCCGCTCGTGCGGAGCCCGCCGGTCCGGAGTTCGAGGTGGACTCGGCCTTCCAGGGGCAGGAGGGGGTCGCCAGGGTGCGCGAGGCCGTGGCCGCGGGCCGCCCCTACGCGTTGGTCTTCCTGGACTACCGGATGCCGCCCGGCGGCAACGGCGTGGAGACGCTGCGGGAGCTGTGGAAGGTGCACCCCTCGCAGCGGGTGGTGCTCTGCTCGGCCTACTCCGACTACTCGTGGGAGGAGATCGTCCAGGAGTTCGGCGAGACCCCGCTGCTCAGGGAACTGCGCAAGCCCGTCCACGGCCAGGAGCTGCGCCAACTGGCGCTCACCCTCACCGAGCCGTAGGTGACTGCGAACCGCTGTCACTTGGAGTCGACTCCAAGTGGGGTGTGTTTTTGTCCTACGTGCCCCTCCATCTTCACTTGTAGTCGACTACAAGTGAGCGGCTTCCGGTCGGCGGGAAGAGGCCCTCGCCTGCCTGGAAGGCCTTTCGTTCAGCGGGGTTGGATGCGTTTCCGGGGGTCTCTAAGATGCGGGGCCGCATGGCCCCCCCGAACCGCCGCCCCTCCCGCAGGCCCGACGCGCCGTCCGACGAGTCGGTGCCGGCCGACAGCACCCGTATCAAGTCCGCCAACTCGGTGCGCCGTCCGGCGCCCCAGGAGGAGGACCATGGGGCGTCCGAGGAGGAGTCCTGGCCGGCCGGGGAGGACACCGGCGACGAGGGCGCCTACGACGACGAAGGCACTCCCGCCCAGGAGGAGGACGACGACAACCCGGACTCCACGCGCGCCGGTCCTCCCCTGACGCTCGAGATCATCGAGGGCCCGGACAAGGGCCGGAAGAAGCGCTTCAAGGGCGTGCGCATGGTCATCGGCCGGGGCCAGGACTGCGAGCTCATGCTCCTGGATCAGTCCGTGTCCCGCCGCCACGTGGAGCTGGTGTTCGGCGGTGAGAACGGCGTGCTCCTGCGCGACCTCGTCAGCGGCAACGGCACCCGCGTGAACGATGCGCGCGTGGACGACTGCAAGCTCAAGCACGACGACGTCATCGCCATTGGCCGCACGCGCATCCGCTTCGTCGACGAGCAGGAGCGCATCAAGCAGATGCGGCTGGCGGCCGAGGAGGCCGAGCGCAAGGAGAAGGAAGAGGCCGAGCGCAAGGCCCGCGAGGAGGAGGAGGCCGCGAAGAAGGCCGCCGAGGCCAGGGCCGCGGGCGCCGAGGGCGGTGAGGCCGGGGCCGACGGCGGGAAGGAGAACGGCACGCAGATCCGCGACATCCGGACGCTCCCGCGCCGCAACGCGCCCAAGAGCAGCCCCATGGGGCTCATGGTGGCGGCCGGGCTGGTGCTGCTGGTCGCCCTCATCGGCGGTGGCGCGCTCTTCATCAAGCGCGGTCCTCCGCCCCCGCCTCCGCCCAACCCGAAGCAGGAGAAGGCCCTCGTGATGATGCAGGAGGCGAAGACCGCCTTCCGCAAGGGCGACTACGCCGCGGCGGCGAAGCTGGCCGACGAGGCGGACCTCACCTTCCCGGGCGTGGACAAGGAAGGCTTCCTCAAGGCCGCGCAGGCCGAGCAGGCCGTGGTGGAGGCGTTCGCCCAGGTGCGCCAGCTCGCTGGCGAGAGCAAGTTCACCGAGGCGCGTGAGCTGCTCACCAAGACGCCGCACGGCACCGCGCAGTCCACCGAGGAGCTGCGCGAGAAGGTCGACGCCGAGATCGCCCTGGGGGAGCTCGCCTTCCTCGTGAAGCAGGTGGAGGCGGCGCTGGAGGCCCAGGACGCCGAAGGGGCCCGGTCCCTCATCCAGCGGCTGCCCTTGGAGCGCCAGCCGCAGTACCTCGGCAAGGTGGCGGAGGTGGAGGCCATGCTCGCCGATGCCGACCGGGACGCCGCCGCCCAGGACAGGGCCTCCAAGGCCGCCGCCGCCCGCAGGGCCAAGGAGCAGCGCGAGGCCTTCATCGTCAACGCCTTCAGCGCCGTGGCGGCCCGCTTCGACGCCGGGGACTACTCGCGCGCCGCGCTCGAGTGCGATCGCGTCCTCGATGGCAACTCGGGCGACAAGGAGATCCGCGAGCGGGCCAAGGCCCTCAAGAAGCTCATCCCCCAGTTCGCCCGCTTCTACCAGGACGCCCAGCGCAAGATGCAGTCCAACTCCATGGAGTCCGCGGCCCGCCCCCTGCGCTCGGCCGCGGAGCTCTACCGGCAGATTGGCCTCAAGGGCTCGCTCGGGGACACCCTCAACGGCCAGCTCGCCTCGGCCTCCGTCCTCGCGGGCAAGGGCGCCCTGGCGCGCAACGACGTGTCCAACGCCGCCGCCTTCTTCAACGAGGCCCTGCGCCTGCGCCCCGACGACGCCAAGGCCCAGGAGGGCATGGCGGCCATCCAGGGCAAGCTGGGCGATATCTTCAAGCAGGCCTACATCCAGCGGGACAGGGATCCCGACGGCTCGGCGGAGAAGTTCCGGATGATCGCCCGGTATGCGGCCGAGGGCTCCGAGCTGAAGGAAAAGGCCGAGGCACAACTCCAGGCGCTGGATCAGTAACGAGTGGGGTAGGGTGACCCCCCCCAAAGGTTCGTGGAGGAGCGGGATGAACGAGTCATCGTTGCGGGAGCTCGGACTGGATCTGCTGGAGGAGCGCCAGTTCGAGCGGGCGCTCGCGGTGTTCGCCGAGGCGGTGCGCCGGGTGCCCGCGGATCATCGCTCGCGGATGCTGGCCGCGCGCTGCCTGGCGGAGCTGGGCGAGCGGGAGCGGGCCGTCACCGTGTACCACGCCTGTGCCGAGGGCCTGCTGCGGCGCGACTACCTGCTGTCCGCCATGGCCGCCTGCAAGCTGGGGCTGGAGCTGGCCCCCCAGGAGCGGCGCCTCAAGGACACGCTGGTGCGGCTGCACGCGCGCGCGGCGCGCAATGTGGCCGGACGCGCCTCGGTGCCCCCGCCCCTGCCGCCCGAGACGCTCTTCGACGGCAAGGTGGAGACGGACCTGATGGGGCTGAGCGGCGAGGAGCTGAGCGACCGCGCCATCGAGGTGCTCGCCGCGCCGGACCCGGGCGGGACCGCCAACCCCAATGATCGGCCGCCCCTGCCGCTCTTCGCGGACCTGGAGCGCGACGCCTTCATCGACCTGGTGGGCCGCATGGGCCTGCGCTCCATCAAGCCCGAGGAGGTGGTGAGCGCCGAGGGCGCGGCCTCGGACCGGCTGCACGTCATCGTCGCCGGCAAGGCCGAGGTGACGCGGCAGGCCGAGGGCGAGGACCGTACGCTGGGCTTCCTCGGCGGCGGTTCCATCTTCGGCGAGCTGTCGCTGCTCACCGGCGCGCCGCCCACGGCCACCGTCACGGCCGTCTCGGACATGGAGGTGTTCGAGATCCGCCGCGAGCACCTCAACGCCATGGCCAAGAGCTTTCCCGCCATGCCGCAGGTGCTGGCCAACTTCGCGCACAAGCGCATGGAGCGGAACCTCACGGCCACCTCGCCGCTCTTCCAGCCCATGCCCGAGTCCGAGCGCGCCGCGCTGTTGCAGCGCTTCTCCTTCCGCGCCCTGCAGCCGGGCGAGAAGGCGCTGGTGGAGGGCGAGCACTCGCCGGGCCTCTTCCTGGTGCTCGCCGGTGAGCTGGTGGTGCAGAAGGACGACCCGGCCGGTGGTGCCGTGCGCCTGGGCGTGCTGCGCGAGGGCGAGGTGGCGGGCGAAATCTCCCTGCTCACCGGCCTGCGCGCCACGGCCACCGTGGTGTCCGCGCGCAAGACGGCCGCCGCCTTCCTGGAGCGCGCCGCCTTCCATGAGCTGGTGAAGACCTATCCGCACATCAAGAAGTACCTGGAGCAGCTCTCGGATCGCCGCCTGAAGCAGATCGGCGAGGCGCTGCGTCCCGCGGAGATCCTGGACGCGGACGAGCTGCTCACGGAGAGCGACGGCACCGGCACGGCCTGAGGGCCTGGGAGCGTGAGATGACGTTGTCGAGAGGGCACGTGCTGGGGGTGGTGCTGGCGCTGCTGGCCGCGGGGGCGGTGCTGGCCTTCTGGCCCCGGGAGGAGCCCGGGGTGAAGGAGGCCATCACCCGCGAGGTGGTGAAGATGACCGACGCCGCCGAGCGCAAGGACATGGCCGGGCTGATGGAGGGCGTCTCCGACCGCTTCCACTCGGGCGAGGGCTGGAGCAAGCAGGAGCTGAAGGGCGTCCTGCTCGGCCAGGTGCTCCGCGGCAACTGGGTGCGCGTCTTCGTGCGCGACCTGCAGGTGAGCGAGGTCAACCCCACCCGCGGCGACGTGCAGGTGAAGATCATCTTCGGCCGCTCGGAGGCCGACCAGCTCGAGCACCTGGCGCAGGACAGTGTCCTCAGCGCCTACCTCATCGAAGGCACCTTCGAGAAAGAGGCGGACGGGGAGTGGCGCGTGGTGCAGGCCCGCCACCGCTCGCTCGGTCCGACCGAGCTGCTCTAGGAGTCCGGCCTTTTTCAAGGGTTGAGAGCGCAATAAATGGGCGTACTGTTCGGTAGCGGAAGGTTCCGCTCGAGCCAGGACGCTCCATGCCGTTGCTCCGCCGTGCTTCCCTGTCCCGCTCGACGCTCCTGCAGATGGGCGCGCGCATCGCGGGAGTCGTCGCCCTGGCGACGCTGTTCAGCTACCTGAACCTGCTGCACTCGGTGCGCACCGAGAGCCTCGCGCGGCTGGAGCATTCCGTCACGGAGCACGCCCAGCGCGAGCAGGGCATCTTCCTGCTGGCCCAGGACAACCACGCCGTGCTCCAGAAGGCCCTGGCGGAGAGGATTCGCGAGCTCGAGCACGAGGACGTGGACGCGCGCTTCGACAGCCTCTTCGCGCTGCTGCCCGATGGCACCCTGCGCAACCGTCCCGAGCACTTCGACGGCACGCGGATGCCGGGGCTCATCATCCCCGGGGGGAAGAGGTTCGACGTGGAGGTGCGCCGGCGCATCCTGGCCTCCTATGACGTGCTCGCCCAGTACGGGCCCGCCCTGCACACGCGCTTCACCAACACCTACGTCGTCCTTCCCGAGAACGTGCTCGTGCTGTACTGGCCGGATCGCCCCACGTGGATCCTGGAAGCCGAGCCCACCCTCACCATCACCGGCATGGGGTTCTACGATCAGAGCCGGCCCGAGAAGAATCCCGAGCGGCGGACGGCCTGGTGCGGCACCTACCCGGATCCCGTCACCCGGAAGTGGATGGTGTCCGTCTCCACGCCGGTGGACATGGACGGCCGCCATGTCGCGACGCTCGGCCACGACGTGCTCATCGAGGAGTTGATGGCCCGCACCCTCCAAGACCATCTGCCCGGCGCGTACAACATGCTCTTCCGCGACGACGGGCAGCTCATCGCCCATCCCGAGCTCACCCGGGAGGGCAGCACGGGCGTCTATTACATCCAGGGCGGCCCCGGGCAGAACGGCGAGGGCCCTCCCGTCTCCGAGGCGCAGCGGCGCGAGCTGCGGAGCGTCTTCGAGCAGGTGCGCGGCCTCGTGCCCGGCCAGACGGTGGCGGAGCTCCCGGAGGGGGCCGGGTACGTCGCGATGGCCCGGCTGCAGGGCCCTGGCTGGAACTTCGTCACGGTGCTGCCCGAGCACGTGGTGTCCGAGCCCGCGTTCCGCGCGTCGCGCCAGGTGCTGCTGATCGGCATGCTCGCGCTGCTGGCGGAGCTGGTCATCATGTCCTGGGTGCTCAAGCAGCAGATAACGCGCCCGCTGCTCGCCTTCACCCAGGCCACGGACCGGGTGGCCGCGGGGGACTTCCAGGTCGGGCTGGACACCTCGCGCGAGGACGAGCTGGGACAGCTGGCGCGCTCCTTCCGGTTGATGGCCGACAAGGTCCAGCAGCGCGAGGAGGCCCTGCGACAGGCCAACGAGGGGCTGGAGCACCGGGTGGAGGAGCGCACCGGCGAGCTGCGCGAGGTGCACCACCAGCTGGTGCAGACGGCCCGGCGCGCGGGCATGGCGGAGATCGCCACCAACGTGCTGCACAACGTGGGCAACGTGCTCAACAGCGTCTACACGTCCGCGCAGCTCGCCCGGGAGCGGCTGGGGATGATGCGGCTCGAGCATGTGGGCCGCGTGGTGAGCATGCTCGAGGAGAACCAGAGCGGCCTCGGCCCCTTCTTCACCGAGGACGAGCGCGGCCGGCACGTGCTCCCCTTCCTGGAGAAGCTGGGACAGCACCTGCTGGACGAGCGCCAGGAGGTCATCTCGTTGCTCGAGGACGTCGGCCGGTACACCGAGCACGTCGGCGACGTCGTCAAGGTGCAGCAGAACTACGCCCGCACGCCCCGGGTGCACGAGCCCGTCCGGCTGGAGGAGTTGATGGAGGACGCGCTGCGCATCAACGCCTCCGGGCTGCTGCGCCACGGGGTGTCGGTGGAGAAGCACCTGGCCCCGCTCCCGCCCGTGCTGACGGACAAGCACAAGGTGCTGATGATTCTCGTCAACCTCGTCAGCAACGCCCAATACGCCCTGAATCAGGCCCTCCCGGGCCAGCGCTGCCTGAGCGTGAAGCTGGAGCGCGTAGGGGACGAGCGCGTCCGGCTCGAGGTGCGGGACAACGGCGTGGGCATCGCACCGGAGCTGCTCACCCGCATCTTCCAGTACGGCTTCACCACCCGGCTGGACGGGCACGGCTTCGGCCTGCACTCCAGCGCGCTGGCGGCCCAGGAGCTGGGCGGCACGCTGTCGGCCCACAGCGACGGGCCGGGGCAGGGGGCCCGCTTCACGCTGGAGCTCCCCCTGCTCGTGGCGGAGACGGCGGCGGCCTGAGCTACGGCTGCAGCAGCGCGTCCGACTCCGTCTTCCAGGCCTTGGCCATGGCGGGCTGGCCCGCTGCCGCCAGGCGCTTCTCCACGTCCGAGGCCTTCTCCTTCAGCGGCTCGAGCGGAGAGCCCTGCAGGCGTGCCCGGGTGAGCCCGAAGAAGTAGTGCTGGCAGCCGTGGGCGTACTCGCCCTTGGCGAAGAGCAGCTCGCCCATGGCCTCGTAGGCCTCGGGGAGGGCGCCCTGGCCACTCTCCGGGGCCACTTCCACCAGCAGCGGCCTCGCCGCGTCGTAGTCCTTGCGCGCCAGCAGCAGCGCGGCCTTGGCGTACTGCGCACGCGCCATGCCCACGCCCTTCACCGCCAGGGCCCGGTCGTACGCCGCCATCGCGTCCTCCGGGCGGGCGAGCGCCTGCAGCACCTGGCCCCGCGCCAGCCAGTAACGCTCATCCCGCTCCAGCGCGCCCACCGTCTTCCCCTCGGGGGTCGGCACCTGCACGTCGCGGAAGACGGTCTCGTAGGCGTCCAGCAGCGCCAGCGCGCCCTCGCCATCCCCCACCTGCTGCAGCGCCCGCGCGCCGTCCAGGTAGAGCAGGGGGGCCGTGCGCCGCTTCGTCACCGCCTCCTGGAAGGCCGCGCGCGCCCCCGCGTCCTTCTTCAGCGCCAGCGCCCGGGCGCGGATGAAGAGGGCATGGTGCTCCTCGGGAGACGCGGCGAGCGCCTCTCCGGCGTCCTTCAGGGCCTCGTCCGCCTTGCCTTCCGCCAGCGCCAGCGCGGCCCGCACCACCCGGGCACGGGCCTTCAACGCCGGGGAGAGCTCGGCCTCGCGCGCCAGCACGTCCGACACCGTCCTGGCGGCCTCGTCCCGGCCCAGGCCCTGGTACAGCCGGGCGAGCGCGAACGAGAGCCTCGAGCGCAGGTGCTCCGGGTTGGCGGCCATGGCCTTCTTGAAGGCCTCGGCGGCCTGGGCGTACAGGCCCTCGTCGAGCAGCTCCTCGCCGTGGGCCGTGGGATAGCGCGGCTCGCGCCAGGCTCCCTCGCTGGCCCGGGCGAAGGCCTGCCGCGCGTCCGGCAATTTCCCGCGCGCCAGCAGCGCCTGGGCCTCGGCCAGCGCCAGCTTGGGACTCTTGGCGCCCTGCGTCTTCAAGTCCTCGAGGAACTTCTCCGCCTCCGCCGCCTTGCCCTCGGCCAGCATCAGTATGGCCCGGGAGCCGTAGCGCTCGCCCGAGCGCGAATCCAGGGCCTCGGCGCGGGCCAGGTGCTCGCGGGCCGGGGCCTCGGCGTCCGGCTGACGGTGCTCCAGCCACAGCCGCAGGTTCACGTCCGCCGCGAGCGCCTGTGCGTCACGCGCGTCCGCGTCCAACTGGAAGAGGGCCCCCAGCTCCGTCAGCGCCTGGCGCAGGTCCGCCGGGTTGTCGCGCAGCGCCAGCGTCCGCGCCGCCTTCATCCGCGCGTCCACCTGCTGGCGCACCGCTCCCCGGTGCACCCCGTACGCCACCCCTCCCGCCAGCAGCAACGCCACCGCGCCCACCTGCAACAGCGTGCTCGGAAGGCTCTCCCGCCTCCGCCCGTTCCCGGGTCCACCGGGGTTTGCGTTGGTCGCGGCCATGGGGCTGCCTCCGAAACGAGAATTTGAATGGTTTCAGGTGGTTGTGAATGAGACGATAGGGGCTGCTCGTAGATAGGCACGGCACCCCCAGGCGTCAACGCACCCGGCCGCGGGTGTGCCGCGGAGAGGACATCACCATGGCGCTCTACACCTCGCTCGACGCGGCGGCCTTCTCCCGGCTGGCGCAGGCCTACGGGCTCGGGCCCGTGCGCGAATTCACCGGCATCCCCCAGGGCTCCATCAACACCAACAACCGGCTGGTGACGTCCTCGGGGCGCTACTTCGTCCGGCACACCACCGTGCGCTCGGCGGAAGACCTACGCTTCGAGGCGGAGCTGCTGTCGCTGCTCAACGAGTCCCACTTCCCCTCGCCGCGGCTCGTCCTGACGCGCGAGGGCGCGCCCTTCCTGGAGTGGGAGGGGGGCCGGGCCAGTGTCTTCGCGTGGCTGGCGGGCGAGGAGCTCACCCGCGCGCAGCTCACCCCCGAGCACCTGGAGTGCCTGGGGCTGGAGCTGGGCAAGCTGCACCGGATTTCGCTGTCCTTCACCGGCTCGCGCGCCAACCCCTACGGCCCCGAGGTGGTGGGCGGCTGGCTGGAGGGGCTGAAGCGCCACCCGGACGCGGAGCTGTCCGCCATCGCCCGCGAGCTGGAGGGCTGCCTGGCGCGGGCCGAGTCGGCGCGCGGAGGCCTGGAGCCGCGCGGCGTCATCCACGCGGACCTCTTCCTGGACAACGTGAAGTGGCTGGGGGACCGGGTGAGCGCCTTCTTCGACTTCGAGATGGCGTGCCGGGACTTCTACGCGCTGGACGTGGCCATCACCCTCAACGCGTGGTGCTTCGACGCGGGCGCCTACCGGCCGGAGCTGTGCCGGGCGCTGCTGCGCGGCTACCAGGTGGAGCGCGCGCTGGTGCCCGTGGAGCGCGAGAGCCTCTTCGGCCACGCGCTCTTCGGTGCGGTGCGGTACACCGCCAGCCGCATCCGCGATTTCCACCTCTCCGGGCTGCCGCCTGACAAATTGGCACCCAAGGACTTCCGCACCTACCTGGCCCGGGCCCGCGCCCTCTCGAGCATGGGGCCCGAGGGCCTGCGCGCGCTCGTGGGCCTTTGAGCGCGCGCGGCGGGGCTTCAGCGGCTCACAAGCCGGAGACGATGCGCCACTGCCCCTCCTCCTTCTGGAGGACCATCTGCTCCAGCTCCGAGGTGCGCTGGGTCTTGTCGAGCAGCCCCGGTACCCGCCAGCTCGCGTTCCAGTAGTAGATGACGGTGGCCACGTCGTCCCGCTTCACGTCCACGGTGCGCACCTCGAAGTCCACCCGGGGCGAGTCCAGCCGGGCGAAGAGGGGGGGGAGCGTCTGGGGCAGGTTGTCGTAGGTGAGGTCGTCCCGCGGGTCCTCATTGCCACCGTTGTCGTGGAACGTCTTCGAGACGAGCTGTTGAATCGCCTTGGCGTTACGCGCCTCGAGCGCGACGCGGTACTGCTCCATCACCTTGAGGATGGCGCGGGATTCATTGGTGTCGGGGATCTGCGTGCCCTGGATGTAGCGGGGGCCGCAGGCCGCGAGCACGAGGAGGGCGCAGACAAGCAATGGACGGACGGTCATGGTCGTGGGGTTCTCCGTGAAGGGGCAACCGCGCACGGGAGCTTGCATTCCCCGTGCCGTGGAAGGGAGGACGTGGGCCCTCGCGTGAGGCGCGATTAGCTAGCGGAAAGCGTCGCGGGGCACCAGGGGGCCACCGAAGTGGAGGCCCTCGAAGTCGCAGCGCTCGGCCCATTCGGTGGTGACGGCGCGGAAGCCGGGGCCGAAGTCTGGCAGGGCGCCCACCTCGTGGCGCACCGTCCCGCAGTCGCCCGCCAGGTAGGCGGCCTGCACCCGGAGCCGGAGGGCCTCGCGGCGGATGGCCTCGGGCAGCTCACCCTCCAGGGCCTGGGCGAGGTGGGAGAGGGCCTCGGCGGGCGCCTCCACCGCGAGCAGCCGCCGGCCGAGCAGGTAGTGGAGGTAGGGGTTTTTCGGCGCCGTCTCCAGGGCGGTGGCGAGCCGCAGCAGGCGGACTTCCTCATAGCGCTCGCGGAAGTAGGCCTGGATGGGGGCGGCGAGGACGTCCGAGTCCAGTGCGGCGAGCTTCACCTGGGCGGTGCGCGTCGTCTCCGGGGAGGGCAGGAGCGAGAGGACGCGCTCGAGCAGGGCCCTGGCCTGGGCCTTGTCGCCCCGCCGCGAGGCCACGTCCGCCTGGGCGAGCGTCACCTCCGCCTCGAGGGAGGGCTGGCCCTTCACCAGCCCGGCGAGTTGGGAGAGCACCTGGGCGGCGTCATCGGGCCGCTCCAGCGTGGACAGGGCGGTGGCCTGGCCGAGCTGGAAGGTGGGCTCCTGGGGCTGGAGGCGGGCGGCGCGCTCGTACAGCTCGAGCGCCTGCTGCGGGTCGCTCGCGAGGTAGTCGCGGGCCTCCTCCTGGATGCGGGCCACCTCGCGGGCGCAGGCGCGGGAGAAGAGGCTGCCGGTGCGGAAGCGCTGGAAGGCGCGGCTCACCGTGGCCTCGTCCAGGGGCAGGGCGTCCAGGTACGTCTCCCACTCGGTGGCGAGCGCGTCCAGGGGCTGGCCATAGGCGGCCTGGAAGTCGCCGTGGGCGTAGAGGGCGCGCAGCTTCTCCGAGCCGTGGAGGTCGGCGAGGTGGCGCAGGAAGGAGCCCACCAGGGTGTACGCGCGGGCGGGGGCGGATTGGTAGAAGCCCTCGGGGCCCACCAGCTTGCGGATGTCCGGGGCGAGCTTCTGCCGGCGCATGCCCGCGGCCCACTCGTGGAGGGTGAGGTCCCCCTGGACGGGGTTGTCCGCGGCCACGGCCATGCCCTCGATGATGCCCATGAGCGGGTAGAGGCCCAGCCGGGTGGTGACGCGGAAGGGCCCGCTGCCCGCGGGGGCGGCCATGACGTGGGCCAGCTCGTGCTTGAGGGTGGGGTGGGGGAAGTCGCGCCCGTTGATGTGCAGCTCCAGGCGCCAGGGCTTGGCGAACTGGGTGCGGCCGGCGCCCACCAGCGCCTGCTTCTCCTGCTCGGTGCGGTAGAGCCAGATGCGGATGCGGCCCTCGGGCGCCCCGCCGAGGAAGCGAGAGAGCTGGCCATGGCGGAACTCCAGGTCTCTCAGGGTGCGGTCCACGTCCTCGCGGGGCATGCCGCGCCAGTAGATGAGCTGGAAGTGCTCCGAGTCGCGCACCCCACCGAGCCGCTCGCGCAGGGCGTCGTCCGACATGCGCAGGCCGAGGTCCGTGGCATGCGCCTCGAGCAGGACGATGGGGGCGAGCGTCAGGCCGAGCACCACGAGTGCCCCGGTGCGCGGGCGGGGGCGGCGCAGACGGGCCTCGGGGACGTCGAGGCAGAGGACGATGAGGGCGAAGAGGGCGAGCGCGAGGAAGAGCGTCTCCAGGCGGAACCAGAGGAGGGCACCGGAGACGGCGAGCGACTCGTCATAGAGGGGCCCGGGCAGGTGGCCCAGGAGGTGGTTGAAGGCATAGACCTGGGGCCCGAAGACGATGGGCCAGGCGGTGAAGACGCCGGAGAGCAGGACGAGCCCCACGTAGAGCAGGACGGCGCGGCCCCAGCGGCGGGTGGCGAAGCCGCAGAGGACGCCGACGACGGCGGCCAGCACCGCCGAGGGCAGGGTGAGCAGGGGGTAGAAGCCCACCAGGGCGAAGGGGTCGCACCGGGTGCCGACGAGGGCGTAGAGGGTGGCGGCGAGGAAGGGCGGGACGAGGACGGCGAGGTTGAGCAGCAGCGCCGGGCCGAGCGCGTGCCAGGCCATGCGCGCCGGGCTGTCGGGCGGGGGAGTGCTCGGGGCTGGACTCTCCTGGCCTGCCAGGTTGGAGGCCTGGGAGGCGAGCAGGCGGCGCTCCTGGTGCACCGCGGCGATGCCCACCCCGCCCCCGAGCAGCCCCACGGCGATGGAGAGGGTGAGGCCCAGCTCGAAGCCGGGCACCCCGAAGAGGGGCAGGAAGACGAGGGCCGAACCGCCGACCGCCAGGGCCCCGGCGAGCACCCGCACCGGAGCGCGTCGGAGCAGGTCGGTGGCACGGAAGAGGACTTGGCGCATGACCTTCTCCTATACTCCCCCCAGCATGGCCGAACAGAAGACTGGCGCTGAAATCCGCCAACACACTCGTGCACCCATCGAGTTGAAGGTGGACTACAAGAAGCTCAACTCGTTCTTCGCGGACTACACGAAGAACATCTCGAAGGGAGGCACCTTCATCAAGACGAAGAAGCCGCTGCCCATCGGGACGCGCTTCCTCTTCAAGCTCACCGTGCCCCAGCGCGAGGCCCCCTTCGAGCTGCTCGGCGAGGTCGTCTGGTCCAAGGGTGACGCGGAGGAGCCCGGCATGGGCATCCGCTTCATCTACAACGACGATCGCCAGCGCGGCGAGTTCGAGGGCGTGGTGGAGAAGCTGATGGCGGACAGCCTCGGGGCGCAGCTCACGGAGAAGCTGCTCAACAAGCAGCTCCACCCGGGATGAGCCCGCGCTGGCTGCGGGGACTGAGTGCCGTAGTGCTGTTGACGTCCTGTCAGCAGGCCTCCGAGGCCAAGGACAGGCCGTCCCCGCCGGCGGGTAGGAAGGTGAAGGACGTGAGCGCGGAGGATTACGTGGGGCCCTCGCTGCCGAGGGCGCGGGTGTTGCTCAAGGACGCGTACGGCGGCCTGCACCGGGTGGACGTGGAGGTGGCGGCCACGCCGGACACGCGTACGCGCGGGTTGATGTGGCGCAAGGAGCTGCCCGCCGGCCAGGGCATGCTCTTCATCTTCCCCGAGGACGAGGTGCAGAGCTTCTGGATGCGCAACACGCTCATCCCGCTGGACATGCTCTTCATCAACTCGGCGGGGCACATCGTCGGCATCGTCGAGCGCGCCGAGCCGCGCACGTTGACCTCGCGCTCGGTGGGAGAGCCCGGGCGGTACGTGCTGGAGGTGCCCGGCGGCTGGTCGCAGACGGTGGGCGTCACGCGCGGCGGCACCGCGCAGTTCCAGGGGCTCGAGAGCATCCAGGTCATTCCCTGAGCGCGGGGCCCCGGGCGGGTGACTCGGCGTGCAGGAGTGCCGTGAAGACAGTCATCTTCGCCTGTGTCCACAACGCGGGCCGCTCGCAGATGGCGGCGGCCTTCTTCAACGCGCTGGCTGATTCCTCGAAGGCGCGCGCCGTGTCCGCGGGTACGCAGCCCGGCGAGCGCGTCCACCCGGAAGTGCAGTCCGCCATGGCCGAGCTTGGCATCGACCTCTCGGGGGCGAAGCCCCAGCGCCTCACGGACGAGCTGGCTCAGGGAGCGCGGTGGCTCATCACCATGGGTTGCGGCGAGGCCTGTCCCCACGTGCCCGGGTTGAAGCGCGACGACTGGCCGCTCGAGGACCCCAAGGGCAAGCCGGTGGAGCGCGTGCGCGAGATTCGCGACGAGGTGCGCTCTCGCGTGTCGGCCTTCCTGGCCCGTGAGGGCTGGGCGAGGTAGCCCGGTGCCCACGCGCTGACGTGGCTCAGGTGCCGCTGTTCAGCGTGTAATCGAAGACGTAGAAGTGGCTGCCGTTGACGATGTCGATCGTCATCGAGCCGGCGAGGCCCGTGAGCTCCCCGGTGCCCGAGTCCGGCACGACCGTGATGCTCTGGGTGGGCTTGCCGCGAGCCATGAGCGAGCTGTGCTGCATGACGAAGCTGCCACTGCGCCCCGCGAGCACTCCGGTGATGCGCTCGAGCGCGACGTAGCCACCGGAGCCCAGGGCCTTGTCCATCACGCCGAGCATCTCGAGCACGCTCGCCCCCTCGAGGTCGCCGCGGAACTTCTTGTGGAACGTGATGCGGCCCACGTTGAGGCCCTCGGCCATGTCCGTGGCGGGATGGGGAGTGCTCTTGATGTCGAATGCGCCTCGGGCCTGCGTGGTCATGTGCGGTCCTCCGGAAAGTGGCTCGCGAGCCTACGCCTTGTCGCGCGAGATGGGCCCGACCTTTCCCTTGGTGACGCGCAGATAGTCCGCGGGAGCGAGGACGAGCTGCGTGCCCCGCACGCCCGCGGACACGGCGACGGCGTCGAACAGCTCGAGCGTCTCGTCGACGAAGACGGGGTACTCCTTCTTGCCGCCGATGGCCGTGACGCCGCCGCGGATGTAGCCGGTGAGGGGCTGGAGCTCCTTGAGCGGCACGGTGTCCACCTTCCGGTCGCCGCTCAGCCGCGCGAGGGCCTTCAAATCCAGCTCGCCGTTGCCGGGCACCACGGCCATGAGCACGCCGGTGCGGTCCCCGCGCGCCACGAGCGTCTTGAAGACCTGCTCCGGAGGCATGCCCACCTTGGCGGCCACGGTCTCGGCGGAGAGGTCCTCCGGGTCCACGTCGTAATCGCGCAGCTCGTAGCGGATGCCGAGCGAGTCCAACAGCCGAGCGGCGTTCGTCTTCACGGGCTCACGCTCCCAGGGCTTCGCGGGCGGCCTTGATGCGGGCGAGGGCCTCCTCGGGCGTGGTGCCCACGGCGGACAGGTGCCCCATCTTGCGGCCCTTGCGCGCCTCGCGCTTGCCGTACAGGTGCAGGCGCACGCCGGGCATGGCGAGCACGGACTCGAACCGCGGTCCGCCCTCGTGCAGCCACAGGTCGCCGAGCAGGTTGACGATGGCCGCGTGCCGCACCACCTCCACCGAGCCCAGTGGCAGGTTGCACACCGCGCGCACCGCCTGCTCGAACTGACTGGTGAGGCAGGCCACCTCGGTGGCGTGGAAGCTGTTGTGCGGACGGGGCGCCAGCTCGTTCACCAGCAGCCGGCCGTCCTTCAGGAGGAACATCTCCACCACCAGCAGGCCCTCGACCTCGAGCGCGGTGGCCATGGCGCGGGCGATCTCCGTCGCCTCCTGGCTCACCTTGGGCGGCACCTGGCCCGGCAGCAGCGACCAGTCGAGAATCCGCTCTTCGTGGTGGTTGTAGGCCGGCGGGTACACCGCCACCTCGCCCCGGGGCGAGCGGGCCACGAGCACGGACAGCTCGGCCTCCAGCTCCAACGCGGCCTCGACGACCACGGGACGCTGGCCCAGCTCGCGCCAGGCCTCGGGGGACTCGCTGGCGGCCTTCACCTGGTACTGGCCGCGGCCGTCGTAGCCGCCCTCGCTGGCCTTCACGAAGCAGCGCCCGCCCAGCTCCGCGGCCGCCGTGGCCAGCGCCGCCTCCGAGTCCGACTGCTTCCAGGGCCCCTGGGGGAAACCATGCTTCGCCAGCCAGGCGCGCTGCCGCCCGCGGTTCTGCACCACCTCGAGCACCGAGGGGCCCGGCCGCAGGGGCGCGTGCTGGGCGACGGCGCGCAGCGTGGTGAGGGGAATCTTCTCGATCTCCAGCGTCACCACGTCACAGGCGCGCGCGAGCCGGACGGCCTCGTCCGCGCTGCCGAAGTCGGCGGTGTAGCACTGGTCCACCACGAAACGGGCCGAGCACGCGGGATCCGGGTCCAACGCCTGCACCTGATAGCCGAGCGTGCGCGCCGACAGCGCCATCATCCGCCCGAGCTGCCCACCGCCGAGGATGCCGAGCGTGCCGCCCGGCAGGATGGTGCTCTTGTTCATGCGATCTCCCTGTCCTGGAGGACCTCGTTGGTGCGGGCCTGACGCCAGGCGGCGAGCCGCGGGCGGAGCTCCGGGTACTTGAGCGACAGGATGGAGGCGGCATACAGCGCGGCGTTGATGCCGCCCGGCTTGCCGATGGCCATGGTGCCCACCGGCACGCCCTTGGGCATCTGCACGATGGACATCAGCGCGTCGAAGCCGTTGAGCACCGTGGCGGGGATGGGCACGCCGAGCACCGGCAGCAGCGTCTTGCTCGCTACCATGCCGGGCAGGTGGGCCGCGCCACCGGCGGCCGCGATGATGACGGACAGCCCGCGCGACTCGGCCGTCTGCGCGTACTCCATCATCCAATCCGGCGTGCGATGGGCGGACACCACCCGCACCTCATGCGGGATGCCCAGCTCCTTCAGCACGTCGATGCCGGGGCGCAGATGCTCCAGGTCGCTCTTGCCGCCCATGATGACGCCCACCCACGGTGTTTCCGCGCTCAAGCTCTCGCCTCCTGTGCGCCCTCCTGGTGGTTCCAGGAGGTGCGAGGAACGCGGAGATAGGGTGGGGGGATTCCACAGGTCAACCGGAAGCGTACGGCGGGCGCGTGAAATCCCTGGAGAAGGCTCTGGAGAGGGGCCAGGGAGCCAGCCCCACCCCCGCCCAGGACAGGCAGGGGAGGGGGCTCGACCCGGTGGAGCTCAACCGGGGGTGCTCAATACGTGGAGCCGAGCTTGCCGAAGCTCTTCGCCGCCCGGGTCTTCGAGCGCTTCACCGCCGCGCCCACCGCCTCGTCGTCGTTCGCCTGCTCGTAGTCCTGGAGGACGGCCTTCTGCTCGGCGAGGTCCGCCTCCACCGCAGCGGGGCTCGCCACCTGGCTGGCCTGCTGGAAGAGGGCCTGGTTCTGCATCACGTAGCCCTTGGCCTCCTCCTTGCGCCCGTCGCGCAGCGCCTGGGCGGCGAGCTTCAGGTTCTTCGCGCTCATGGCCCGCGTCGCGTACACGGTGGCGTCCTTGTCCTGGCGCGCCAGCACCTCCTCCTGCCGCTCCGTCACCATCGCCGACAGGCTCGCCGCGCTCTCCACGCCCGCGTCCTTGAGCAGATCCAGGTACGTCAGCTTCAGCCCCGTGACGTCCACCGCGCTGCCCGGCTTCGTGCCCACCACCGTGAGCTGTGCCACCACGCGCTCCACCTGCCCCGAGGAGAAGTCCGGCAGCGGCACCCGCACCGTGCGGCCCTCCTGGTGTGCGCGGTAGCCCAGCACCTCGCCCAGCATCACGCCCTCGGGCAGGGTGAAGGACAGCTCCACGTTGCGCGCCACGCTGGTGGCCGCCTGCTGCAAGTCCCTCTGGAAGAGCGTGGCCAACTGGCCCGCGTCTTCGAGGAAGCCGTACGCGCCCGCACCGTACTCGGCGAAGCCCTGCATCAGGTCCTCGTTGAAGTCCGTGCCCACGCCGATGGCGCTCACGCTGATGCCCTCGGCACGGATGCCCTTCACCACCTCCGTCAGGCCCGCGTCCTCGGTGATGCCCTCGGTGGCCTGCCCGTCGCTCATCAGGATGATGCGGTTGACGCGGTAGTTGCCCTTCGCGGTCTCCAGGTGCGCGCGGCCCGCGTGCAGCCCCGCGCCGATGTTGGTGCCGCCGTCGTCCCAGATGCCCTCGATGTACTGCAGCATCCGCTCGCGGTTGGCGGGCGTGGCGGCCAGGCTCGGCAGGCTCTTCACGTCCGAGCCGTAGTGCACGATGGCCAGCCGGTCCTCGGGGCCCAGCAGCCCCACGAGGTGACGCGCGGCCTGCTTCGCCTGCTGCAGCTTGTAGCCGCTCATGGAGCCCGAGCGGTCGATGACCACCGCCAGGTTCACCGGCGAGCGCTGCGAGCCCGGCACCTCCACGCCGGTGAGGTCCACCGTGACGAAGAGGTCCGAGCTACCCGGAATGATGTAGGGGTGGGACAGCCGGCTCGTCATGGACAGCGAGCCGTTGGTCGCCGTGGCCGGCCGGGGCGGGGACACCGGCGTGGCGGGGTGGGACGGCGCCAACCGCGGCAGGCCCAGCACCAGGGCGGTGAGGGCCAGTGCGGCGGTCAGGGAGACGAAGACGACCGTCTTGTTCATGACAGGGGGCTCCATACGGCGAGGGCCCGCTATCCACGTCCAGCGCGCGAAAAAGTTCTACTTCTTTCGCGCGGGGTGCGTCAGTTGCTCGCGGGAGGGGCCTCGGTCTTGGAGGCGCAGAAGTACGGGGAGGAGTTGTCCCCGAACGTCTGGCGGTAGCCGACCGGATCCTTGGCGCGCATGTAGTCCAGGGCGGCCTGATCCAGCAGGAGGGCGCGGCAGCTCATGCCGGCCTTGACCTCGGCGGCGGCGTCCGGGTGGTTCACGGCGCAGGGGTCCTGCAACTGGGGCGTGTTCGTGTCGTTCGGCTGGCACGCCTTGCTGCAGTAGCCCAGCACGCGCAGGCCGTCGCCCTCGCCACTGGTCTGGACGGCCGAGTTCGCATCCCGGACGCAGATGAGATCCTCGCAGTCCAGCGAGCCGAAGGAGATGAAGTCCTTGTCGCCCTTGCCGATATCCGACAGGGTGACCGGATCGTACTTCGTGGTACCGGACTGTGACTTCTTCACCAGCACGCAGGGCTTGCCGATATCGGAAGGAACCTCGCACCCGCCGCACAGCAGGGCGGCACCCACCAGAAGAGCCAGACGCGCAGACATCGACGTGCACCTCATGAGACGCATGTGAGCGGCCACCGTAACACAGCGACTCCTCAAGCCAACGGGTGGCGTGGCCGCATGGATGCCCTCTGGACAAGTGCTCCGCACACTCCGCCTGCAACAATACCGAGTGGATACACGAAGTGACGCGCCGGGTGCTCTTCACCGGATACAGAGGGAGCAGGCGAGCTTTGTTCGGTTGATGGGCCGCGAGCGTGGCGGATAGGATGCCCACCAGCATCGCCTCCGATTCAGCACGTATCGGTGGGCGGCCCCAAAGACACGGAGCTCCCGGAAGTGAATCGCCTCCAGGCCATCCTGCTCGCGCTCAGCCTCGCGCCAGCAGCGGCATTTGCCCAGAACCAAGACGCGGGGCTCGGACTCGATCTGAGCAGCGGTGATGCCAACAAGCCCCAGGAAGAGACCGAGACCGCCGCGGAGCCGCCCGCGGAGGAGCCTCCACCCCTCACCACCGCCGAGGCACCCCCGGCCGAGCCGCTCACCCCGGCCGAGCGCGATGTCACGCTCGACGACCGCGTCAAGAGCGTGCAGCGCAAGGTGTACCTGAAGAAGGGACGCTTCGAGCTCACGCCTCTCGTCACCCTGTCGGTGAACGACCCCTACTACACGAAGCTGGGCGCCGGGGTGCGGGGCGCCTACTACCTGGCCGACACGCTGGCGGTGTCCGCGCGCTTCTCCGCCATGCAGGTGCTGCCCGAGGACGACGTGCGCATCGCCAAGCGCACCTTCCAGAGCCGCATCTTCTACTCGGTGCCGCAGTGGTCGGCCATGGGTGACGTGGAGTGGAGCCCGCTCTACGGCAAGGTGGCCTTCCTCAACGACATCCTCCACTTCGATGCCTACCTGCTGGGCGGCATGGGCGTGGTGAACACCGAGATGTCCAGCGCCGAGACGACCGACGGCGGGCGCCGCGGCCCCAGCCTCGCGGCCGATCTGGGCCTGGGCATCCGCTTCGTCGCCCGGGACTACCTCGCGGTGAACGTGGCGCTCATCAACACGTCCTACGTGGACCAGCCCCTCAACACCAGCAAGGGCGCCACCCAGAACCTCATGACCCTCAATGCCGGCATCTCCTTCTTCTTCCCGATGAAGTCGACCGGTCGGGAGGCCGAATGAAGACCGCTACCCGTCTGCTGCTCGCGCTCTGCCTGACGCCCGTGTCCGCACTGGCCGCCCAGGACGAGGCGGCTCCCGCCGCGCCCGCGCCTTCCAAGCCCGCCGCCTCCAAGCCCGCTGCGTCCAAGCCCGCTGCGTCCAACTCCGGCGCCTCCGAGCAGGAGGCCGGTGACGTGTCGGAAGTGGACAAGGACCGGCTCGGGCCCCTGCGCGAGCGCGTGCGTCCCGTCTCCGGCCACCTGTTCCTCAAGGAGGGCCGCTTCGAGTTCAGCCCCTCGGCCACGTTCTCCATCAAGGATGCCTTCTTCACCAAGTACATCCTCGGGGGCACGCTCACCTACCACGCCACGGAGACGCTGGGCGTGAGCCTGCGCGCGGGCTACTCCATCCCCACCGTGGCCGGGGCCGCGCAGATCTGCACCTTCTCCGGTGGCGATGACGGCAGCACCGTCCGCGGCTGCCGCAAGCCCACCTATGGCGACCTGGATGGCCAGGCTCCCGGGCAGATCACCCTGATGGGCGGGGTGGACCTGCAGTGGGCCCCCATCTACGGCAAGGTGTCGCTGCTGGCCGAGAACTTCCTCCACTTCGACCTCTACGGCATCGGTGGTGCCACGGCGGTGCAGTACCGCGGCCCGGGCGCCACGGAGCTCACCGTGGGTGGCAACGTGGGCGTCGGCATGCGCTTCTTCGTCAACCGCTGGGTGACGGTGCGCTCCGAGTTCCGCGATCTCATCTACGTCGAGAAGGCCATCAACCCGACCACCACCCTGCGCAACCAGCTCCTCTTCGAGCTGGGTGTGTCCTTCTTCTTCCCCACCGCCCATCCCGAGTCATGAAACGTCTGCTCCGGCCTCTCTGCCTCGCTACCCTCGGGCTCACGCTGGCATGGGCGACTCCCTCGCCCGCGCAGAGCTTCGAGGGATTGGATCTCTCCCAGCCGTCCAAGAAGAAGAAGAAGTCCACCCCCCGCAAGCCCTCCCGTGGCGGCAAGAAGCCCGCGGCCGGCTCGTCCTCCAACGACGACTCGGACTCGAGCTCCGACGCGAGCGCCGCGGGTGACACCTCCGGCTCCACCCCCGCCGCGCCCACCGGCACGGGGATCCCTCCCGCCGCGCCCGCCGCGGACGCGTCCCAGGGCATGGGGTTGGATCTGACGGCGGATGCGCCCGCCAAGGCCGCGCCCACCATGTCCTTCGACGCGGTGG
This sequence comes from Archangium sp., assembly GCF_045802675.1. Lineage (GTDB taxonomy): Bacteria > Myxococcota > Myxococcia > Myxococcales > Myxococcaceae > Archangium. The sequence goes on along the minus strand of NZ_JBJMQO010000077.1, from coordinate 107,073 downwards.
ACGTCTCCGGCAAGAGCGGTGACCGCCAGCGCCTGGATGTCGCCATCTCGCTCTTCAAGAACGAGGAGTACGACAAGGCGGCGATGAGCTCCTTCGAGATGCTCCAGGATGCGAAGCTCGCGGGCCTGCACCTCGAGGCGCGCTACGTGCTGGCCAAGGCCCTCTACCGCATGGGCCTGTACCACTCGTCCCTGGGCGAGTTCTCCAAGATTCTCGCCGTCGGTCCGGAGACGAAGTTCTTCCGCACCAGCCTCGAGTGGCTCTTCTTCATCAGCCGCAAGACGAAGAACGAGACCGTCATCCTGGATGAGATCGCCAAGTACGCCAACCAGGAGTTCCCCGAGCGCTTCCGCACCGAGTTCCACTACCTGCTGGCCCGCTACCACTTCGTGCGTGGCAAGGCGTTGGATCAGGTGGGCCGCTCGGAGGACGCGGACAGGAGCTTCAACGAGGTGAAGCGCCTCACGCTGCTCATCCCGAAGACGGACGTCTTCTACCCGCGCGCCAAGTACCTCGAGGGCCTCGCCTACGTCCGCGCCGGCAACAAGGCCACCAACGCGGCCCAGCGGCGCACGGACATCAACACCGTGGGCGCCATCGAGGCCATGAAGGAGATCATCCGCGTCACCCGCTCCAGCGCGGGGCTGGACGCCGAGCAGGCCACCGCCAACCAGAAGCTGCGCGAGCTGGCCTTCATGCAGCTGGGCCGTACCCACTACGGCATGCAGCAGAACCGCTACGCGCTCTTCTATTTCAACAAGGTGGAGCGCGGCACCTCGCAGTGGCTCGAGGCCATGTTCGAGTCCAGCTGGGCCAACTACCGCGTGGGCCAGTACGAGCAGGCGCTCGGCAACCTCATTACGCTCTCCTCGCCCTTCTTCCGCGAGGAGTACTTCCCCGAGGCGATGATCCTCAAGGCGGTCATCTATTACGAGAACTGCCGCTACCGCGAGTCCAGCCTCATCCTCCAGGACTTCGAGCACACCTACCTGCCCGTTCATGATCAGCTCGAGCTGATCACGAAGAAGCAGATGGCGGCCAGCGAGTACTACGGCGTGCTCTCCGACGTGCAGAAGAAGAACAAGGAGGGCCTGGAGAAGAGCGAGACGGACGTCATCCTCGAGCGCATCCTCCGGCTGGCCCTCACGGACCAGGACCTGAAGAAGACGAATGAGTCCATCCTCGAGCTGGAGGGCGAGATGGACGCCTTCAGCGAGAAGGGGGACACCTTCCGCTACTCCGAGCTGTCCAAGCAGCTGCTCGAGGGCCTCAAGGTGCAGCGCACCTCCCTCATCGACAAGGCCGGCATCATGGCCAAGGGCAAGCTGGAGACGGAGCTGGCGTCGCTCAAGCAGCTGCTGGCCAACGGCCTGCGCATCAAGTTCGAGACCGTCACCAAGGAGAAGGAGTTCCTGGAGGAGCAGCTGAAGGCGGGCGGCCAGGTCTCCGTCGTCAAGAAGTACAGGTTCTCGGTGGCAGTGGCGGACGACCAGCTCTACTGGCCGTACGAGGGCGAGTACTGGCGCGACGAGCTGGGCACCTACCAGTACACACTCACCAAGGGCTGCATCCAGCGCGACACCGCCAACCGCACCATCCAGGCCAGCGAGTCCAACTGATTCCTGGCCCCAGAGGCGGCTCCCTCCACCCGGGGGGAGCCTCCTCGCAGCGCTCTTCACCAGGGGATGGATCCGAGCGATAGTGGCATCATGGCCACCAAGCTCGTCACCATTGCCTTCGACGTGATGGGGAGCGACCACGGCCCCGCGGAGGTCGTCAGGGGGGCCGCGCAGCTCTCGATGGAGTCGCCCCACATCCACGCGCTCCTGGTGGGTGACCGGGCCGTCATCGATGAGGCGCTCGCCGAAACCAAGCACAACGGTGAGCGCATCTCGGTGCAGCATGCCTCCGAGTTCATCACCATGCAGGACAAGCCCGGCGAGGCGCTGGCGCGCAAGCACGACGCCTCCGTGTCCGTGGCCGCGCGGCTCGTCGCCGAGGGCGAGGCGGATGCGCTCGTCTCCGCCGGCAACACGGGCGCGTGCGTGCTCTCGTGCGCCCGGCACTTCAAGCTGCTGCCCGGGGTGAGGCGCGCGGCGCTCGCGGCGGTGTACCCCACGCGCAACCGGCGCGGAGAGAAGGAGGATCCCTTCTCGCTCATCCTCGACGTGGGGGCCACGGTGGAGGCCACCGCGGAGGACCTGGTGACGTTCGCGGTGATGGGGGCGGCGTACGCGCGCATCATCTCGCGCAACGAGAACCCCAAGGTGGCGCTGCTCTCCAACGGCACCGAGCCCAACAAGGGCCCGCGCCAGGTGGTGGAGGCGCATGCGCGGCTGGCGGAGATGGCCGGGCTGCAGTTCATCGGGAACGTGGAGGGCGTGGACATCCCCAAGGGCACCGCGGACGTGGTGGTGACGGACGGCTTCGTCGGCAACGTGTGCCTGAAGATGCTCGAGGGCGTGCACGAGACGGTGGTGGAGCTGGCCCAGTACGCGTACAAGGAGAGCCTGCGTTGGCGGGCCGGCCTGGCCATGCTCTCCGGTGGCATCCAGCGCATCAAGGACATCACCGACTGGGAGCAGTACGGGGGTGCACCGGTGCTCGGGTTCGATCGCATCTTCATCAAGGCCCATGGGCGCTCCAAGGCGCGGGCCATCGCCAACGCGGGCAAGGTGGCCGCCAAGGCCGTCTCCAACGAGCTCGGCAAGGCCATCCAGCAGGGTCTGGCGCGGTGAGCCTTCCGGACCGCATCGACCCCAGGCCCCCGCGCCGCATCTACCGCTGGGACCTGGACAAGACGTACCTGCAGACGGACTTCGAGTCGCTCCGGGACTTGCTGCGCACGGCCTTCCAGAAGGCCCACGAGAAGCAGGCGGTGCCCGGTGCGTCCGCGCTCATCCGCGAGCTGGCGGAGAACGGGGACTCGCGGCTGTGCATCGTCTCCGGAAGCCCCAAGCAGATGCGCTCGGTGCTGGAGGAGAAGCTCAAGCTGGACGGCGTGGTGTGGGACGAGTTCGTCCTCAAGGACAACGTGGGCAACCTGATGCGCGGGCGCTTCAAGGCGCTGCGCGGCCAGGTGGGCTACAAGCTGCCCGCCATCCTGGAGAGCCGCGCCAACGCCCCCGTCGAGGCCGAGGAGGTGCTCTTCGGGGATGACGCCGAGGCGGATGCCTTCATCTACTCGCTCTACGCGGACATGATCGCCGGGCGCGTGGACGAGCGCGTGCTCCAGCAGATTCTGGAAGCCGCCTCGGTGTACCCGGACGAGGCCGAGCGCGTGCGCACCGCGTGGAAGAAGATTCCGGTGGCCGACCCCGTGCGGCGCATCTTCATCCACCTGGACAAGTTGACGCCGCCGGCGCACTTCTCGGCGTATGGCCCGCGCGTGGTGCCCATCTTCAACTACTTCCAGGCCGCGCTGGTGCTGCTGGCCGACGGCCACCTCACGGCCCCGCAGGTGATCAAGATCGCCGTGGAGATGGTGCAGACGGCGGGGCACAACATCATCACGCTCTCCAACTCGTTCCAGGACTTGCTGCGCCGGGGTCTGCCGCTGCAGCAGGCGGCGGCGGCGCTGTTGCAGGCCCTGGAGGGGCCCAACGCGCTGATTCAGGCGATACGCCCGGTGCCGGACATCATCTCCGCGTTCACCAAGCGGCTGGCCGCGCTGGGAACGCCGCCCCCGCCCCCGGCGGTGCAGTCGGTGGACTACCTGGAGCTCATCCACCACGCGCTTCCGCGCACGCACAAGGCGCGGAAGACGCACTAGCGCATGGGGCCTCGCGAGCGGGAGACACGGGAATGAAGGCCATCGTCACGGGTGCGAACGGCACCGTCGGCTCGCGGTTGTGCGAGGACCTGGAGCGCCACGGCGTCGAGGTGGTCCGCTGGGACCGCGGCAGTGTCCCGGTGGACGACTACTGGGCCATGGAGGGCTTCGTGCGCTCGGTGGCGCCGGACGTGCTCTTCCACCTGGCCATCGCCTCGCGCTCCACCGGCCGGTCCAACGAGTCCTGGCTCATCAACTACGAGTGGACGAGCGAGCTCGCGTGGATGACCCGCCAGCTCGGCGTGCGCTTCGTGTTCTCCAGCACGGCGATGGTGTTCTCCAACAACGCGCGCGGGCCCTTCACGGTGGACTCGGAGCCGGAGGCCCCCGAGGGCTACGGGTACGAGAAGCGGCGCGCCGAGGAGCGCGTCTTCCAGCAGAACCCCGAGGCCCGCGTGGCGCGGCTGGGGTGGCAGATCGACGCGAGGCCCTCGGGCAACAACATGCTCGCCGCGCTGGAGACGCAGATGCGCGAGAAGGGGCGGGTGGAGGCGAGCACGCGCTGGCTCCCGGCCTGTTCCTTCCTGGATGACACCGTGCGGGCGCTGCAGGCGCTCGCGTGGGCCGAGCCGGGGCTCTACATGCTCGACGCCAACGAGCGCTGGTCCTACTACGAGATCGTCCGCGCGCTGAACGAGCGGCACGGGGGCCACTGGAACGTGGAGCCCACCGAGCACTTCGTGTTCGACCAGCGCATGATGGACGACCGCGTGGTGCTGCCCTCGCTGAAGGCCCGTCTGCCGGGCCTGCGCTGATCACCCGGTGGAGATGCGCACCATCCGGCCGATGGAGGGCACTCCCGCGTCATTCACCAGGAAGAGCAGGTAGAAGCCCGGAGGGGCCAGGTTGTTGTTGGCGGGCGCGGTGATGGTGACGCCGGTGCTGCCGCGCGTGAAGCCCAGGGTGAGCAGGCGCTGGTTCTCATCGAAGGCGTGCGTCACCGAGCCGATGGCGATGAGTGTCACCTTCGTCACCCGGCTCGCGTCCGGGGTCGCGACGACGAAGCTCGAGCCGGGGGCCACCACGCTCGGCGCCGAGCTGATGGCGGGCCGCGCTCCCTTGAAGAGGTAGGGCGGCGAGAAGACCTCCGCGGTGTGCTCGTGACGGCCTCCCGCGCTCAGCACGCGCCCGTCCGGCAGCAGGAGCGCGGTGGAGTGGTAGCCCCGGTAGATGGACTGACTGGCGAGCCGTTTCCATTGATTGGTGGCGGGGTTCCACAGCTCGGCCTGGAAGACGGGAGAGCTGCTGTCATCGAAGCCGCTGCCCCGGCTGCCTCCCACCACGAGTACCGTGCCGTCGGGCAGGAGCACCGCGTTGTGCTGGCGCCGGGGCGTGCTCATCGACGTCATGTACCGCCACACGGGCGAGGCCGTGTTGAAGTCGATCTGCTCGACGGTGGCGGTGGGCGGATCTCCCCCGCCGATGAGGACCACCTTGCCATCGAGGAACACCGCGGGCCCGTAGCTCCGCGTGCCGAAGTTGCTCAGCGGCCCCGTGCTCCAGGCCCCGGTGCCGCTCGTGTCCATGAAGCGGGTGCCGCGTTGGGGCCCGGCGTAGAAGAGCCGGCCATTGGGCAGCACGAACATGCGCGGGTAGTACGGCAGCTTGAACTGCGCGGTCGTCATGTTCCTCCACGTGCTGCTGGCCGCGAGGAACCGCTGCGGGAGCAGGTTCATGTCACCGGTGCCGTTCATCTCCCCGGACAGCACCATCACATCTCCATTGGGGAGCGTGGTGTTGGTGGGGTACCAGCGCCCCGCGTTCATGTCCGGCTGGCGGCTCCAGGTGTTCGTGAAGGGGTTGTAGAGGCTCGCGTCGTTGAGCCCCACGTGGCTCTCGATGTGCCCGCCTGTCACCAGCAGCCGCCCGTCCGCGAGGAACGAGTGGCCCGAGCAGAAGATGTTGTAGCCCGCTACGGGCACCGCGCTGAGGGCGCCCGTGGAAGGATTCCAGAGCTGCGGGGGGTCATCTCCCTCGGCGAACTCGCCGAAGAACATCACCAGGCCGTTGGGCAGCAGATGGGTATGGGTGGCGGAGACGGGCCAGGTCAGGCGGCCCGACCACTGACCTACGTCCGCGGGAGTCTGCGCCCGGGCCGGCGTGGCCAGCACCGCACACGCGGCGAGTGACACCGCGAGCCCCCGCATCCGAGGAAGGAAGCATTTCATCGACATGGCTGTCTCCGGGTCCAGGCGTCAGAACCTAAGGGGGAGGAGCCGCCTGCCAATCAGCCCCCGGGTTCGAGCCAGCACCCGGTGGGCGACGCACACCCGGTGGAACTGTCAGGTGCAAGCAACTCGTCATGGACCGGTGCACGGGTGGGCTGGGGCCGCCGTGCTCCCAGATTGGTGGGCCAACCTCCCCACCCAGGAGACTTCGATGAGTCGCTGGCGACCGCTCTCCCTTGCGCTGGCCCTGCTCGCGGGCTGCTCCCAGGCTCCTTCCGACGCGCGGCTCTCGCGGGAGGAAAGTGCTTCGACGTCCGCCCAGGAGGCGAGCGCCTGGGCTCCCTGTGGACGCACGGCCTCGCTGTTGGAGGACATCGCTCCTGGGACGATGGGCTCGGAGCCGTGGGAACTGGTGCGCGGCGGCCGTCTCCTCTTCTTCACCGCCGACAACGGAGAGGGGCGCGAGCTGTGGAGGAGCAGCGGCTCCGGGGGCAAGGGCACCGCCCTCGTGAGGCACATTCCGCTCGGGCCGACCGGCATGGCGCCCGCGGAGCTCGCGCAGGTGGGAGACAGGGTTTTCTTCGCGGCGGAGGACCCGGAGCACGGACGCGAGCTGTGGGTGAGCGACGGCACCACCGAGGGCACCCACCTGGTGAAGGACCTCTGGCCCGGAGAGACGGGCTCGTTCCCGCGCTCGCTGTATGAATACAAGGGCCTGGTCTACTTCGCGGCGGGAGACGCGGAGCACGGGCGCGAGCTCTGGCGCAGCGATGGCACACCCGCGGGCACCTTCATGGTCGAGGACCTCGAGCCGGGCCCCGAGGGCACGAGCCCCTTCGCCTTCACGCGGGGAGGCGATGGGGCGCTCTATTTCCTCGTCGAGCAGGACCTCTTCATGAAGCTGATGCGGAGCGATGGAGGCCCGGGTGCCGTCGAGCTGCGCAGGGTGCCGGCTTCGGGCAGCTTCATCGAGAAGCTGACGCCGGTGGGCAAGCGGCTGTTCTTCATCACGGGTTCGGCCCATGACGACGCCATGGCCGAGCTGGAGGTGACGGACAAGGGGCGGCCTCCCGTGCAGGTGGGGTCGTTCGTGGCGGTGGGCGACCTGGTGGCGATGGACGGGCGGCTGTTCTTCAGCGCCAGCGATGAGTCCACTGGAGGCGAGCTGTGGCGCAGCGATGGCACCACGAAGGGGACGGTGCGGGTGAAGGACATCCGCACCGGCTCCGAGGCCTCGTCACCCGGCTACCTGACGGTGCTGGGACGCAGGCTCTTCTTCGCCGCCGATGATGGGACGAGCGGACGCGAGCTGTGGGTGAGCGACGGGACGGCTTCAGGGACCTCGCTCTTCGCGGACCTCGAGCGGGGTGGGGCAGGCTCGTCACCGGAGCAACTGACGGCCATCGATGGCTACCTGTTCTTCAGCGCGGACACGGCGGGGCGCGGCCGTGAGCCGTGGATGAGTGATGGCTCTCGCGCGGGGACGGTGGGGCTCGAGGAGCTCGCGCCGGGGCCGGGCTCGTCGAATCCGAGGGACTTCGTGCGCTCGGGCTGGGATGTCTTCTTCGCCGCCGACGACGGCACCCACGGCGAGGAACCGTGGGTGCTGCCCTTCAAGTCCGGAGGCCACTGCGACCGCGAGCGCTGAGCCACCCGCCAGGAGAGGTCCTGTGGACGCTAGGCGTCATCACCCATGCGCTGCTGACACGCATCCTCCGTCTCACGAGGTACTTCATGGGAAAGCGAAGCCAACGGAATGGCAAAGAGGCTGAAAGACTCGCAGCCCAGTGGCTCCAGCGCCGACAGCCTGACTTCATGGTGAGCCCCCCAGGGATGGACCGCTCACTGGGGCCTGCGGACTTGATGGTAAAAAACCCCGCCACGAACCGCGTCCGCAGTGTCGTTCAAGTGAAGAGTGGGAAGGACAAAGCGTGCGTGACGATTGAGGAATGCGAGCGGCTCCAGAGGCAGGCTGAGTGGCTCGGCGCCCGTGCCTACATTCTCTTCCGGACTGGTTCGATCTCTGGCCCTGGGCAGTACACGATCATGACGGCAGAGAAGGCCATCAAGTGGATTGAAGAGTCGTAGAGTCGCTCATGGGACAGCGGCCAAGGCAGGCGTGTGTCCCAAGTGGGCTGCACGACTGGTGTACCGGCTCGGCGCACGGCCCCTAATCAGGTCGCTGTTCTCCATCAAGGGATTCCACAGCTTCCGGCCTTGGCCTTCAGTGTCCCCGAAGGGATTCGAACCCGCGTTGGCGCTATGCGGCCTGCTGTGCCTTTGGGGCCTCGTCACCGTGTTCGGTGTGCGTGTGCCCGGCGTGCGAGGCCGCCAACTGGCCGCTCAGCACCGGCAGTGCCACCTTCACCGCTACTGTCAGCACCATCAGCCCGAAGGCCCAGATGCCCGCGGTGATCTTCCACTCGGTGAGGGTGGGCACGTACTCCACCACTTCGTGCAGGGTGCTCGGGACGAAGCCGGGGATGATGAGGCCCATTCCCTTCTCGATCCAGACACCCACGAAGGCCAGCGCGCACGCCAGGTTGAGCAGTCCCACGTGGCGCCGCGTGGCCGGCAGGTGCACCACCACCGCCGAGGCGAGGTTCAGCGCCACCGCCGTCCAGATCCACGGCACCAGCGCGTGGTGCCCGTGCGAGCCGAAGAACAGGTAGCGCACCGCCGTGGCATGCGAGCCTCCCGTGTAGAGCGCGGTGAACATCTCCGAGCCCAGCATGAACAGGTTGAGCAGCACCGTCACCCGCATCACCGCTGTCAGCGTGCGCAGCGGGCCCTCGCCGATGGGCAGCCTCGTGAAGCGGCGGATGACTTGCAGCAGCACGATGACGAACGCCGGGCCGGTGATGAACGCGGACGCGATGAACCGCGGCGCCAGCAGCGCCGAATTCCAGAACGGCCTCCCGCCCAGCCCGCTGTAGAGGAACGCCGTCACGCTGTGGATGCTGATGGCCCAGAAGATGGAGAGGAAGACGAACGGCAGGTACCACCGCTTGTCTGGCTTCCGGCCCAGGAACCTCATGTAGATGAGGTAGCCGCAGATGTGCAGGTTGATGAGCAGGTAGCCATTGAGCACCACCACGTCCCACGAGAGCATCGACACCGGCCAGTTGAACCGGCCGAGCCCCGGCAGGATGTGCCAGAAGCGGTCCGGCCGCCCCATGTCCACCACGATGAACAACAGACACATGAAGATCGCCGCCACCGCGAGCAGCTCGCCGATGAGCGTGACGTCGTGCATCTCGTGGTCGTGGTACAGGTAGGCGGGGATGACCATCATCACCGCGCCCGCCGCCAGGCCCACCCCGAAGGTGAAGTTGGCGATGTACAGGCCCCACGAGACATGGTCACTCATCCCCGTGAGGGCCATGCCGCTGGCCAGTTGATGCGCCCAGGCATTGGCGCCCACCAGCGTGATCGCCGTGAGCACCGTCATCCACGTGTAGAAGCGCCAGCTCCCATCCGTGCTCATCCAGAGCAGCCGGGCCAGGAACCGCGGGTAGTCGAGCAGGTGACGGGAAGCAGCCATGGCTCACTTGTCGAAGAAGTAGAAGAAGCGAGGCCGCGTCCCGAGCTCTTCCTTCAGCACGAAGACGCGCTTGTTCTCGAGCACCCAGCGGATGGGGCTCTTCGGATCCAACAGGTTGCCAAACACCCGCGCCCCCGTGGGACACGCCTCCAGGCACGCCGGCAGTCTGCCGTCCCTCGTGCGGTGCAGGCAGAAGGTGCACTTCTCCACCACGCCCTGCGGACGCACGCGGTTGGAGAGGTAGCCCTGGTCCGGGTTGATTTCCTCGGGAGGAATCTCCGGCTTCGTCCAGTTGAAGCGCCGCGCGTGGTAGGGGCACGCCGCCTCGCAGTACCGGCAGCCGATGCACCAGTTGTAATCCACCACCACGATGCCGTCCGGCTCCTTCCACGTCGCCTGGACGGGGCACACCTTCACGCACGGCGCGTTGTCACACTGGTGGCATTGCACCGGCAGGTAGTATTTGCCCTCGGCCGGCACCGGGTGGTCGTAGTTCGCGTTCCCGTGCTCCAGGTCCAGGCTGCCCTGCTGCATCTCCAGCACCCGGATGTAGGAGTTTCCCGTGCGCCGGTCGTGGTTGTTCTCCTGGTGGCACGCCTCGGCGCATTTGCGGCAGCCGATGCAGATGCTCAGGTTCAGCGCGTAGCCGAACGACACGCCCTCCTGCGGCGGCAAATCCCGGATGTCCACGTCGCGGCCGTACTGCTGTTTCGCCTCGGCCTTCAGGTGGACCAGGATTCGCGCCAGATCGTCGCGCGTCAGCTGTTTGTAATGCTTCTGCAGGAATTGATCGACGCTCAGGTCCTGCGTCCACTCGGTGAGCGGGGCCATCGCGTGCGCGAAGGCCGTGGCCCCGAGTGTGGCTCCAACGCCCTTCATCACGGTACGGCGCGAGACGGTGTCACTCATGGCCCTGGGCCTCCTCCTTCGCATCCGGGGGAGCGGATGGGTGGCGCGGAGGCATCACCGGATGCGCGCCCGCGTACTTCGGCGTGTGCGGGTCGTGGCAGCTCACGCAGTTGTTCCTCGTGCGGTCTCCCCGCGACAAATCCCAGTGGCCCGTCATGCCGCCGTGCGCCCCCGCCTTGTAGTCGCGGTACTGCGGCCCGTGGCATTGCGCGCACAGCGTCACCGCCTCCGTCATCGGCAGCGGCTCGCCCGTGGCCAGGTGCAGCGAGCGCGGCTGCTGGGCCTGGTGGCACGAGGTGCAGGCGAGCTCCCCATGGCGGAACTGGAGGCCCTGGTGGAACTCCTTCAGTTGCTCGGGCCGCGAGGGCATCGGCTTCGTTTCACGCATCGAATGGCACGTCTCGCACGCCACGCGAAGCGGCCGGCCCAGCGCGTCCTTCTGGTCGCTCTCGACGGAGGTGAGCTTCGCCGGTTGGTGGAGGGTCTCCTTACCCGCCGGTGCTCCCGGGGGCGGTTGGAAGCGCGCGGGCTGGTCCTTCCCGCATCCGCCGAGCGCGAGCAGCACGGCGGCGAGTACCGGGCGCATCAATCTGTCGAGAGGGCTCTCCACGGACGGCAGCGCAAAGCAGCGCCCGTGCCAGCGCCGCTCGGCCCTGTGCGCACGCCGGGAAGGGGGGCCTTGTTTCTCGCCCGCTCGCGAAAACCCTGCATGTGAGCGACAACTTTGAGCGCAGGCTTTGCGCCGCGTTCGCGCCCGGCCGCCGCCGCGCGCGGGAGCACCGCCTGGGAGCCGGGATGGTCCGCCTCTTGCTCTGGGGGACCATGCCCCGATTGGGGACGGAGCCTGCATGCCTATCAGTAGCCTGGTGCTCACCCTTGATGCCTCGCCCGACAGACGGGCGCTCGCGCTCGCCGAGGTCGCTCGGGACTCCCGCATCACCCTGGGCTCCCCCGTGAACGGGTGCTGGCTTCCGGTGGTGACCGAGACCCGCAGCCTCTCCGAGGGCGAGGCGCTCGCCGAGTCCCTGCGGGAGGTCCCCGGGGTGAGCTTCGTGGATGTCGTGATGGTGGATTTCTCCGAGGAGGAGCGCTGAGCCATGGATCGCCGGGACTTTCTCAAGGGCACGGCCATGACGGCGGCGACGCTCGCCGCGAGCCGCCTCGCGTACGGGCAGGACAGGGCAGGCGTGGAGCCGTCTGTCGCCGCGCGCAACGGCAACGGCGTGGAGTGGAACAAGGCGCCCTGCCGCTTCTGCGGCACTGGCTGTCACGTGCAGGTGGGCGTGCAGAACGGCAAGGTGGTGGCCATCGCCGGAGATCAGAAGGCCCCGGTGAACAAGGGCCTGCTGTGCGTGAAGGGCTACCACGTGGGGCTCGCCCTGTATGGGAGCGACCGGCTCACCACGCCGCTGCTGCGCAAGGGTGACAAGCAGGTGCCCATCAGCTGGGAGGAGGCAATCGATATCATTGCCCGCCGCGTGCTGAAGGACCCCAAGGGCTTCGGCCTCTACGGCAGCGGCCAATGGACCATCCCCGAGGGCTACGCCGCCTCGAAGTTCGTCAAGGCGGGTCTGGGCACGCACCACATCGACGCCAACGCGCGTCTGTGTATGGCCTCGGCGGTGACGGGCTTCCTCGCCACCTACGGCGTGGACGAGCCCGCCGGCTGCTACGACGACCTGGACGCCTGTGATGTGCTCATCATGTGGGGCAACAACCCCGCGGAGATGCATCCCGTTCTGTTCTCGCGCGTCATCGACCGGCGCTCGCGCGGAGAGAAGGTCACCCTCATCGACATTGGCACCCGGAAGACTCGCACCAGCGGCTTCTGTGATTACTCCTTCCGCTTCAAGCCGAACTCCGACCTGGCCATCGCGTGTGGCATCGCCCACCTGCTGATGGAGAACGGCACCCATGACAAGGAGTTCGTCGAGGCCAACTGTGCCTTCCGCGCCGCGAGCACGCCTCCCACGCTCGAGGGCAAGGCCATCTCCCTCGAGGAGTACCGCGAGCTGCTGAAGCCCTACACCCCGGAGAAGGTGGAGCAGATTTCCGGCGTCTCCGCCAAGGACCTGCGGATGCTGGCCGACCTCTTCGGCCGGAGGGATATCCGAATCACCAGTCTGTGGTGCATGGGTCCGAACCAGCACACCCGGGGCACGGCGATGAACAGCCTGCTCCATGGGCTGCACCTGCTCAGCGGGCACTTCGGCAAGCCGGGCGATGCACCCACCAGCCTCACCGGCCAGCCCTCCGCGTGTGGCACCGTGCGCGAGGTGGGCACGCTCTCCCATGCGCTCCCCGGTGGCCGCGTGGTCGCCAAGGCCGAGCACCGCGCCCAGATGGAGGAGATCTGGAACGTCCCCGCGGGCCGTGTCTCCGACAAGATTGGCTATCACACCGTGGAGATGTGGAAGCGTTTCTCCACGCCCACCGAGCAGGGCGGCGACATCCACACCATCTGGGTCCAGGTCACCAACCCAGCCCAGAGCCTTCCCAATACGCACAAGCTGGTGGACCCCAGCCGCAAGCTCGCGGACAAGTTCCTCATCGTCTCGGATGTCTATCCGACCGCCACCACGCGCATCGCCGACCTCGTGCTGCCATCGGCCATGTGGGTTGAAAAGAATGGCATGGTGGGTAACTCCGAGCGCCGCACCCAGCAGTGGTTCAAGATGGTGCAGCCCCCCGGACAGGCCCGTGATGATGGTTGGCAGATTCAGGCCGTGGCCCACCGGCTCCTCGAGCTCGGCTTCGCGGGCATGAAGGACAAGGACGGCCGCTTCCTCTTCGAGGTGAAGGGCAGGGAGGGCAAGCCTGTCCCCACCTGGGACTTCGCCCACTACTACGACGTCAACGTCGACGAGCACCTCTTCGAGGAGTACCGGAAGACGACTCGCATCAAGCACAAGGATCTGGCGCCCTATCAGGAGTACGTGAAGGCACGCGGTCTGCGCTGGCCCGTGGTGCAGCAGCCGGATGGGAGCTGGCGCGAGACGCGCTTCCGTTTCTCCGGCTTCGACGACCCGTATGTGAAGAAGGGCCGCGCCATCCAGTTCTACCACTCGCCCTCGCACGACGACCGGGCGCAGATCTGGTTCCAACCCTACGAGCCCCCTCCCGAGTCCCCCGACGCCGACTTCCCCTTCTGGCTGTGCACCGGCCGCGTCATCGAGCACTGGCACACGGGCTCGATCACCATGCGCATTCCGCAGCTCCAGCGCGCCATGCCCCAGGCGTACGTGGAGATGAACCGCGCCGACGCGCGGCGGCTCGGGCTGGAGAACGGGGAGTATGTGACGGTGGAGACGCGGCGCGGGTCGCTCGACCTGCCTGTTTGGCTTGGCGGGCGCGGGGAGCCCGTCGAGGGCTCGCTCTTCGTCCCCTTCTTCGACGAGCGGCTGCTCATCAACGGGCTCACACTCGACGAGCATGATCCGTTCTCCAAGCAGCCTGATTACAAGAAGTGCGCGGCGCGCGTGCGTCCGCGTGAGCGCTTCGCGGAGACGAAGGGATGAGCACCGGCGGCGAACAGGGGAGTGGCCTCGGGGCGCGCTGGCTCCACGTGGGCGCCGCCGTGGCGGTGGCGCTCGCGGCCACCGGTTACTTCGCGGGCCTCCGCGAGCCCGAGATGCCCGAGCGTCCGGTGGCCTCGGATCCGCACGCGCAACGCGCCGAGCGCGCTCCGGGTTATGGCGAGCTGCGCGAGCTGCGGCGCGGTGCCAACGCGCGCATGTACGAGGGAGCGATTGCTGCTTTGTCCGAGGAGCCGTTCCCGGTGAATCCGCTGCCCGTGGCCACTCCCGGGCAGCGCGCGCAGGCCGTGGCTCAACGCAAGACACACCGCGCCTATGACGGAGCCCCGCCCACCATCCCGCATGAGATTGATCAACGCGAGGTCCCCGGTTGTCTGGCCTGCCACGGCGAGGGAATGAAGCTGGGCAACCGCGAGGCCCCGAAGATCAGCCATCCGCCGTATCAGAGCTGTACGCAGTGCCACGTGGTGGGGGACTCGCCCCGCCCGCTGGCTCCGTACAAGGATTTGCCGAGGAATGGTTTTGTCGGGCTGGCCTCGGCCGGGTCTGGCGAGCGCGCCTGGCCAGGGGCTCCGCCGACCATGCCCCATCCGACGCTGATGCGGAACGACTGCGCGAGCTGTCACGGGCCCAAGGGTCTCCCCGGGCTGCGCACCTCGCACCCCGAGAGGCAGAATTGCCAGCAGTGCCATGCGTCCTCGGCGCGGCTCGATCAGCGCGTCCAGGCACTTCCCGAGGCGTCCGTCGGGGCAGGGGAGACTCCGCCTCCAGGCGTGGCCAGGGAGGCGCACCCGTGAGCTCCCAGGCCACCCTCAGCCGCCGTGCGCTCCTCGGATTCCTCCGGAAGAAGGAGGAGCCCCAGCCTCCGGTTCTGGTGGTGCCCGCTCCGGCTCCGGCTCCCGTGCCTGCTCCCGGTGGTGGGTTCTCGCTCGAGGCTTTCTATTCCTCTCGCGCTCAGGCCGGTGAGGCGACGGGCAGCAGCATCCCGGTCTTCTCCCTGCGTGAGGGGCTCGTCGTTCCCCAGGAGGGCATCAGCCGGATCGGCATGGCTCCGTCCGAGTCTCCCGTCGTGGCCCAGACCCCCGAGGTCCTCCGTACTCCGGAGCATGTCTCCGCTCCTGGGCCGGGCCGGAGCGCCGCTCCCATGGCTGGAATGGCCGTGAGGGTGTGGTCCCAGCTCTGTCTCGCGTGGCAGGGGTCGTTCTGCAGCACCTGCTCCGAGCGCTGCCCCGTTGAGGGCGCCATCTCCGTCGACATGGGCCGCCCACGCGTCGAGGCGTCGCGGTGCAACGGCTGTGGCCTCTGCGTTCAGATGTGCCCGGCTCCGCTCAATGCCCTCGAGTTCCTTCCTTCCCCTCAGCAGACCCCCACTCCATGACGACAGGCCTCCGCCTCGCCAACGCCACCCACGAGAACACCGCACTGCCCCAGTTGCAGGACGCGATCCTCGATGCGGAGACGCTGGAGCAGTTGTTCCGGGACCTCCAGCACTGTGCCGTCGTCGACGAGGTGCTGCTCAAGGGCGGTTCCGCGGCCATGGCCTCCGGGAAGTCCGTTCCGCTCGCCGAGGCCCTGGAGGCACTTCGCGAGCGGCGGGTCGTCGGAGTGCAGCTCCGCTACTGGTACGCCGGGACCCACTGGTGGGACACCCTGATGCACACGCCTCGGGGAATCCGGTTGATCCGCATCGAGCACAAGCTCGAAGGGTAGGGCGGGCTTACGCTTCCGGAGCGGGGTAGAGCTCCGGGTGCAGGAAGGGCATCAGAGCGCAGGCCAGCGGGCCCTGCCACATCTCGGCGCGGGTGAAGAGGCCGTTGCTCAGGATGCCGATCGCCCCGAGGTGCTTCTTGCTGTCGGTCCGGCCGGAGACGGCGTCCATCACCGGGCCCAGCTCCTCGCCCTGGAGGACCCGCGCGACGACCGCCGGAGGCAGCGGGAAGCGCACCCCCCAGGTGATGTTCTCCCGGCCCCCCGTCTCCACCACGGCCACGCAGTTGATGAGGCTCCCGTCCGGGTCCACGCCTCCTTCGAAGCCCATACCCATCCGAGCGCCCTCGACGGCGGCCAGCGCCGCCCGGGCCCGGTTGCGCGCTCCCGTCGAGGTCTCCTGGGTTCCAATGGGTTGCTCGCGCACTCCGCTGGGCACGTCGATGGGCACCACCGTGCAGCCGGGGAATGCCTTCTCACAGATGGCTTTCGCGGCCGTCGTCTTGGCCGGGTTCGTCGAGCCGATGGCGATGATGAAAGACATGGGACTCGGGTTAGCACAGAGGGCGGAGCGACGGGTGAAGCAACTCGGCTGGGCGAATGGAGCCAGGTGTCCGTGGACCGGGACGGAAGCACCGGGCTTCGCGCTGTGTCGTGCACTCGGAGCGGCGGGCCTGTGTCTCCTGGCCCACCCCTTGCTCATGGGTTGCTCCGGGGAGATTGACCGGACAGGTCAGGTGCCGCACCCTGAGGGGCATGGCACGGGACGAACAGGAGCGGGAGGACGCCTTTCCCCGGGCGCCCTCGCGGGAAGAGTGGGCGAGGATGAGCGAGGTGGAGCGGGCCCGGGTGGTGGAGGAGCTACCCGGGGAGGTGACATGGGACGAGATGGCGATGCCCGAGGGAGACCTCCACTCCCAGGCGAAGATGGGCGCGTTGCAGGCGCTCAAGGGCTACTTCACCCGGCAACGGCGGCGGGTGTACCTGGGCTCGGAGCTGCCGGTGTACTACCCGGCCGAGCGCCGCTTCGCCCCGGATCTGGTGGCCGTGTTGGACGCGGAATCGCACCCGCGCAGCAAGTGGGTGGTGAGCCACGAGGGCAAGGGGCTGGACTGGGTGCTGGAGGTGCACGTCGGCGGGGATAGGAAGAAGGACGCCGAGTACAACGTGAAGCGCTACGCGCGCCTCGGTATCCCCGAATACTTCATCTACGACCGGGCCCGGCAGCGGCTGTATGGCTATCGACTGCCCTCGCCCGAGGCCCGGGAGTACGTCCCCATCGCGCCGGAGCGGGGCCGCTACGCCTCGGAGGTGTTGGGACTGGAGTTGCAGGTGGAGGAGGGGCGGCTGCGCTTCTGGGCGGGCCATGCGCTGTTGCTGGAGTACGAGGAGCTCATCTCCCGCATGGAAGCGGCCATGGTGGCGCTGGAGCAACGCGCGGACGAGGAAGCCCGTCAGTTGGCGGAAACGGAGCGGCAGCGCCAGGAATCGGAGCGGCAGCGCCAGGATGCCGAGCGGCGTCTGGCGGAAGAGACGCGGCTCCGGGAGGAAGAGACGCGCCGGCGGGAGGAAGAGACGCGGCGACGCGAGGAACTGGAGCGGCGCCTCGCGGAGTCCCAGGCCGAGCTGGAGCGCCTCAAGCGGGGAGGAGGGTGAGGGGGGTTGGGGAGGGGAGACGGCTCAACCCACGACACCTCGGGGCGTCAGTGGGCGGTCCCTCGGGAGCATTCCTTCCTCCTGGAACCAGCGCAGCGCCTCGCGGATGCCGAGCCGCACCGGCCTCGGCTGATAGCCCAGCTCGCGCATCGCCTTCGCCGAGGACTGGTACGCCGGTAACGGCAGCGCCTGCAGGAACGCCGTGTTCACGTGTTTGAAAAGGTCCGGTGACAGTCTCCCCATCACGTCCCCGAACCGCCCCACCGCCTTCACCACTCCGTCCGGCAGCGGAAGCCTCGGCGGCGGAACCCCCGCCTCCTCCGCGCAAAGCGTCAGGAACTCGCGGAAGGTGAGGTTCTCTCCCCCCAGGATGTAGCGCTCCCCCGGGCGGCCCTTCTCCATGATGAGCTTCAGCCCTCGCGCCACGTCCTGCGCGTTCACCACGTTGACGCCGCCGCTCGGGTACACCGCCACAATCCCCTTCGCCACGAAGAGCAGCAGCTCCCCCGTGGACGGCCGCACGTCGTAGGGGCCCAGGACGAAGCTCGGGTTGCCCGCCAGCACCTCCAGCAGCGGCCCCGAGGCCTCCAGTGCCAGGCGCTCGGCCTCCCGCTTGGACTCGTGATAGGGGTTGTCCCCCTCGTAGTTGTAGAGCGCGTCCTCGGTCGCCGGCTCGGCCAGCGTCCCGTGGCCGACCGCCGCCACGCTCGACACCACCACGACCCGCCGCACTCCCGCCGCCCTCGCCGCGTCCAGAACGTTCCGCGTCCCCTGGGCGTTGATGCGGGAGATATCCTCCCGAGTAAAGGGATCGAAACGGACGACGCCCGCCACGTGGTAGACCCGCTCCACCCCCTTCATGGCCCCACGCAGCGTGTCGGCGTCCAGGACGTCGCCGAGCACCTCGTCGTAGCTCAGCCCGCGCAACCCCCGGCGATCACTGCGCTCCCGGACGAGCAGCCGGGGGCGCACCCCCTGCTCGCACAGCAGGTGGGCGAGGTTGGCCCCGACCAGTCCTGTTGCCCCCGTCAACAAAGTCTTCATGTGCTACTCCCTTCCGGGGAGGATGCGCTATAGGTCGTGCCCCTTAGATGCGCCCCCCACGGGGCGTCAACCGCGAGATGACGCGAGACTCCACTGAAACACCGCCAGCCGGTGAACCGACGCTCCAGCCTGCGCCCGATGACGCGCGCGAGGTTGTGATCTCCGAGGTCGGGTCCCTGGACCCCCTCGAGGTGCTGCCGTTCCCCGAGCCCGCGGAGGAGAACCCCACACCCATGTCCGCCTTCACGGAGACCCTCCCCGAGGACAGCCTCACCGACACCGAGTACCTCTCCAACACCACCCCTTCCGGCGAGCCCGCGGAGATCGATCCCGGCAAGCTCGACCCGGATGCCCTCAAGGTCATCCACCGCCTGCACTCCCATGGCCACCAGGCCTACTTCGTGGGCGGGTGCGTGAGAGACCTCTTGCTGGGCCGCACCCCCAAGGACTTCGACATCGCCACCAGCGCCCACCCGGGTGAGGTGCGCGCCATCTTCCGCAACTGCCGCCTCATCGGCCGGCGCTTCCGGCTCGCCCATATCTATTTCAAGGGCGGGAAGATCATCGAAGTCTCCACCTTCCGCGCCAACCCCACCGAGCTCGACGCCGCCATTGTCGAGAACGTGGCGGACACCGGCGCCGAGAACGGTGAGGCCGAGGGCGGCGAGGGCGAGGAGTCGCAGGACCTGCTCATCACGCACGACAACGTCTTCGGCACCGCCGAGCAGGACGCCCGCCGCCGCGATTTCACGATGAACGGCCTGTTCTACGACGTCGCCGAGGGCCGGGTGATTGATTACGTGCGCGGCCGGCGCGACCTCGACGAGCGCTACATCCGGACCATCGGCGACCCCGAAATCCGCTTGCGCGAGGACCCGGTGCGCATCCTGCGTGCCGTGCGCTTCGCCGCCAAGCTGGGCCTGGACATCGAGTCGCGCACCTACGCGGCCATGGAAGGTGCCGTCGAGGACCTGCCCCGGTGCGCCCCCGCGCGCCTGCTGGAGGAGACCTTCCGTCTCATCCGCGGCGGCGTGGCCGCTCCCACGCTGCGGCTGCTCGCGGCGCTGGATGCGCTCAAGGTGCTGCTGCCTCCGGTGGCGGCCTACTTCAAGGAGAACAGCCGCCGCGGCCGGGAGACGTTCTACGCCTACGCCGAGGCGCTCGACCGGCGCGTGTCCTCCGGCGAGCCGCTGGATGACGCCATCCTGCTCGCGGCGCTGCTCGTCCCCATCGCGCAGGCCGGCCCCATCGTGGAGAGCCAGGATCCCGCGGTCCGCCCCTCCGTGGCCCAGGGCATCGAGGATCTGCTCGCCGAGTTCGTCCAGACGGCCCGGTTGCCCCGCCGCATCGCCGAGCGCTGCCGGCTGCTGCTCATCGCCCAGCGCACGCTCACCGGCGAGCGCCGCCGCCGCACCGGGGCGTTCCGCCGCCACCCGCTCTTCGCCGACGCGCTCACCGTCTTCGAGATCTCCGTCGAGGCCACCGGCCAGTACCGCGAGACGCTCGAGGCGTGGAAGCGCGGCGAGGTGCCCCAGCCCAAGCCCACCGAGGGCGCCGCCCCCGAGGGGGATGCTCCTCGCAAGCGCCGGCGCCGCCGCCGTCGCAGTGGACGCAGCAAGGCCGGAGCAGGGGAGGGCGCTTCCGCCGCTGCGTCCGCGGGGGGCGCCGAGTCCTCCGGGAGCGAGGCCGCGGACTCGGGTGACTCCGATTCCGATTCCGATTCCGACTCCGACGACGCGGGCGATTCCGGGGACGCGGGCGACGACTTCGAGTCCAGCTCCGACTCCGGTGGCGAGCTCGGCGCCGACTCCGACAGCGGTTCCGAGTCCGACGAGGGCTGACCCGCTCCACGCCTCTCCCGGGTGGTGCCCCCGTTCAGCGGGGGCCGAGCCCCCTCAGACGGAGAGGGTGTAGGTGCATTGCTCGCCGTCGAACGCGGCGATGTCCACCCGGGGGGCCGTCGAGCCGGCGGGGTAGGGCTCGTCCACCACGATGCGCATGGCGCGGAGCCACACGTCGCGCGGATGGCTCGGCTTCAGTTGGGGCGCTTGGGCTTCTTGGGACGCTCGGGCTCCGGGTCCACGTCCGAATCCGAGTGGCCCGCGATGTCCGCCGTCGTCACCGCCTTCGTCCCGAAGCGCTCGGCGATGCGGTCCAACGCCGCGTTGAGCTTGTCGCTCTTCTTCGGCTTCTCCGGCTCCGTGAACAGGCCGAGCTGACGCTCCTCTCCGCCCATCCCGAGCTCCTGCATGGAGACGCCGGTGAGCCGCACCGGCTTGTCCTCGTGCGCCTTCTCCAGCAGCTCCCTGGCCACCCGGTAGAGCGTCTGTCCGTCATCGGTGGGCGAGGGGAGGGTGATGCGCCGGGTAATCAGCGTGAAGTCCGAGAACTTCAGCTTGAGCTGCACCACGCGTCCCTTCACGCCCGCGCGCCGCAGCCGGCGGGCCACCCGCAGCGCCTGCGCGTGCACGTGCGGGCTCAGTGCCTCCAGGCCCGTGAGGTCCTCGTCGAAGGTGTCCTCGGCGCCCACGCTCTTGGCCTCGCGGTCCGGCACCACCTCCCGGGAATCAATGCCCTGCGCGAGCTCCCAGAGGTGGCGCCCGCTCGAGCCCCACTTCGCCTCCATCCACGCCACGTCCCGCCGGGCCACGTCGCCAATGGTTTCCAGCCCCGAGCGCTTCAGGGCCTCCTCCGTCTTCGGCCCCACGCCCCACAGCCGCCCCACCGGCAGCCCCGCGAGGAACGCCACCGTCTCCTCCGCGCGCACCTCGCGCTGGCCGTTGGGCTTGGCCACGTCCGAGGCGATCTTCGCCACGAA
This sequence comes from Archangium sp., assembly GCF_045802675.1. Classification (GTDB taxonomy): domain Bacteria; phylum Myxococcota; class Myxococcia; order Myxococcales; family Myxococcaceae; genus Archangium. The sequence continues at coordinate 85,859 of NZ_JBJMQO010000077.1, read as the reverse complement.
CTTCACCGCGGCGATGCCCGCCGACGAGGGCAGGCCCGTCTCCGCGGCGATCTCCTTGCGGATGCGCCGGGCCATGTCCGCGGGCGTGCCGAACAGCCCCACCGACGCCGTCACGTCCAGGAAGGCCTCGTCCAGCGACAGCGGTTCGATCAGGGGTGTGTAGCGCTCGAAGATGGAGAACACCTGCTCGCTCGCGTCGCTGTACGCGCTGAAGCGGGGCTTCACCACCACGGCGTGCGGGGCCAACTTCATCGCCCTCGCCATGGGCAGGGCGCTGCGCACGCCGAACTTGCGCACCTCGTACGAGGCGGCCACCACCACGCCCCGCCGTGCGTCCCCGCCGACAATCAACGGCTTGCCGCGCAGCTCCGGGTTGTCCCGCTGCTCCACCGACGCATAGAAGGCGTCCATGTCCACGTGGATGATGGCCCGCATCGGATTCACTGTATTGGACCCCTCTGACGCGCGCTCGAGCAGCAGGTGTTCGACGCCGGGTTCGATGGCCAGCGGCGCAAGCGCGTGGTCGTCAAGGTGATGGGCGAGCAGGCACCGGGAGGGCGTGGCGCTCGAGCACCGCGAGCAGCTCGGCCGGCAGGGGGCTGTCGACTCGCACCGGCTGCTTCGTCTCCGGGTGCGTCACGCCCAGCGCCTTCGCGTGCAGGAAGAAGCGGCTCAGGCCCGGCTCCTCGCGCCCGCCGTACAGCATGTCCCCGACGATGGGCGCCCCCACCGCCGCCAGGTGCGCGCGCACCTGGTGCAGCACGCCCGTGGAGATGCGCACCTCCACCAGGCTGTACTCCCCCGAGCGCTCCAGCACCTTGAACTCCGAATGCGCCGCCCTCGCGCCGTCGCCCTCTTCCAGCGCGGGCTCCACCCGGTCCGGGTGTCTCGGGTGGTGGCGCAGCGGAAGGTCGATTTCACCGTCGTCCGCCAGCGGCCCCGTCACCAGCGCCCAGTAGCGCTTGTCCACCTCTCGGCCCCCGAAGGCCTCGCGCACCGCCGTCCACGCCTCGCGCGTGCGCGCCGCCACCATCACCCCGGACGTCTCGATGTCCAGCCGGTGGCACAGCCCGCCCTCGCGCTCGTCCTCCGAGGCCTCGGCGCACTCGGGGTAGCGCGCCACCAGCGCGTTGGCCACCGTGCCCGTCTCTCCCGGCTGCAGCGGATGCGACGGCCGGCCCGCGGGCTTGTCCACGAACACCAGCACCGCGTCCTCGTGCAGCACCGTCAGGGGCGCCTGGGGCTCTGGCACCACCTCGCGCCGCTCCTCCGGCACCACCACGGTGATGCTCTGCCCGGCGGCCACCAGCAGCCCCTTCTTCGCCGCCCGGCCGTTCACCTTCACCGCGCCCGAGTCGAAGAGCCGCTTGAGCTTCGCCCGCGACAGCCCGAGTGCCTCTCCGATGAAGAGGTCCACCCGCTGCCCCGCCTTCCCTGCCTCCACCACCAGCGTGTGCGTCGTTCCCGTCGTGCTCACTCGGAGAGTGCCTCGTACACTTCCTCGGCCGTCTGGAACCGGTCGTCCGGCTCCTTGCGGATGAGGCGATGGGCCACCCGGGCCAGCTGCGGATCGGCCCTCTGGTTGATGGCCAGCAGCGGTGGGGGCTCGGTTTCCAGCACCTTGTGCCACAAATCCACCGGCGACTTCGCGTCAAAAGGCACCCGGCCCGTCATCAGCTCGTAGACGATGACTCCCAGGCTGTAGAGGTCCGCCCGTCCATCCAGCGGCTCGCCGAGAATCTGCTCCGGCGGCATGTAGCGGAACGTGCCCACCATGCGCCCGTCCAGCGTCATCCCCGCGTCGTCCGCGAGGAACTTCGCCAGCCCGAAGTCCATCAGCCGCACCTGACGGTCCTCGTCCACCATGATGTTGGAGGGCTTGAGGTCGCGGTGCACCAGCCCGTGCGCGTGGATGTACGCGAGCGCCTCGCACACCTGCAGCAGCGCGTCCTTGAGGCGGCCCACGCGCTCGGGCCGGTTGAGCTCCTCCAGCCGCTTCGCCGTCTCGCGCTTCACCGGCTCGGCGCCCGGCCCCGCCACGTCGTAGGGCAGCTCGAAGTCGAGCGGATCCACGTCGTCCGACGAGTCCGTGTCCAGCCACGGCTCCAGGGGCACGGGCAGCCGCGCCGCCGGGTCCGAGAGGCCAAAGCGCATGGACGCGGACCCCATTTCCCCGCTCGGCGCCTCCTCGGCGAAGGCCGACAGGTCGAACAGCCCGGGGCCGCCCTCGTCCGAGTCCGCCTCCAGGCCCTCGCCCGACGCCTGGCTCAGCGCGAACGGGGAGCGCCGCGAGCCCGAGCTGGTGGAGTGCATGTCCTCGGCGCGCAGCGACAGGTAGTCGCGCAGCGTCAGCCCCTCGATGAGCTCCATCACCAGGTAGGGCGAGCTCTGGAACACGCCGGTGTCGTAGACCTTCACCACGTTGGGGTGGCTGAGGTCGGTGAGCGTCTCGAACTCGCGCACCAGCCGCTTCGCCGCCCGCGAGTCCATGGCGGGGCCGCCCGACAGCAGCTTGAGCGCCACCGCGTCGTTGGTCCTTCCATCCATGGCCCGATAGACGGTCCCGATGCCTCCACTTCCGAGCGTCTCGAGGACGCGATAGGGACCGATGAGCTTGGGACGCATCAAGTCGGAGATCCTAGATACCCTGTTGGGTCGGGGTCAAACGTCCTCCCGTGAGGGACGGATGTCCGTTCGCGAGCATTGGACTATTCCAACGCCTCATGGGCCCGGGTAGCCGGGGTTGGGTAGGTCCGGGACTCACTGTCGCGTGTGGGCAGGCGAACAGGCGCGGGCCGTTCCCACCGCCGGGGCGACCGCTCGGGAGGGAGGATCGACCGCTCCTGCACGCGCCCGTGGACGTAGCCCGGTGGGACCTCTATCTTGCGCAGCCTCATGGAACGCCCTGTCTCACCCCCCTCTGTGACTGCCCTCGAGCGCCTCGTCGTGGAACGGCCCGTGCCGCGCCACGTGGGAATCATCATGGACGGCAATGGCCGCTGGGCGGAGATGCGTGGCGTGCCGCGGGTGGAGGGCCACCGAGAGGGCTCCAACAGCGTGCGCGAGGTGACGCGCTGTGCCCGGCGAGTGGGCGTCGAGGCGCTCACCCTCTACGCCTTCTCCTCGCAGAACTGGGCCCGGCCCGCCGAGGAGGTGGCCGCCCTGATGGACCTGCTGCGCGAGTACCTCGAGAGCGAGCGGGCGGAGATCCTGGAGAACGGCATCCGCCTCAACGCCATTGGCGAGGTGGAGAAGCTGCCGCGCTTCGTGAAGGAGCCGTTGGACAGGCTGCGGGCGGACTCGGCGCACAACAAGGGGATGGTGCTGACGCTGGCGCTGTCCTACGGCGGGCGCGAGGAGCTGGTGCAGGCGGCGCGCCGGGTGGCCGAGGCCGCCAGCAAGGGCGAGCTGAGCCCGGCGAGCCTGGATACGAAGTCCTTCGAGTCGTTCCTCTGGACGCATGAGCTGCCGCCGGTGGACCTGATGGTCCGCACCAGTGGCGAGCAGCGCATCTCCAATTTCCTCCTCTGGCAACTGGCGTACGCGGAGCTGAGCTTCAGCGACGTCCTGTGGCCGGACTTCCGGACCGAAGCCTTCCTGCGCTGCGTGGCGCAGTACCAGCAACGCGAGCGGCGCTTCGGTCTCACCTCCGCGCAAGTCAAGCGGGAGGACTCCCAGCGGGCCAAGGCGTGAACGAGAAGAACAAGAACCTCGTCATCCGGATTGTCTCGGCGCTGATTCTGCTGCCGGTCGTCCTCGTGCTGCTCTTCCTGGGCGGCGCGTGGAGCGCGGGCCTGCTCGCGGTGGCGGCGGCCATCTGCGCCAGCGAGTACTACACCATCACCCAGAAGACGCTCTCGCCGGCGGCCTGGGTGGGCATGGTGTGTGCGGGCGTGCTGCCGTTCCTGCCCCTGAAGAACCCCGAGCGCACCGGAGAGGGGGCCTTCTGGGTGACGGCCTTCTTCCTCTTCTTCGCCTTCACCTACCACCTCATCCGGGGGCCGCTGCAGGAGGCACCCACGCGCGTGGCGCACCTGGTGACGGGCTTCCTGTATGGCTCGGTGGGGCTCACGGCCGTGTCCGCCCTGCGCCTGCTGCCCGAGGGCATGGCGTGGGTCATCGCCGCGCTCGTCATCACCTGGGCCAACGATACCGCCGCCTACTTCGCCGGCCGCTTCCTGGGCCGGCACAAGCTGTACCCCGCGGTGAGCCCCAACAAGACCTGGGAGGGCTTCGCGGGCGGCCTGGTGGGCTCGGTGGGCGGCATGTTCATCACCCGGGGCTTCTTCTTCCCCGTGCTCACCGTGGCGGACTGTCTGCTGCTGGGTATTGCCGGCGGGATTCTCGGCCCCATCGGGGACCTGTGCGAGTCCATGCTCAAGCGGGCCTATGGGGTGAAGGACTCGGGCCGCATCATCCCCGGGCACGGCGGGATTCTCGACCGCATCGACGCGCTGCTCTTCAACGCGCCCCTGGTGTTCGTCTACGTGACGTTCGTGCGCGGCCTGCTCCCGTAGCGCCCGCCGATTGTCCGGTTGCCTGGGGCGCGAGCCCCGAAGCGCATTGTCCGGTGGGGGCCCCACGGTTACTGTTGGGCCCATGTTTCAAGGACCCGGTCTGTTCATCCTGCTGCTCGGCGTGCTCATCACCGTCCATGAGCTGGGCCACTTCCTCGTGGCCAAGGCCTGCGGGGTGAAGGTCGTCCGTTTCTCCATCGGCTTCGGGCCGAAGCTGTTCGGCTTCACCAAGGGAGACACGGAGTACCAGGTGGCCGCGCTGCCCCTGGGCGGCTACGTGAAGATGGCCGGGGACTCGCCCTACGAGGAGCTGACGCCCGAGGAGGCCGAGCGCGGTTTCCTCAACGCCGCGCCCTGGAAGCGCGCCCTCATCGTGGCGGCCGGGCCCTTCTTCAGCCTGGCCTTCCCCGTGCTCGTCTACTTCTTCGTCTTCGTCGGGCCGCACGAGGCCACCTCCACCCGCGTGGGCTACGTGGACCCCGCCATGCCCGCGGCCGCCGCCGGCATCCGCCCCGGAGACCGCATCGTCGCCGTGGACGGCGAGAAGGTGCGCACCTTCCCCGAGCTGCCCGAGGCCTTCGTCGGCCGCTTCGATCGTCCCGTTCCCCTCACCATCGAGCGCGACGGCAAGCAGCAGATCATCAACGTCACGCCGCGGAAGATCATCGACAGCTCGCCCATCAACTCGGTGGAGCGGGGGCAGATCGGCATCCAGCCGGACCGCAAGCCCGCCGTGGTGGGCGTGCCCCCGGGCTCTCCCGCCGCCCAGGCCGGGCTCCAGTCCTTCGACCGGATTCTCGCCCTCAACGGCACGAGCATCCCGGACGAGGGCGCCCTGCTCGAGCAGCTCGAGAAGCTGCCGGAGGGCACGGCGCTGGAGCTCACCGTGCAGCGCTCGCAGCGGGTGGAGGCCGGCACGGTGGTGGGGCAGGTGCCTTCCGTCACCCAGGTGAAGCTGTCGAGGCTCCAGGGCGAGGGCTTCGCGGCGCTCGGCGCGGAGCCGGCGGACCTGTACGTGGCCACCCTCTTCCCCGGCAGCGCGGCGGAGAAGGCCGGCATCCGCATGGGAGACCGGCTCGTCTCCTTCAATGGCGAGCCCCTGCGCTCCTTCAACGTGCTGGCGGGCGAGCTGAGCAAGCTCAAGGAGCAGTCCTTCAAGCTCACCTGGCGCTCGGCGGCGGATGGGCAGGAGCACACCGGCGCGCTCGCCCAGCACACCTGGACGACCAAGGACCGGCTCGGCCAGGAGTCGTCGCGGCTGGAGCTGGGCGTGCGGCCCTGGCGGCCCTCGCTGGCCGAGGTGTCCCCCGCGGACACGGTGACGGTGCACGTGAGCATCCCCGAGGCGCTGAGCCAGTCCGTCGCCATCGTGCCGAGAATCGTCTGGCAGATGGTGAAGGTCATCGGCCGCATCGCCACCGGGCAGATGTCCACGAAGACGCTGGGCGGACCGGTGATGATGTACCAGCTGGCCTCCGAGAGCGCCGAGCAGGGGATGGACACCTTCCTCAACCTGATGGCCATCATCTCCATCAACCTGGGGGTGATGAACCTGCTGCCCATCCCCATCCTGGATGGCTTCGGACTGCTGTCGGCCATCTGGGAGGGCATCCGCCGCCGCCCCATCTCCATGCGGGTGCGTGAGATGGCGAACGTCGTCGGCATCGTGCTGCTGGTGGCGCTGATGGTGATGGCCTTCTACAACGACGTGACGCGCTAGAGAGGTGCGATGCGGCGGCTGCTCGTGGGCGTGATGGTGGGGTTGGGCGCACTGGCGGGCTGCGCGCCGCGGGCCACGCGGCCCACGCCGCCCACGCCCCGGGAGGAGCCGGAGGTGGTGCGGTCCGAGAAGCCGCCCCCGCCGAAGGCGTACCTGGAAGAGGGGCTCGCCTCGTACTACGGCCCGGGCCTGGCCGGACGGCCCACCGCCAGCGGCGAGAAGTTCAACCCCAAGGCCTTCACCGCCGCCCACCGCAAGCTGCCCTTCGGCGCGTGCCTGCGGGTGGTGAACATGGAGAACGGGCGCTCGGTGGAGGTACGCGTCAATGACCGGGGGCCCTTCGTCCAGGGCCGCGTGGTGGACGTGTCGACCGCCGCGGCGAAGCAGCTGGGCATGATGGACAAGGGGCTCGCCCGGGTGCGCCTCTACCGCTGCGCGGACCCGACCTCCTAGGGTAGAAGCCCTCTATGTTCCTCGCGCTCGACACCTCCACCCTCACGCTGTCCCTGGCCCTCGTGGAGCGGGATGGGGAGGGCGTGCGCGTCCTCGAGCACGTGGTGGTGGGGCCCCCGAAGAAGCAGAGCGAGGTGCTGCCCGGCATCGTCGGCGAGCTGCTCGCGCGGCACGGGGTGGCCCTCGAGCAGTTGGAGGGGCTCGCCATCGGCCTGGGCCCGGGCTCCTTCACCGGCCTGCGCATCGGCCTGTCCTGCGTGAAGGGGCTGGCGTACGCGGCGGGCCTCAAGGTGGCCGGGGCCTCGTCGCTCGCGGCCGTGGCGCTCGAGGGCCCCGAGGGTCCTCCCCTCTTCGCCCTCGCGGTGGCGCGCAAGGATGACCTCTACCTCGGGCCCTACCGGCGCGTGGGGCAGCGCGTGGAGGCGCTCGGACCCGAGGAGGCGATGAGCCCGGAGGAGGTGGCCGCGCGTCTTGCCGCCGAGCCCGAGGCGCTCGTCCTGGGCCCCGCCCTGCCGGATTACCGGGCGGCCCTGGAGTCCCACGGCGTGGCGGCCTCGCGGTTGTTGAGCGCGCCCACGTTCCCCTCGGCGGTGGCGCTGGCGCAGCTGGTGCGCTTCCCCGAGACGCAGCCGGTGGAGGCGATGTTCGCCCTCGAGCCGCACTACGTCCGCGCCTCCGAGCCCGAGCGCAACCCCAAGTTCCCCCCGCTGCCCGGGCCCGCGCCCACCGCGCGTCTCAAGGACGACTGAGGCCGAGCCGCTCGAGGTCCGCCGGGGTGTCGACGTCGACGAGCCCCGCGGGGAAGGGCACGAGCGCCAATCGCTCGCGGTGACGCATCAACACGGGTTTGGCGCCCTGCTGGGCGTTGAGCGCGAGCAGCTCGGGGAGCAGCTCCGCCGCGAACGCCGCGGGCACTCCGAAACCGCTCTCCCCGCCGTACTCGCTGGCGGCCGCCGGGTGTCCCCGCGCGACGTGCTCCACGAGCGCGCGAAGGTGCTCCGCTGTGACGAAGGGCTGATCGCACAGCATGAGCACGGCCGGCTCGTCCCGGGGGCGGGAAGGGTCGGCGAGCAGGGCCTCGAGCCCGGTGCGCAGGGAAGTCCCCGGCCCCTCGGCCCACCCGGCATTGAACGCGAGCCGGACGCTTGCGCCCCCCAGTGCCTCCTCCACGGTTTCGCGGGAGCCTCCCGTGACGATGAGGACGCTCCGGGCGCCGCTCTCGTGCGCCAGGCGCGCGGCCCGGCACACCAGCGGCTCCCCGTCGAGGCGCACGAGCTGCTTCGGCATTCCGAGGCGCGACGAGCCCCCGGCGGCGAGCACGACGACGGAGAACGGCGGGAGGCCCGGGGGCCTCATGCGCTCTTCCTGCTCTCCAGCTCTGACTCGGGCTCGGCCCCGTCCTCGGACACGTGGATGGGGCCCGCGTGCTGCCGCAGGTGGACGCCCTCGCTCCGGGACAGCACGGCCTGAAGCTCCGCCGCGATGGAGAGGGCGATCGCCGCCGGGCTGTCACCGCCGAGCTTGAGGCCCACCGGGCTGTAGAGGCGCTCGAGCTGCTCGGGGGTGGGCACGAACTCGTCGGCCAGCTCGCGCAGCAGCTGCTCTCCCCGGCGCCGGGGGCCGAGCAACCCGACATAGGCCACGTCGAGCTTCAGCAGCGTGGGCAGCAGACGCAGGTCGACGAAGTAGTTGTGGCTCATCACCACCACGGCCGAGTGGCTCCCGGTGGGGATGTGCGCGGCGGCGTTCTCGGGATGCGCGTGCACCACGCGCTCGGCGCCCGGGAAGCGCGCCGGGTCGCAGACGGCGGGCCGGTGGTCCAGCACCGTCACGCGCCAGTCGAGCTGGCGGGCCATGGCGACCAGGGGCACCGCGTCCGGACCCGCGCCAATCACCGTGAGGTGCACGGCGGGCGGCACGAGGTCCACGAAGCACTCGATCTCGCCCTCGGGCACGCGGAGCTTCCGGACCAGGGGCTTGTCCGTCGCGAGCGCCTCGTCGGCGAGTCCGCGTGCCGCCTCGCGCAGGGCCTCCGCGGAGGCCGAGCGGGTGCTGGAGCCCCCCTCCACCTCCAGGAGGCTGCCCAGCAAGCCTTCGAGCGCGGGAGGGGCGTCGAAGGCGACGACAAGGGCCCGGGGCGCGTGCGAGGCGTTCAGGCCGCACAGGAGCCGCCGGGTCCCGGCGTCGAGCCGCCAGGGCTCGAGCTTCTCCAGCAGGACGTCGAGCGCACCACGGCATCCGAGGCCGAAGCCGACGATGCCGTCATGCTCTCCCGTCATGTCGAAGCGGATGCGGCGCGACACTCCGGTGGCGAGCACCTCGCGCGCCGTCTTGGCGATCTGCGGCTCGAGACAACCACCGCTGATCAACCCGACGGGCACGCCCCCCTTCGTGACGAGGAGGCGTGCACCGGCGCGGCGGTAGGTGGAACCGCTCGTGCGGACCAGCGTCCCCAACACGAGCGGCTCGCGGGCCGCGACGGCCTCCTCCATGACGGCGAGGAGCTCGCTGACACTCAAGACTTCTTCCCCCCGGTCAGCTTGTGGTTGCTGATGGGCAGGGAGCGGATGCGCTTGCCGGTGGCGGCGAAGAGGGCATTCGTCACGGCCGGGGCGATGGGCGGCGTGCCGGGCTCTCCGACGCCGCCGGGCGCCTCGCCGCTCTCGACGATCTCCACGGCGATCTCCGGCATCTCGTGGGGTGCCAGCATCGTGTAGTCGTGGAAGTTGCTCTGCTCGACGCGGCCCTTGTTCAGGGTGATCTGCCCGCGCAGCGCGGCGGACAGGCCGTAGACGACGCCGCCCTCCATCTGGGCGGCGATCGTGTCCGGGTTGACGTAGCGGCCACAATCCACGGCGACCCACACCTTGTGGACGGTGGGCTGGCCTTCGGCGGAGACGGACACCTCGGCCACCTCGGCGACGATGCTCCCGAAGCTCTGGGCGATGGCGATGCCGCGGAAGTGGCCCTTCTCGGGCGGCGTCTCCCAGTTCGACATCCGGGCCACGGTGTCGAGCACCTTGACGAAGCGCGGCTGCGACTTCTCCAGCAGGGCGCGGCGGTACTTGTACGGATCCTGCTTCGCCGCGTGCGCCAGCTCGTCGATGAAGCTCTCCGTGTAGAAGGCGTTGTGGGAGGCACCCACCGAGCGCCAGAAGCCCACCGGCACGCCCGTGTCCACGACGCAGGCCTGGACGCGCAGGTTCGGGCACTCGTACTTCATGTCGGCCAGACCCTCGACGGTCGTCCCGTCGATGCCCGTCTTGGGAAGGCCGCCGAACATCGTCCAGCGCTTCATGATGGACGGGCCGGCGATGCTCCCCGTGATGGCCACGGGCAGGCCGTCCTCACCGAGCCCCGCCTTCAGCTTCACGAAGGTGGCCGGCCGGTAGAAGTCGTGCTGCACGTCCTCCTCGCGCGACCAGATGAGCTTGACGGGCTTGCCCACGGCCTTGGAGGCCTCGAGGGCCTCGAACACCATGTCGTTCTCCGCCCGCCGGCCGAAGCCGCCGCCGAGGTAGGTGGTGTGGACGACGATCTTCTCCTGGGGCACCTGCGTCGCCTGCGAGACGAGGAACCGGGTGAGCGAGTGCGACTGCGTGCCCACCCAGAGCTCGATGCCGTCCGGCTTCACGTGCGCCGTGCAGTTGAGGGGCTCCATCGGCGTGTGGGCCAGGAAGGGCGTCGAGTACTCGGCGTCGAGCTTCACCTTCGCCTTGGCCAGCGCCTTGTCGGGCTCGCCCCTGGCCTCCGCGACGGGGAGGTTCTTGCCGCTGGCCGCCGCGCGCAGCTTCTTGTCGATGTCCTTCGAGGACAGCCCTTCCGTGGCGCCCTGGGTCCACTTGGGCTGGAGGCCCGCGACCACCGTCTTCGCCGTGAACCAGCTGTCGGCGACGGCGATGATGCCGCCGGCCACCTTCACCAGCGACGTGCCCGCGGGCATGGCCTTGGCCAGCGCGTCGAAGTTCGCGCACTCCCCGCCGAAGACGGGCGAGTGGCGCACCGCCCCGTAGCGCATCTCCGGGACGACGACGTCGATGCCGAACAGCGGCTTGCCCGACACCTTGGCGGGCGTGTCGAGCCGCTTCATCGGCTTGCCGATGAGCTTGTACTCGGAGGGCGCCTTGAGCTTGAGCTCCTTCGGGAGGGCGGTGGCGGGCAGCGCGGCGGCGGTGGCGGTGAGCTCGCCGAAGCCCGCCTTGCGGCCGCTCGCCGCGTGGACGATGTGGCCCTGCTCGGCGTGGAGGCTCTCCGCGGGCACGCCCCACTGCTGGGCGGCGGCGGCCAGCAGCAGGTGGCGCGCGGTGGCGCCGATCCGCTGGAGCACGTCCCAGGTGGAGCGCACGCTCGAGCTGCCACCGGTGACCTCGAAGGGCCGGCCCGAGTAGTTGAACTCGGCGTCCGAGGGCGCCGGCTCCACGCGAATCCGGCTCCAGTCGGCCTCGAGCTCCTCGGCGATGAGCATGGGCATCGCCGTGAAGATGCCCTGGCCCATCTCGGCCTTGGCGACGTAGATGGTGATGAGGCCGTCGGGGGCGATGCGCAGCCACGTGTTGAGCCGCGTCTCCTTCGCCTCGGTGCCCTGCTTGCCCTCGGCGGTGCCGGTGGCGGCGAACGCCTCGGCGCGGCGGTTGGGGTTGGCGGGCAGGTGGAAGCCGAGCACCAGGCCCGCGAACGTGGCGGCGCCCGACTGGACGAACAAGCGGCGCGAGAGCCCCTGCGGAGCCTTCTTCTCCGAATCGGTCGTCATGGTCAGACCTTCTCCTCGGAGTTGAGCTGGATGGCGAGCTTCACGGCCTTGCGGATGCGGCCGTAGGTGCCGCAGCGGCACAGGTTCGTCATGGACGCGGTGATGTCCGCGTCCGTGGGCTGGGCCTTGGCCTTGAGCATGGCGGCGCAGGCCATGACCTGCCCGGACTGGCAGTAGCCGCACTGGGGCGCATCGGCTTCAATCCACGCGCGCTGCACGGGGTGGCTGTTGTCGGGGCTGAGGCCCTCGATGGTGGTGACCTCGCCGCTCACCGCCGCCACGGGCATCAGACAGCTGCGCACCGCGGCGCCGTTGATGTGCACCGTGCAGGCGCCACACAGGCCCTGCCCACAGCCGTACTTCGTGCCGAGCAGGCCCAGCTTCTCGCGGAGCACCCAGAGCAGGGGCGTCCCGGGCTCCGCCTCGACCGTTACTTCCTTGCCATTCACCTTCAACGTCAGCGCCATGACGACCTCCCTCCGGACGCGAGGAGGGCCTCGTCCGGAGTGTGGAATTCTCGACGTGCCAGTATAGGAAAACGAGGCGCGGGCCGCCGCTCATTCGAGAGCAGGGCCCTACGCCCGGTAGGTGCCGGCCACCGACTGCATGCGCTCGGCGGCCTCACGCAGCGTCTCGGTGGCGCGCGTGGTGGCCTGCACGCCGCGCATCGTCTCGTCCATGAGCGAGGACAGGTCCGTCACCGCGGTGAAGATTTGAGAGATGCCCGCGTTCTGCTGGTTCACCGCGACGGCGATCTGCCGGGCGGCTCCGGCGTTGTCGCGCACGATGGAGGTCAGCTCGCGCAGGCTCTCGCCGCTGGCGCGCATCTGGGTGAGCCCGTCCTGCATCTGCTGCTGGCCCTTCTGCGTCATCACCACCGTGGCGTGGATGGACTGGCCGATGTCGTCCAGCAGCTCGCGCACGCGGTCCGTGGATTCAATCGACTGGTCGGCCAGGGCGCGGATTTCACGCGCCACCACGCCGAAGCCCTTGCCGTGCTCGCCCGAGCGCACCGCCTCGATGGCGGCGTTGAGCGCGAGCATGTTGGACTGGTCCGCCAGGTCCTTCACCGTCTGGGCGATGCTGCCGATCTGCTCGGTGCGCTCCCCCAGCGAGACGATGGTGTGGGCCAGGCGGCCCACCTTCTCGTGCAGCTCCTGCAGGCCGGTGAGGCTGGCGTTGAGGGTGGACTCGCCGGCGCTGCTCACCTGCTCGGCCCGGGAGGCCACCTCCAGCACGGCCTGCGAGCGGTCCGCCGCCATCTGCGACGTCTGGCGGATCTCCTGGGCGGTGACCTGCGTCTCCTGGAGGGCGGCGGCCTGGCGCGACAGGTTGCCTCCCTGCTGTTGGGCCGCCGCGCTCAGCTCGGTCAGGGCCGTGGTGAGCACCTGCGAGCCCTGCTGCAGGCCCAGGGTCGTCTCGCGCAGGTGGTCCATCATCCGCGTGAAGGCCCGGGCCAGCTCGCCCACCTCGTCCCGGCTGCGCACCTCCACGCGGTGCGAGAGGTCTCCCTCCTGGATGACGTGCGTCACCGCCTCGCTCAGCGCGGTGAGGGGCCGGGCGATGCCGCGCGCCAGCCACCACGCGCCCGCCATGGACAGCACCAGGAAGACGCCCAGCAGCAGCAGCGCCATGAGGGCCGCCTGCCTCAGGGGGGCATAGGCCTCGCGCGCGTCCACCCGGGCCACGAAGTGCCAGCCGTCGCCCACGTCCCGCTCGTCCGCGCCGTTGACGGCCTCCTCGGACACGGGCCGCTCCATGGGCGGGGCGTCGGCGGGGCGCGAGTCGAAGAGGAGCGAGCCGTCCGCCTTGCGCACCTCCAGGGCGAAGCTGCTCTGGCCGCGCGTCTGGGCGCGCTGGAGCGCCGAGCGCACCACCTCGCCCACCTGCTTCCAGTTGTAGGCGGCCAGCAGCACGCCGAGGCGGGCATTGCTCGTGGGGCTGCGCACCGGCGCGGCCAGGGGGAGCATCCGCTGGCCGAAGACGGGGTCCGCCTCGTCCGTGAGCGAGTCGGCGGTGAAGCGGCCCTCGAGCGCCGCCTTGTACCAGGCCGTCTCACGCACCTCGCGCTCGCGGCCCTGGAAGCCCTTGAGCAGCTCGGGGGCGCTGGCGGAGACGGCACGTCCCTGCGCGTCGAAGAGGATGAAGCCGCTGACGGCGGGGTGGTGCTTGACCAGGGCCGCGAGCACCGCGTCGCTCTTGTCGAAGGTGTCGAAGAGCAGCGCGCCGCGCAGGATGGAGTCCTCGGCCCAGCTGCGCACGCTCGCCTCGCGCTCCACGAGCGTGCGCTCCACCACGTCCTTGAGGCCCTCGGCCTCCACCTGGAGCGTGGCGTGAATCTGGTTGGACAGCGTGTGCCGGGTGAAGGACAGGCCCAGGACGGTGACGGAGAGGATGGACACGGCCGACAGCGCGGCCACGGCGAGGGTGATGCGGCCTCGCAGCTTGAGGTCACCCAGGAAGGGGAGGGTCATGGTTTCAGAGCTCGAGCAGGGAGACGGAGACGGTGAGGGCGCCAATGACGCGGGCACCGTCCTTCACCGGAAGGGAGACCTGGAGGACGTAGGACTGGGTGGCGTCGTCGAAGACGGGCTTCTCGCGCAGCTCCGCGCCCTTGCCGCCGTTGAAGGCCCGGCGCCATTGGGGCTCGTCGCCCTGCCAGTAGTCGGAGGTGAGCCGCGTGGCGCCCACCAGCGCGCCCTGGTTGTCCATGACGAAGGCCTCGGTGAGGGACGCGCCCAGTTGCCCTCCGAGGCGGCCAAGCACGCGCGCGCACGGGCTGCCCAGCACCTTGCGCTTGAAGGGGGTGATGCCGGGGCTGGCGCTCCACTCCGCGTCCAGCTTCTGGATGGACTCCAGGGGCACGCGCTGGGCGTTCTGCTTCTTCACCTCGCGCACCACGGCCTTGTCCGCGGCGAGCCGCCGCAGCTCGGGCATCAGCCGGTCCACCTTGGCCAGCTGGGCCGCGCCGTCCGGCGGCACGTGCGTGAGCATCAGCAATGAGACCAACGTCCACGTCGACATGCATCACCGTCCGGCCGTGCGGAGAGGCGGGCAGGGGAGCCGCCGGGGCCCGCCCGTGGCCGGTTCGTCCCAGTCTACCGGATTCAGGGCGGCGGGCCCCTTCCTTGAGCGCCGCCCCTGCTCGCCCTCCGTGCGAAGCGAGGAGCGGCGGGCGGGGCACATGGCCAGGCGCGATTCCGGCTCGGGGCTCGCTTCACTGGTAGACGTCTACCAGTGGTGTCGTGTTTTGTCCTACATCAATCGTAGTCGACTACGAGTGGGGCTCCCTGGCACCTGGCGGGTCCAGGTGCCCTCGATGCATCGAGGGACGGGAATGGGGCCGTGGACGGCCTCAGTCCAGCGCGGTGTCTTCCCGGCCGCCCTTCATCTGGGCGACCACGGAGGCGTAGTCCAGGCCCAATCGCAGGCAGAGCTTCTGGAGCGCCGCCACGCTGGGAATCATCCCGCCGCGTTCGACGCGGCCGTACACCTCGGCGGGAATGTCGATGGCATCGGCCACCTGCTGCTGGGTGAGGGACAGGCCCTGGCGTATGTCCCGTAGCAGCATGCCGAGTTCCTTGCTCTTGCGAGGGGGAATGGAGAGGGACGTCATGAAGGCTCCTGGAACGAGGGGGATGTGACAAGTCTATAAGCAGGACAGGACTCTTTACATCTCGTGGAGATGCTTCCCGTCCTCTGAGTCAGGACACCCTCCCCACGTGAGGTGCCGCATATGTGTCCCTCCAGGTAGGCTCCAGAGCACCGCGCGCTCCCGAGGCCCGCCATACCCGCCGCTTCTCCCGTCCCCCTCCCACATGAGCAGAGGCGCCTGGCCGCCGTGCTGGCCGCCCTGGTGCTGCTGGCCGGTTGCGCCACCAGCGCTCCTCCTGGGGGGCTCTTCCCGGGCCTGGGCCACGTGGGCCCACGCCTCGCCCGTGCACGGCCACGGCCGCTCCCGGCGGATGCCCCTCGCGTCTGGTGGGCCGGGGACGTGAGCGCCGCCGACGAGGACGATGACCCGGAGGACGACGCCGACGACGACGAGGCCAGCGCCGGGGCAGGGGCGGCCGTCTCTCGGAGAGAGCCCGGCTCCGGGACGCGCCGCCCGGTGACGCAAGGCGGGGAGGAGCCGCTGGCGGAGGGCGGGGGGGGCCCGGTGGGCTGGCCGGACGGGGTGGGGGACGGGCGCCCCTACACGGTGCCCATGAGCCTGGACTACTTCCAGGGCCTGCTGCAATTCGTGGGCGTCCCCGCCGACGCGCTGCCGGTGGACGGCAGTACCTTGTCTCCCGAGCAGGCGCTGAAGCTGCTGCCGCACGTGCTGAATGCGGAGGGGACGTTGGGGGACTTCGCCCGGCGGCGCATGGCGGTGCACCTGCTGCTGGAGGTGGCCACGGGCGCGGGGCCCGTCACGCGCGGGGCATTGCACGCGCGAATGGACCGCTTCCACCGGCTGCTGGTGCTGCGGCCGGACGGCTACCTGGTGCGGCCCACCACGGGCGAGGCGATGCAGAAGGCGGGCGAGGTGCGGCTGGGCGGGGACGGCCTGCCGCGCGCGGGCCGCTACGAGGTGGGCCCCTTCTACGCCATTGAGGACGGGCAGCTGTGGCCGGTGGACTCGGAGCTGGAGGTGCCCCCGGGCGCGGTGCCGCTGGGCCTCTACGTGCCGGACAATGGCGTGCTGCTGCCGGCACTGGAGGGGGCGGGGCAGGCGCTGGGGGACGTGGTGGGGGGCCTGCTCCAGGCCGTGGTGCACCCGGTGGACTCGCTGGAGAACCTGGCACGCCTGCCCGGCGCGGTGCGCGAGCTGCTCCAGCACGCCCCCGAGTACCGGGAGGCCTTCCTGCGCGCGCCCCGGGGCGAACGGGTGCGACTCGTCGCGCGCCTCACCACGCACGTGCTGCTGACGGTGGGGACGGCGGGCGAGGGCGCGGCGGCGGCGGCCTCGTGGGGCAGTGGGCTGAGCCGGCTGTCGGTGCCCGTGCTGTCGCTGACGCGGGAGGGCGCGCTGGCGTTGCGGCTGGTGGCCATTCCCGGGAGGACCGTCGCCGTGGCGGGGCAGGCGCTCAGTGCCACGTACGTGCTGCACATGGCGGCGGTGGGCGTGGCGGCGGCGGGCCCGGGCCCCTCGTGGACGCCACCGGTGGGCGGGCCCGGCCAGTGGGTGCCCAAGAACGAGGCCATGTCCGAGCGCTCGCGCAGGTTCCAACACAAGGTGACGAAGGCGCCCGCCGGCTGGGTGTACCGCGTCTTGCGCAATGGCGAGAAGGCCGACTTCGACGGTAGAGACCCCGTGACGGGCGTCCTGCTGGAGACCAAGGGTCAGGGCTATGACAGGCACTTTGGTGCGGACCTCAAGCCCAAACCGTATTTCAAGGGGGATAAACGACTGGTCAGGCAGGCCCTGCGGCAACTCGACGTGGCCAACGGCATCCCCGTCCGCTGGCACGTGGCCGAGCCCCGGATGGTCGACATCCTCAAAGAACTCTTTAGAAACGCGAAGATTGATGGAATTGACGTGGTCTACACGCCGCCGTAGTGCTGTGAGTTCATCATGAAAGAAACCTTCTACGCAGGTGTCTATTGGCCGGGACGCAGTGAGTCGGCCGAGGAGTGCGCACGGCGCGCGGAGCACTTCATCCGCCTGCTCTCCCAATGCGACCCCATCTACGCCCGCTGGTTCGAGCAGGCCAACTCGCTCAAGAAGGCGCTGCAACTGCAATTCGAGCCCTCGTATGAAACGTTCCTGCGCTTCTTCAAGAGCAGGAAGTACAACGAGGGGAAACTGGGGTTCTACTTCAGTGCCTGGACGGGGCACGCGGAGTATGGGCACGGGAGCGTGGTGTCGCTCAGGTGCGGCTCCGCTTTCGGGCCCACACCCAATTCGTGCCTTGTCGACCTGCCCTACGCAGGGCCAGAAGAGCAACGCGTGCTGACGGCCTCCGTACTGGCCGAAGTGCTGCGCGCCATGGTGTTGGCCTGGGAGCCAGACGATGGCGGAGTCTTCTCGAACAGTTATCAACGCTTGCGCGATGAGCCCAAGAACAGGCCCTACACGGGCTGGCTCATGTACTTGTCACGCCGCCGGGGAGAGGTGCCGCCGCTGCCCGCTCCGGTGCGCGTCGAACCGGTGGAGGACCAGGGCTCGCTCATCGTCCTCACCCCCGAGCGCTTCACCGTCGACAACCCCGGGCACGTCGCCCTGGCCGACCAGGTGCGCGCGTTGCTCGACCAGGCGGGCCTTCTCAAGGGGTACAGTGATTATGGCCCCTTCCCTTCGTAGATGTCTGGCATTGGAATGACGCCCCGCCTCACGGGAACGTCACGCCGCGCACGGTGACGGTGCGCGCTCCGCCCGCCTCGCTCAGCTCGAGCACCCACGTGCCCCGGGCCTCTTCGTCCGTGGCCTCCGCCTCCACCCGCACGTGGCGCTGCTGTCCCGGCGCTACCGGCTCCCGCGGCCCCACGCGCAGCACGTCGAGCCTCGCGCCTCCCTTGCCCACCAGCTCCGCGCCCTCCAGCGTCCAGGGCTGGGGGCTCGTGTTCATCAGCACCACGTCCACCGCCACGCGCCCCTGGGCGCGATAGCTGGTGGTGTATTGCCCCTGGAGCGGCTCGCTGAGAGGCTGTTGGGTGGACGTGGTGCTGTCCCGCACCGCGACGCCGTGCTCTCGGTCCACCAGGCCGGACTCGAGCAGGCCGAGCAGCCCCCCGGGTCCTCGCTCCGCCTCGGCCCGTGCCCACCGCTCCTCGCACCGCTCGGCCCGCTCACGCTCCTGCCGCCATTGGCGCTGGTAGGACTCGGAGGAGCGGGGCTGGCGGTACACGTTCACCTGTGGCTCGGCCCGGGCGGGGTGCACCACCAGCCGGAAGGTGACGCTCGCCGGGACGGCGCCGTCCGCTAGGCGCACCGTCAAGCGCAACACCTTGCCCGGCGGCAGCGCGCCCGAGGGCAGGAGGGTGAGCATGCCGTGCGCCTCGTCCACCATCACCCCGTGGAAGAGCTCGCGCTCCTCCAGCAGCAGGCCCTCGCGCGACAGGGCCGCGTTGAACACGAAGGTGGTGGTGCGGTCCGGACTGATGCCCACCTCGTGCTCCGCCCCCGCGTCTTCCTCCGTCAGCTCGAGGTAGCGCGCGGCGCCGAGGTCCCAGGGCGCGGGCGCGGGCGGGGTGAGCAGGGGGTTGCCGGTGAGGAGCGCGAGCAGCAGGGGCGTGGCGGCGGGAGAGGGGATGGGCATGGGGGAGCAGAACCTCCGGAGTGGCCAAGCTAGCAGAGACTCCGGACGTTGGCTCGGGCTTGCCCCGCTGCGGCCCGCCTATTCGAAGCGCTCCACCGGTGCCACGTACTGGCTCCAGCCAATCCGCGCCGTGCCGTCACTGAAGAAGCCGCCCAAGGGGGGCTCGGGCACCACGCCCCTGAAGCGGCGCGTGGTACCGCCGAGCACTATGCACACGGGGTAGGTGTCTCCGCCGGGCGTGTGGACCTGGGTGAAGCGGCCGTGGACGCGGCCCTCGCCGAAGAAGAGCACCCCGGAGAGCTGGGTGTCCGGTGGCAGCTTCGTATCTGTCTGGTCGATGCGGAGCGAATCGACCGGCCCCTCGCGCACGGTGACGTAATTACTGGCGATGTCGCCTCGGTTGACCCTGGGCCAGACGGCGAGCCGGGCCTTTCCCGGGAAGAGGCCCAGGGCCTTCATGGTGTCCACGGCGCCGGGCGGGCACTCGGCGGGCCCGGGCAGGGACCGCACGGGGGCCGCGGTGGGGGTGGCCCCAGCGCAGCCCGTGGCCAGGGTGCAGCCGAGCGTGAGGGCCTTCAGCTTGTGGACGGGGCTCCCCGTCTTCTTCGGTGGCTGCGACGGAGGGGCGGCGGGGGAACTGGCGGGAGTCTTCACGCGGGTGTCCTCGGAGTGCGTCGCGGGGGCGACGGGCGCAGGGGTGGGCGCCCCGGAGGGCGCTGCGCCGCCATCACCTTCTGGCCGCTTCCCCGGGGGCGCCACTTCCTGGCCGCCCGGCTCCAGGCCCGTGGGGGACGACTCCAGCCGTGGGTCGGCCCGGGGTGTCCCCACCGGTAGGGTGGGTTGTCCGCCGCCGCGCGCAAGCAGGACCACGGCGAGCCCCACGCACAGGCCCAGCCCTCCCACCACCGCCAGCACTCCGAGGGCATGGAGCCCCCGCGAGCGGGCAGTGGGGACGGGCGCGGACGGCGGCACCCCGGCCACGGCGGGCGCCGCGGGCTCGGAGCCGGGAGGCCCCGGCTCGGGGGAGGCCTCGTCCGGAGGCAGGGGCCTGCCGCGCACCAGCCGCTGCTCGTAGGAGGCCAGCCGCTCGTGCAGTGCTTCCCACTCTCCGCCCGTCAGCGGCGGGTTGCCCTGCTGCCCCACGGTGGTGGCCAGGTGGGGCCCCCAGGGCTCGCCCAGTGGCACCTCCCACGCCGCGTCCGCCCCCTTCAACACCTCTTCCAGCGCCGTTTCCAACGCCCACGCGTCCGCGAAGCGCTCCCCGGGCTGCTTGCGCAACATGCGCAGGCACAGCTCGCCCAGGACCCTCGGCACCCGGGGGTTGGCCTCGTGGGGGGCCTCCGGCTCCTCGTGGAGAATGGCCTGGACCAGCACCTCCTCGCGGCCCCGGAAGGGCAGCCGGCCGGTGAGTGATTGGTAGAGCTCCACGCCCAGAGACCACACGTCGTCGCCTGGGCAGTCGCGCGACTGCTCCTCGCCGCGCCAGGCGCGCCACACCCGGGGACTGAGGTAGCACCAGGAGCCCGGGGGAAAGGGCCCCGTCACCGCGGGCGCGCCCGCGTACGTGGCCACCCCGAAGTCCACCAGTACCAGCCGCTCCTCCTCGTCCACCAGCAGGTTGGCGCCCTTCACGTCCCGGTGCACCACCCCGGCCTTGTGCACCGGCTGGAGCTGCCGCGCCGCCTGCAACACCAGCCGTGCCACCTGGAGCGCGGTGGGGTTGTGCAGCCGCGTCCACGTGTCCAGCGGCAGCCCGTGCACGTAGGGCGTCACGAGGAAGAGGAAGCGGGGCTGTTGCGCGGGCCACAGTCCGCAGCCCTCCAGCAGCGGGCCCCCGGCGGGCCAGAGCTTCACCAGCACGTCCAACTCCCGCCAGCCCCAGCGCGCCGAGCGCGGCAGGAAGATGAACTTCACCGCGAAGCCGCGGCCCTCGCGCGAAGCGCGGAACACCGTGCCCTGGCCGCCCCGGCCCACCCGCCGCTCCAGCCGGTAGCCCGCCACCTCCATTCCCACCCGGGGCAGGTGCTCCTCCGGCGAGCCGTGCCGTTCCCCCTCCCGCTCCTCCATGGGGCCCATCGCACCGGCCTCGCTCATGCGCACCACCTCCGAAGTGGGTCAGCGTAACATGACGCGCACGCGCTCCTGGCGGCGCATCGAGGTGCGGTGTCCGCCCGGCGGAGGCCCCGGTGTGGTGAACGCAGGAGCGGGTGGGCGCACGGCTGGAAGCGCTGCGCGGCGCATGGGCAGCACCTGGACGCGAAATCGGCCCGGGGCTCGCTTCACTGGTAGACGTCTACCAGTGGTGTCGCACCCTGTCCCACCTCGCTTGTAGAGGTCTACAAGCGGGGTTCCCTCGGGCCGGGGCTGGGGTAAAGGGGGCGGCATGAACGAGAACCTGCGAATCGCCGTGGTGGGTGCCACGGGCTTGGTGGGCACCGAGGTGCTCTCCGGCCTGCTGCAGCGGGACTTCCCCGCCGAGCAGCTCACCGTATTGGCCTCGGGGCGCTCCGAGGGCGAGGCGCTCGACTACGGGGAGGAGACGCTGGAGGTGGAGCCGGCCAGCGCCGAGGCCTTCCGGGGTCAGAGTGTGGTGCTGCTGGCCACGCCGGCGGAGGCCTCGCGCACGCTGGCGCCGCTGGCCCAGTCGGCGGGGGCGTGGGTGGTGGACGTGAGCGCGGCCTTCCGCGCGGACGGCAACGTGCCCCTGGTGCTCCCCGGCTTCAACACCGAGCTGCTGAGCGCCACCTTCAAGGGACGCGTGGTGGCGCTGCCCTCGGCGGTGACGACGGCGGTGGCGATGCTGGTGGAGCCGCTGCGCCAGGGCTTCGGCGTGGCCCAGGTGCAGGTGACGGCGATGATGGGCGTGTCGTCCGCGGGCAACGCGGGCCTGCGCGAGCTGGAGCAGCAGACGTCGGCGCTGCTGTCGGGCCGCGAGCCCGAGGCGCACCAATTCCCGCACCGGGTGGGCTTCAACCTGGTGCCCCAGGTGGGCCCCTTCATGGCCAACTCGCCCTGGACGGAGGAGGAGGCCGGGTGGACGCTCGAGTCCGCGCGCCTCTTCGCCACCAAGGGCGAGGTGCCCGTGGTGGCCGGCACCGCCGTGCAGGTGCCCACCTTCTTCGGCCATGGGCTGAGCCTCCACGTGCGGCTGAAGAAGCCCGCCACGGTGGAGCAGGCGCGCGCCGCCCTCAAGGGCTCGCCCGCGCTCAAGCTGCTGGATTCACCCACGGAGAAGGTCTACCCCATGCCCAGCCTCGTCACCGCGGACCCCACCATCCACGTGGGCCGGCTGCGCTCCTTCCCCCAGTCCCCCGAGTGGCTCACCCTCTTCGCCACCGTGGACAACGCCGGCCGGGGCGCCGCCCTCAACCTGGTGGAGGCCGGCCTGCGGCTCGCCGAGCGCACCGCCTGAAGTCGGGGCCCTGACAATTTGGCAACGCCGCCGGGCCGCCCCTTGCCCATTTGACCGGGGCGGTCGCCCGTCCCCCCTCGGACACGAGGGGCGGGGCGCCGGGTTTCTCCTGGCCTCAAGCTTGCTACCCTCCGCCCGCCCATGCGTAACCTCCTCATTCTCTCCGCCCTGCTGCTGTCGTCCGCGGCATCCGCCCAGGTGTCGGTGACCCTCAAGCTGTCCACCGGCCAGAGCCGGCTGAGCTTCGGCCCGAGCGACTGCGCCGACCGGCCGGTGACGGCCACCTGGACGCGCTCCGGCAATGCCTGTGACGCGCTCTCCCTGTGGCTCACCGCCCCCAACAAGGAGTGCGGGGATGCGGCCGGGGTCGGGGATGTCGGCCTGAACAGCATCCCCCGGGACACGCTGATTGCGCAGACCACGGGGACCTTCCAGTTCAACCTCAACCGGTTGCTCTTCCCCACCGCGGACGGCGGAGGGGGCTGCGAGTCGCTGCAGGAAGAAGTGACGTTCCGGTTGTGCGGGGCCACCAAGGCGTACGCGAGCCTCTACGACACCTCGACGTGCGCCACCGCCGTGACGAAGGCGAGCGGGATGGAGCTCCTCTTCGACGGGAAGCCGCCCGATGCCCCCACCATCGAGTCGGCCAGCGGGCTGGACCAGTCGGTGACCGCCCACATCAGCGAGCCGACGGGCTCCTCCCGAATCCAGCTCGTGGTGTCGCGGGACGGCGAAGTGGTGAAGACGGGCGAGAAGGTGGTGGGCCAGGGGGACATCAAGGTGGAGGGGTTGGTGAACGAGGTGACGTACCAGCTGGTGGCCTACGCCTTCGACGAGGCGGGCAACCAGAGCGGCGCGTCCGCGCAGGCGGAGGCCACCCCCATCAAGACCAATGGCTTCCTGGAGGAGTACATCGGCGCCGGGGGCAAGGAGACGGGCGGGTGCGGCGCGGCGGGCGGAGGAGTTGTGGGCGGAGCGGTGCTGGCCGTCCTGGGTTTCTGGCTGTCCTCAAGGAGAAATCGTTCATGACTCGAGCAGTAGCCCTCGGCCTCGCGGTCTTCCTCACCGCGCTGCCCGGCGAGGCGCAACAGGCGTCCGGTGAAATCAACCAGTCGCCCCGTTCCGGCTCCGTGGAGTTCCGGCTCGGTGGCTACAAACCGCAGATCGCCAGCGGAGAGGGCCTGGAGACGGACCCGTTCCAGAAGGTGTTCGGCAACAGCAACCTGCTGCTCTTCGAGGTGGAGCTGCAGCGCTTCTTCTACCAGGGCATCGGTAGCGCGGGCCTGAGCCTGTCGGCGGGCTACGCGGAGAAGTACGCCGCGGCGCTGCTGCCCAGCGGAGAGGCGAGCGCGGAGCGCACGGGCTTCCACGTGCTGCCCATCCGCCTGCGGGGCGTCTACCGCTTCGACTACCCGGCGTTCCACTGGGGCATTCCGCTGGTGCCCTACCTCAAGCCCGGCCTCGTCTACACGCCGTGGTGGGTGAACAAGGGCGGGGAGATCGAGAAGGTGGGCGACGCCAAGGGGCAGGGCGGCAAGCTGGGCTGGGAAGTGGCCGGCGGCGTGTCCTTCATGCTGGACGTGCTGGAGCCGCGGCTGGCGCGCGACTTCGACTCGGACCTCGGCATCAACCACAGCTACCTCTTCGCCGAGTACACCTACTCCAAGGTGAACAACTTCGGCGGCGAGGGGCTCAACCTCTCGGACTCGTACTGGATGTTCGGTCTGGCGCTGGATTACTAGCGCCGAGGCAGGGGCGGGCGGCGCGGTGCAACACACCGGCCGCTGCGCCGCGACTGTCCAGGGCAGGGAAGAGCCCCGGGGACACGTACGCGAAAGTGAACACCTTCGGCGGCGAGGGGCCCCGCCTCCCCGACTCGTACTGGAGGTCCGGTCTCGCGCTGGATTACGAGGCACCCATGACACTCCCCGTGCGTGCCCCGCTTCGAGCCCTGACAGCCTTCTTCCTGGTGGCCGTGGCCCTGGTGGGCCCCGGTTGCCATCGCGCGGTGAAGCCCGAGCTGGGCGGCGAGCGCACGGTGGAGGCCGGAGTCCCGGTGGACTTCGGCTCCGAGGCGAAGGACGCCCCGGTGGTGCGCTGGGACTTCGGAGACGGCTCGCCGCCGCAGCAGGGCGCGCGGGTGTCCCACGCCTTCCCGCGCGCGGGCGCCTTCCCGGTGCGCGCGCTGGAGCAGAAGAAGGACGAGGTGCTCGGCAGCGCCACGGTGACGGTGGTGCCCCGGCCGGTGCTGCGCGCCATGCCCGCGGACACGGAGTTCGCCATCTTCTTCCCCCAGCTGCGCGGCAACGTGGAGCCCATGGTGGGCTTCGCCTCGCGGCTGATGGGGGAGAAGCAGGCGCGCCAGGCGCTCGAGGAGGCCCCGCTGCTGTCGCTGGTGCTGCGCGAGCTGCGGGGGCAGCCGCGGCTGGTGGACCCGGAGGAGGGCGTGGGCTTCTTCACCCTGCCGGGCTTCGAGGGCACCGTGGGGCTGCTGGGCGTGACGGACGCGTCACCGGCGCTGGACGCGGTGGTGGCGGAGCTGGAATCCGCGGGCGCCCGCGTCACGGGGCGCGGGGCCGGGGACAGCGTCCGGCTCGAGCGCCTGAGCGGGGCGCCGCTGCTGCTCTTCCCGGACCGGGGCTACCTGTACCTGGTGGTGCCGGATACGGGCGAGGCGGACGGCACGCAGGAGGCGAGCGCCCGCATCATCAAGGCCCAGGCGCGGACGGGCGGGACGGCACCGGCGGACGAGTTGGAGGCCATTCGCACGCGCCTCACGGGCATGAGCGGCCCGGGGCTCGCCGAGCTGCCGCTGCTCAACGAACTGAAGCCGAAGGTGGCCGCGGGCAACGTGCAGCTCTTCGCACGGCCGGTGGGGGACGATGCCTCCGCCGGCATCCAGGGCGTCTGGGCGGCGCTGCGGGCGGAGCCGGACCGGGCCGAGCTGGAGGGCTGGGTGGCCTCGGACAAGTCGCTCTTCGAGGGCAAGAGCGCCCCCGGCTCGGAGCTGCTGGGCAAGGCGCCCGCGGGCCCCATCGCCGCGCTGATGGTGTCCATTCCGCCCGA
This sequence comes from Archangium sp., assembly GCF_045802675.1. Taxonomy (GTDB): domain Bacteria; phylum Myxococcota; class Myxococcia; order Myxococcales; family Myxococcaceae; genus Archangium. The sequence continues at coordinate 60,700 of NZ_JBJMQO010000077.1, read as the reverse complement.
TGAGCTGGCGAAGCTCGTCTTCGGCGCGCCCGGCTCGGAGCGGCGCATCCGCACGCAGCAGCGCCTGCTGGGCGAGGGGCTCGACGAGGCCCGCGTGGACAAGCTGCTGGGCGCCCTGCGCGGAGACCTGACGCTGCTGGCCTACTTCGACGCGGCGGCCTTCTACCGCAACTTCATCAAGGGCAACCGGAAGCCGGAGCCGCGGGGCTCGCTGCTCTTCCAGGCGGGCCTGGTGCACCCCGAGCCGGTGCGGGACTGGCTCACCGGTTGGCTCCAGGCGCGCGGGCAGCCCTTCGAGGTGCTCGAGGGCGCGGACGCCACGCGCCTGCGCACGCGGGTGATGGAGCAGCCGGTGGAGCTCACCTTCACGAAGGACCGCCTCATGGTGCAGGGCGGCGAGTCGCTCCAGGCCCGGGCCTCGGGGGACGTGGGGGCGTCGCTGCGCGAGCGCTTCGGCGCCCAGGCCTTCGAGCCCGGCCATCTCTCCGCCCTGGTGGACGTGGGCCGGTTGCGCGCCGAGCTGCAAGCGCCCCAGGACGTGCCCGGCGTGCCTCCGCTGCAACTGCCCGTGGCCCGCTCGCTGGTGGGCGCGATGATGGAGCAGCTCCCGCCCGTGGAGCTCGTCTTCCTCGACTTCGCTCCGGAGCAGGGCGGCGGCCGTTTCCGGGCGCGCGTCGAGCTCCGGTCGCGGTAAGAGGGCGCCGTGTCCGACACCATTTCCGTCCTGTATTTCGCCGCGGCGCGCGAGCGCTCGGGGCTGTCGCGCGAGTCGCTGGAGCTGCCCCCGGGCGCGCGCGTGGGTGACGTGCTGCGCCTGCTGGCCTCGCGCCACCCCTCGCTCGCGCCGCTGCTGCCGCACCTGCGGGTGGCGGTGAACCAGGAGTTCTCCGACGCCGAGGCCCCGGTGCCCCCGGGCGCGGAGCTGGCCCTCATTCCCCCGGTGGCCGGCGGCAGCGGCGGGTTGTTCCGCGTGGTGGACCGGCCGCTGCGGCTGGAGGAGGTGGTGGAGGCGGTGGCGGGCGAGGCGTACGGCGGGCTCGTCACCTTCTCCGGCTCGGTGCGCAACCAGACGCGGGGTCGGCGCGTGCTGCGGCTGGAGTACGAGGCCTATCCGCCCATGGCCGAGAAGAAGCTGGCGGAGATTGGCGCCGAGGTGGCCGAGCGCTTCAATGGCACGCGGCTGGCCATCGTGCACCGGGTGGGGACGTTGCAGCCGGGAGAGCTGGCCGTGGTCATCGCCGCCGCCGCGCCCCACCGCAAGGAGGCCTTCCTCGGGTGCGAGCACGCCATCGAGCGGCTCAAGCAGGACGTCCCCATCTGGAAGAAGGAGTTCTACGAGGACGGCGAGGTGTGGGTGGGCCTGGGGCCCTGAGCGTCACCCGGGCCCCTCAGTCCTCTTCCTTGGCGAGGTCGCCGCCATGCCCTGTTGGCGTCAGTAGACGATGCAGTCGAATTGCTCGATGACGGCCCGGAGCTCTTCTTCAGTGGTGCCGAATTTCCTGGCCACCGTGGGTGCATGTTCAGTCAGAGACCTGGTGCGGGGCGGTCGTTTGTGGAGGTTTTCTATGATGACCTCTCCAAAACGACCCGGCCATTTGACACTGCGCAGCCCGGGGGCTCGCCCGAGGGGGTCCAGGAGGGTGAAGCAGGGCCACTTGGGAAAACGGATGGTGGAGGGGTCGCACCCCATGATGCGGCAGCCGTCCAGCCGGGCCTCGGTGAAGTCACAGTCCTCAATGGAACCGAACTGACACCATGGAGCACTGCTGTACTCTGGCCAGTGGCCGAAGTCGCAGCCCGACAGACGCCCCTTGAACCGGCAATTCTCGAGGGAGGCCCCTATCCAGTCCTGATGGTTCTTCAACTCCTGCTTCACCTCGAAGGTGCAGTCGATGAAGCGAGCCTGATTGATGAACAGGCGCTTCGCGGAAACGTTCAAAATGACGGTGCAGCGACGGAGCGTCAGGTGGGGGCCCAGAAAGTAGTGTGCGTCCTTGACCGTCAACTCCAGCCGCTCGTTTTCAAGCTCCTGGTTCTCGAAGCGGACGTTACCGAACTGGTCCATGGCTTCCGCCTCTTTTAGAAGGTGAGCATCCGGAAGAACTCACCGAGCCTCCCCGCGCCTCAGTGCACGCCGAGGTTGGCGGGCACCAGCTTCGTGCCCCCGTCGGACTGCTGCGCGTCCCTCGGGGTGAGGGGATGCGCGGGCGTGTCGACTCCGAGCCGCTTGCGCTCGGCCCGCTCGCGCTCGCGGGCACCGGCGGTGGCCCGGGCGTTGGATTCGGCCAAGGGCTGGGGGGTGGGCCCCGCGATGAGGAAGCCCACCGGCAGGCTCAGGAAGAGCGTGGACACCACCGCCAGCCAGCCGATGTCCTTCAGCCGCAGGCTCGCCGCGCGCTTGCCCGCCACCGAGTGGGTCAGCACCAGGGAGAGCTCCTTCTCCAGCAGGCGCAGCTTGTCGTCCGGCAGGAGCTCCACCCAGGCGCGCTCCCCGGTCCGCTGGAGCTCCTCGGCGGGCACCGGGCGGAAGGCATCCCCGCGCCGGCTGCGCTCGACACGCGCCGCCGGAGGGACGTAGACGCGGTAGCCCTGCTCGGAGCGCTCGGCGATCAGGAAGGGCTCCTCGGGCAGGGTGAAGCCGTAGAGGGGCAGGGGCACCGTCTCGTCCGGCGCGGCGAGCACGCGCTCCTGCTCCGGGCCGAAGCCCCGCGCCTCGTTGAGGGTGGTGCCCCAGTAGAGCTCACAGAAGAGGCCGTCGTTCTTCGCCTTGGCGCCCATGCCGCGCGAGCATAGGGCCTTCCCGTCTCCCTGGCGCCTTCTTCCAGCCGGGGAGCGTCGTCCCGAGGGCACTCGCTGGCCGCCCGGGTGCACGGCATGGGAGCTGGCGCGGAGGCCTACTCGCCGAGCTCGTCCGCCATCAACGCCTCGCCTCCATCCGTCGGCTCGAGCAGCCCGGTGGACGCCGCCGGAGGTTTCGGGGTGCCCGCGTCGGGCGTGGCGGAGGTGGGCAGGGACGCGGGGACGAGGAGGGGACCGCCATCGGGCCGGACGTGGGCGGGGGAAGCACCCGCGCCGGAGAGGGGATTCTCCCCGGGCTCGTCCGTGTCCTGGGCGGAGGCCGTGGCGTTGGCCAGGTGCTGGCGCAGGTCCGCGAGCGCCACCGTCAGCACCACTCCGAGCAGCGCGAGGAAGCCCACCGCGTGCACCAGCGTCTCCACGCGCGCCGGCACCCGGCGGCGGCTCACCGACTCGAAGAGGACGAAGAGCATCCGCCCCCCGTCCAGCGAGGGCAGGGGCAGCAGGTGGAAGAAGGCGAGTGCCACCGAGAGGCTCACCAGCACGCGCAGGAAGGCGCCCGGGCCACTGGCCGCCGCGCCCGAGGACTGCTTCACCACGCCCACCGGATTGGCCAGCGTCAGGCCCTGCTTCCCCTGGAGCATGCGGACGAACATCCGCGTGCCCTCGGTCACCAGGTTGCCCGAGTGCGCCAGCGCCTGCAGCAGCGCCTGGCCCGGGCCGTGGGTGCGGTACACGTACTGCTGGCTCACCCCGATGCGGCCCTCGCCGCGCTCGTCGGGACGCGGGCGCACCGTCGCCTCGCGGTACTGCGCGCCCTCGCGCTCCACGCCCAGCTTCAGCTCGCGGTTGGGGTTCTGGGCGATGAGGTCCACGAAGGCGCTCCAGCTCTCCAGCGGCTCGCCATCCACGTCGACGATGCGGTCCCCGGGCAGCAGCTGGGCGCGCGCCGCCTCGGAGCCGGGGGTGACGGTGCCCACGGTGAGCGGCACCACCACGTGCGTGCCCGAGGTGTAGAGCGCGAAGAGGATGGCCAGCGCGAAGAGCCCGTTGCTCAGCGGCCCCGCCAGCAGCACCAGCATCCGCTTCCAGGGGCGCTGTGCGGAGAAGCTCGTGGGGTCCGCGGGGTCCAGCCCCGGCTCATGGGGATTCATCCCGTGGATGCGGGCCGAGCCTCCCAGCGGCACGGCGCCGAGCACGTACTCCGTCCCGCCGAGCCGCAAGGAGAGCACGGCGGGCCCGAAGCCGAGCGTGTACCGGTGGACCCGGATGCCCAGAAGCCGTGCGGCTACGAGGTGCCCGAGCTCGTGCAGGGCGACGAGCAGTCCGAGGGCGAGGAGGAGCGGGAGGTAGTGCATCCGGGAAGGGCCGTCTCAGAGCTTACGACGCTGGCCTGTCCGCTTGTAGCGCAGGTAGTCGGTGAGGATGGTGCCGTGGTCGAAACACAGCTCCTGGGGGAGGGCATCCACCGGGAAGGCGCGGGCCTCGGCGGCGTCGTCGGCGCCCTGGGGCTCGCCCTTGGCCCGGCAGAGGTAGACGGTGGAGAGGGTGTGCTTGCGTGGATCCCTCTTCGGGTCCGAGTAGGTGAAGAACTGCTCCTCCACCTCCACGTCCAGGCCGGTCTCCTCCTTCGCCTCGCGCACCGCCGCCTGGTCGAGGCGCTCGCCCTCGTCCACGAAGCCGCCGGGCAGGGCCCAGCCCAGGGGCGGGTTCTTGCGGCGGATCAGGACGAGGCGCTCCCCGGGCGGCTCGATGATGCAGTCCACCGTGGGCGTCGGGTTCTTGTACGGGGCCATGCGGGAGAGTCTACGTAGGGCCCCCCCGCTTTCCGGAGCGAAAAGCGCGGGGCGCGTCGGGCCCGTACCCCACGCGCTGTCGCTCGAGGGCTCCCTCGGCTGGATGCCCTGCGCCGCCGATGGGCCTCGAGGCCGGGGACTTCAGCCCTCGCCACTCCACTCGTTGGCGCCGGACTCCAGGGGCCCGCGCTGCGGGCGGACGACACAGAAGCGCTGGCCCGTCGGCGCTTCCATCACCCACCAGCGCTTCACGAACTCCACCCGCTTCGCGCCGAGCCCCTCGAGCCGCTTCACCTCCGCCTCGATGTCATCGGTCTCGATGTCCAGGTGGATCCGGCTCGCATGCTCCACCTTCTGGAGGAGGAGCATGGGCTCGCTGGTCCCCGCCGAGAGCTCGCGGTAGTTCTCGTCCTCCGGCGTGTGCGGCACGACGGACCTGCCGAGCGCCTTGCTCCAGAAGGTCGTGGCCGTTTCGATGTCGTCCGTCTTGCAGTCAATGACAAAGGCTGCCAACCGGCTGCGATGCATGGATCCTCCTGGGGTGGAGCGGGGGGGCGCGCATCATGCCCGGGATGCATCCTCCCACTGCAGGGATTCGCGGCCTCCGGTAGCATGAGGGCCGTGGCCGCTATCCGACTGTTCCGTTCGCTCCTGCTGTCCGCCCTGTTCCTGCCGCTCGGTGGGGGCTGCACCCGTGCCTACCTCCAGAACGAGGGCCCCTACGACTTCAAGGCCGTGGAGGTGCTGCGCGACGACTGCGGTCTGCTCGCCTCGCCCGAGGCGCTCTGGGACGGAGAGCTCTTCATCTCCGGCGACGTGGTGCGCATGCGCTACGGGCTGATGGACGCGCTGCTCGTGGGGCGCTTCCTGGATGGGGGCTCGGAGAGCGACGATGCCTTCTCGATCGATGGCACCGTGACGAACGCCTCCGTCACCGCCCACGGGGCCGAGTGCATCGTGGACCAGGTGACGCTGCACGTGGAGGGCACGACACAGTGCGCCACGGAGTTCAAGGGCGTGCTGAGCGTGCGCTACGAGCCGAGGGCCTCGCAGGCCGCGTGCGCCTGCCAGCTGTGGGTTCAATATCAAGCCGTCCAACAGAACGCGCGTCCCTGCGCAACGTCTCCTTGAGGAAGGGGGACGAGACTTCATAGAACGGGACTCCTGAGGCGTCGTCCTGGAGGAGTCCATGGCTGAAGCACCTCGTCCGCCGTCGCAAGAGCTGAGCTCCGTTCTCGTCGAGAACCGAGTCTTCCCACCGCCACAGGAGTTCACGAGCCGCGCGCACCTGCGCGGCATGGAGGATTACCGCCGGCTGTGGGCCGAGGCCGAGAAGGATCCCGAGGCGTACTGGGGTGCTCGCGCGCGCGAGGAGCTGTACTGGAAGGAGCCCTTCAAGACGGTGCTCGACTGGAAGCCGCCCAACGCGCGCTGGTTCATCGAGGGCCGCACCAACCTGGCCTACAACTGCCTGGACCGGCACCTGGACAAGCGCCGGGACAAGACGGCCATCCTCTTCGAGGGCGAGCCCGGAGACAGGCGCCGGGTGACGTACGGCGAGCTGTCGCGGGACGTGAACCGGCTGGCCAACGGCCTGCGCTCGCTGGGCGTGCGCAAGGGGGACCGGGTGGGCATCTACCTGCCCATGGTGCCCGAGGCCGCGGTGGCGATGCTGGCGTGCGCGCGGATTGGCGCGGTGCACTCGGTGGTGTTCGGCGGCTTCTCGGCCGAGGCGCTGCTCGAGCGCATGAACGACGCGGGCGCGAAGGTGCTGCTCACGGCGGACGGCGGCTGGCGCAAGGGCGCGGTGGTGCCGCTGCTGGAGAACGTGCGCAAGGCGATGCCGCAGATGAACACCGTGGAGCGCGTGGTGGTGTTCCAGCGCACCACGCAGGGCGCGATGCAGCTGTCCGGCAAGGAGCTGGCGTGGAACGAGCTGGTGGCGAAGCAGGCCGACACCTGCGAGCCCGAGTGGGTGGAGAGCGAGCACCCGCTGTTCATCCTCTACACCTCGGGTAGCACGGGGAAGCCCAAGGGCGTGCTGCACACCACGGGCGGCTACGCGATGAATGCGTCGCTGACGACGCGCTGGGTGTTCGACCTGAAGGAGGAGGACATCTACTGGTGCACCGCGGACGTGGGCTGGGTGACGGGGCACAGCTACGTCGTCTACGGCCCGCTGATGAACGGCGCCACCACCGTCATCTACGAGGGCGCGCCCACGCACCCGGGGCCGGATCGCTTCTGGGAGCTCATTGCTCGCGAGAAGATCTCCATCCTCTACACCGCGCCCACGGCGATTCGCGCCTTCATGCGCCTGGGCGATGAGCACCCGAAGCGGCACGACATGTCCTCGCTCCGGGTGCTCGGCTCGGTGGGCGAGCCCATCAACCCCGAGGCGTGGATGTGGTACCGCGACGTCATCGGCGGTGGGCGCTGCCCGGTGGTGGACACGTGGTGGCAGACGGAGACGGGCTGCATCATGATTTCGCCGCTGCCGGGGGCCACGCCCACCAAGCCCGGAAGCGCCACGCTGCCGCTGCCCGGCATCCACGCCGAGGTGCTCGACCGGGAAGGCAAGCCGGTGCCGGCGAACCAGGGCGGCCTGCTCTTCGTGACGAGGCCGTGGCCTTCCATGTTGCGCACGGTGTACGGGGACCCGGACCGGTACGTGAAGACGTACTTCAGCGAGCTGCCCGGCAGGTACTTCACGGGAGACGGCGCGCGGCGGGACACCGACGGCTACTTCTGGCTGATGGGCCGCGTGGACGACGTGGTGAACGTGGCCGGCCACCGCCTGGGCACCGCCGAGGTGGAGAGCGCGCTGGTGGCGCACAAGTCCGTCGCGGAGGCCGCCGTGGTGGGCCGCCCGGACGAGCTCAAGGGCACGGCGCTCGTGGCCTTCGTCACCCTGAAGAAGGGGATTGCTCCCACGCCCGAGCTCAAGAAGGAGCTGAACGCGCACGTGACGAAGGAGATCGGCGCCATCGCGCGGCCGGACGAAATCCGCTTCGCGGAAGGGCTGCCGAAGACGCGCTCGGGGAAGATCATGCGCCGGCTGCTGCGCGACGTGGCCGGTGGCAAGCAGACCACCGGTGACGTGACGACGCTCGAGGACCTCAACGTCCTCGCGGCGCTGCGCAGCAACGACGAGTAGGCCCCCTCCGGTCGCACTTCGCGCGGACTGGTCCGACTGTCGGACCAGTTCGCACGGAACTCGACGGCGGGCCGTCCGGATTCAGTTCAGGGGCGCGCTCAGCGCTCGAGGTGGGTGATGCCCGCGTCGAGCAGCGAGGCCACGCCCCGCCGCGCCACGTGCACCACCTTGTGGCGGTAGGGCGTGCCCGGCTGCGTGTAGTGGCTGCTCACCTTGTGGTGCAGCTCCGTGGCGCCCCAGACGAGCACCAGGTCTCCCCACTCCAAATCACCCTGCGCCTTGCCCGCCGTGCGCCGCTCGGTGCCGTCCACCATGCGCAGCTCGATGAGGCCTCCGAGCTTCTCCTCCAGCTCCTCGCGCACCGCGGGCGAGCCGCCCACCACCACCACCCGCCGCACCCCGTGGCGCTGGCACGCCTCCAGGAAGGCCACCTCCGCCCGCCGGTTGTTCGAGCCCCCACAGTGCTCGCAGTGGCTGCGCGGCTCCACCGGCAGCGGCTCTTTCCCGCTCGACCGCGCCACCTGCTGGCACTCGGACGCGGTGCACACCCGGTAGAAGCGCTCGGCCAACAGTTGCTCGGCCTTCGGCAGCTTGGTCTCGCTGATGCGCACCTTGCGCGCGCTCGTGAGCCCCACTTCTTCCAACACGGCACGGGCCCGGACCCGGGAGTCCTGCAGGGTGATTCCCCGCTCGGCGAACCAGCCGTCGATGTCCTTGTCCGCGCTCACTGCTGCTCGTTCCCCGTGAAGAGCTCACCTTGAACGGGCCCGGGCGCCGCGGGCTCGACGATGCCGAGCGCCTCCCGCACCGGCGCGAAGCTGCGGCGGTGGATGGGCAGCACGCCCTTCTCCCGGATGGCCTTCACGTGCTCCTCCGTGGGGTAGCCCTTGTGCTCGGCGAGCCCGTAGCCCGGGTATTGCGCGTCCAGCTCGCGCATCCGGTTGTCCCGCGTCGTCTTCGCCAGCACCGACGCCGCGGCGATGCTCAACGACAGCGCGTCTCCCTTGATGATGCCGCGCTGGGGCAGGGTGCACTCGGGAATCGTGAAGGCATCCAGCAGCACATAGGTGGGCTGCACGCCCAACGCCTGGAGCGCGCGGTGCATCGCCAGCAGGCTCGCGCGGCGGATGTTGATCGCGTCGATCTCCTCCGCCTCCGCCACGCCCACCGCCCACGCCACCGCTCCGCGCTTGATGGCCTCGGCCAGCTCGTCCCGGCGCGCCTCGTCGGCGATCTTCTTCGAGTCGTCCAGCCCCTCGAGCCGCCAGCCCTTCGGAAGGATGGCCGCCGCGGCCACCACTGGCCCGGCGAGCGGTCCCCTGCCTGCCTCGTCTACCCCCGCGATGTGCGTGTGGCCCTGCTCCCACAGCTCGTTCTCGAAGCGCAGCAGGTGCCGCAGGCGCTGGCCCTCGGCGCGATTCTTCCCCTGACGGCTCCGGATGCGCTTGGCGAGCGCCTTGGCTCCCTGGCGAGGATCCGCCTCCAGCGCTTCCAGCAGCCCCGCGGGCACGGAACGGGTTTCGGCGACGAAGCGCTCGGTGAGCTCCGTCAGGGAGCACCGGAGGAGGTCTTCCAAACTCGGCATGGCGACCTCAACCTAGCGAGTCAGGGCGCTCCCGACAAACGCCGAGTGAGGGACCAGCCGCCCGGAGGGGCTCAGGGGTGCAATTGCAGCTGCACCGTGGCGGGCTCGGGGTGGCAGTGGCAGTCGTCGCACGTCCAGTGCACCTCGGCCGGCGCGCTCACCTTGGAGCCCGCGGTGGCCGTCAGCCGCACGGTGCCCTCGCCGATGTCCTCGTTCACCGCCGTGGTGACACCCCGGTCACTCGTGGTGCTGGTGATGGTGTGCCCCGTGTCCACGTTGGTCGCGGTGACGGTGGCGTCCTTCACCGTGGCGCCCTGCGCGTCCAACACCTCCACCCGCAGCGTCACGAGGCTGTCGGTGCAGGGATCGCCCTGGCGTTGCACCCGCACGCCCCCGTCACACGAAGCGAGGAGCGCGAGGCCCAGGAAGAGGAGTGGCTGGCGTGCCCGAAGCATGCGGAGGGTTTGCGCACGACCCGCCCACTCGGCAACGCCAGATGTCAGCTGGTGGGCGGAAGCCGGGCCTGGGCGAAGCGCGAGGCGTCCGTATCCGGGTACCGGTCGACGATGTAACGGTAGACGTCCCGCGCCCGCGCCGCCTCTTGCATGCGCTCGCCGAGCACCCGGGCCAGGAGCACCAGGGCCCTGGGGGCCAGCGGATCATCCGGGGCCGAGTCCGCCGCGGACTCCAGCGCGCGCACCGCCAGGTCGTTGTCTCCCTCGGCCGCCGCCGCCTGGCCGACGAACAGGTGCACCGCCGGGGTGATGGAGGCCTTCGGCAGGAAGCTCAGCTCGGAGTAGAGCGCGAGCGCCTGGGGGACGTTCCGGGCCTGCACCAGCGCGGAGAGCTCCTCCAGCCGGGCCTCGGGAGAGGGGGCACCCGGGGTGGACGTGGCCGGCTCCCGCGAGGGGAGCGGGGCGGGGTCCACGCGCAGCGAGGTGCGCGGCGTCGCGTCCGCGGGCAGCACGGAGGTGATGTAGTCGCCCGGGTCGCCGTAGCCCATGGCGTCTCCCCGCGTGTAGAGCAGCAGCCCGAGCACCCGCGCCATCGCGAAGAACACGAGGCACTCGAGCACCTGGGCGAGCCAGCGCGACACGATGACCTCGAAGGCCACCTCGCGCAGGCTGGAGCTGACGAGGTGCACCGCCGCGTAGACGAGGCCCAGCGTGAAGAGGGCGCCCAGCGCCACCGCGTAGTCCCGCCCGAGGCGCAGCATGGAGTGGAGGGCCTTCAGCGGGTTGAAGATGTCGAGCAGGCTGTTGCTCGTCATCGCCATCATCAGGGCCATGGGCAGGTAGACGAGGCTGGCGAGCCCCAGCACCCATGCGATGGGGTCATGCAGGAGCGTCTCGCCCGGAATCGATTGGAACCTGCCGGTCATGTAGAACATGGGATCGCTCAGCAGGCGATCCACGTACTGGAACACGTCCCAGCCGCCGACGAACACGAGGTAGAGCAGCAGGGAGCCCCACACCACACTGGTGGCGAGCAGGCCCTTGAGGGCTGGGACCAACCCGTCGTCGAAGACGTCGCCGAAGTCCGGCGTGGGCACTTCGCTCTCGCCGCGTGTGCTCGAGCGCATGACGGCGAAGAAGCTGCCCCAGAAGATGCCGGCGCCGATCGCCGCGGGGGCCAGGCGGAACACGATGAGCGTGACGTTCGTCATGAAGCCGACGAAGGCCATCATCGCCCCGAGCCCCGCGGCCACCATCAGGCCCTGACGGGTGAAGGGATAGCGCCACACCTGCCCGAGCCGGTCCGCGTACGAGGCCTGCTCTGAGCGGTGGACGAGGAGCGTCTCGGCCCGGCCTCCGCACAGGCGGCAGACGAGGAGATCCACCGTCTGCATGCGCTTCGCCTCGACGCACTCGGGGCAGAGCGAAGCCCCACAGCCGTCACAGCGCCAGCCAGCGGGGGCGGAGGGGTGGCGTTTGCAGTGGGCCAGGGGCTTGGGCGGCGTGCGGCTCATCTGGCACGGCAGCCTAGCCGGTCGGCTGTCGGGGGTGTACGGGGTGGAGCGGACGGGCCCCTCGTCTACAATCCCCGCCGCGATGCACGAGCACACTCCGAGCGAAGAGGCGCCAGAACCCACCGAGGACTCCGAGGCCGCCGATCCGACAGGCGCCATCCTGCTTCATGTGTTCCTGGTGGGACTGGTCCTCGTGCCGACGGGAATGTACGCGCACACCGTGTCCCAACCCTCGTATGGCGCGGGCTCGATGATCCCCATGGGTCCCCTCATGTTCGTCCTGGCGTGGCTCAGCTTCGCCGTCTACGTGGTGATCTCCACCGTCGGGGCTGTCCAGAACTGGAGGGAGGTGGGAGTCATGCTCGCATACCACCTGGGGGCCTTGGTGCTCGCGGTGCCCGGAGCCATCGCGCTGCTCGTGCTCTGGAACTGGCTCCAGGGCCTGTTCCACGGCTAGCCCGGCTCCTCCCACGGTGAGCCCAGCCACGCCTGGTACGCGGCCTTCTGTGCGTCGGTGGGCTTGTCCACCCGCGCGAGCCACACCGCGTCCGCCGGCTTCTGCCCGAGCGCCACCAGCACCTCCACCAGCCTGTCCCGGCGGAACACCGTGAGCCGTACCGTCTCCCCGGGGGACTTGTCCTCGGTGCGCGCCAGCAGCCCCGCCGCGTCCACCTTCCATCCGTCGAGGGCCACCAACTCGTCGTCCACGTACAGCCCCGCCTCCTGCGCCGGCGAGCCGTCCAGCACCGTGGCGATGGTGGCGCTCCCCTTCGTGGTGACGCCCAGCCAGGCCTTCGGCTTGCTGTCGCCCTTCACCCGCGGTGGGGGCGTGCCGCCCTTGTCGCTCGAGGACTCGCGCGGACGGAAGCGCGCCTCCAGGCCCACGTGCGAGAGGACGGAGTAGTCCAGCTCCTCCGTGCTGCGCACCGCCCGATCGAAGAAGGCGCTCAAGTCCTTCCCCGCCACCTCCGAGGCCGCCGCTTCCACGCCCTCCTCGGGCACGCCGGACTCGTCCCCGTAGCGCTGCCACAACAGGCGCATCAGGTCGTCCAGGCCCCGCGCGTCGCTCGTGGCGCGGCGGATTTCCAAATCCAGCAGCGCGGCCACCACCTCGCCCTTGAGGTAGTAGGAGATGGCGCTGTTCGGCGAGTGCTCGTCCGGCCGGTAGTGCTTCACCCAGCTCACCAGTGACGCCTCGGCCAGCGTCTGCGCCTTGCGGCCCGGCGTGGCGTGCAGCGTGGAGAGCGTCTCGCCCAGGCGCGTGAGGTAGCGGCTCGCGCCCATCAGCCCCGAGCGCAGCACGAAGACGTTGTCGTAGTACGACGTGCCTCCCTCGAAGGCCCACAACAGCGAGGTGTAGTTCTCCTGCGCGTAGTCGAAGGGGACGAGCGCCCTCGGCTTCACCCGCTTGATGTTCCACAGGTGGAAGTACTCGTGCGCCGCCAGGGTGAGGAAGTCCTCCCAGCCTCGCGGGCTCTGCAGCCCCGAGCGCGGGAAGAGCAGCGACGTGGACGCCTTGTGCTCCAGCCCTCCGCGGCCCTTGTCCGTGAGGTACACGAGGAAGACGTAGCGCTTCATCGGCAGGCCGCCGTACATCCTCGCCTGCGCCTCGCAGATGCGCTGCAGGTCCGAGCACAGTCGGCCCGCGTCCGGTACCGCGTCCCCCCACACCACCACCTCGTGCGGCACGCCCGCGGCCGTGAAGGTGTGCGGCGTGTGCGGGCCCACCTCGAAGGGACTGTCCACCAGCTCGTCGTAGTCCTTCGCGACGAAGGCCTCGCCCTGGCGCTCCAGCGCGGTGAAGGACTTCCAGCCCTCGGGCGCCTCCACGGTGACGTGGTGCTCCAGGCCGCGCGTGGCCTCGGTGTAGAGGAAGAGCGTGGCGCCGTTGAAGTAGCCGTGGCTCCCGTCCAGGTGGCTGGTGCGCACGGTGAGCTCGTTGGCGTAGACGCGGTAGCGCAGCGTCACCGCGCGCCCCTGGGCCCGCACGCGCCAGCCGCGCTTGTCCATGCGCTGGACCGGGAGCGGCTCGCCCCCCGGGCCCGAGGCGCTCAGGTCCTGCACCTGGCGCGCGAATTCACGCACCAGGTAGCTGCCCGGCGTCCACACCGGCAGCACGGCTTCGAGCACGTCCGGGCCCGCGGGGAAGGTGGCCTCCACCTCGAAGAGGTGCGAGTGCGGACGGAGCATCGAGACGCGATAGTGGACCGCTTCCGGCATTCCGAGCCCTCCAGTCGGGCGAGGGAGAAGAGACTACTTCTTCGCGCGCACGAGAATGGCGCCGAAGAAGCCATCCGTGTTGTGCAGGTGCGGGGCGAGCCGCAGGTAGGGGCCCACGCTCACCTTCGCGCCCAGCTCCGGCCCGAGCTCCTCCGTCACCGGCCGCACCGAATAGTCCGGGTGCTTCGCCAGGAAGTCCTCCACCACCGCCTCGTTCTCCTCGCGCAGCACGCTGCACGTGCCGTAGATGAGCCGGCCCCCGGGCTTCACCATCCGCGAGAAGCGCTCCAGCAGCCGCTTCTGCCGCGCCACGTGGTCGGCGATCATCTCGGGCGTGAGGCGGTAGCGCGCGTCCGGCTTGCGGCGGAAGGTGCCCGTGCCGCTGCACGGCGCGTCCACCAGCACCCGGTCCGCCTTGCCCACCAGCGGCTCGAGCGCCGCGTCCGCCTCGGGGCCCTCGGCGGGGATGACCTGGGTGCGCACGTTGTGCACGCCGTCGCGGCGCGCGCGCTTGCGCAGCTCGTCGATGCGGCCCTCGTCCACGTCCAGCGCGTGCAGGTCTCCCCGGTTCTTCATCTGCACGGCGAGCTGCAGCGTCTTCCCGCCCGCGCCCGCGCACGCGTCCACCACCCGCGTGGGCGGCGCGTCCACCAGCATGCCGAGCAGCTGGCTGCCCTCGTCCTGCAGCTCGAACCAGCCGTCGCGGAAGGCGTCGAGCGAGAAGGCGTTGGTGCGCGTCTCCAGGAAGAGCCCGAGCGGCGAGAGCGGGGTGGGGGTGACCTGCACGCCCTCCTTCTCCAGCAGGGCCTTGAGCTGCTCGCGGTCACCCTTGAAGCCGTTGAGGCGCCCGGTGAGGGGGGCGCGCTCGTTCATCGCGTTGGCGGCGCGCTCGGCGTCGGCGCCGAACACTTCGCGGAAGCGCGGGGCGAGGAAGTCCGGCAGCGAGGCGGCGATGGGGAAGCGCTTGTCCACCGGGAGGGCTTCGAGCGCCCGGGCGGCGGCGGGCAGCGCGGCGAGCGCGTCCGCGTCCTGGCCCGAGAGCGACGAGGTGCGCGCCACCTCGTCCATGGGCTCGCCGTGGAGGATGCGCGAGGCGGCCAGGCGCAGCACGTCCTGGCGCGTCTTGTCCAGGCGGGTGAAGCCGCGGTGGGCGTGCTCGAGGAGGAAGTCCACCGTGCGCTGGCGGCGCAGCAGGGCGTAGACGCGCTCGGCCACGGCGCGGCGCTCGTTGGAGTAGAGGTTGCGCTTGTGGCGCAGGGTGAAGTCCAGGGCCCGGTCGGCCAGGCGGCCCTCGTGGCGGATGAAGCCGTAGGCTTCGAGGCTGGCTTGGAGGACGAGGTCTTCCCGCACGGGGCGGGACGCGCGCGACGCCTCGGAGGCGGGGGGCTCACGTCGGGACTGGGACGCCCGGGCGGGCGGGCGGGGGTTCTTCTTCATGAAAGGCTCCGGGGGCCCGGGAGGCGGGCCTGCACTGTCGGCAGTCAGGCGAATCGCATCCCGGGCGCTCAATGACAAGGGTGGAGGTGCTTTGGTGCGTTTCCAGGGCGCCCCGGCCCTCTCCCTGGCCTCCCGGCTAGCGGCGGCGACGGCGGCGCAGGACGGTGGCGAGCACCCACGCCCCCATGGGCAGCAGCGCCATGGCCGAGCCCACCGACGAGCAGCCGGGCTGGCCCGGGTTCTCCGGGTCCTCGGCGTCGGGCAGGCCGGGGGCCGTGGCGCCGGGGGTGGAGGGAGTGGGCGAGGGGGTTCCCGGCTGGCTGGCGACCGGAGGGCTGGTGGGCTCGGAGGTGTCCGGCCGCGGCGCCGGCGGGAGGTCCTTGGAGAGGGAGAAGCTGTCCATCACCTTGCCCGAGGGGGTGAGCACCTGGGCGGTGAGGGTGCCCTCCTCCACGTTCACGTCGAGGTAGCCGTGGTCCACGTCATTGCGCAGCACGGCCCAGGAGGGCTTGCCGCCAGCGAGCGGGCGCAGGGAGGCGCCGCCGCTGCCCACCACGAGGTAGGTGGGGCTCGGGGTGCCGGAGGGAGCCACCGCGTTGCCCCGCATGGGGAAGGTGCGCTCGTAGTCGTGGTCGTGCCCGGTGAGCACCAGGTCCACGTCATACTTCTCGAAGAGGGGGGCGAACTCGCGGCGCATGAGGAGCTGCGAGCCGTGCTCTCCGCTGCTCCAGGGCGGGTGGTGGAAGAGGACGACCTTCCAGGGCGCGGTGCTGGCCGCCAGGTCCTGTTCCACCCACTTCTTCTGCGCGGCCAGCGTGCAGCGGTCCGACGAGGCCAGGCCAATGGCGCAGTTGGAGTCGATGGCCACGAAGTGCACGTGGCCCCAGTCGAAGGAGTAGTAGCGCTCGCCGCCACCCTGGCTGGTGGGCAGGTAGAGGTTGTCGAGGTAGGGCTGGCCCTGGTTGGTGACGTACTCGTGGTTGCCGGGGACGGCGAAGAAGGGCACCTGCGAGAGCAGCGGCGCCATGGGGACGAAGAGGTTGTTCTGGAACTCGGCCTCGGTGCCCGCCTCGTAGGCGTTGTCGCCGAGCATGAGGAAGAGCTCCGGCTGGCGGGCGAGCATGGCGTTGGCCACGGCGCGCTGGTCGGAGTTGTTCGAGCCGAAGTCGCCCACGGCGGTGAAGTGCACGTGGCGGGTGCCGGGGACGGGCGCGGTGGAGAAGCTCACCGGGTTGGTGCGAGCGCCACAGGCGTCCACGAGGTAGGTGTACTCGGTGCCGGGCTCCAGGCCGGTGAGGACGATGGCGTGGATGCGGTCGGCGGTGGACGACGGGACGGACTGGCCGGTGGAGCCGTGGGGGCCGTAGCGCACCGAGGGGACGCACGGCGCATCGAGGCGGAAGGCCACGGTGGCGGTGTCCGTGCCCACGCGCTGGAGGTAGGGCTGACGGGTGAGATTCGCGGCGCTGGCGTTGCCCGCGATGAAGGTGAGCGCCGCGGCGGCCGCGCCGAGCGCCAGGGAATACAGACGGTGCATGGTGCCTCCGGTCCGAGGCATTCGGACTCGGAGTGCAACCACTCACCACTGGCCATCCATCCACTCCCAGGTGCCGCGCCCGCCTGCCGGGCGGCGAGCGGGCGAGGGCTCGGTGGGCGTCTCCGGCCGCGCACTGGTAGACGTCTGAGCTTGCCGCCTTACCGCGGAAGTGGGCGGCATGACCCTACTGCCCACGTAATTGGAGCAAGCCCACCTCCGGCTCCCGTCCGCTGAATCTGCTTCACCGGCTCAGGGCTTCTTCACGTCGTAGGCGGTGAGCTCCTCGGTGCGCTCGCCGGTCTCCTTCACCTTGCCGATGCCGGGCACCAGCCAGTAGGTGCGCACCGGCTCCACCTTGTCCTCGCGCTTGCGCTGCAGGCGGATGGCGTTGGGGAAGGTGCCCGCCGGGGTGGTGACGGTCTCGTTCACCGCCTCCACGCTCCAGGTGTACTTCTTCTTGTCGGTGTCATCCTTCTTGGTGCCGGTGGGGTAGCGCGTCAGCTCGGTGAGTGAGGACACGAAGCTCCACCCCTGGGGCCTCTCCAGCGCGAGCGACTTCATCGCCGCGGGACTCCACGTCGTCACCCGCGCCAGCGTGCCCGCCTTGTGGTCCTCCTCGCGCAGGCGGTACACCACCCCGTCCTTCTCCTTCTGCCAGGACACCTCCTCCAGGTGCGGCTGCGTGCTGCGTACCTCGATGGCCGTCTCGGATGTCTCCGGCACCGGCTGCTCTCCCACCACCACCACCTGCTTCTCGAAGGGCCCGGTCGCCACGCTCGGGTCCTCGATGCGGTACGTCCACGTGGAGCCCGTCGTGAGTGGGTAGAGGCTCGTGAAGGGATCCGGCGCCGGGGTGCCCGTTCCCCCCGGGACCTCCGGCAGGATCACCGGCCCATCCGGCATCGTCACGGGGGGCACTTGCTTGTCCGAGGGCAGGCTCCCGCCCCCGCCGCAACCCACCCAACACCCCACCGCCACCAGTGCGGCCCACTTCCAACGCCTCATCCCCGCTCCTCCCACGTTCCCCCCTTGTTGGTGGGCAGCTCCGTCCACCGCAATCCCCGGAGCGGGCCGCCCGCCGTGTGGCTCAACGCCGACGCGAGCATCCCCGGCTCCTTCTCCTCCACCTCGAGCTCCAGCCTCCGCCCCTCGAAGTCCAGCGCGCAGCTGCGCACCAGCACGTTGCGCTCGCCGAGCGTCTTGCGCAGCAGGGCCTCCGCGCCCACCAGGTCATCGGCCTGGGCCGACACCAGCATCCGCTGCTTCGGCGCGCTGGCTGGCTTCTTGTCGAAGAAGTCCAGCACGAACAGCAGCGCGCCCACGAAGACGGTGCCCACCCCGGCCAGTCCCAGGCTGCCGTGTCCGCATGCCATGCCCAGGCCAATCACCAGGAAGAGGATGGCGGCGTCGCGGGGATCCTTCAGCCCCGAGCGGAAGCGCACGAAGCCGCCGAGCCCCACCAGCCCGAAGGCCTTGGCCACGCTGTGGCCGATGACGGTGGTGATGACGGCCGCCGCGGTGCACAGCAGCACCTGGGCCTGCACCATCTCCGAGCGGGGCAGGGGCTTGCCGGTGAGCAACCGCCAGGGCCTCAGCGCGAGCACCGTGCCGAGCAGCACCGCCGCCAGCAGGCGCGGCAGTATCTGGCTCGCGTCGTCGACGGAGACTCCGGACGACACCTCTTGGGTGAGCTCCGAGAAGAATGACTCCATGGTGGCCTCCCTCGCTCAGAGTGCCGGATGCGGGGCGTCTTCGGACGGGCGCTGGGCCATGCGCTCCGCGGGGTGCTCGGCCGTGTGCGCGGCGGCGACGAGGCGGTAGGCGTTGCGCAGCACCGGCAGGCGGCTGGAGGTGAGCTGCAGCGCGCGCAGCACGAGTGCCTCGCCGCGCTCCGTCAGTGGCAGTCCCTCCAGCGAGGACACCACCGTGGCGGGCCAGCGCGTGAGGAAGGCCTCGCGCAGCCGCCACGCGCGCGGATCATCCAGGCCGTCCATCGAGTCGAGCGCTTCCTTCGTCAGCGGAGCGCCGCGCTCGCGCAGGGCGAAGGCCTCGTCGGTGGCGAGCCCGGCCAGCGAGCGCAGCACCAGCTTGAGGGCCTTGTCCTCCAGCGCCACGCGCAGCTCCCGGGCGAAGGGCGTGTCCAGGCCGTGGGTGCTGCGCAGCACCGCCAGCCGGTCATGGGCGAGCAGGCTCTCGCGCAGGGAGTCCGCCCGCGCCGAGCCCAGCCCGGTGAGGCTGCGCGCCACGTCCGCGTACAGCCCGCGCCGCACGCCCCGCTCGCGCGCCGCCCAGGCCGGCTCGTCGTCCACTCCGGCCAGCCCGCAGAGCACCTCGCCCAGGCGCCCCTCGCGCAGGGCGTGCTCGCGCAGGGCCCACGCCTCGGGCGAGCCGTTGCGCTTGAGGCCGGAGAGCACCTCCGTGGGCGCGTGCGTGTAGAGGCGCTCGCGCAGGGCCATGGCCTGCGGCTCGGAGTTGGCGCCGAGGCTCGAGGCCACGTCCTGCGGCACCACCTCCGTCAGCAGCTCGCGCAGGGCCCAGGCCGGCTCGTCGTCCAGGCCCGCGAGGCTGCGCACCGTGAGGCCCGGGAAGCGCTCGACGAAGCCCAGCCGCCGCTGGTGCGCGGCGAAACCGGGGATGCCGCCCAGCAGCCACACCGCCAGCTGGGGCTCGCGCACCTCCAGGTCGTCCAGCATGCGGAAGAAGTGCTCCTCCACGTCATCCACCGTCGAGGGCACCTGCACGGGCACGTGCCGGGGCGGCGTGATGCGCTGCGCCGGCAGCTCCCGCCCCTCCAGCCGCGCCACCACCGCCTCGACAATCCGCTGCTCGAGCACGTGCAGCGGCTGATCATTGTTCTCGATGACGAGCCAGCGCGCCGGGTCCTTGCGCGCCAGCTGCAGGAAGGACTCGCGCATGCGCACCGCGAGGCCCGCGCCGGCCAGCCCCTTGCGGCTGTCCGAGTCCGTGGCCCGCTCGCCCTTGCTCTTCCCCAACCGCTTGCGCAGCCGGGCCAGGTCCGGCTCCACGTCCACGAGGATGACGAGGTCCGGCCACAGCCCCTGCGAGGCCAGCTCACACGCCGGCTCGAGCACCATGCCCGGCAGCCCGCGCCCGCCGCCGCTCAGGGCCAGCTGCGAGTAGAGGTAACGGTCGCTGATGCACACCTCGCCGCGCGCCAGGGCGGGGGCGATGACCTCCTCGAGCTGCTGCGCGTCGCGCGCGAGGTTGAGGAAGAACTCGGTGCGCGGCGACATCTCCAGCAGGGTGGAGTCGCGGGTGAGCTCGCGGATGCGCCGGGCGATGGGCGAGCGCAGCTCTCCGCCCTCGCGCGCGTGGGCCACCCGGTAGCCGAGCCGCCTCAGGCGCTGGGCCAGGAGGTTGGACAGGGTCGTCTTGCCGCTGCCGTCAATGCCTTCGAAGTCGATGAACACGGTTGCTCAGCCCCCCAGAATCCCGTCCGCGACGAAGTCGTGGACCCTCGCCATCCCCTCGGCGAACTTGCTGTACGCCGGCTTGCGCCCGGGGTTGAGCGCCGAAAGCCACTCGGGCAGCTCCTTCCCCAGGTGCTTCACTTCCACCACCACCCGTTCATCCACGGCGAGCGGCGCCCCCAGCCGCTCCGCGCTCAGCGTCGTCTCGCCGAGGGCCAGCTCCGCGGAGACAGGGTGGAAGCCGATGTCCCGGTCCACCGTCACCCGCCACGCCTGCGAGCACTGGTACACGTGCCGCCGGTACGTCACCGCCAGCACCGGCAGCAGGCTCCCACCGGCGATGAGCGGCAGCAGGCGCGCGCCGCCCCGCATGACGTGGCCGAGCTCCGAGCGCGGCACCCACACGCGGCGCTTCTGCGTGACGCCGTTGCGCTCGCGCTTCACCTCCAGCACCACGCGCTCCACGCCCCCGGCGCCCACGTCCGGCGAGTACTCCTTGGTGCGTACCTTGAGGCAGTCATTCGGCGTGTGCAGGGCGCGCATGGCCAGCGGGCAGCCCGGCTTGTCGAAGTAGACGGAGGTGATGCGCGTGGGCGGGGACAGGTACCCGCCGAGCGACGCGGAGAGCCGCGTGCACAGGGCCACCGCCTCGCTCATCCCCAGCACCAGCTTGAACTCCCGGCGCAGCTTGGTGACTTCTCCTTCCGCGAAATGGAGCATGGTCGGTCTCCGTCCCTAGAAGCGCATGGCGAGCTGCATCGAGTACTCGATACCCGCGGCTTCATCGCCGGGACGCAGCGCGTGCTCGGCCTGGAGCTGGGCCTTGAAGTGCTCGGAGTAGAGGACGTTGAGGCCGCCCACCAGGCCGTAGCCGCGCGCCTTCAGGGGCCCGAGCAGCCGCAGCGTCTCGGCGCCCACCACCGGCTGCACCGCCCAACCGTCCAGGCCCAGGGGCAGCGTGTAGCTGGCCAGCCCGAGCTGCGCGTCGAAGGGGCCCACCGGAATGCGCCCGGTGACGTACTCGCCCGACAGCTCCAGCGCGCCCAGCCGCAGTGCCGCGTCCGCCGTCATCGCGTAGTTGCGCGCGCCCGTGAAGACCTCCGTCACGTAGCTGCTCGCCCCGAGCGTGAGGTGCTTGAAGGGCCGCACGCTCACGCGCAGCGCGGCGTCCTCGCTGGCGCGGATGTCCGTGTCCTTGTCCTTGGCGCCCTGGAAGACTCCACCGGACACCTTCAGCTTCCACGCCTGCTTGATGCTCGCCTCGCCCATCACCCCGAGCCGCCGCCCGCCCAGGTTGTGGGTGTCCACGAGGTAGTCCGCCACCAGCCCGCGCTCCATCACCGGCAGCATCCACGAGGACGCGAGCTCGCGCTCCAGGAAGGGCGCCTTGAACTGGCCCGCGTAGAGGCGCAGCCGCTTGTGCCCGTCGGACACGCGCACGAAGGCGTCCTTGAGGATCGACTTGGAGGAGAGGTCCGCCGTCACCTCCGCGTCCACGTGCGACAGCGACGCGGCCAGGCCCACGCGCGCCGAGGGAATGGACAGCGAGCGCGTGTACTGCTCCCGCTCGTCCGCGCTCACCCGCGCGTAGACGCGCCCGAAGGGACGCACCCGCAGGCCCTGCTTGTCCTCCTCTTCCGCCGCCGTGCCCTCGCCACCCTCGGACAGCGGCTCCTCCACCGCCTCGCCGGGCTTCGCCTCGTGCTTGCCCGGCTTCTGCTTCTCCGGCTTGGGCGCGGCCACCGCTGGCGCCACCTCGTTGGGCACCAGCTCGTTGGACGCCAGCTCGGCCGGAGTCTGCTCCGTCGGGGTCGGCTCGGGGGCCGGCTCCAGCTCGGGTGTCAGTCCCGGCTCGGGCTCCGGCTCTCCCGCGAGCACCGGCGTGCCCAGCAGGAGGACCGTGGCGAGGAGCCCCCGTCTTCCTTTTCCGCCCCATCGCCCCGCGCCCATGCACTCCTCCTCGCCCCGGTCCCCAGGAGGCGTGTGCAACCGGGGTGCCCGAAAGGAGGGCGTCCGCGGGTCGACAGTCCCCTCGGTCTGGCGTCCAAAAGCCACCGCGACAAGGGCGTGACGCAGCCGTCACAGGGAAGGAAAATTCCACCCGAGGGTGGTGCGGGGCCTTTCGAAGTTACGGGGTAGGCTCGCGCCATGGAGGATCGGCGGATTGGCGCGAAGCTGGTGCCGCTGCACGAGCAGCTCTTCGGCAAGGTGCGGCTCATCCTGCTCTCGCTGCTCGGGGTCGCGGCGCTGCTCGTGCTGGCGGGCCTCTACCGCGTCACCGCAGTTCTTCCAGGCCCGTCCGGTGGCGCCCTGGGGTGAGAACGAGTTGGACCTGCTGCGCCAGATGCGCCACCCCCACGTGGTGCGCGTGCTGGGTATGGCCGGTGGCCGGACCCGGAGGAAGGCTTTCTCTACCTCGTCATGGAGTGGGTGGAGGGCCTGACGCTATGGCCTGTCGGCGTCCTCATCAGGCAGGAGCGTGAGCAGCAATTCGTCGTCGGGCCCGAGCGGACGCCAACCGGGGGGCGGTGGCGTGGCGCGGAGCGCTGCCCTGGCCCGCTCGACGCGCTTTTCATGCGTCTCTGGGGTGTAGGCAGACCACGAGCCGAGTGCCTTGGCGACCTTGAAACGGTTGGCGTCATCCATCACGGTGGGCCAGCCGTTTGGGAGAGACTCGTACAGTTCGCGTACGAACTGCCCGCGCACCAGACGTGTGACCCGATGATTCCGCTCCGCTTCAGCCACCAGCCCTTTGAACACCTGAACTCCGGCGATGTCGTCCGGACCCAACTCCTTGGCCAGTGCCACCAGTGAAGCGGTGGGGCGCGCCTCGGCGAAGGCGGTGAGCGAATCGTAACCCCGCTCGCGGACCCTCTCATACAGGCGCACAACCCAGTTGCCCTGCCAGGGATGCCCGTTGTTCATGGCCCTCTCCAGGGGACGAAATCCATCGGAATGGAGTACCGCTCCATACGCGTCGCGACGATGTTCAGGATTTCATTCCGCTTCAACATCCGCCCAGCTTCAACCTCTGTGTCGCGCAGTGTCTTCATGATCATCCGGTTCCATTCACCCGGCCATGTGCGCCCCAGCTTCCAGTCGCCACCGCCGTGAATGGCTTCGTGGTGCGCCTGCTCCATCTCGACGCAGAATTCGTCAATATCCATCTCGCCGGTGAAGCCGCGCTGCTCGAACCACTCGCGGAACTCCTTGGGCAGGACGTGGTGCCGCGGTGGCTCGTTCATGCCAGCCCCCGCTTTGTCCCTCACGTGCATGGACCGCACCTCGGGTCCCTCGCCCAGCGCCTCGCGCACGCGTTGCGGCAGCTCGCCGTGCGCCTGCGCCAGCATCACCCCGCCAGCCTGAATCCACACGGCCGCGCTGACGGCGGGCAGGGAGAGGACGCCCGCGCGCACCAGCTGGCGCATCATCTCCACCCACTCGGCGGACACCACCATCCGCGTGCCCATCATCACGCCATCGCCCCCCACCGTCAGGCCCACTCCGAGCAGGGCGGGAGCCGACCGTGCCTCGGACGCCAGCAGGGGTGCCTCCAGCAGCAGGGGGAGCGACATGAGGACATCCCTGAGCACCAGCACCTTCGCGGTGTTCTCCGCCCCCTTGCGTGCGGCCTCGACGGTCGCCGCGAGCTCGCCCGTGAGGTGGCCCACCAGCGCGGGGACGTCTTGTGCCGCGGCCTCCACCTGCCCGGGCTCCGCGGAGGAGAGCGCCGTCATGGCGGGCTGGAGCATCTCCCGCCAGCGCAACATGTCCACGAGCAGCTTCTCCACGCGGTAGAGGTGCTGGGAGAGCAGGGCATCGGCGAGCTGGAGTCCGTCGAGCCAGACGGTCAGCAGGAGCGAGCCGAGCATGGCGGCTTCCAGCCGGGGGCCGGCCAGGCGCAGCAAGGCGAGCTGCATGTCCGGGTCCTCCACCTGCGCGGCGGCGTTGGCCAGGCGGACGGCGGCGGCGAGCTGGGCCTCAATCCACCGCAGTTGCTCGGCACCATGGTCGACGAAGGAAACGAAGGCACCGTTCGCGCCGGCGATGCCTCGCCCACTGGCCTCGAGCCGGGAGAGCTCGGCGGAAATGCGGCGGGTGGAGCCCGACACGTCGAGAAGGGCATCGCGAAACGCCAGTTGTGCCGCCAGGGCGCCCCGCCGCGCGTCCCCCTCCTCGCCGCCCGGGCCCACCCTCGTCAAGGCGGGGGCGCGCGGAGACTCGACGCCGAGTCCCCGTGCTGGCGCGTCCGCGTCCGCTTCGCGCGGCGTGTCGCGCAGGTTCAGCCCCTGGCGGGGCGGTGGCGTGAGCGACACGCAGCCGGTGGACAGCAGGGCCAGGGCGAGGAGCGCGCCCGCCCACGGGGCTCGCGGCGAGCCGGCGCGTGGCCCCTGGTCTTCGCGGGAAAACACCCTCCCCAGTACCTCGGGACCACTCCACGTTCCGCGCATCGGCTCCTCCTGGCACCCCATGGGATAGGGCACAGAGGACAGGAGTCTGTGGGTCGGGTCCAACATGGGCGTGCGCGGGCGCCCACCCTGTCGGACCGTTCGACTGGACCGTCTACTGACGCGGCTCGGAAGGCGCCTGGGTAACCGGGACCTCGGCCTCGGCTCCAACCTCCTCGGCGGCGGGGGCGGGGGACGTGGCCTCCACGGACGCTTCGGCGGTCGGAGCCGGCGCGCGAGGAGTCTCAGCCGGCGCGGGAGCGGGAGCCTCAGCCGGAGCCGGCGCGAGAGCCTCAGCCGGCGCGGGAGCGGGAGCCTCAGCCGGCGCGGGAGCGGGAGCCTCAGCCGGAGCGGGAGCCTCAGCCGGCGCGGGAGGCGTCTCACCCGGGGCCGCCGGTGCATCGGCGGAGGCGGGGAGGGCTCGCTCCTCTGGCCGGTCTCCCTTGAGGAGATTGCGCACGGTGTACCCGAGCAGCATCAGGCACCCGAGCCCGAGCACGCCCCACCCGAGCATCCGGGGCACCTGGGAGGGGGCTACCTCGAAGAGCGCGTGGAGCGACTTGTGCCGGGTGCTGATGAAGCTCACATCGAGCAGGTAGGCGCCGTCGTGCTCGGGGGTGAAGGTGGCCTCCCAGTTGCGTGCGCCTCGCGCGACGGTGACGCTCTGCCCGTGGTTGGCGCCCGCCTCGCGCAGGGTGAGGATGAGCGGGCCGTTGAAGTCCTCGCCCTCGAAGCTGCCCACCTGGAGGCTTACCCGGAGCGACTGCCCCGCGCGGGGCGTGGTGGGGCGGATGCTCCCCTTGAGGCGGTCCTCGGCGTCCGACCAGGAGAGCGCCAGCCCGTCTTCATGCTGCTCCACGTCAATTTTATCGGTGGGCTCCTGGGGCAGGCCCGGAGGGTCCTGGGCCACGGCGGGGGTGGCGAGCAACAGGCTCGTCACCAGGGAGAGCCAGAGAGGGAGCGAGGAGTTTCTCGCGCGGCGTCTTTGCCTCGCCCCAGCGCGTCGCCTAGGATGCACACCTCTGACATCTTCCACTTCGCGCTTGCTCCCCCCGGCGAGCGAACCGGGATGAACCCTCAACTCTTCGGGAAATATCAGCTCCTCAAGAAGCTCGCTACCGGCGGCATGGCCGAGGTGTGGCTTGCGCGCCAGAAGGGCATCGAGGGTTTCGCCAAGAGCGTGGTGGTGAAGCGAATCCTCCCGCACCTCGCCGAGGACCGGGAGTTCGTGGACATGTTCGGCAACGAGGCGCGTATCGCGGCGCGCTTCAACCACCCGAACATCGCCCAGGTGTACGAGTTCGGCGAGGCCAACGGCACCTACTTCATCGCCATGGAGTTCATCCACGGCGAGGACCTGGGCCGGGTGATGCGCAAGGCGTACAACGCCGGCGGGTGGATCGCCCGGCCGTTGGCCATCCGCATCGTGGCCTCGGCGTGCGAGGGCCTCTACTACGCGCACGCGCGCACGGACGACAACGGCAGGCCCCTCAAGGTCGTCCACCGCGACATCTCGCCGCAGAACATCCTCATCAGCTTCGACGGCTCGGTGAAGCTGGTGGACTTCGGCATCGCCAAGGCGGCGGACCAGGCCACGGCGACAAAGTCGGGCGCCATCAAGGGCAAGTTCGCGTACATGGCCCCGGAGCAGGCCGCCGGCAAGCCGTTGGATCACCGCGCGGACATCTTCGCCATCGGACTGGTGCTCTACGAGCTGCTCACCGGCACGCGCCCCCTCAAGCGCGAGTCGGAGCTGGGCACGCTGCAGGCCGCGCTCGAGTGCAACATCCTGCCGCCCTCGCAGGTGGCGGACGTGCCGCCGGAGCTGGACTCGGTGGTGATGAAGGCGCTGGCCAAGACCGCGGATGACCGCTACCAGAACGCGCGCCAGCTGCAGCTCGCGCTGGAGGAGTTCCTCGTCGGGCAGCGGTGGGTCGCCGGCTCGGTGCAGATCTCCGAGCTGATGGAGACGCTCTTCGCGGACCGGCTGGAGGAGGAGCGCAACACCGGCAATCCGGAGCCCCGCGGCGAGGACTCGATGACGGGGACGCCGGTGCCGCCGGAGCCTCCGCCCGAGGAGCCGCTCCCGCCGCCGCGCAGCAGCTCGCGCATGGAGGCGCGCGCCGCGGAGATGAACTGGGAGGCGCCGCCGGGCGAGATGCAGGGGCAGCAGCGGCGCACCGGCACGCGCTCGGGCGTCGTCAACAAGCGCACCGAGTCCGCCACCCTTCCGCTGGGCGACGAGGACGAGGGCGAGCAGTGGGAGGCGCCCGAGTCCACGGAGGTTCCCCGCCGCCGCACCAGCAACGAGGCCCCGGCCCCGCGCCGTGGCACCCAGGTGGGCTCCACCTCCGTGGCGCGCGCGCCCAGCCGCGTGGACAACAGCCGCGGCACCGGCTCCGAGCTGCCCGCTCCCCGCCGCACGGGCGCGGACTCGGCGGCCATGCGCCGCTCGGGGACCCGGGTGGGCGAGCCCGCGGCGGACGCGGAAGCGCCGCAGCCCCGGCGCGCCTCGGTGGCGCTCAGCCCGCGGGCCCGGCCCATCGAGGACGACGAGGATCCCGAGGTCACCCGGCTGCCTCCGCCCCCGGAGCCCGCCCCGGAGCCTCCGCGCCGGCGCACGGGCATGGCCCCGTCCTCCCAGGTGCAGACGGATTCCGGCGTGCGGCGGCGCACCGCCAGCCGCACCGAGCTGCCTCCCGAGGCGGTCGCGCCCCGCCGGCGGACCTCCTTCGTGGAGGCCCCGGAGGAGCGCGAGGACGACGACGAGGCCAGCAAGCCCGGCGCCAAGGCGAAGCCCGCGCCCGCGCCAGCCCCGGTGAAGTCCCAGATGGGGACCGTCATCAAGGTGGTCGCGGCGCTGGCCGTGGTGGTGCTGGCCATCGCCTTCCGCCGCCCGCTGCTGGAGATGCTCGGCAGCTCGGCCATCGACGGCCAGGACATCTGGATCAGCCTGGAGTCCACCGAGCCGGTGCAGGTGTCCGTCAAGCACCGGCCGGAGTGCCGCTCCGTCGCGCCCATCACGTTGATGGCCAGCGAGCCCAGGCGCGCCCACAAGGACCTCGCGGGCGCGCACCTCCAGGACACGCTCATCCTGGAGAACAAGGAGCAGGGCATCCTCCGGGAGATCCCCATCCCCTTCGGCGAGCCCAACGAGCACAAGACGCTCCCGCCGCAGGAGTTCAAGATGGGCTCCTTCCGGCTCAAGCTGCTGCCCAAGACGGTGTCCAGCGTCGAAATCTACCGGGATGGGCAGAAGCTCGGCCTCTACCAGGCGGGCTTCAAGCTGGACCTCGTCGAGGGCACGCACCACCTGGAGCTGCGCGGCCCGGGCCTCAAGGAGCCGGTGCCGGTGGACGTCGAGGTGAAGGCGCGCGACATCACCGACA
Organism: Archangium sp.; assembly: GCF_045802675.1. Lineage (GTDB taxonomy): Bacteria > Myxococcota > Myxococcia > Myxococcales > Myxococcaceae > Archangium. Next base: position 32,935 of record NZ_JBJMQO010000077.1, on the reverse strand, counting down.
AGACGGTGAACCTGGCGGACTCCCTCCAGTAGGGCGCGTCAGTAGCGGGGCAGGCTCGGGTCCACCGCGCGGGAGTAGAGGTCGATGCCTCCGCGCAGGGACATGGCCTCCAGCCCCCGCGCGCGCAGGTACGCGGCCCCGTCGAGGCTGCGCACGCCGTGGTGGCAGTAGACGACGACGGGCCTGCCTCGGAAGGCCTCCAGCTCCTCGGCGCGCTCGTCCAGCTCCGGCAGGGGGATGAGCACCGAGCCGGGCAGCGCCACGTAGGCGTTCTCCTCGGGGAAGCGCACGTCGAGCAGCACGGGCCGCGACCCGGGCGGGCCGGAGAGCTGGGTGGCGAGGGTGGCGGGATCTATCTCCGGGATGGGCATGCGGGTTTCCGTTCAGGCGGGCGAGGCGCAGAAGCGCTCGTAGTCGATGAGCTCCACCTTCGCCCCGGGCGTGCACACCGGGCACTTCGGGTCCTTGCGCAGCTTGAGCTCCTGGAAGCGGGTGCCGAGCGCGTCGAAGGTGACGAGGCGCCCGACGAGGGGCTCGCCCACGCCGAGGATGAGCTTGAGGGCCTCGTTGGCCTGGAAGAGGCCGATGATGCCGGGGAGCACGCCGAGCACGCCGGCCTCGGCGCACGAGGGCGCGAGCTCGGGAGGGGGCGGGGCGGGGTAGAGGCAGCGGTAGCAGGGGCCCTGGCCGGGGACGAAGGTGGTGACCTGGCCCTCGAAGCGGAAGATGGAGCCGTGGAGGTTGGGCTTGCCGAGCATGACGCACGCGTCGTTGAGCAGGTAGCGCGTGGGGAAGTTGTCCCCGCCGTCGAGCACCAGGTCGAAGCCCTCGAGAATCCGCAGCACGTTGTGCGAGGTGAGGCGCTCGGCGAAGGGGAGCACCTTCACGTCGGGGTTGAGGGCCTCGAGGGTGGCGCGGGCGCTCTCCACCTTGGGCTGGCCGGCGCGCTCGTGGGTGTGGAGCACCTGGCGCTGGAGGTTGCTCAGCTCCACCACGTCCGCGTCGACGATGCCCAGCGTGCCCACGCCCGCGGCGGCGAGGTAGAGCGCGGCGGGCGAGCCCAGTCCGCCCGCGCCCAGCAGCAGCACCTTGGACTGGAGGAGCTTCGCCTGCCCCTCCTCGCCGACCTCGGGGAGGATGAGGTGGCGGCGGTAGCGCTCCTTCTGGGCGGGGGTGAGCACCACCGGCTTCTCCACCGGGTAGTGCGCGTCGCTCCAGCGGTTGAAGCCGCCCGCGAGCGAGGCCACGCGCGAATAGCCCATGAGCTGGAGCGTGCGGGCCGCGAGCGCCGAGCGGGTGCCACCGGCGCAGTAGAGGACGAGCTCCTCGTCGCGCGAGGCCTTGTCCTCGATGCGCAGCTCGAGGAAGCCGCGGGGGAGGTGCACCGCGCCCGGCAGGCGGCCTCCGGCGTACTCGTCGCCCTCGCGCACGTCGATGAGCTTCACGGGGGTGCGCGCGTCCAGCAGGCGCTTGACGTCCTCGACGGAGACCTCGCGGATCTCCTTCTTCGTGGCGGACAGCAGCTCGCGGAAGGTGGCGCTCATGGGGCACACGTATAACCCGTGCCCGGCGGCTTTTTCCTTCGATGAACGGGCCCGGGCGGGGACGGCTCCGCGGAGGGGAGGGCCCGGATGGCGCTCGCCGCCTCGACCGGGGGCCTGGCGCCCGAGCGGGCAGGGGCCTCGGTAGGACGGGGTTTGGTTCGCCCGAGGACACCCCCGGGCGGATGTACGGTGGAGAAGGTGCGCATCTTCCCCAGGGGCTCCACCTTGCGGTGTGCCCGCTGGCTGGGATGGCAATTCCGGCGCGCGGCGTTATAAGGCGCCTCTAAGGAGACCGACCTACATGGATACGACCACCACCCCCGTTCAGACGACCCCCGCGCCGCAGGGCACGGCGACCAGCCCGGTGAAGCTCACCGAGGCGGCCGTGGCCCAGGTGAAGAAGGTCATCCAGGACCAGGGCTTCCAGGACTACTTCTTCGCGATTCGCGTGGTGCCCGCGGGCTGCAGCGGCCTCGGCTACGACCTGAACCTGGTGCGCGAGATGAAGGCGGGCGACCTCACGTGGGAGCAGGACGGCGTGAAGATCGCGACCGACGCGCTGAGCAACAAGTACCTGGCCGGGACGGAGATCGACTTCGTGTCGAGCGTGACGGGCGCGGGCTTCAAGTTCAACAACCCGAACGCCAAGTCGTCCTGCGGCTGCGGGACCTCGTTCACGACCTGATGAGAACGTCACGGGATTCGAACCCGTGAAGCTGGACCCGGGGTGAGGGAAGCGGCTCGAACAGAGCGCCCCTCGCCCCTTTTTCATGCGCTGCCGGACGGAGCCCCTCGTTCAGGAGGCCCCTCCTGCTTCCGCGGCTGATAGGGCAGCTCCACGGTGAAGGTGGCGCCCTGCTCCGGGAGGCTCTCGGCCGTCACCGTGCCGTCCATGGCGACGATGATCTGCCGCGTTACGTACAGCCCCAGGCCGAGCCCCCCGTAGTGCCGCTCCGACACGGCGCGCTCGAAGCGGTTGAAGATGCGCCCCAGCGCCTCGGGAGTGATGCCGATGCCCGCGTCCCGGACGAGGAGCCGCGCCCGCTCCGGTCCTCGCTCGACGCGCAGGAGGATGGGCTTGCCGGCCCCGTACTTGATGGCGTTGGACAGCAGGTTCGTGAGGACCTGCTCCAGCCGGAGCCGATCCCACTGGCCGACGACGGGCCCCGCCACGTCGAGCACGAGCGCGCACCCGAAGCGCTGCGCCTCGGGGACGAAGCGGGCGGAGACTTCGCGGGTCACCTCCGAGAGGTCCACCTCCTCGAGCAGCAGCTTCAGGCGTCCGGAGCTGATCCGCGACACGTCCAGCAGCTCGCTCACCAGGTCCGACAGGCGCTTCACCTGCCGGCGCATCACCTCCACCTCCTTGCCGAGGCGCCGGGCCAGGGGGGACTCCGGCTCGGCCGCGAGGGTGCGCTCGAGTCCCTGGAGCCGGAGACTCAGCGGGGTGAGGGGCGTCTTCAGCTCGTGGCTGGCGACGGAGAGGAACTCGTCGCGCAGGCGCACCGCTTCCTGGAGCTCGGCGAGGAGCCGCTCGCGCTCGGCCTGGATGCGCTTGTCCTCCGTGGTGTCGCGCAGCTCGATGACGGTGCCCTCCGGCTTGCCCTCCTCGAGCAGGGGGCTCGCGGTGAAGGCGACGGGGTAGAAGCTGCCGTCCTTGCGGACGAACATCTCTTCTCCCTGTTCCTGGGCGCGGGTGGGCAGCGCCCGAGCGATGGGGCACTCGGTCATGGGGTAGGGCGTCCCATCGGGCCGCGTGTGGTGGGTGAACTCGTGGAAGGGCTTGCCGCGCAGCTCGTTCAGGGTGAAGCCGGTGATCTTCTCGGCCGCGGGGTTCATGAAGACGCAGTGCTGACGGGCGTCCATCAGGAAGAGCCCCAGCGTGGCATTCTGGGTGATGGCGGCGAGCCGGCGCTCGGTCTGCTCGAGGCCGCGCCGGGCCAGCACCTGCTCGGTGACCTCGAAGCCGAAGACGAGCACCCCCTCGGGCCGGCCGTCGGGCCCGGGCAGGGGCTGGTAGACGAAGTTGAAGTAGCCCGTGCGGGGAGTCGTGGGGCCGCCCACGTTGGCGGGGGCTTCCTTGCCGAAGTAGGGCTCCCCCGTGCGGTACACCCCGTCCAGCAGCTCGTAGAAGCCCAGGCCCTCCAGCTCGGGCTGCGCCTGCCGCACGGGTCTGCCCAGCAACTCCCGGTTCCCGAGCAGCTGCGCATGGATGGCGTTGCTGAACTCGAAGACGTGCTCGGGCCCCCGGTGGATGGCGATGATGGCCGGGGCCTTCATGAAGAGGGTGTGGAGCCGCTCCCGCTGCCTCTGGGCCTCGAGCCGCGCGGAGCGCTCGCGCACGTTGAGCCAGGTGATGAGGGTGGCGATGATGATGAAGAGGGTGATGGCCGCGAGGTCCGGGGCACTCAGGGACAGGGCGCCGTTGGGAGCCAGGAAGAAGTAGTCGGCCAGCACGGCGGAGAGGCCGGTACACAAGAGGCCGGGACCCCATCCGCCCTTCCATCCCGAGAGCATCACCGCGCCGAAGAAGAGGATGAACGGCGTGGCCCTCACGTAGGGATAGACGGCGCGCTGGAGCAGCAGGGCCGCGGAGGTGACGAGGAGGGCGAAGCCATGGTCCCACAGGGAGGACCTGCTCCACCTGCTGCTGCCTCGGGCTTCCAGTGACGACCTCCCTCGGGTGACGTCACGCTGCGTAGCAGACCCGTCCGGCAATCGCCCCCGGGTCTTGGGTGCGCGGCCGGTTCTGAACACAGGCGCGCCCGGAGGAGCTCACTCCCCCGAGGGCAGGCGCACGTCGAAGCCGAGGCCGGCCTGGGCCGTCACGGCGTAGTTCCGGTAGCTGTCGTCGTCGGGGGTGAGGAAGAAGTAGTCGGCGCCCACGTCCAGCAGCGCCACGAGGCCGTTGGCCAGCTTGTAGCGCACGCCCGTCACCACCCCCCCGCCATAGCTCCGCGCGCCGGGCACGAGGATGGCCCGCAGGCCCACGTGGGGCTGCAAGGCCCCGCTGCCCAGCGCGAGCCCCTTGCCCGGCAGCAGCCCGCCTTGGAGTTGGAAGGTCGGGAAGAGCCTCGGCGGGGTGGACGCCGGATCCCTGTTGAGCATCACCCGTGCGCCGCCTTCCAGCAGGCCCCGGTGATAGGCGAGGCCGGCGCCCACGGTCCATTGAGGGCCCGCGGCATCGACGAGGCCGAACGCCTCGGGCCGCAGCCAGGCGGGAGGCGGGGCACGCCGCAGGGCTTCTTCCCGGGCCTGCTGCTCGCGCTCCGCGTCCCTTCGCGCGAACTCCCGCTCGGCGTCCACCCGCTGGCGGATCTCCCGGGCGAGCGCCACCAGCTCGGGCAGGAAGCGCACCGCATCCACCTGCTGCTCGGGACTCTCCCGCGCCAGCGTCTCGAGCTGTTGCCGGGCCTCGTCCACGCGCCCCTGCGCATGCAGCGAGGCGGCGAGGTACACGCGCGCCTCTCCCCGCTCCTGGGGCGAGCGCCGCGGATCGTCCAGCACCTGCTGGAAGAACTGGGTCGCCACCTCGTACTCCCCGTTCTCGTAGAGCTGGATGCCCGGTTGGATGAAGGGAGGGGCCGCCCGCGCGAGCCCGGGAGCGAGCAGCAGGAGCAACAGCGGCAACAGGAGTCGAGGATTCATGGAGACGGAGAGGCGGAGACCGGGGCCGTGGCGGCGAAGTCCACGGTGTGCGGCAGGGTACCGTTGGCGGGAACGACGACCGTCTGCCGGTAGGCGGGGAAGTTGGGGTTGCGCAGCTCGAGCGCGTGCTCACCCGCGGCCAGGGGGTAGCGGTTCTGCGGAGGAATGCGCCCGAGCTTCTGCCCGTCGATCCACACCTCGGCCCAGGCGCCCTTCACCATGAGGTGGAGGGTTCCGGTCGCGGCGCGCTCGGGAGCGGAGGGCGCGGGCGTGGGCTCCGGCGTTGTGGGTGGGGGCTCTCGCGCGGCGGTGGTGACGGGCTGCACGGGCTGCTGCACCGGCTTGGGGGTCTTCTTCTTCGCCGGGGGGAGGGCGGTGGCCGCTGGCTTCTGGGACTCCACGGGCGCCGGGGCCGGCGTGGGCCGGGGCATGGGCGCGGAGGCCGGCATGCTGTCCGTGGACGGGGCCGGGGTGGGCGCGGCCGTGACTGGAGGGGGCGGAGCATCCTTCGTTGGGAGGGGCTCCGTGGACCCGCGCATGACCACGCCCACTCCGAGCGCGAGCACCAGCGTGCCTCCCGCCACGGCACCCCACTTCCAACGCGAGCCGCGCGCCGGGGGAGGCGCCGATAGGGACGCCGGGGCCGGCGCGGGCGAGGACGGCGTGGGCGAGGAGGGAGCGGGCGAGAGCGTCGCCGTGGGGGCGTTGAGGGGCGCGGCCTCGGCGGGCTTCACCGCGGGGAGGGGGCGGGAGAGCGTCCGGGGCGTCCTCGGCCCGGAGCTTTCCGGGGACTGGAGCAGCGCCCTCAGCTCTCGCGCCACCTCGCTGGCCGAGGCCGGGCGTTGCTGGGGCTCCTTGGCGAGCAGCCGGAGCACGAGGTCATCGAGCTCGGGGGACTGCGGCACGAGCGAGGAGGGCGCGGGAGCGGGCGTCCTCAGGTGGTGGGCCACCACCTCCATGTGCGAGCGGCCCGGGAAGGGGCGCTGCCCGGTGAGCAGCTCGAAGGCGATGACGCCCACCGCGTACAGGTCCGTCTGGGGCCCCACCGCCTCGCACAGGGCCTGCTCCGGGGACATGTACTGCGGGGTGCCGACGATGAGGTTCGAGTGCGTCTGGGGCGTGGTGCCGTCGGGCGCGGTGGCGCGCTTGGCGAGCCCGAAGTCGAGCACCTTGATGTAGTCGGAGCCGTTGGACTGCCGGACGACGAAGATGTTGCTCGGCTTGAGGTCGCGGTGGATGACGCCCATGGCGTGCGCGGCCGAGAGCGCGTCGAGCACCTCGCACAGGATGGGCAGGGCCTCGGAGGGCGGCAGCGGAGCGCGCTCGCGGACGAGCTCGTTGAGGGGCCGGCCCTCGAGGTACTCCATGACGAGGTACTGGCCGACGCCCGGCTGGTGGCCGAAGCCGTGGATGTCGATGACGCCGTGGTGGCGGATGGCGCCGGCGGCGCGCGCCTCGGTCAGCAGGTCGCGCGCGTTGGGATCCCTCGCGTGGTCCTCGCGGATGAACTTGATGGCCACCTTGCGGCCGATGGCGGTGTGCTCGCCCGCGTAGACGACGCCCATGCCCCCGCTGCCGATGCGCTCGCGCACCACGTACTCGCCGAGCCGTTGGCCCATCAGCTCGTCCCGCTCCGCCGCGGGCCCGGGAGTCTGGGGGGAGGGCAGTGGGGACGTGGCCGTGGGCGGAGCGAAGTCAGGCGAGGGCGCGGGGTTCGCGAGCGGCAGGACGGTCTGGGTGTCCTGCACGGGCTCGGTGCCGGGCGCGGGGGTTCCGTCGTGGGGGCACACCCTCACTCCCTGCGGCAGGGGTTTGCCGCAGGTCTGACAGGAACGGAGGGCGTGGAGACTCATTCGGGGGGGAACGCTCGCGCCCTCCTGTCCTACCATACCCCTCGGCTCCGGAGCCTCACCCCCCTCGGGCCTGTTTCCTCGCATGCTTCCGGCAGTAGGCGTCAGGGCGAGCGCCTGCGCCGCAACAGCCCCAGGGCGAGCAGGGCATAGGGCCAGGAGGACGCGAGCGAGGGAGCCGCCGCGCAGCTCATGCCGTAGTAGCCGCGCTGGACGGTGGCGAAGGACACCTCCAGGGACACGTCGCTGGTGTTGCCCGCGAGGTCGGTGGCGGTGGCCGTGGCCTGGTGGGAGCCCCAATCGAGTTGAGGGGAAGCGAGCTCCCAGTAACCGCCCGCGTTCGCCGTGGCCTCCGCGTCGAGCGGGACGCCATCGATGGAGACCCGCACGGTGCTGCCGGGCTCGGCCTTGCCGGAGAGGATGGGCTGCGACGTGAAGAACTGCTGGTGGGGCGTGGGCACCAGGATTTCAGGCCGGCGGGGAGCCACGGTGTCCACCGTCCAGCGGTACTCGTCGGCGGTGGTGTCCACGTTGCCGGCCCTGTCGGTGGCCTTCACCTGCAACGTGTGCTCGCCCTCGGCCAGGGAGGCGTAGTCCATGGGGTTGGGGCAGGCGCTAAAGGCGGCTCCGTCCAGGCTGCACTCGAACGAGGCCCCCTCCTCCGAGGAGAACGCGAAGCGGGCGGACGTGAGGCGGGTGAAGGCTGGAGGCTTCGAAGCGGCATCAATCCCGGTGTCCGGTTCCTTCGTGTCCACTTCCCATTGGAGCCCGGCGGGAGTGGAGTCCACGTTGTCAGCGGTATCGCGAGCGCGCACCTGGAAGACGTGGGCTCCATCACTCAAGGGGGGGGATTCATACTGGCTGGTGCAGGGGGCGAATCCGCCTCCATCCAGACTGCACTCGAAGGAAACACCGGGCTTCTCCGACGAGAACTGGAACCGGGCCTTGATGATGTGGGTGCGCCCTTGAATCTCCGAGGTGAGGGCGGTGTCGGGAATGACCGTGTCCACCGTCCAGCGGAACTCGACGGGAGTGCTTTCCACGTTGCCTGCCCTGTCGGTGGCCATCACCTGGAAGGTGTGGAGGCCATCCTCCAGGCCGGCGTGGTCCTGGGGGCTGGTGCACGAGGCGAAGGCCTGCCCATCCAGGCTGCATGCGAAGGAGACGCCCGGCTCCGAGGCGGAGAATGCGAGGCGGGCGGATGTGTCATGGGTCTGGGCCCGGGGCGCCGAAGCCGTGTTCACCATGGACGTGGGCGGCGTCGTGTCCACCGTCCACTGGTACTCGGCGGGCGTGGGGTCCTCGCTGCCCGCGGGGTCGCGAGCGCGCACCAGGAAGCGGTGCTCGCCATCTCGCAGGGTGGAGTAGCGCAGGGGGCTGGCGCAGACGCTGTAGCCGGTTCCATCCAGGTTGCACTCGAAGGAGACGCTCGACGCCGAGGAGAACGAGAAGAGGGCGGTCGTGCTCTGGGTCACCGGAGCGGGCGTGGCGGAGTGCAGCGTGGTGTCCGGAGCGGTGCGGTTGATGATGGAGACGATCCGGCTGGAGGTCAGTCCCCGGGTGGTGACGTTCAGCAGGTAATAGCCGTTGGGGACGTACGGCAGGGTCGCCGAGACGGTGGTGTCCGAGAAGCCGCGCCCGAGCAAGGGCACCCACCTGCCGGTTTCGACGGAGCTCAAGGACAGCAGGGGATGGTTGGTGGAAGAAGACCGGGTGTTGCCACCGCTGGCTTCGGAGCCGCCGCGGAAGTGCTCGCCCGTCGCGGTGAGGGAGGTGCCGTGCTCCAACAGGGAGGGACTCACGCCGCTGAGGAGGGGGCGCCACGTCTCGTCCCCTGTGGAGTCCTGGTACAGCTCGGCGGAGGAGCGCTCGGTGCCGTCGGAGATTCCAATCCCGCCCACCACGAGGACCTTGCCGCCCGGCAGCAGGGTGGCGGTGTGTGATTTGCGCGCCTGGGCCAGCGAGCCCGCGGAGGACCACAGCCCAGTGGCCGGGTCATACACTTCGGGGGCAGGCGAAGAGAAGAAATCGCCCGACCCGCCCACCACGAGGACCTTGCCGCCGGGCAGCAGGGTGGCCGTGTGGTTCTCGCGGCCTTGGGCCAGCGAGCCCGTGGAAGACCAGGCTCCGGCGTCCGGGTCGTACACCTCGGTGAAGCTCAGCGGTGTGCGGCTTCCATCCTCTCCACCCACCACGAGGAGCCTGCCATCCGCCAGCAGGGTGGCGGTGTGGCGGACGTGGGCACGCGGCATCGAACGCGCGGAGGACCAGGTTCCGGTGACCGGGTCGTACACCTCGGCGGAGTTGAGCGGGGTGATGAAGTCGTATTGACCGCCCACCACGAGGACCTTGCCGTTGGGCAGCAGGGTGGCGGTGTGGCTACTGCGGGCCTGCTGGAGCGAACCTGCGGAGGACCAGGTGTCCGTGGCCGGGTCATACACCTCGGCGGAGGCGAGCGAGCCGTCCGCGCCGTATCCGCCCACCACGAGCACCTTGCCGTCGGGCAGCAGGGTGGCGGTGTGGTCATGGCGGGCCTGCTTGAGAGACTCCGTGGTGGACCAGGACCCGGTAGCCGGGTTGTACACGTCGGCGGAGTTGTGGATCGCGTCGTTCGCGTATCCATCGTATCCGCCCACCACGAGCACCTTGCCGCTCGTCAGCAGGGTGGCGGTGTGGTCACGGCGGGCCTGCTTGAGAGACTCCGTGGTGGACCAGGACCCGGTAGCCGGGTTGTACACGTCAACGGTGGCGAACGCGTTGGAGGACCTGTCTCCGCCACCCACCACGAGGAGCTTGCCGTCAGGTAGCAGGGTCGCGGTGTGGTCTCTGCGGCCCTGGGACAGGGAGCCCGCGGGAGAGAATGTCCCGGGAGCCGGGGTGTACACCTCGGTCATGACCTCGGGCATGAGCCCCTCCTCCTCGTCCCAGAGCTTCCCGCCCGCCACGAGCACCTGGCCGCCAGGCAGCAGGGTGGCGGTGACGTCGAGGCGGGACCACTTCAGCGAACCCGCGGAGGACCAGGTCCTCGCGCGCGGGTCATAGAGCTCGGTGGCGCCGACAGGCCCGGAAGACCCAGAGGTTTTCCTGAAGCCACCCACCACGAGGAGCTTGCCGTCCGGCAACAAGACGGCGCTGTGGTGATCGCGGGACTGCGCCAGCGAACCGGCGGTGGTCCAGGTGCCGGTGGCGACGTCGTACTCCTCGGTGGAGGCGAGATAACTGTCGGCGTTGACGCGTCCGCCCACCACGAGGAGCTTGCTGCCGGACAGAAGGGTGGCCGTGTGATGTTCGCGCGCCTGCGTCAGCGGGCTCGTGGAGGACCAGGTATTGGTGCTCGGGTTGTACACCTCGGCGGAGGCGAGCACGGCGCCGGCGCTGTATCCGCCCACCACGAGGACCTTGCCCCCGGGCAGCAGGGTGGCCGTGTGGTGTTCACGGGCCTGCTTCAGCGAAGCGGCGGGGGTCCAGATCCCCGTGGCCGGGTCGTACACCTCGGAGGAGGCGAGCACGGAGAGCCCGTCGTTTCCGGCCACCACGAGGACCCTGCCATCCGCGAGCGGGGTGGCGGTGTGGCCGAAGCGGGCGTGCTCCAGTGCAGGGGCGGGGGACCAGGCTCCCGTGGCCGGGTCGTACACTTCGGCGGAAGCGAGCGGAACGCTTCCTTGTTTGCCGCCCACCACGAGAACCTTGCCCCCGGGCAGCAGGGTGGCGGTGTGCTCCTGGCGGGCCTGGGTCAGCGAGCCCGTGAATGACCAGGTGCCCGTGGTCGGGTCATACACCTCGGCGGAGGCGAGCGGAGCGATTCCGCCGTATCCGCCCACCACGAGGACCTTGCCATTGGGCAGCAGGGTGGCGGTGTGCCCGGAGCGGGGAGTCGCCAGGTTCCCCGTCAGATTCCAATTCGAGGAGGCGAGGGCCGCCGTCATCGAGGCGGTGGAGCCGCGCGGCTCGCGCTGGCCGTTCACCTGCCCATCGTCGTTACTCGAGGAGTCGGGGGTCGGGCCACAGGCCAGTAGCAGACACAGGAATAAAGAGAGGCGTCGTGATTCAAAGAGCAGCATGGCGGCGGGGATTCACCTGGCGGGAGTGAGCGCAGTATGTCCGAACACAGATGTCATCCTGTTCGGCTGCCAGGACCCCGGGCATCCGGAGCCCTGACACATCCCAGCCTGCCGCCTGCCCCGCGCTGGCACTGTGCGCGGGCTCACCCGAGGGGTGTGAAGCCGATCACCGCGCCCCCAACGCCCCTCGTCTCAGCCCGCCGTGCCGGGTTTGATCACCTTCTGCCAGGCGAAGCTGGTGGGCTTGCGCGCGAGCCGCTCCTTGCGGCGCTGCTCGGCCTCGCGGAAGGCCTCGCGCTCCTCCTCCGTCTCGATCTTCAGGGGCGGCACGGGGATGCGCTTGCCCTCCGAGGTAAGTGCCACGAAGGTGAGCAGGGCGCTCGTGGTGAGGCTCTTGTCTCCGGTGAGCGGGTTCTCCGCCGTCACCGTGACGCCCACCTCCATGGAGGTGCGGAACGTGGCGATGACGCGCGAGTGCAGCGTCACGTTCCAGCCCACCTTGATGGGGGCGTGGAAGTGCAGGTCGTCCATGGACGCGGTGACCACCACCTGCCGACAGTGGCGCTGGGCGGCGATGGCCGCGCACACGTCGATCCACTCCATCACCTTGCCGCCGAACGCGGTGTTCACCGAGTTGGCGTCCGAGGGGAGGATCATCTGCGTCATCACCACTTCGGAATCACGGGCGCTCTTGGCGGGGAGCTCGGACGGCTCGGACACGGGCAAACCTCAGGCGAGGAAGGTGGAGACCCGGTCGAGGAACTCCTCGCGTCCCCGGCCGGTGCGGATGTCCTGGTTCGTCACGTCCAGCACCAGGCAGTCCACGCCGTACTTGTTCTTCAGCACCATGGGGAAGGTGGCGTAGTAGCCGTTGAGGCCGCGGAGGAAGCCCTTGTCGATGCCCTTCTCCTCCTCGCGGCCGCGCTCGCGGATGCGTCCGAGCAGCACGTCCACCGTGGGCACGTCGAAGTAGATGACCTTGTCCGGCCGCACGATGCTGTGGGTCAGGCGCTGGAAGTACTCGAAGTACAAATCCAGCTCCTTGTTCGTCATGTGCCCCAGGCCGTGCAGGTACTTGGCGAAGATTTCCGGGTCCTCGTAGAGCGTGCGGTCCTGCACGCAGCTCTTCTTCACCGAGTGGATGAGCTCGTGGTGCTCGACGCGCCGGATGAGGAACTCGAGCTGCAGGGTGAAGGACCACCGCCCCATGTTGGCGTAGTAGTCCTTGAGGAAGCGGTTATCGATGACGGGCTCGTCGAAGAGCTCGAAGCCGAAGGTCTGGCTGATGATCTTGGCGGCCGTCGTCTTGCCCGCGCCGATGTTGCCCGCCAGGGCGACGAAGCGCCGGGGGCGGGGAGCCCGGACGCGGCGCAGCGTGTTGCGCTCGGGGGCCTCGGGCTCGGGGAGCGGAGGAGGCCTGGAGGCCACGGCCGGCTCGGGCGCGGCGGGAGTCAGTGCGGCGTCGGGAGCTGTCGTGGCCTTGTTGGCGGCGCGCTTGCGCTGGGGGGAGCGGGGCATACGGAGCAAGGGCCTAACGCGGCTTCGGGTGCTCGTCCAAGATTCGGCGGAGCAGATCCGGCCTGTCCGTCATGATGCCACCCACGCCATCGGAGATCAGCTGGCGCATCTCCCACGGGTCATCCACCGTCCACACATTGAGCCACTTGCCGTGGGTGTCCACGGCGCTCAGGAGGGCCTCGTCCACCAGGCGCACGCCGCCGAAGGTCAGCGGCATGTCCAGGACGGTGTAGCGCGCGTCTTCCGGCGGCTGCTCGCCCGCCCGCACCGTGAGTACGAAGGAGGCCAGCGCGTCGCGCGGGTAGAAGTGGCAGGCGTCCGGCATGGCCCGCGCCAGCCGCTCGCCCACCGAGTCCAGCTCGCTGCCCACGCACGAGCGCTCCAGGGCATTCTCCTCGCGCAGCACCTGGAAGAAGGCCTCCTCGATGCCCGGCACGTCCGGCTTCACCTCGATGTTGAAGCGCAGGGCCGGGAAGGCGCGCAGCAGCTCGCGCAGGGAGGGCATGTGCACGCCCTGGCCCCGGAAGGGGAAGGTGGCGCCCCCGTCCGGCGTGAAGGTGTGGCCGGCGTCCAGGCGCTGGAGCTCGGCCAGGCTGTAGTCCGCGACGTGGCCCACGCCATTGGTGCACCGCTCCAGGGTGTCGTCGTGGGCCACCACCAGCTCGCCGTCGCGGGTGAGGTGGACGTCCGTCTCCAGCACCTGGGTGTGGTAGCGCTCGACGGCCATGCGGAAGGCGGCCAGGGTGTTCTCCGGCGCGAGCAGCGAGCCTCCCCGGTGGGAGATGTGCAGGGTGGGGGAGAGGCCTCGGAAGTAGGGGTGCCTGGGGGGCGGCATGGGGCGCGTTCTCCGGTTCACCGGGGGCGGGGACCCTTCCTTGCCGGGGTTCTCGGCCCGCCGGTATAAGACCCGACATACGAGGTCGGAGGCGCGGCCCTTCTAGGAGTCCGGCGCCGGAAAATCCACAGGAGAACGTCACCGTGATTCCTCTGCGCAAGACGCTCCGTGCGGCGGCCCTGATCTCGGCCGCGGGAGGGCTGTTTCAGGGGTGTGGCTTCCAGCACCCGCGAGGCCGGACCGAGGCGGGGGGGACGCCGGGGTGCACGGGCGTGTGCAGCGCGGATGGTGGCTCCGTGGGGGACGCGGGCTCGCACGCCGATGCCGGGACGCAGGCGGATGCGGGCACGCTCCCGGCCCCCGTGGTGATGACGATCGCCGAGGCCCGGGCGAGTCCCTTCGACGGCAAGATGCGGGTGCTGCTCGAGGGCGTGGTCATCCACACCGTCGCGGACGTGGCGCAGCGCGTGGAGAACGGCGGGACGCAGGTGCGCGCGTCCTTCTGGGTGGCGGACCCGGCGCGTCCCGGCCAGGGCCTCTGGGTGCGCAAGGACTGGACGGACGTGCCCGAGAATTTCGTGCCCGAGGTGGGCCAGCGCGTGGACCTCACGGGGTGGATGCAGGCCGGGTCCGGGCTCGAGCCCTTCTCCGGCTACCGGGCGCACCTCGGCAACCCGAGCGCCTTCGGGGGCTCACCCGGGACGTTGGACATCCGCCGCATCGGCACGCTGGCGGTGCCCGCGGACAACCCCGTCGTCGCTGGCGGTTTCGGCAACGCGGACGGGGGCCTGGGCCGCCCCAACCCGGAGCTCCTGGGCACGCGGGTGTACGTTCCCGGGCCGCTCGTGCTGACCGACCCCACGCCCCAGGCCTTCCACCGCGTGTCGGCCGATCCGAAAGACAGCGTGTATTACGGCTTCGAGGTCTCCGGCGGCATCCTGGTGAGCAGCCAGAACACCTCGGGCGGCTCGCCCACGGACGGCGGCCCGGCGCGCTGCGACTGGCAGGCGCTCGTGCGCTCCGATGGGGGCACCGTCGTCTTCCCCCAGGGCATCCGCGGCGTGTGGGACACCTACACCTTCGTGCCCTGCCAGGACGGGGGCCTGGGCGCGTGCGCTCCGGACCCTCGGGGGGGCCAGGTGCCCGGGACGGAGCCGGCCGACGGCGGCCCCGGCAACCGGTACACCCACATCCTCTACCCCCGGGATTGCGACCGGGACCTCGCGGGCGAGTGGGATGCCGGAAACGGGGGCTCGGGCGGGTAGCCGGAAGGGGGTCTGGTCTGGTATCCCACCCCCGGGTTTCGACCCCACCACGCAGGTGGTGATTCCGGGTAGGCTCGGGAAGCACCTCGAGCTTTTTCACGTCGACCGACGTTCAGGGGGCCGCCATTCCCGAGAACTCTCCTCAGATTGCCACCCCCTTCGGCAAGTACGTGCTCATCAAGCGGCTCGCGATGGGCGGTATGGCGGAGATCTTCCTCGCACAGGAGCCTCCCCGGCCGGACCTGCTGGTCATCAAGCGGATCCTCCCGTACCTGTCCGAGGAGCCCGAGTTCGTCCAGATGTTCCTGGACGAGGCCCGCATCGCCGCGCAGCTGCACCACCCCAACATCGTGCAGCTCTTCGAGCTGGGGAAGATCAACGAGAGCATCTTCATCGCGATGGAGTACCTGGAGGGCGTGGACCTCCGGCGCATCATGGCGGAGGAGGCGAAGTTCTCGTCCGGGGTGCCCTACGCGGTGGCCGCGCGCGTCTGCGCCCAGGTGGCCGCGGGCCTCGAGCACGCGCACAACTCGAAGGGCGTGGATGGCCGTCCGCTGGGGCTCATCCACCGGGACGTCAGCCCGCAGAACGTGATGGTGACGTACAGCGGCGCGGTGAAGCTGGTGGACTTCGGCATCGCCAAGGCCGAGGCCCTCGCCGAGCGCAGCAAGCCGGGCGTCATCAAGGGCAAGTTCCTCTACCTGTCGCCCGAGCAAGTGATGCAGGAGCGGTTGGATCACCGCTCGGACATCTTCGCGCTGGGGGTGATGCTGTACGAAATCACCACCGGGCGCTCGCCCTACGCGCGGCCGACGACGGAGGCCATCCTCTACGCCATCCGCTTCGAGAACCCCTCGCCGCCCCACCTCATCCGCGACGACTATCCGCAGGAGCTGTCGCGCATCGTGATGAAGTGCCTGGTGAAGGACCGCAACCAGCGCTACCAGCGGGCGGCGCAGGTGCAGGCGGACCTGGAGGCCCTGCTGGCCTCGGGCACCATGCGCGGCAGCGATGACGTGCAGGCCTACGTCGCGCGGCTGCTGGGCGAGGAGGAGGAGCGCACGCAGCTCCACGTCCCCATCTCCAAGAACGCCGCCGCGTCGCAGCCCGCGCGCCTGGCGGCCCTCCCGCAGCGCCGCTCCAGCGCGCAGAACCTGCCCTCGGCGGTGGATCCCGACGAGGCGGACCCCGCCACGGAGATGGCCCGGCCGGCCGACCTGCTCGCCGCCGCCCTGGGCGAGGACGACGAGGACGAGCCCACCGCCATCCGCACCGCGCCCATGGGGCGTCCTCCCGAGCCCTCGGGCCCTCCGGGACGGGCCGCGCCTCGCACCGTTTCGGGCGAGTCCACCGTGCAGGACCGGGCGGCACGCGCTCCCGCCGCTTCGGCCCGGCGCCCCACGCCCATGGGCCGCAAGCCCGCCACCTCCGGCCCCGTGGCCGCGGTGGATCGCCGCCGGCCGCCTCCGGTGGAGGAGGACGACGAGTCGCAGCAGTCCATCTCCGTCACGGCCTCCACGGTGAATGATCGCACGCCCGTGCGTTCCCCCTCGGGCTTCCGGGACGAGGACTCCGTGGGCGACACCCACTCCGAGGTCTCGGATACGGAGGATCTGCTGCGCGGCGGAGGGCGTGCCTCCGCGGAAGACGCGGACGACGACGAGTCCACCGTCGGCTACGAGGCCCCCGCGCCCCGGACGAAACGTTCCGAGCCCAAGCCGCCGGCCCGGTCCGGTGGCTCGCGCGGCCTGCGCATGGTGATGGTCGCCCTCGTGACGCTGGTGGTGATGATCGGCGCGGGGGCCGCGTGGCTGTTCCTGCTCGCGCCCCCACCCGAGCGCGCTCCACGCCCCGTTCCCGCGGCCACCGGCACCCGCGAGACACCGCCTCCGGCCGGGCAGGACTCCGCCACCGAACCTCCCGCGTCCGCCACTGGAACTGGAACCGGCACGGGGACGGGTGCCACCGCGCCCACGACGGGGACGGGCACGGCTTCGGGCACCGGGTCCGCCACGGCCGAGCCGGGAACGGCGAGCGCGGCGGCCGATCCCGGGGCGACCGGAACGGCTCCGAGCACCGGGACGGCGACGGCCCCCACCGGCTCGGACTCGACGGTCACCCCACCGGACACCCAGGCGGCGGGGACTTCCGGGGCTCCGTCGGCTGGAACGGTCGCCGGGCAGGCGGGCTCCGGGGACACGCCCGTGGACCCTCCCCCCGCGGCGTCCACCCCCAAGGTCCGAGTCCAATTCAACACCCCGAGCGGCATGTCGTTGAAGGTGGACGGGAGTAAGGTGAAGTCTTCCGGACTCCAGGTCTCAGCTCCCACCACGCTGCGTGTCAGCGTCCGGTGTTCCAACAAGGGTCCTTGGAACCTCAAGGAAGTGTCCATCCCCGAAAACGCCCGGAACAGCTTCGTGGTGAAGATGAGTCGCCGGGATTGCCCGCAGAAGACCCGCCGGTGAGGGCTCCGGAGGGGGACATATGCGGTCAGCTCCCCCTCCGGCGGACAAGTGGGCAGGGGTAAGCGGGAGTGGATATAAGTCATTGGAATTCCAGGGGATTTGTCCCGCTCATCTCGTTTACACGTGTCAGACGGGTCCATAGAATCGGCCCCCGTCTATGGCGCGCGCGAACAAGAAGAAACTGACGAAGAAGCGGAGCTCGCCGGCGGGCCGGATTGCCCGCGAGCTGCCCGTGGCACCCGAGCCCAATCGGTTGCTGAAGGTCTGGCGTCGTGTGCTCGAGCGCCGGCTGCGCACCCGGCTGCGGGCACCCGTCGCGGTGGAGATTCACGACAACACTCACACGATGCTCACGTTCCAACGGGACCGGGCGCTGTGGCGGCTGCGGCTGCACCACATGTTCCTCACCTCGTCGGACGAGATCATCCAGGCGCTGGCCGACTACGTGCGCAACGGGGAGGCGGAGGCCAGCGCGAAGCTCGACAAGTTCATCGAGCGCAACAAGGTCTACATCCGCCGCATCTCCCCGGCGCAGATGCGCAAGCGCATGCGCCTGGAGCCGATGGGGCAGCACCACGACCTGGGCCGCATCTTCGAGCGGCTCAACGAGCGCTACTTCCGGGGCCGCATCGACGCGGCCATCACCTACGGGCCGGCGCCGCGCGTCACCCGGCCGCGCAAGAGCATCAAGATGGGCTCCTACTCGGCGGACTCGCGCGTCATCCGCATCCACCCGGCGTTGGATCAGCCGGTGGTGCCGCGCTACTTCGTGGAGTGGATCGTCTTCCACGAGATGCTCCACCACGTGTACCGCACGCGGCGGGGCGAGGACGGGCGGCGCTGCATCCACCCGCCCGAGTTCCTCGAGCACGAGCGGCGCTTCCACGACTTCTCGCGCGCGCAGGCCTGGGAGTTCGAGAACCTGGATCTGCTGCTGCGCGCGCGGGTGTCGGCGGCGTGAGGAGGGCCTCCCCTGGCCTCAGGGGAGGATGATGCCGCCGGGGCTGCGTCGCTCCGTCTCCGGCGGTTCGGTCCGGGCCTCCTGGGCGGCGCGCGCCCCCGCCCGGGCCTCCACCTGGTCCCGGGTGGACGGGGCGACGCGCTCGGCCAGGGTGAGGAGCAGGGCCTTCTCGTAGAGGCGCTCGGCGAAGCGCGAGGGAGGCTCGCCGGGGCCATGCATGAGCCTGCGGGCCTCGGCGCGGGCCACCTGGGCGGGGTGCTCCTTGCCCAGCCGCTCGAGGTGCAGCGCCATCTCCCACAGGCGGCCCGCGTAGAGCCGGCGCGGCTCCGCGGAGGCGAAGAAGGCGTGGGCCTGGGCGTGGGTGGCCTCGATGAGCTCCTCGTTGCGCTGGGCCGGGGTGAGGACCAGCGGGCTCGTCTCCAGCTCGTGCACCTTGAAGGCGAGCTTCTCCAGCTCGGCCACGGGGGGCAGCCAACCGCGCATCTCCGGCTCGTCGTGGAGCTTGTGGGCCTCGTTGGCGAGCCGCTCGTCGTCCGGCTCGGGCGGGGGCAGCTCCAGGGGCACGTCCCGGGGCTGCACGCCGAGGTGGCGCAGCACGGTGTCCAGGCCCTGCGGGAAGGCGGTGCGGGCGCGCTGGTTGAGCCCCACGGCGGCCGAGAGCCGCTCGAGCGCCTCGGCATGGGGCAGCTCCACGGCGGCGTCGGGGCCGGGGCTGGTGGCGTGCTTCACCACGCGGCGGTAGTCCCCGCGGCTGAGCTCCGTCACCTGGATGCGCGTCACGCCGTGCTCGTCCGAGTAGAGGAACTGGACGGCCTCCACCCCGCCGCCGCGCAGGGGACGGGCGATTTCGAGGACGCGCTCACCGGTGCCGTCGATGCTGGTGAGGAGCGCGGGGAGCGGCTCGGGGCCGGTGGTGACGGGGCGCGCGGGCTCGGCGGTGGCGGGCCGGGAGGGCTCGGCGACCTGTACGCCGCGCGAGCGCAGCCGGTAGAGCGCCTTCCTGGCCGCCTTGGCGAGCCCCTTGTGGCCCGAGCCCGCGAGCGACTCGGCGAGGGCGGCCTGGCCGGAGAGCACGGAGCCCTCGAGCAGGGCGAGCGCGAGCGGCTCGGGGAGGGCTTCGACCTCGGCGGGAGGCGCGGAGGCGGGCTCGGCCGCGAGCGAGCGGGCGCGCTGCACCGCGTCGGAGGGGAAGTCGGACAGCGCGGAGCCGGCGCGCAGAGCGTCCAGCAGCGAGCGCGAATCGGCCTCGGGGCTCTTGGTGGGCATGGCCGGGATGTAATGCACCTCACGCGGCGTGGTGAGGGCGGGGGAGGCCGCACGCGCGAGGGGACGACGACTGGCCGACACCTGGCGGGCGCGAGCGTTCAGCGGCGGCGCACGAGCCAGCTGTCGCCGGCCTGGGCGGCCACGGCCAGCTCCTGTTGGAGCCGGGCGCCGAAGATGCGCGAGGGGTGGACGCCGCGGACGAGGAAGTGGTCGTAGGCGGGGCCCTGGGTGGCGTAGTCGAAGTCGGCGGGCTGCCACTCGGAGGGGAAGGTGGGCGGGGGCGTGCCGCAGTAGCGCAGGGGGGAGTGGGGGGTGAGGGCGAAGCTGAAGTTGGTGCTGCCGCCGCGCGCGCGGGCGAGCTCCGCGGCGCCGTGGAGGAAGACGGGGTGGCGCACCACGCGCGAGCCGGCGTCGAAGATGAGTCCCATGACGCGGGGCTTCTGCGCGGTGGCCTCGACGAGGGTGTCCCACTCGGAGGCCTCGCGGGAGAAGGCGCGGAAGCCCTGGCCCAGCACGAGCGCGAGCAGGAGGGCGCAGCCGGCGCTGGCCCACAGCAGGGGGCGGCGCAGCGCGGGTCGTGTCACGGGCACGCTGGCCACGGCGAGCACGGCGGCGAGCTGCGCGTAACGGGTGTTCAGGTAGTAGATGTAGCCGCGGATGTCGAAGGGGAGCAGGAAGTAGAAGCCGAGCGCGAGGACGACGAGCCCCGGCAGGCGCAGGCGCGCGACGACGCCCTCGCCGCGCGAGTCCCCACGCACCACGCCGAGCACGACGGCGCACGCGGCCACCGCGCCCACGGCTTGGAGGGGCCAGCGGTCCGAGCCATCGCGCAGGAGGTTGGCGAGCACCTCGAGGAGCTCGGCGCGGTTCTGCTCGAAGCTCTTCCAGGCGAGGTTCTGCGGCGACAGCATGGGTCCCCAGGCCTTCCAGGGGGCACCGGTCTCCACCTCGGCGGGTTGGCCCAGGCGCAGCACCACCCACGCGAGGAAGAGGGTCACGCCGGGCAGCACGCCCAGGAGCGCGGGGAGGCGGGGCCGCAGGCGCGCCGCGAATCCTCTGACACCTCGCGCGGCGGGGTCGCCCGTGACGAGTCCTTTGACACCTGGTTCCTCGGGCACGGGCGTGGTGAGGAGCAGCCAGGGCAGGGCGAGTCCGAGGAAGGCGAAGGCCTGCACGTGGAAGAGCAGGACGGCGACGAGGGTGCCACCGAGCCAGGCGGCCCAGGTGCGGCGCCGGCCGGAGTCGGTGAGGGCGCGGACGAAGAAGCCGCAGCACAGCAGGGCCAGCGGCAGCGCGGCGAGGTAGTTGATGAAGCCCCACCCGAAGCTATCGCCGTAGGCCAGGGGCAGGGCGAGCAGCGAGGGCCACGTGGGGCGCCCGAGGCCGCGCAGCAGGAAGGCGAGCGACAGGGGCAGTCCCACCACGTAGGCGGAGAGGAAGAGGCGGTTGGCGGGCTCCAACGGCAGCAGCCAGTTGAGGAGGCTGACGGCGTAGTAGTAGCCGAGGTAGGGCGTCAGCTCGTGGCGTGCGGCGAAGAGCTGGGGGTAGAGGGTGGTCGGGTCATCCAGCCGGTGCAGCACGGAGATGAGGTGCAGGTGCTGGGGCAGGTCCACCATGGGCAGGTGCGAGGACACCCACAGCGGCAGGGCGCCCAGCACGAGGGCGGCGGCGTAGACGAGGCGATCGATTCGCGCGGACACAGGTGGCGCGGGACTGTACGTGGCGCCCCCTGCCGTCGCGAGCCTCGTGAGCAGCCCGCTCGGCCGCTGTGCGTGCCCGGCGCGGGGTGCACGGGGCCGCTCGCGCGGTTTGGACAGGTGGGAGTCGCTGGGATATAGCTGGAGGGCTGATTCGGGGCTTGTCCCTGTCACCCGGGAGGTACGTGGAGATGAAGCGCATCGGGATGACGCTGGCGGCGGCGGTGGTGGGCGGAGTGCTGCTCACGGCGGGCCAGGCGGGAGCGTGCGAGGGCCACCACGCCCAGAAGGCGGACGCCGTGCCCGCGCCGGTGGAGCCGGGCAAGCAGGAGGCGGCAACGCGCACCGAGCCGGCCCCGGCCGAGGCGAAGAAGGACGGCCCGGGTGAAATGCACGCGGCGAAGTGCCGGTGCGGCAGCGCGGCGGACTGCACCTGCAAGAAGGGCTCGTGCGAGTGCCCCAAGTGCAAGAAGCGTCACCAGGACGTGGTGCCGCCGCTCGAGGCCGAGGGCCGTGCCCAGGAGCCTCGCGAGGTACGCCTGGACGCCTCGGCGGGCGTCTTCATCTGACGGGCTTCTCCGCCTTCACCACGAGCAGTGGAGGCAGCTTCAACCGGGCGAAGCCCACCAGTCCCACGGCGGACAGGGCATCGCGCAGCTCCTCCTCCTCGCGCGGGTGGAGGCCGGCGCGGCGCTGAATGAAGGCGGTGGCCCGGCCCGGTGGCGTCCACGTGCTGGCCACGAAGCGGCCCCCGGGGCGCAACACGCGGCCCACCTCCAGCAGCAGCCGGCCCATGTCCTCGATGAAGTGCAGCGAGTGCGCCAGCAGCACCGCCCCCAGCGAGCCATCCTGGAAGGGCAGGTAGGGCGCCTCGGCGCGCAGGAAGTCCACCCGCACGCCGTCCTCGCGCGCCTGGGCCACGGACTCCTCGAGCATCGCCTGTGACACGTCCAGTCCCACCACGAGCGGCAGCTCCGGCTCGCGCGCCAGTCTCCGGGCGAAGAGTCCGGTGCCCGTGCCCAGGTCCAACACGGGCGCCTCGGGCTGGCCCAGCAGGGAGCGGTACAGGAGGTACTCGCTGTCGCGGTCCAGGGGCGGGGCGGCCAGGGCGCGCTGGAGGGCGGGGCGCACGTAGCGCTCGTAGGAGCGGGCGACGAGCCGCTGCTCCATTCCGCGCTGCGCCAGGGGCGAGGGGGCCGTCTCCAGCACCAGGTCCGCCACGCCCTCCGTCACCGGGAAGCTCGCGTGGCACTCGGGGCAGTGCAGGGGTCCGAAGACGAGCACCTCGGTGTCGTGCTCCGGCATCAGCCGGCCGCGCCGGCACCGGGGGCAGCGCAGCAGCTGAAGGATGGCGCGTCGCATACCCGGCAGAACCTAGCGCCGTTGAAGATTTGTTGGCCTCACTTCTCGACGTCGAGAAGTGGCGTATACCTTGTCCTACATTCCGCATCCAGGCAGCTGGAATGAGGCTGCGTCAGCTGGTGACAGAAGGCCGAATAAAGCGGGGCGGTCTCCTGCGGTGCCACGCGTCCGGCAGTTTGATGAAGAGCGCAGCGCTTGCAATGCAGAGCGCAGCCCCAATCATGAGCGCCAGCGGGTGGAACCCGAAGAACGGGCGGATGTGCCAACCGAAGCGACTGTTCAACCATTCGGGGAGTGACCCGTAGGCCACGATGCTCAGCATGCCTCCGACCATGAACCCGCCCCTTGCATACTCATGAAGCTCGCGTTGCGTTACCCCGTACACCACCTCTGACTGGCAGCCCAGGCAGACGCGGAGCCCATGCTCCACGGTGTTCCCGCAGAGAGGACATTCCCAGTAGCGGCCAATCGTCTCCGTTGGGCGTCGCATCTGCTCATGCGGCTGCGGGGCTGCGAGTTCTTCAAGCGCGAAATCCTCGGCGCGCATCCTCCATTCGCGCAGCAGGGCGACGGGGTACCTGCCTGGGTCCACGTCCACGAGGCGGCTACAGTTCTGGCATAGCCAGATGCCATTGCTGATGGAACTGCGTTGCTCGGGGGTTAGCGTAGGCTCGTACCGTGGGCCTCCGCGAGCTGCGGCGGTGATGTGTGCCGCAACTCCGATGCTGGTCACCCGCTCCGGATCGAGATTGGGTCCTGAGGTCGAACAACGGCAGCCAGGGTTGGAGCAGCGATTCCCCGCTCGCTCTTGAAGCGCTCGTCTCACCTTGGGTGGGAACTCATCGCGAGCTTCCGACATATGCCGCGTCATTATCAGGGTCTGCAGCCATCGGAGCAAACACCGTCCTCTGTTCTGGACGGTTCGTCGCGTTCGTAGACCGGTGGGACCGTCGGTTCTCTGCATAACCGGCGGACTTGAAAGGCTTCTTCCGTTGGCCCACGACGTGCTCATGGGCATGTCCAGCTTGGCCGCAATCAGGCAGCCAGCGCAGAGGGGGAACCCACATGACGACCCATCCCGCAGTCGGTACCGATATGTCGCTCGACCAGATCAAGGACACCATCAATGGCCTGGTCCAGCAGGGCAATACCGGCGCTCACCAGATCGGCGTCCTCTACAACTACGTCGTGGACAACCGGTTGGCGATCAACGCCGGCTACAAGGACGCGCGGACGTACTTCAACCAGAACATCAAGGCGATCTCGCAGGCGACCTTGAGTCTGTACGGCCGCGTGGCCAAGGCCTTCCCGGAGGCGACCTGCACCCAGTACGGCCCCCACAAGCTGCGGGCCCTGCTCGTCTACGCGCAGGAGACCGGCATCGTACTGGCGGCGGGTGAGGATCCGGGCCCCGTGGTCATCGACGTGCCGCAGGACGATGAGACGGTGGCGAAGCAGCCCTTCGCGGAGTGCAGCGTGGATGACGTGGAGCGGGCCACCAGGTCCAAGAAGGCTCCGCCCAAGGTGCAGGTCCCGGTGACGGACCAAGCGCGTCTCCTCTTCATCACGCACAGCATCACACGGGCTTTCTCTGGGGTCGCGCCCGTTCGCCTGACCTCGCGCAACAGCGAGGGCCAGACGCTCATCAGCGTCCAGGATGTGCCGATGGGCAAGCTGAAGCTGTTCATGCAGGCGATGCAGGAGGGGCTGGAGGCCGAGCCCTCCTCGGGGGCTTCGGCGAAGCACGCCGCCGCGTGATGTGAGTCGGCCAGACGGGGAGGGGGCCTGGCAATGACCGTGGCATGTCTCCCTCCCCGTTCTCGGCGGTGTGGTCGCGACTCCCCCCGCTTTGCGGTAGACGCCCCCCATGAACGAGAAGCTGCAACGTCACTTGGGGGATGCGGCCCGGGCTGCCCGGCTCCGGTTGGGACTCACGCAGGCGGAGGTGGCGGCCAAGGTCGACCTGGAGCCGGGTGTTTACGGCCGAGTCGAGCGAGGGGGGATGATGCCCAGCGTGCCTTCATTGCGGCGCATCTGTCTGACCCTGGGCCTCTCCGCGGATGTTCTCCTGTCCCTGCAGGGGCTGTCATCGGCGACTCCCGTGGAGCCGCCTCCACCCACGCCGGGCGAGCACCCTGAACTGAGCCGCATCATCCACATCTTGCGTGACTGGCCCCCGGAGCAGTTGGGGCTGGTGCGCAAGTTGCTCGAGGTTGCTGACTCCACGCTCAAGCCTTGAGTTGCTCGACGGCAGGTTCCTCCTCTGGAGTGGGTGGCTTCTGCTGTCCAGGGAGCTTGGCAAGTGCGAGCACCATGGCGTGGACGGCCGCGAGATGCGGTTCGTCCAACGCACGCAAGGTGCGAATCAGGCGGCTCAGCTTCGGTGAGTCCTTCTGGACCGGCGTCGAGGGCTGCGACCACTGCGCGGATTCGTGGCCGTCAATCGCCAGGGCGGCATTGGCATCCACCTGGAGCACCATGCAGAGGCGGCGCAGGCTGCGGACACTGGGGCGCGTGTTTCCCCGCTCTATCCGTCCGTAGACTTCGGTGGCCAGCCCCACCCGCTCCGCCACTTCTGCCTGGGTCAGCCCCGCCTGTTGCCGGGCGGCGCGGAAGGTCTCTCCCAGGTGAACGGATAGCTTCTTCTTCTGGCTCGTCGTTTTGGGGGTGTCCATGGGGACTGGCTAGTGCTGGGGTTTGTTCTTCCAGGCCATCGCGTCCTCCTCCGGGGTGGGAACGACTCCCTTCTCGGCCGGGAAGACGTGCGTCTCGTCGGGGGATTTCTTCTTGAAAACGAGCGCGGCCAGTTCCGCCGCTGCCTCCGGTGCCCCGAAGGGCTTGGCCTGTTGCAGGTACGACAGCAGGTCCGCGCGCAGCTCGGCGCCCGTCTGGTAGCGGTCCGCTGGATCGGAGCGCAGCATCTTGTGGACGATGCGCTTGAGCTGACCGGGGACGTGAGGGGCCGCCCGCTCCACGTCTTCCGGGCCGAAGCGTTGGATGCGGTTCGCCAACTCACCAGCGCTCGTCCAGGCCAGGCGCTCCGGACGGACACGGGCGTTGTACCGGGCCACCGCTGGGTCCTCTGGGGGAAGCTGGGCCACGTCCGGGGGATCCAAGGGGTAGTGGCCGGCCAACATCTCCAGCAGCACCATTCCCAGTGAGTAGAGATCCGCTCGGCCATCTGGCGGTTGGAGGCGCATCAACTCCGGGGCGCCGTAGGCCACGTCCGCCCGCAGCACATGCGGGGCGGTAGGGGTCCGTCCCGTCAGTTCCGACCACGCCACACCGAAGTCGGTCAGCTTCACCTGGCCTTCGAGGCCCAACCGGATGGTCATGGGGCTCACCGCCCGGTGCACGACATGCAGCGGCTGGCCCTTCTTGTCCGTGCAATGCCAGGCGTAGTGGAGCGCGTCGGCCAGGGCCACGGCGATGTAACAGGCCAGAGAGGGAGACAGCTTGTGGCGGCGCTCGAGCGCGGTGCCGATGGCGGTGTCCAGGAAGCATCCCGGCAGGAACTCCGTCACCACGTAGGGCCGCCCGTCGTACTGCTCCAGTCCATACACCTGGGCGATATGGGGGTGGTGGAGGTGCGCGGCGAGTTGCACTTCCTCCAGGGCCCGCTGGCGGCGCTCCAGCTTGGGCGGCAGGACCACGCGCCGGAGGAGGACGTCGCTCGGGGGCTCGCCTCCCCGGAGCGCAGTGCGCCTGGCGAGCACCATGTTGTCGATGAGCGGGCGCACGTACTCGTAGCGATAGTCGGCTCCTTGGAAGAGGAGGTTGCGCGGGCCTTGGGGTCGGATGGGGGCCTCGGAAGTGCGCGGTGTATCCATGGAAGATTCCTCGGAGGTTTGAGCGGGAGCTGGGAGCGGCATCACCGGACGCGTGGGCGCATCCTCGGGAGCGCCGTCCGGCCGGAGCAGAGGATGAGACGCCAGGTAGGAAGATGTTCACCCCGAGTCCGGCTCATGAGTGTCTTTCTGTTCATACAGGTTGTCTTTTCATGGTCGGGTGTTCAATCAAGTAGCATGGCGGCCCGCACAAGAAAAGGCCCGCCAAACTGGAGAGGTAGGAGGGGAGGCGCTACCGTCGAGGGTAGGACACGCCTATTGTGCTGGATGGCCCTTCACCGACGCAGGGGCGTGCACGGGGCCATGTGGAACACCGATTCCGGGCAAATGGAACGCACCCTGGAGGTGGGTGGAGGAGTGGGCAACCCAGTGGAGCGTTGGCGGTGCTGGACGAGCCGCCGCCTCTCTTCGCACCGTCCCGTTAGTAGACGATGCGGTTGAACTTCTCGACAACGGCTCGGAACTCTTCAGGCGTGGCATCGTATCGCTTCGCCTCGGCGGGGGCGAAGAACGTCAGGGCCTTGGTAGGAGGCGGTTGGTCGTACAGGTCCTCGATCACAACAGAGCCAAAGCGCCCGGGCCACTGGACACTGTTGAGCTCACGTGCTCGCCCGATGGGGTCCAGGATGGTGAAGCAGGGCCACTTGGGAAAGCGGATGGTGGAGGGGTCGCACCCCATGATGCGGCATCCGTCCATGCAGGCCTCGGTGAAGTCGCAATCCTTGATGGACCCATGCTTCGCCCGCTCTGAGTAGTCGGGCCAGTGTCCGAAATCGCAGCCCGTCAGGCGCCCCTTGAACCGGCACCCCTTGAGGGAGGCGAACACCCATTGCTGGTGGTTCTTCAATTCCTGTTTCACCTCGAAGGCACAGTCGATGAACCGTGCTCCCAGAATGATCAGGTTCCTGGCGGAGACCTTCAAGGTGATGGTGCAGTTGCGCAGCGACAGGTCAGGACCCAGAAAGTAGAGCGAGTTCTTGTCCGTCAGCTCCAGACGCTCGTTTTCAATCTCCTTGTTCTCGATGAGGACGTTCTCCAGCCACGCCATGGCTGCCCCTTTTAGAAGGTGAGCATCCGGAAGAACTCGCCCGCTAGGCGTCGGCCATGACGTGCTAGGTTCGACTCCGTGCCGGAGAGAATCTCGTACTTGAGCCCTCCAGGCGAGAGATCAACCACGTCGACGCCATGATGGTTGAACCGAAGGCGTCCTGGTAACACGGCTTTGACCTCCTCCTGGACGAAGCGCCCCCGGGCCTCGCGCTCCAACAGGCGTGCTAGCCAGTATTTGCCCTGCTTTTCTGCATCTCTGATGGCGGCTTTCTCCTGTTGGCTGAGGCGGTGAGGCCCCCATTTCTTGGCGGCGTTGTTGACCGCCTCCTGGCGCATGTCGCCCACCTTGTCCTCGGCGGGAATGTCGGCCACGGACTTGCCGGGGGGAAGATGCCATCGTTGCCCATCACTGAGCTGAACCTGCCGGTTGCCGCCCCGGTGGCGGATGACGGTTTCCGCGGAGCGGCCTCCTCGGGCCGTCTCCCGCCCAGGCCCATGCCCCTTCTTGAGCATGACGATGGCCAAGGGGCCCTGCGGGGAGGTGGCCACCTCCTCCGTCGCCGCCACGGCCCTGGCCAGGGCGCCTTCCGTCTCGAGCGTCGCCTCCACAGCCTCCGCGTGCGCCATGACGGCGGCGCCGCCCTGCGCGTCGAATTGCTCCGCCGCGAGGGTGAAGCCCGGCAGGGACTTGAGCCGGGGCAGCACCTGCCCCAGCGTGTGCCCGGCCAATGTGGAGACAGCGAGAATCATCGCGCGCGCCGCGTCCTCGCCCAGCACCTTGCCGAAGTCCTCCCCGGCCGCGCGCAGCTCGTCGAAGGTGGAGGCCTCACCGGCCGCCATCACCAGACGGGCCCAGCCGTCCATGAGGCCGTACACCGTGCTCAGGCCCAGGTAGCCCATGAGAATGACGGTCAGGCTGGCGGCCAGGAGCTTGGTCGTCGGCTCGGGGACTACCCACATCATGCAGTAGAGGGCGACCGTCCAGACGACCATGGACACGAGGGCCTGCACGCTGAACAGCTCGGCCTTGAGTGCCTGCTGCGTCTCGTCGAGCACCCGGCCGAAGGCCAGGGCGAGGGCGAAGGTGTAGCGGTCATCGGCCTTCAGGTAGGGCCCATCGTCCAGCAGACGCAAGCAGTCGCCGCCGCCCTGGGGGGCGCACCATTGGAGGTACTGCTGCTTCAGGGCCTCATGGGCTGCGGGGGTGAGGGACACCGGCCCCTCTTGCTTCTCCGGCACCAGCGAGTAGCCCTGGCCCCGGTACGTCTCCAGGTTCCACTCTCCCATGCTCGCCACCGTCTCCACCTCCTGCTCCTGCTGTTTGGACATGCGCAGTAACTCCAGGGCGGCCTCGCGTGGCGTGCGCTGCCCCAGCCGCACGTCCTGGCTGAGCCGTTGGAAGGTCCGCTGGAAGTCCGCCTTGGGAATGGGCACGGGCCGGGTGGCGACAGTGCCGGGCTCCAGGAAGGCTGCGACGTATACGGCGGCCTTCTCGAGGCCGGGCTCCGCGGATGGGGGCACACGCGCCTTGGGGGCAGGCGGAGGCGTGAGGGACGAGTGCTCAGCGACAACTACACCTCCCCAGCAACGACAACTACACCTCCCCATCCTGAGTGACGGCAGCCGTCGGTAGAAACCCGGTGACTTCCGAGGTTCGGATGGGCGGGTGAGGACGACGGATGCCCAGGTGAGGAAGCTGATGGAAGAGATGGCGAAGCACGGTCGCATCGGGCTGGCGTCGGCCCGGGCGGGGATGGACCGCAAGACGGCACGCAAGTACGTGAAGGAGGGGAAGTTCCCCTCGGAGCTCGAGCAGGAGCGCACCTGGAGGACGAGGGACGACCCCTTCGAGGAGCAGTGGGCCAGCCTGGCCGAGCGGCTGAAGGAGGCGCCGGAGCTGGAGGCCAAGACGCTCTTCGAGGAGCTGTGCGCTCGGGAGCCGGGACGATACAAGCCGGGGCAGCTGCGCACGTTGCAGAGGCGAGTACGCCAGTGGAGAGCGCAGCAGGGGCCGGAGAAGCGGGTGTTCTTCGCCCAGGAGCATCGGCCCGGGGAAGCGATGCAGACGGACTTCACCTGGGCCAGTGAGTTGGGGGTGACGGTGGGAGGGCAGGCCTTCGCGCACCTGCTGTGCCACCCGGTGCTGCCCTACTCCAACTGGGAATGGGCGACGGTGTGCCACTCGGAGTCCATGGCGGCCATCAAGCGCGGGGTGCAGGCGGCCGTCTTCCGGCTGGGGAAGGTGCCGCGCTACCACCAGACGGACAACTCCACCAGCGCCACGCATGACCTGCGCAACGGCAAGCGAGGCTTCAACGCGGAGTACCTCGCGCTCATGAAGCACCTGGGCATGGAGCCGCGCACCATTGAAGTGGGGAAGAAGGAGCAGAACGGGGACGTGGAGGCGCTCAACGGCGCGCTCAAACGTCGGCTGTTGCAGCACCTGCTGATGCGCGGCAGCCGGGATTTCGAGAGCGCCGCGGCGTACGAGAGCTGGGTGCAGGGCGTGCTGGAGAAGGCCAACCGGTTGCGTGCAGCGAAGGTGGAGGAGGAGCTGGCGGTGATGAGGCCGCTGTCGGTGCAGCGGCTGGTGGAGTACAGCGAGCAGGAGGTAGTCGTCACGGCGTGGAGCACCATCCGGGTGCAGCACAACACGTACTCGGTGCCCTCGCGGCTGGTGGGCCAGCGCGTGCGAGTGCGCGTGTACGACGACAGGCTGGAGGTGCTGCACGCGGGAAAGCCGCAGCTGGAGGTGGACAGGCTCGTGGGTCGCAACGGGCACCGAATCAACTACCGGCACATCATCTGGTCGCTGGTGCAGAAGCCTGGGGCCTTCGCGCAGTACCGCTACCGCGAGGACCTCTTCCCCTCGCTGGTATTGCGCCAGGCGTACGACGAGCTGCAGCGGGTGCACGAGGGGAGAGCCGCGGACGTGGAGTACCTGCGGATTCTTCACCTTTCGGCCTCCACGCTGGAGGCGCAGGTGGAACAGGTGCTGGCGCGGCTGCTGGCCGAAGGTGGGCTGCGCGGTGCCGAGCAGGTGAAGACGCTGGTGGCGCCGGCCCGGCCCGAGGTGCCCGAGCTGGCACAGCCCGAGGTGGACCTGAGCAGCTACGACGCACTGCTGGTGGAGCAGCGGGAGGTGGCCTCATGAGCACCACCTCCACTTCCCTGCGAGCAGCGGCAACGGCCGAGGGCGAGCAGCAGCAGACGCTGGCCATGCTGCTGCGAGCGCTGAAGCTGCCGGCATTCGCAGCCCACCACGAGGAGCTGGCCAGGCGCGCCGGGCAGGAGGGCTGGACGTGCCCGCACTACCTGCGTCAGCTGGTGGAGCTGGAGCTGAGCGAGCGCCGGGGCCGGCGGATAGAGCGGCTGCTCAAGGCCTCGGGGCTGTCCACGGACAAGACGCTCGCCACACTCGAGCAGGAGAAGCTGCCAGCCAAGGTGCGCCGCCAGCTACCGGCCCTGTGCGAGGGCGGCTTCGTGGAGCGCGCGGAGAACGTGCTGGCCTTCGGACTGCCGGGGCGCGGCAAGACGCACGTGGTGAGCGCCATAGGCCACGAGCTGGTGCAGCGCGGTTACGAGGTGCTCTTCGTCCCGGCGGTGCTGCTGGTGCAGCGACTGCTCCTGGCCAAGAAGAACCTCCTGCTGGAGAAGGAGCTGCGACGGCTGGACGGGTACGACGCGGTCATCATCGACGACATCGGCTACATCCAGCAGGACAGGGAGGAGATGGAGGTGCTGTTTACCTTCCTGGCCCAGCGCTATGAGCGCAGGAGCGTCCTGATTACGAGCAACCTGGTGTTTTCGCAGTGGGACAGGATTTTCAAGGACGCGATGACGACAGCGGCGGCAATTGACCGGGTGGTGCACCACGCGCTGATTCTGGAGCTCACCGGCGACAGCTACCGCAGCGAGAAGGCGAAGAGCCGGGAGAGCACCGACAAGGCCCCACGCAAGGCGGCTGGGGACGAGTAACAGCCTGTCCACAGGTTTTGAGTCTCCCCCAGGCCCCCCTCATCTACAGCCCTGTCCACAGCACAGGAGGTGACTGAGCCAGAGACCCCGGTGAACGTGACGACGACTACGGCGACGACGAAGTGAACGCAGTCAGGACATCAACCCGATGGGGAAGTGTAATTGTCGCCAAGGGGAAAAAGTAATTGACGCTGGGCAGACGAGTAGCGGTAGCCCGGCGTGAGGCCGCCCCAGGGAGCCCTCGTGGCACAGGCGGACTGAATGAAGAAGAAGAGGAGCAACCAGGCGCCCAGCGCGGGGCGCCACTGCGCGCCGGGGAGGCGTGGGCGGGGAAGACGAGGGACCACGGCACACCTCCAGCGGACCGCACAGGCCACACTCCGGTTTTGCTGGATTCAACGGGAGTATAGAGGTGCGGGTCAAGCTGGAGGGTTGGGAGGTTCGTGCAGGACGTAGCAGGTCTCATGGGGCCTGCGCGAGCGGGCTATGGGAACGTCACGTCACCGAGGGTGACGGCGCGCGTCGCGTCCTCGCCCCAGAGAGTGAGGGTGTACGGGCCCTGGGCCTCCGTGGGTTCGGCCTGCGCCTCCACCACCACGCGGCCCGGCACCGGGCCTGGGAGGATGGGCTCCGGCTGCCAGAGCGGCAGCAGCTTCAGTACCTCGCCCCGGGCGTCCCGCAGCACCGCGCCCACCGCCGTCCAGGGGCGCGTGCCGGGATTCGTCAGCTTCACCTCCACCGCCACCCGTCCCTCGGCGCGGGAACTGCGGATGCCGTGAAGGGCGAGCGCGTTTCCCTTCTGCCGGGTGACGCTCGTCGAGAGTGCTTTGACGGCAATACCCTCCTCGCCCACCAGCCCCGAGGCGATCATGCCGCGCAACCCGTCCGGCACGGTACGCTCGGCGCGCAGCTGCCCTACCTCCGCCTGGCAGCGCTGGGTTTCGGCCGTGGCCGCCGCGGCCTCCTGCTGGAAGGAGGCCACCGGGCGCGCACGGCGGAACACCTCCACCCGCCGGGGCGAGAGGGCCGGGTGGGCCACCAGCAGGAACACCGCGCTCTCGGGGGTCGCGCCGTCGGCGAAGCGCACCACCACCCGGAACACCTCGCCGGGCACCACGTCGTCGGGCGGCACCACCGTGAAGCTCCGTGCGCCCACGGAAACGTCCTCGAAGCGCTCGCGCCCCTGGAGGTCCACCGACTCTGGCACGAGCGGGAAATTGAACTGGAACGTGGTGGGCAGGTGCAGGCTGACGCACACCACCCGCGCTCGCTCATCGGGTACGGCTTCCAGCTCGAAGTGGGGGCTTGCCGCCTCACACCCGGCGAGGAGGGGGGCTTCAACGGCGCCGGGCGGTGCGGCGAGGAGCGCCAGCGCGAGGAGGCTGGCCGGTGACGCGAGGAGCACGGAAGTCAACCTCCAAGGGGTGACGGTCGGTGGAGACCCGAGACGTTGGCCTCTACCACACCACCCCGTGCCCGTGCCCGTGCTGCCCGGTAGCGGGCTACCGGATACTCGGGACGGCCCTACTCGAAGCGGCGTACCGCTCTCACGCGCTCGGTGGACCAGACGACAGCGGAGTCCGAGGG
>NZ_JBJMQO010000076.1:0-226905 GCF_045802675.1 Archangium sp. | reverse complement strand
TTCTCGTCCACGTTGACCGAGTCGGCGCCCTGCTGGATGAGCTTGAGGATGGAGGTGCCGATCAGGATGCGATCTCCCTCCTTGAGCGTCGCCTGCTTCACCTTCTCGCCATTGACGAAGGTGCCGTTGGTCGAGCCCAGGTCCTCGATGGAGATCTGCCCGGTCCCGTTGACGACGATCCGCGCGTGCTTGCGCGAGACCATGTCCTCCACGAGCACCATGTCCAGCTCGCTGGAGCGGCCGATGACGATCTGCTTCTCCGCTTTCAGCGGGAACTCGCCGCCCTGGTACTTGCCGGAGATGAACTTGAGCGCAAACGTCTTGCCCGGCGTCGGAGTGCTCACGGTGCTACCGCCCTCGATGATGAGTGTTGCCCTGGCCACCGGCGCCCCTCAGCCCTCACCCCACCCACCCCTCACCGCCGTGTCCAGATGATGGCCGCCTAGCCTACATGAGACCGGGCGAAAAAAAGAATTCCTCTCCATTACGAATCAACGAGAGCCGCCGCTGGCCCCTCTCGTCCACGGGCCGGGAGGGGAGCTGCCCCTCCATCCGCCAGGCTTCGGTGGCCACGGCGTCGTCCCGCTCGAGCCGCAGGAACCAGGCCTCCGCCCGGTAGCGGCGCCGCTGGAGCTCCAGCAGCCGCGCCAGCTCCGCCTCCCCTTCCCCACCCCCGGCCGGTGCCTCCGGCGCGAGCAGGGCCGCCAGTCTCTCGCGGCTGCCCGCCTCCAGGGCCGTGCGCCGCAACTCCAGCGCCCGGACCACCGCCGCCAGACGGGGAGCAATGAGCCCCTCGGGCACCCAGTCCCGCCCACGGCGGACGAAGGGCACCCGCTCCACGCCCAGGGAGCTGACCTCGGTGGAGCCCAGCCGGCCCCGGAGGTCCAGCGTCGCCCAGGCCACGGCGCGCTCGCCCTCCGGGTCCACGGTGACGGTGATGCGCGCGAAGTGGTGCGCCTGGGACTGGAGCGGCTCGCCCACCCCGGGCAGCGCGAGCGACACCCCGTCGCGCTCGGTCGTCTTGAGGTAGGTGATGATCTCCACCTCGGGACCGGCGGCGACCCCCAACCAGCGGGGCACCAACACCACCCCGGCGGCCGCGGCGGCCAGCAGGGCGATGAGCACCCCGCCCAGCCGGCTCCAGGCGTCGGACTGGCTCACGAGCCCATCATCCGCCGGGCCCGCTCGGCGGCGGAGGTCCCGGGCAGGCGCTCGATGACCCGCTGCAACGTCTGTTTGGCGAGCTCGGGCTCATTGAGCTGCACGTAGGCCTCATGCAGATCGAAGAGGGCCTCCTCCTCGGCCGGAGTGCCCGGGTAGTTCTTCAGCAGCCCCTCCAGCCGCTGCGCCACGGCCTTCCAGCGCTTGCGGTGGGCGTAGAAGTTGGCCACGTACAGCTCGTGATTGGCCAGGCGCAGGCGCGTCTGCTCGACCTTCTCCTTGGCCTCGGAGACGTACTGGGAGTTGGGGTACTGGCGCACGAAGTCGTTGAGCGCGGCCAGCGCCGCCACCACCTCGGTCTGGTCCTTCTCCGTCGAGGGCGGCAGGAGGAAGAAGTCCGAGGGGATGTCCGCGAAGTGGGTGAGGGCCCCGCGGTAGGCGGCGTAGTCCACCTTGGGGTGCGTGGGGTGGAGCTTGATGAAGGACTGGAACTTCTCGCGCGCCTCGGCGAAGCGCTCCTGGGCGAAGTCCAGGTCGGCCAGCTTCAGCTCCGCCTCGTTGGCCACCTCGAGGTAGGGGAACTTGGTGCGGACGTGCTCGTAGTACCGCTCGGCCTGGAGGAAGTCCTTGCGCTCCAGGGCCTCGTCGCCCAGTTGGAGGTTGGTCTCGGCGGCGGAGGCGAAATCGGGGTCTCCGGCCTGGCCGGCGGAGAGGGCCGCGCAGCCGGCGGCGTTGCACAGGAGGGCGGTCAGACAGACGGCTCGAAGGAAACGCATGGGTAGCAAGGCAAGCTAGTCGCCCGGACCCGAAGGTTCCAGCGTCGAGTCACCGAGTACCCGCTGGATGACGTCCTCCGAGAAGCCCCGGCTGACCAGGAGGCGGCCTGCCCGGGCCTTCTCCTTGGGCTCCAGCTCGCGGCCCAGCAGGCCCCGCTTCTCCAGCACCTGGCGGGCGGCGGCCTCCGCGTCGAACTCCACCGCGCCACGGGCCGAGTCCACCGCCGCGCTCGCCGCCTCGCGGCTCAGCCCCTGGGCCTCGAGCCGCCGCTGGACGGCCTCGGGGCCATATCTGCCCCCGCGTAGCAGCACCTCGGCCTTCTCCCGGGCGAAGCGCTCGTCGTTCAGGTAGCCCCAGCCCTCCACCCGGGCCAGCGCGGCCTGACGCACCGGCTCGGAGAAGCCCTTGCGCTCGAGCGCCGTGAGCAGCTGGTGCCGGCTGCGGGGGCGGGCGGCCAACAGACGCAGGCACGCGTCCGTCGCGCGCCTGACTTCCTCGGGGGTGGCGTCCTCGGAGTCCATCGCCTGCTCTCTAGCATGTGGTAACAGGCGCGGCATGCACCCCCTCATCGCCCGCTACCTCAGCCCCGAAGCCGCCCGCGAGACGCTCCAGAAGGAGAAGGACGGCGCGCCGCTCGAGCCCGAGGAGCGGCTCTTCGCCCAGACCGCCGCCGCCCACCCCGACAAGCGCAACGAGCTGATGGGAGGCAAGGGCAAGCGTCACCTGTCCTCGGACGCCGAGGCGGCGGTCGTCTTCCTGGCCGCCTATGCCGCCACGCGCGCCATCTCCGAGGACCCGGCCCTCTCCGCCGCCACCGCCCGGGCCCGCGAGGCCCTCGAGGAGGAGGGCGCCACCGAGGACGAGAGGGACGCCTTCATCGCCTCCATCCTGTTGGAGGAGGCGTTCGGCTACGAGGAGGAGGTGGAGACGTTCGACAGCACGTACGTCCAGGAGACGCTCGGCGAGGTGCCCGCCCTGGCGGCGCTCACCCGCGAGCAGGTGGACGCGCTCGTCCTCGGCTTCGAGAAGGCGGGCCGGGACGAGAACGACAGGAACGTGCGGGGGCGCATCTCGCGGGCGCTGGTGAACACCGCCTGGGGCGAGGGCCCCACCCCCATCAACCCCGAGCACCTGGAGGCGCTCTACGAGTCGGAGATCGCCGGCAAGCCCGAGGAGGAGATGGAGGCGGGCCTGCGCGCCACGGTGGACTTCCTCCAGGTGCTGGCGAAGGAGGGGCTCGTGGGACCGCAGCGGCTCTCGCGGCTGCGGGCGCAACTCGGAGACGAGGAGGCGTAGGAGAGGGAGAGCACCTTCGGTCACTCTCCCCGCAGTGGATTAGAAGCGCTCGATCTGGAAGTCGTCGTCGGCCGACGGGGCGGCGGGGGCGGCGGGCTTCGGAGCGGCGGCAGCGGGCGCCGGAGCCGCGGGACGGGCCGCGCCGCCAACCGCCGGGACGCCCACGCGGGAGGCCGGAGGAGTCGCGGCGGGCACGCCCGGACGGGGCACGGAGGCGGGGCCGGGAACGCCGGGACGGGCCGCGGCGGGAGTGGGCACACGGGCCGGGGCCGCGGCGGGGGCGGGCTGCTGGCTCTGACCGAAGCTGGACGAGCCGGGCACGGGCTTGCTGGCGCCGCCGGCCTCGAAGTTGTCCCACTTCGAGTCCGAGGTGGCGCTGATGCCGGAGAAGCGCAGCGCGAAGTCGTCCGGGTTGGTGGCCTGGCGGTGGGCCTCTTCGTAGGTGACGAGCCCCTGCTTCACCAGCGACATGAGCGACTGGTCGAAGGTCTGCATCCCGTAGGTGTCGAAGCCCTGGGAGATGGCGTCCGGAATCTCCTTCGTCCGGTCCTTGTCCTCGATGAGCTCCTTCACGCGGGCGGTGCAGCGCAGCACCTCCACGGCGGCCACGCGGCCCTTGCCATCCGCGCGCGGAATGAGGCGCTGGCTCACCACGGCCTTGAGCACGCTGCCCAGCTGGATGCGCACCTGCTTCTGCTGGTACGGCGGGAAGGCCGAGACGATGCGGTTGATGGTCTCCGTGGCGTCCAGCGTGTGCAGCGTGGACATCACCAGGTGGCCCGTCTCCGCCGCCGCGAGCGCCGTCTCGATGGTCTCGTGGTCTCGCATTTCGCCCACGAGGATGACGTCCGGGTCCTGACGCAGCGCGCTCTTGAGCGCCTGGGCGAAGGACATCGTGTCCACGCCCACCTCGCGCTGGTTCACGATGGAGCGCTTGTCGCGGATGAGGAACTCGATCGGGTCCTCGATGGTCATGATGTGGTTCGTCTCGGTGGCGTTGATGTGATCGATCATCGCCGCGAGCGTGGTGGACTTACCCGAACCGGTGGTGCCGGTGACGAGGATGAGGCCGCGCTCGTCCTGGCAGATCTTCTCGAGGATGGGCGGCAGCAGCAGCTCCTTGATGGCCATCACCTTGGTGGGGATGACGCGCATCACCGCGCCGATGGTGCCGCGCTGCTGGAAGACGTTGACGCGGAAGCGGCCGAGCCCGGGGACGCCGTAGGCCAGGTCCACCTCGTTGCTCTGCTTGAACTTCTCCTTCTGGAACTCGTTCATGATGCCGAACGCCATGCGCGCCACCTCTTCCGGAGGCAGCCGCTTGCCGTCCTTCAGTGGCATCAGCGAGCCGTCCACGCGGAACATGGGCGGCAGGCCCGCCTTGAGGTGGATGTCCGAGGCACCGCCGCGGAGCGCAATCTGGAGGATCTCGTTGAGTTCCATGGATGGGCCGGGATGCTAGCACGCCCAAACTGTCCGACGAGGGAGGCCTTTGGGCGGGCTCGACTGGCTGCCCTGGGCCCGCAAAGCACAACGGCGGAGGCTCCCGAAGGAACCCCCGCCGTGCACTACTCCCAGCGAAACCGCGTGAACGCGGATTAGCGCTTGGAGAACTGGAACCGGCGACGCGCGCCCGGCTGGCCGTACTTCTTGCGCTCCACCGCGCGAGCATCGCGGGTGAGGAAGCCGGCCTTCTTCAGCGCGGGGCGGAAGTCGGGGTTGTAGTTGCACAGGGCGCGCGAGAGGCCGTGGCGGATGGCGCCGGCCTGGCCGCTCAGACCGCCGCCGCGCACGTTGACCTCGATGTCGATCTTGCCCTTGTGCTCCAGCACGTCGAGCGGCTGGTTCAGGATCATCTTCGACGTCTCACGGCCGAAGTACACGTTGATGTCGCGGCCGTTGACAATCACAACGCCGGTGCCCGGGCGGATCCACACGCGCGCGGTGGCCTCCTTGCGGCGGCCGGTGCCATAAAAACCCTTCTCGGTGGCGGTAGCCATGTCGTCTCTTCTCTAAAAGGTGCTGAAAGTTGGGGAAGAAGGAAGGACTACGCCTCGACCTCGCGCGCCACCGGCTTCTGGGCGGCGTGCGGGTGCTGATCACCGGCGTACACCTTGAGCTTGGTCATCATCTGCCGGCCGAGCGCGCTGCGCGGCAGCATCCGGCGCACGGCGTTGAGGATGATGTCCTCGGGGTGGCGCGCACGCAGCTTGGCCAGGTTGGTGCTCTTCAGGCCGCCCGGAAAACCCGCGATGGATTGCCGGTAGTACATCTTGGCCTGCTCCTTCGTCCCCGTCACCCGCACCTTCTCGGCGTTGATGACGATGACGTGGTCACCCGTGTCCATGGACGGGGTGTACATCGCCTTGTGCTTGCCCTTGAGCAGCGTGGCGATCTGGCTGGCGGCGCGGCCCAGCACCTTCCCGTTCACGTCGATGATGTGCCAGTCGCGCTTGATATCCGCCGGCTTGGCGCTGTAGGTCCTCTGCGACATTGTTTGAACTCCAAAAGCATGGTTGGCGCCCGAAGCGCCTGTAGCCGTAGCAACCACGGTTCCACCCTGAGAACTTCCAGGTTGGACCGGAAAGGCCGACCGTCTTAGAGGCGGGCGAGAGGCAAGTCAAGGTCGCTCTGCGTTCAGCGTGGCCCACCCGCGGTTCCGCTGGGGGCTGGAGCGGGGGGCGCCGTCCCTCCGACAGTCGGAACCGGCCGAGGGGCCGCTCCCCCGCCTGCCTTGAGGGGCCCGGCGGGCTGGGGCGCCTTGAAGCGCTCCTTGAGGTTGGCGAAGAAGTTCTTCTCCTCGGGGGTGGGGGGGCCCTTCCGGGGGGCGTCCAGGTCCTCCAGCTCCACCAGCTCCGGGGGGATGTCGTCGAGGAAGCGCGAGGGGGTGCGCGGCACCTCCTTCCCCCGCTTCACCCGCATGGCCGAGCGCGTCAGGTAGAGCAGCTCCTTGGCCCGGGTAATGCCCACGTAGCAGAGCCGGCGCTCCTCCTCGAGGTTCTGGGCCTCGCCCTGCATGCCCTTGTGGGGCATGAGCTCCTCCTCCATCCCGATGAAGAAGACCACCCGGTACTCCAGGCCCTTGGAGGCATGGAGGGTCATCAGGGTGACGGCCTTGTGCCCGCCGGGCACCTCCTCCTCTTCCTGGCGGGTGTCGAGGCTCAGCCGGTTGAGGTAGGTGAGCAGGCTGGCCTTGGGGCCCTCGCGCTTCTCGAAGGCCTCCAGGGAGTTGATGACCTGGTCGATGGACTTGAGCTTCCGGTCCGCGCTGGCCTGCGAGGTGGTGAGCGACTTCGCGTCGTCCTTGTAGCCGATCTCCTCGAGCAGCTTGCGCGTCACCGCCGCGAGCTGGCCGTGCTCGTACGACTGGCGGTAGCGCTCCACGAGCGCGAGAAAGTCCTTCACCTTCTCCGCGGCGCCCTTGGGCAGGTCCTCGTAGCGGTCCGCGCGCTCCATGGCGCCCCAGAGCGTCACGCTGTCGCGGCGCGCGTGTGCCACCAGCCGCTCCATGGTGACGTCACCGATGCCCCGGGCCGGCACGTTGATGATGCGCAAGAGCGCCGTCTCGTCCCTCGGGTTGGCGATCAGCTTGAAGTACGCGATGACGTCCTTCACCTCGCGCCGGTCGAAGAACTCGCTGCCCGACACCACCTCGTAGCGGAGGTCCTTCTCGCGCAGCATCTCCTCGATGGGCCGCGCCTGGCCGTTGACGCGGTAGAGGACGGCGATCTCATCCGCCGGAATGCCCCCGGCCACGAGCTTCGAAATCTCGTGGGCCACGTACCGGGCCTCCTCCTCCTCGCTGGGGGCCGTCACCACCTTGATGCGCGTGCCCCCCTTGCGCTCGGACCACATGCGCTTGGCCTTGCGCTCGGGGTTCTTCGCGATCACGGCGTTGGCCGCGTCCAGCACCACCTGCGTGGAGCGGTAGTTCTGCTCCAGCCGCACCTCCTTGGCCCCCGGGAAGTACGAGTCGAAGCTCAGGATGTTGCGCACCTCGGCGCCGCGCCAGCTGTAGATGCACTGGTCGTCGTCGCCCACCACGCACACGTTGCGCGTCTCGCCGCTGGCCAGCAGCTTGAGCAGATCCAACTGGGCCTGGTTGGTGTCCTGGAACTCGTCGACGAGGAGGTAGCGGAAGCGCCTGGTGTACTTCTGGCGCAGGTCCTCGTGCTCGCGCAGCAGCCGCGACGGGAGGATGAGCAGGTCATCGAAGTCCACCGAGCCCTGCGCCTTGAGCGCGAGCTGATAGGCCTCGTGGACCATGTGCGCGATGATGTCGTAGTCGTCGCCCTTGCCCTCTCCGAGCGGCTCGGGCGTCTTGCCCGCGTTCTTCGCCTTGGAGATGAGGGTGAGCACCTTGCGCGCATCGAACGTCTTGTCGTCGATGCGCCTGTCGCGCATGGCCCGCTTGATGATGGCCACCTGATCGCCCTGGTCGGCGATGGTGAACTTCTTGGGCCAGCCCAGCCGGTAGATGTCCTCGCGGAGCATCTCGGCGCCGAAGGCATGGAAGGTGCACACCAGCACGTTCTGGGCCCGGGGCCCGGCCATGTGCACCAGCCGCTCCTTCATCTCGGTGGCGGCCTTGTTGGTGAACGTGACGGCGAGGATGTTGCGGGCCAGCAGTCCACCCGGCCGCTGGTCGAGCAGGTGGACGATGCGGTGGGTGATGACGCGAGTCTTGCCGCTGCCCGCGCCCGCCAGGACCAGCAAGGGGCCCTCGGTGGTGAGCACGGCTTCGCGCTGCGGGGGGTTGAGCTTCGAGAGGTCCATTGCGCGCGGCTCGGGGATACCCTTTGATTCCCCCGTGCGCGACTATTCTTTTCCGCGGCGGCTCTTTCTCCTCGTGCTCGTCGCGGGGACGGCCTGCACCGGTGGTGGAAAGACGACACCGTCCGTGTCGGAGACGGCTCCGGTGGACACTCCGGCGGCCTTCCCCTGCACGCATTTCGAGGACTTGCGGCGCTTCCTCCCGGAGACGCTGGAGGGCCTGGGGCACGTGCGGGACGCGGGCTCCACCGGCCGCTACGGCGAGGTGGCCGTGAGCGAGGCCGAGCGCAGCTTCACCCACGGTGAGGAGCGGGAAGTGAAGGTGCGCATCGTGGACACCAGCCTGGGCAAGAAGCTGGGGCTGGCCATCATCGCGGCGGCCGAGGAGAGCCGGGGCCGGGAGCTGAATGATCCCACCGCCCCCATCTTCTGGAAGGACAAGCAGACGGTGGGCTTCGTACGCTACGACGAGTCCACGGGACAGGCCGAGGCCAGCCTGCTGGTGGGCAACCGGTACGTGGTCGCGGTAAGCAGCCGGGGATTTCCGGGTACCGTGGAAGTGCGCCGGGTGGCGCGTGACATCGATCTCGTGGGACTGGCGCGCCTGGAGCGGACCTCCGCGGGCGCGGACTCGCGATGAAAGGAGCATCCGTGGTGAAGGACAGAGGGTCGCGGGCGAACGTCCCGGAGGTGCTCGAGCAGGAGGCCCAGGCGCGCCAGGAGGTGGCCGGCATGGGCAAGCGCGAGTTCCTCGAGCAGTACCAGCGGCTCGCCAAGCTGTACTCGGCGGACCCGGGCAACCCCGGCTCCTACGCGTGCGAGGGCTGTAAGCGGTGCGCCAACTGCATGTTCTGCAAGGACTGCGACAGCTGCTACCAGTGCACCCACTGCACCCGCTGCGAGCTGTGCAACAACTGCTCGCACTGCGTGGACTGCAAGCAGTGCCACGGCTGCGCCTACTGCGTGCAGAGCGAGAACTGCACCGGCAGCGCCTACCTGGTGCTCTGCCGCAACATGTCCGACAGCAACTACTGCTTCGGCAGCGTGGGCCTGTCCAAGAAGGACTTCCACATCCTCAACGTCCCCTTCCCCCGCAGCGAGTACTTCAAGCAGGTGAAGCGGCTGCGCGAGGAGATGGGAATTTGAGGAGCCCCCGTCCGGCGCCTACAGGGCCCGGACGAAGAAGGCCTTGAGGTACTCGCTCTCCGTCAGGCCGCCGAGCACCGGATGGTCCAGGCCCGCGCCCCGGCGCTCGAGGATTTGCACCGGGCGCTTCGCATCCGCGGCGGCCGAGAGCACCATCTCCTCGAAGGCCTCGCGCGACAGCTTGCCCGAGCACGAGCAGGTGACGAGCAGGCCCTCGGGGCGCAGGCACTTGAGGGCGCGCAGGTTGAGCTCGTGGTAGGCGCGCAGCGCGGTGGCCAGGCCCTCGCGCCGCTTGGCGAGCCCCGGCGGATCCACCACCACCGTGTCGAAGCGGCGGCCGGACTCGGAGAAGCGGCGCAGCACGTCGAAGGCGTTGGCGTTGTCCACCGTGACGTTGCCGCGCCCGTTGCGCGCGGCGTTCGCCCGAATCCGCTCGGCGGCCTTCGGGTCCTGCTCCACCGCCAGCACCGAGTCGCAGGTGCGCCCGAGCGCCAGGGCGAAGCCCCCGTGGTAGCTGAAGAGATCCAACGCCTCGCCCCGGGCGAGCTCGGCGGCGCGCAGGTGGTTGTCCACCTGGTCCAGGAAGGCGCCCGTCTTCATGTCGCCCAGCAGGTCCACCTCGAAGAGGTTCTCCCCCTCGTGGTAGCTGAAGCGGGCCTCGCCCTCGCCGTGCAGCAGCCGCACCTCGCGCGTGAGGCCCTCGAAGTCGCGGCCCGAGGCGTCGTCGCGGCACACCACGTGGGTGGCCCCGGTGAGCCCGGCCAGCGTGCGCGCCACCCACTCCTTGCGCACGTCCATGCCCTCGGAGAGCGTCTGCAGCGTGAGGCCCGGGCCATAGCGGTCCACGAAGAGGCCGGGCAGCAGGTCCGACTCGCCGTGCACCAGACGCAGGCCGTCGCGCTGACGCAGCGGCGCGCGCCGGGCGAGCGCGAGCTCCAAACGGTGGCGCAGGAAGGCCTCGTCCACCTTCTCCTCGGCGGGGCCCTTGCGCGTGAGCAGCCGCAGCGCCAGCGGCGAGCGCTGCGCGTAGAAGGCCTGGCCCACGGGGTTGCCCTGCGGGTCCACCACCATCACCACGGCGCCGCGCTCCTCTGTCTGGGGCACCTCCACCACTTCGGTGCGGTACAGCCAGGGGTGGCCGCGGCGCAGGGCCTTGGCCCCCTTGAGACTCACGCGGACGGTGGGAAGGGAGGTGGGTCGGGCCATGGGGTGCCTTTTGTCATTCCAGGCCGCGCGCGGCCAGTTCCTGATCATCCTCGCCGCGCAGGTGCCCCACTTCGTGGAGCAGCGTCACCTTTATCTGCTCCCGCAGCTCCTCCCGGGAGCGCACCGCGCGGGCGAGGTTGAGGCGGTAGAGGGCCACCGAGCGGCAGGGCGTCTCCGAGCCATCGCAGGGCTCGCCCAGCGGCGGGCCGCGGAAGAGGCCGAGGATGGCGGGAGACAGGGGCGGCTCGCCGGAGAGCAGATCCGCGTCCGCGGGTAGCTCCTCGGCGCGCACCGGTATCCCGTGGAGGTCCTTCCGCATGTCCTCGGAAAGGGCGGACACGGCGCGGGCCACCTCGTCGCGGAACTCGGCCTCCGAGGGCGTGGGCGGCTCCGGGAAGTCCTCGGGCGACAAGGCGCGGGCCTTCTCGAAGTGCTCCTTCGCCAGCTTCCACTTCCCCTCGCGCTCGAGCAGCAGGCCGAGGTGGTAGTGCGCGTGCGCCCCGCGCTCGGGGTCGTTCACCAGGCCGCTGAAGGCCACGCGGGCCTCGGCGAAGCGGCACAGCTCGAAGAGAGCGAGCGC
This sequence comes from Archangium sp., assembly GCF_045802675.1. GTDB lineage: Bacteria > Myxococcota > Myxococcia > Myxococcales > Myxococcaceae > Archangium. The sequence continues at coordinate 215,966 of NZ_JBJMQO010000076.1, read as the reverse complement.
CTTCTCGTAGAGGGCCTCGGGGTTGTGGGGCTCTCGCGCCAGGACGAGCTTCGCGCGCTGGAGCGCCTCCCCCGCCTGCCCCAGGTCGTTGAGCGCCATGGCGGCCACCAGGGCGAAGCGTGGCAGCAGCTCCGGCGACACGTCCGGCTGCGACAGCCCACGCTCGGCGTAGAGGGCGCCCAGCTCGTCGTACTCGCGGCTGGAGGGCAGCTGCACGGCATACAGGTGCGCCGCGCCGAGCAGCGCGTCCGGGAAGCTGGGGTCGATGGCCAGCGCCCGGGCATAGGCCACCTGCGCCTCCGCGGTGCGGTTGAGGGCGGCCAGGGCCTCGCCCCGCGCCGAGTGCGCCGCGGCCGAGTCCGGCTCGAGGGCCGAGGCCTGCGCGGCGCACGAGAGCGCCTCCGCGTTCTTGTTGGCGTCCAGGTAGTCCAGCGCCGCCTCGAGCGGAGCGGTCCCCGGCGCCGCCCCGCACGGGGGAATCGGCTCGGGCACGGGCGGGGTGGCGGGCGTGGGCACCGCGGCCACCGCGGGAGTGCCCGCGTCGGGGACGGCCGGAGCGGACGGAGGGGAGGTCCGCTGGCAGGCACCAAGGAGAAGGAGACAGAGGGCGAACGGACCGCGCCGGGACATGGGGAGCCGAAGGCTACGGCATCGCCCGTACCTCGGGAAGATGTCAGGTGCCCGCCTGCCCGCCCTGCCCTGCCCGCTCTCCGGTGGATTCCACCCGCGCGGCCGGTGTGGGCGGGCCCGCGAAACGACGGGGCCCGTCACCGCCGCGTGGCGAGGACGGGCCCCGGGGTGGGACTCGGTGTCTTGCGACAGCGCCCCGCTACATCTCCGAGGGCGTACAGGAGGCCTGGCCGCCGTTTATCTTGTCGTGGCGGCACTGGTGCAGGCCCTTCGACACGGGCAGCTCGTAGATGTACTGCAGCACGTCGCCGCCAGAGGACACCGCGGCCTCGCTGGCCTGGGCCTTACCGGGCTCGACGAACATGGTGCTGTACTTCACCTGGCCCGTCTTCGACACCTGGATGGCCGTGGCCGGCTCGGGAGGAGGCGCCAGCACCGAGCGGCTCTGGTAGCGCGCGTACCCGGTGGTCTTGTCATAGAAGCCCGTCGCGCAGTTGGGCGCACCGGAGATGTAGTCGCCCTGGAAGAGCCGGGCCAGGTTGCTGGTGGAGCCGGCGCAGGGGCCGCTGCTGGAAGGGCCGGGGTACATGGAGTTCCAGATGGTGCAGCTGGCCAGCACCGCCGAGCCGCTGGCCGTCTTGTGCTCCACACCGTCGTACTCGTAGAACCAGCCGTAGTCCTCCGAGCCCGACATGAGCTTGGCGCCGCACGTCTTGCCGGAGGCGCACGTGCAGACGCCCTTGGCATCGCACTGCACGTTGGTCACGTTGACCAGGTTGCCCGTACCCGTCGACGAGCCGGTGTCCGTCAGCCGCCGCGAGTCGTAGTTCTTGGCGATGTTGGTGGACACGCCGCCCATGTCCTCGTCGAACACGCGGTCCGTCTTGTCCGGAGTGCCGCCGTAGACCCAGACGCCATAGAAGCGGTTCTTGCCGAGCGTGGTCCCCGTGGAGGAGCCGCTCAGATCCAGGTCGTTCATGTTCAGCGTGTTGCCCGCGTCCGTCACGCGGCAGTCGAAGACGCCCGACGCATCCTGGCCGCACTGCGCCACCGTCTTGGCGAAGTCGTAGCTGACCGTGCCACCGGCGGTGGGCTTGGGACACGTCAACGCGCTGCGGGACTCGAACTCGGCCTTGAGGAACGTGGTGCCCGCCGTGCCGCAGTAGTTCGTGGGCGAGGCACCGCTGAAGGCGACGTAGCGTCCGTTCTTGTAGAGCCGGTCCGTCCAATCGTTGCTCAGGCGCTGGTAGTCCGTGCCGCGCGTCTCCTTGTAGGCCACCTGCGTCGCGGAGCACCCCAGCTTGGAGCACGCCTGCGGGTTGTCGAAGCGGCAGGTGCCCGCGCCGGTGTCCAGCAGCGAGTAACGGTTGCCCGTGCCCACATAGGCGCGCAGGGCCTTGTTGTCCGGCTGCACCACCAGCGAGGACAGGTAGTAGTAGGGCGCGCGGCTGCGGATGCTGTTCGAGTCACCGGCGGCCGCACCATCCCGGTCCATCGAGAAGGCGCGGGCGCCGCTCCAGTTCTTGATGAGCCTGGTGGTGCTGTCGAGCACGCCCGGCTGGTAGAAGCGCAGCGTCCAGAGCTGGCCGCCCAGGTCGCCCACCACGCCGGTGTCGAAGAAGCCGTCCGGGGCCGCCTTGCCATTGGGGCCGTAGTCCGCCATGGCCACCGGCGCCGCGAAGCCATACGTCATGGCCTTGCGCGGATCATCCGGGTTGAGCGGGGTGCCGCTGGCGCCGGGGTCCACGAACTCCCACTTCCACAGCAGGTTGTCCTTGCGGCCGTTCACCACGCCGTTCCACACGTCCACCATGTAGATGCCGCGGCCCTTCTCGTTGCCGGGAGACCAGCCGCCCGTCAGCATCGCCACCCAGCGCTCCTCGCTCTTGGGACCCTCCGCGCCATGGCGCGCCTGCCCGGTGGTGGACTGCAGCAGCACGGGGCCGATGGGCGGGGGCTTGGGGTTGAGGCTCAGCAGCGTCTTGCCGAAGCGCTGCGCCTCGTCCGTGCACGGCTGCGGGAACATCCACCGGAAGGCCGGCGCCTGCGCCCCGAGCGCCGTCTTGCCATCCGAGCTCCACTTCAGCTCCAGCGCGAAGTAGTGGATGCCACCGCGGCCCTCGGCCACCACGGCCATGGTGCGGTACTCGTCCCAGGACTTCGTGCCGTCGCCGTTCGTGTCCGCCCAGATGTCGCGGACCATGATGTCGCCATCGACGAAGTAGGTGTGGCCCTGCAGCATCTCCTGCAGGCGCGGGAGCAGGTCCGGCGGGATGAAGGCCCAGCGCTCCTTGCCACCGTCGGCCGAGCCGCCCGTGTACTGGTAGTCGCACGTCTTGGCGTCCTTCAGCTCGCCCGCGCCGTCGCTGAAGGCGTGCAGCATGCCGTCGTTGGCGCCCACCAGGATGAGGCGCTCGCGCTGGCGGTTGACGAACTGGTAGGAGTCGTACGGGTCCAACGGCTTCGTCTGCGTCGTCCCGGTCTCGCAGGTGGCGGGGAACTCGCGCGCGTCGGCCATGGGGGTGGCCCCCAGCCCCGTCCGGTCGTTGGGCACGGCATACAGCGTGCGCGCGCACTGGTTGCTGATGCCCAGGTCGCAGGCGAACTTGTCCGACGGGGGATCCACCACCACCGGCGACGAGTGGAAGATGTCGCCCAGCACGGACGGCCGCGTGTCGGTCATGGAGCCGTTCGCGTTCTCGTCGAACAGATCCTGCCCGCGCACGTACTGGATGACCAGCGCCGTGCACAGCAAGTCATAGTCCGAGGTCGTCGGAAGAGCCGGCAGCCCCAGCAGGCCCGCCGTGGTCATCATCAACGCCGCCTTCGGCAGATCCGTCTGCAGGGGCATCTTCATCCGGGTGAGGATGAGGCCCGGCTTGTAGGTGGTGAGCGTGCCGGTGGGGCACAGCGGCGCTCCGCCCACCGCCAGGTACTGGCGCAGCTTGCTGATGTTGGCGAGGTTGAAGGGAACGAGCGTGTCGTTCTGGTTGAGCATCCCGTCGCCGGTGCTGTCCGTCACGGTGTAGATGGTGCGGCCGGTGTACTTGGTGACGTTCTGCAGCACGTCACTCGCCTCCCAGAAGGGCTTGGCGTCACCGCCGTACAGGGGCGCGCCACCGGGCCCCCCCGTCTGGGACAGCAGCTTGCGGTAGTCGCTCGAGCTGTCCTCGGCGACGACGCTGCCCTCCTTGTCGAGCATCAGCACGTCGGCGCGGTCGCCGTCGGTGTTCTTGTCCGCGTCCTCGACGAACTCGTTGTAGAGCTGGTAGCGGTACAGCTTGCCCGTCCAGGTGTTGTCCTTGTCGGGCAGCATGCGCGGGATGATCGCGGTGAGCGCCTCGCTCTGCGTCTGCAGGGTGCTGATGGACGCCGAGGAGAAGGAGGTGTTGCGGGCGTTGATGTCATCCAGGATGGAGAGGATGACGCGCTTGAGCTCGCTGGTGCTGCGGGCCGCGGAGAACTTGCCACCGCCCAGCCGCGCCGTCTCCTGCAGCAGCTTGCTGTCGGACACGTCCTCGGAGAAGCCGATGGTGTACGTGGCCACGCGCTGCTGGCCCGTCATGTCGAAGCGCAGATCCTTCTCCCACAGGAACTTGGCCACCTTGTGCAGGTTGCTGGTGGAGCAGCCCACGCACGGCGTGGTGTCGTCGGCGATGGCCGCCGGCATTTTGACGACGTCGCCCTCGGCATTGGGCTCGCCGTCGGTGAGCAGGATGATGGCGTTGAAGCCGCACTCGAAGCACACCCCGTCCGCCGCGCTGAAGTTGCTGCTCGACGGGGCGGAAGCGCCCAGGTAGCTGGAGAAGGGCGTGGGGGCCGTCTTGGACTGGAAGAGGTAGCCCGCCGCGTAGAGCGCGTCCGCCAGGGGGGTGTTGCAGCCATCCCAGTCCAGGCCGTTGCTGTTGTTGGTGTTGACGTTGGTGAGGTCGTTGAGCACCGAGTTGCGGTTGTTCTCCACCGAGCTGCTGTCGAGCGGGTACGACTTGGCGCAGCTGGGCCCCATGGGGCTCTGGATGCACATACACTGGTTGTTGGTGCCCGCCTTCTTGCCCCAGCACGTCTTGGCGGCCCGGGTCTGGAAGCCCATCACCCCGAAGCGCACCTCGCGCAGGTCGCGCACCACGTCCGCCAGCACCTTCACGGCGCCCGAGTCACGCGGCGCGTAGAAGTCCAGGAAGTTGCCCTTCACCCGCCGCTGGCCGCCGTAGAGGTAGTAGCCCTGGGAGTCCAGGCACTTCTGGCAGTCGCCCAGGTCCGTGGAGCTCATCTTCGAGTCCATGGACGAGCACGCGGCGGACGGGGTCGTCCAGCTGCTGCCGCTCGGGGTGTTGGCGAAGAAGACGCCATAGCCCTTGTCGGGCGCGTCGTAGTACTTCGCGTTGTCCCACCACTCGCTGGACTGGGAATTGAGGCCCGTCCACATGCGGTCGTACGTGGTGTTGGTGTCGTAGCCCAGCCCGTTGAGGAACGAGTCCGAGCAGCCCTTGGTTTTCGTGGGCCAGTCCTTGGGCCAGGAGTGCATCGACCCGGAGGTGTCGATGACGAAGAGCACGTTGGGGGGGCCGCCCGGGCGCGAGAAGAACTTCTCGTCACCGCCCCTGGGCGGGTTCATCAGGGCATCCAGCCTCGACGTGGTCGGCAGACAGCAGGCCGCCTGATCGATCGCGACCGCGGTATCCGCCCGGAGCAGGACCCCACCCACGAGCAACACGACAAGGCTGAGCGTCAGCTTGCGGAACATGGTGCCTATCCTCACAGACCGTAACGGAACAGGAACTCGACCTCGGACTCACGGCCCGAGCTCTCCTGACACTTGACCACCACGCGGTAGTACTGGCCGCCCAGGAAGCCGCCGTTGGCCAGCAGCTTGTTGGAGACGTCCACCACCTGGCGGTCCGAAGCGCCCATCTGCGCCGGGTTCACCGACACCACCGTGGGCGTCGCCGCCGCGCCGTAGTGGCCCGTCACCATCTGCGAGCGCGCGGCGGGATCCGGATCATCGATGAGCTTGGTGTCCAGCAGCTGGAAGCTCGAGGACGAGCCGTACAGCTTCAGGCGCGAGAGCAGGTGGCGGCGCGCCGCGTCCGCGCAGGCCGTGACGCGATCCCCGCGCAGCTTCTCGGTGGTGGCCTCGCGGTTGGCGTTGGTGAACTGGATGGCCCCCACCACCAGCACCATCAGTACCGAGATGGCGATGAGCGTGATCAGCAGGGCGTTACCGCGGGGGAAACTCGTCCTCAAGGTCATGATGGTTCAGCCTCCCCACACGTTGCCGGCGGGATCTTCACCACCCACCGGAGGATTGAAGGCGGAGCGCGACAGCATGTTCGGCACGCGCACCGTCGTGGTCATGTTGGTCCGATAGAAGCCATCCTCGGGCGCCGCCTCCCCCGAGTCCTCCAGGGACAGGCGCGCGAAGGCGCGGCGCTTGCTGGCCTCGGGGCTCGTCGAGCGCACGGAGATGCTCAAGCGCACGGCGCGGATGTTGGCCGGGTGCCGGTTGAACCGGGAGGGATCCTCATAGGCCGACGTGTACAGAGGCGCCGGCGAGGCGAGCGGATCCGGAACGCGGTCCGTGGCCGCGCTGTCGGCGTCGCCCAGCACCCAGTTCTTCACCGGGGAGCTCGCGTCCACGGCGGCCAGGCCGTTGTTGGTGCTGACGGGCGAGGGCCGGTTCATCACGTAGGCCACCTGGAAGGACTCCACGTCCGCGGCCAACGGCACGGCGGTGGTCGTGTCCAGCGAGTCCAGGCTGGGGAGGGCCACCAGGAAGGGGCGGCCATCCATGAGCATGATACGCAGGCGCAGCTCGTGCAGCAGCATGACGTAGGGCAGGTTGTCGCCCGTCCGGGTCAGACACGGGGCCCCGATCGACGCGGCGGGGGTGAGGGCCGTGTCCACCGTGCCCGAGAGCGAGGTGGAGGTCCTGCTCACCGCGCTCGTGGCCTTCACCACCACGTAGTCCTTGCCGCCCACGCACGAGACGATGAAGCGCTGGCCCGCGGAGAAGCCCATGCCGAACGTGCCACTGTCCAGCTGGATGCCGGCCGCGTAGATGCCCCGGCGCATCCACGCCGCGTCCCGGTAGCGGAAGGCCAGGTCGTCGGTGATGGAGTCGGGCAGGCCCTTGCCGAGCACGATGTGGTAGTTGGACTTGGTCGCCGAGGGCAGCGCCGCGGTGGTGACGTCGAAGTCGAAGGCGAAGCGGGGATCCACCCCGTAGCCCGCCATGCGCAGCCGCTGCTCGATGAAGTTCGTCGCCGTCCGCATGCCCTCCACGGAGACCTTGATGCGCGCCTCGGTCTGATAGGAACCCTGGACTCCCACGAACGTCGCCGCCACCGCGGTGAGGATGATGGCCGTCGTCACCGTCCCCACCAGGAGCTCGATGAGGGTGAAGCCGCGCGCCCTGCGCGCCATGGGGGAGTTCGAAGGAACCATGTCCGAAGCGATCAAATCTCGACGTTGGTTTCGTTACCGAAGGGGCCCGGATCGTAGAAGCCGAAGTACTGCCGGACGAAGCGGCGGCGGCCCAGCTCCATCCACGATACCACGACGGTCACCTGGTGCATGGTGACGCCCGTGAGCTCGTCCGGCTTCTCGATCACCACCAGGATGCGGCGGTAGCGGCTGAAGTCCGAGTCCGAGTAGCTGGGGAGCAACCGGTTGGCCGCCGTCAGCGCCTTCTCGGAGGCATCCATGTCGAAGATGCACTTCACGGCCCAGGCCTCGCCGGTGGCCGGCTTGAGGCTCTCCATCCCGCCGGCGAGCACCCGCACGGCCGGGTCCGTCGAGCAGGCCGAGCCGGCCAGCAGACCGGGGGTGCCCGTGACGCCCACCACGCGATCCCGGCCCAGGGTGTCCAGCGCCACGCGCACCTGCGAGGCGATGCCCGAGGCGCGGGTCGCCAGGTTGGCCAGCGAGTTCTGCCGGCTGGCCACCATGAGGCCCTGGAAGATGCCCACCAGGGCGATGAGCAGAACCACGGAGGCGGTCATCCCCTCGATGAGCGACACGCCGCGGCGGGCGGCACGGTTGCGGCGGACACGGCGGGTGGTGGAGTCCACGGCAATACCTCCGGGCTACGGTTTATCCGGGCTGAAAGCGGCGATGTAGCCCGAGGGGCCAGAGATGGCGAAGATCTGCTGCTTGAGACCATCCACGCTGCTGAGGGCCAGGGAGTGATTGGTGCCGGAGACGGGGTTGCCGCCGCCGTCGTAGAAGCGCGCGCCGCCATCCGGGGAGAAGGCGATGGCGCCCTGCAGGGAGCCGGCGGCCGAGCAGAAGCTGCACGTCTGCACCGCGAGCGCCGTGAAGGGCGCGCCGAACAGGCCCACGCGTCCGGGCTTCAGCGCCCCGAAGCGCACCTTCTTGTTGTAGTCGTCGAGGAAGTACACCGAGGACACCTCGCCCGACTCCACCACCTGCCCCGTCAGCTCGTCCCGGCTGCTCGTCGCGGTCGGCTTCAGCTCCAGCGAGTAGAGCGTCACGGGGTTGCGCACGAAGCGGCTGGAGCGATCCTCCACCACCATGAACGCCCCGTCCCCGCCCGTCTGTCCCTTGCGGTTGGCGCTCGAGAAGAACACCACCCACACCGGGTAGCCCCGCGACATGGCCCGCGTGCGCGCCACCGACATCGTGCTCTGCAAATCGAAGGCGGCGTTCTGCAGCGCGCCCCGGTTGCCCACCGCGTCGTATGTCACCACCGACAGCGCGGTCAGCACGCCCAGGATGGCCACCACGATCATCACCTCGAGGAGCGTGAAGCCCCGGGCCCGTCGTGCGTGCTTCGCTGGATTGACGTGGTTGTTCATTCCGCCGACTCTGTACGGGAGTTCAAGGTACCCGGCTTTACATTAAAAGCAAACAATTCTTGTATTACGGAAGGCCAAGGAGCCCCCACCGCCCTGGACGCAAGCCGCCCACCGCGCGACTCCTCCGCCAGGCAGAAGAATCCCTCAATGCCCCGAGCAGAAGCAAACCGTCTCACGAGGTGCGCCCGACCCGGCCCGGGAGCCGTCCTCGCGGCGCCAAAATCCCAGGAAGACCCGAGTACGTCTATTATCGGGCAAGCCATCGCCCGGTTGCTCGCGCCTCCCAGGGCCGCTGGATCAGCCAGATGCCGCGTCTTACGTCCTGACTGAAAACCTTGGACAAACCCGTGCACGGCCTCAACGACCAGCAAACGGCGGGCCGCCTGCCAACCCCCTGAAACGACGAGTGTTGGTTTGCGATCACCGCAAGTGTTGCGGCCAGGAGCCCCGCAAACTTTGCGAGGCTCGCAAAATGTAGCGTCTCGCGATTAAACAGACAGCTCGGACAGGATTTCCAGATAGGCGGAACGGGCGCGGGCGATCTCCCCGGCCTTGAAGCTGATGGCGGCCACCACCGGGTGCCCCCCGCCGCCGTAGCGCGAGGCGATGGCGGCCAGGTCGTGCCGCCGCTCCCGCTGGCGCCAGGGGTTGGAGCCGAGCGACACCTTGGCGCGCGAGGGCCCCTGCCCCACCCACAGCGTGTAGCGGGCCTCGGGGTAGAGCGCGTAGGCGATGAACTTGTTGAGGCTGTCCACGCCCTCGTCGGCCAGGTCGAAGGAGACGACGCCCTTGTCGTAGCGGGCCCTGGTGCGCACCAAGTCGATGTGGCGGCGGTGGCGCTCGAGCAGCGGCGCGAGCGGCGTGGCGATGAGCGGCGAGGCGGCGAGGGAGGCCAGCGGCTCGGTCTGCATGCGCTCAATCACCTGGGGGATGAGGGCCGGGTCCTTGTTGGCCTCGAGCACCGTCATGATGCGCAGCGCGGGCTCCTCCAGCGCCACGGCCATCTCCGGGTTGGGGAAGAGCGCCCCGTCGATGATTTCCGCCCAGTGGAGGAGCTCCGCCATGGGCGAGGAGTCCCACCCGAAGCGCTCGCGCGCCACGTCCGCGAGGTAGACGGTGCAGCTCTTGCGGTGCGCGTCGTGGAACTTGTGGCCGCTGGTGTCGGCGCGGAAATGGGCCTCGTCGCCGGGCTGCTGGAAGGCGGAGACGTGGTGGTCGAACCACCAGGTGAGCCGCGAATCCTGGCTGTAGCGGAAGTCGACGATGGCGTTCTCGTCTCCGGTGAAGACGGCGGCGTCGATGGGCGCGCCCCCCGCCTGGTGGGACAGGCCCCGGTAGCTGAAGCGGGCATCCGCCCGGACGCGCTCGCGATAGAAGCGGGTGAAGACCGCCGCGCTCGCGGCCCCGTCGAAGCAGCTGTCGTGGAAGAGCACCTGGACGTTCATGGCCTGGCCTTACCTGACTCCGCTGTCCGATGTGGACGAAAAGACTCGACGAAACGAGCCATTCCCCTGGGAAGAGTGAACGAAATTTGGAATCCCTCCCCCGGGTGCGAGGCAAGTGATGACCGCAAATACCTGAATTCCCATGGGAGCAGGCGGACGAGCCCTTGGCACGCTGCGTGCAATCCATTTGGCCGTATCAGTCCAGCAACCCACGCGGTGCGGGTGGGAGGACACCATGGCCAAGACGGCGACACGCAAGCACGGTTCGGTCAAACGTCAGGGACGGCGCGTCATGCCCGCGCCCCGACGGGCGACGCAACGCAAGGCCTCCCCGGCGCTGCTCACGGTGGGGGAGCTCATCGCGGCGGCCTTCGACACGGCCGGCGGAGAGAGCGTCGAGGTGCTGAAGCTGGTGACCTCGGCACAGATGACCCGGGCCCTCGGACGGCGCATCGTCCTGGTGGGCTGAGTCTCCCCTCCCCCACCCCGGGGAAGTGGTGAGCCCGCGCGGAGGCCCTCAGGGCGCGTCCGTGACGGAGTAGTACTGCTTGTCCGTGGGCTGTCCCGCCAGCGCCTTGGCGAGGTCCTCGGCGTTGTTGGGGTGCACGAGGAAGGTCCCCGCGGGCGTCTCCAGACGCACCGGCTCGGCCGCCTCCCGCACGTCTCCCGCAGGGCCCCCACTGCCCGCCACGGGCCCGGCATCACGCGAGCGCGGCGACGACACGGTGGCGCAGCCCGCCAGGGCCAGCAGAATGAGCGCGGCGTGGAGCTTCATCTCAAGTCCTCCCCATCCAGAGCGGAGCGCGGAAACGGGGGCGCCTGAGTACGTCGCCCGGGCTCGGGAGGCAAGTCCTCGGACGCGGCGGAGCGCCCGCGGCGCGGGAGTGTGCACATGAGAACGCCCGCGCCCCGGGAAAGCTCCGGAACGCGGGCGCCTGGCCCTACCCCGCTCTACAGCGGACTACCGCGGCTGCCAGCGCGGACGGTGGTCGTCGCCACGGCCGCTCTGCACGCCGCTCCACGAGTGGGTGATGAGGGGGAAGGAGCCCTTGAGCGAAGCCGCGTCGGTGGCCTCGGGGTTGATCTGCTGCACCCGGAGCTTGCCGCCGGAGAGGTACGCGATGAAGCGGCCGTCCGGAGAGAACGACGGCAGCGTGGCCTCGGACGCGAGCTCCATCTCCGTGCCCTGAGGGGTGCCGCTGGCGTCGATGCGCCGCACGAAGATGACGTTGGCCGGCCGGCTCTGGCACTCGGCCCCGGCCGAGCAGAGGGCGGCCTCCCCCACGGTGGGCTTGAAGTAGTACACCCGGACGTAGGCGGCGTGCGTCCCGCCCGGCGCCCAGGTGTGGTTGGCGATGAAGGACTTGAGCTGACCGGTCGTGGTCCCCGAAATGATGTCCACGCTGGTGGCGTTCGCGACGGCCACGGGAGCCGGCGTGCCCGTGGCCGCGGGATTGAGGGTGTAGAGTTCCGCGAGCGGCGTGGACACGCCCCCGATCGTCTCCACATTGCCCTTCGCATCCAGGAAGAGCAGGACGCCATGGGCCTTGTTGTGCAGCGGCTGCTCGCTGGTGGCGGTCGAACCGCTCACGGGGCTGTCCGCTCCACCGAGCGTCTTGTTCTTCAGGCCGATGCTGTTCTGGCTGTAGACGAAGCTGTTGCCGTCCGCCGCCCATGAGGGGAAGACGCCCTCGCTGGTGGCGTCCTCGACGGTGCCTCCCGTGCCGGCAATCGCCTTGATGCCCGAGGTGGACTCGCTGCTGCCCGTCTTCGTGGTCGTGCTCCAGGCGATGCGGGAGGCGGGCTCCCACTCCATGTAGCGGAAGTCGATGGTGCCCCCCGCGTTGGTGCCGGTGGTGAGCGCGGTCGTATTGCCCGCCGCGAGCGGGAGGTTGCGCCGCTCGAGCTCCACGTCATTGCCGGAGATCTCCTGCACGAAGGCCACCGCGGTGCCGTCCGGGCTCCAGCGCGGGAAGCGGCTCGAGCCGGTGGTGCTCTCACTGAGCTTCGTCGCCGTGGCGGTGCCCGTGGGCGGCTCGGAGCCCGGGTTCTTGTAGCGCACGACCACCGCATCCGTCGCGCTCCCGCCGCCCGCCGCGGCCGCCGTCACCGCGATGTGGAGCGGCTGGCACTTCTTCGTGCCCCCCGAGTCCTCGCAGAACAGGCCGGCCATGCAGCTCTCGTTGGTCGTGCAGGCCGCGCCCTCGGCCACGGTCATCACGCCCGCGTCCGTCTCCGTCCCCGCGTCCGTCTGCGTGCCCGCGTCCGTGCCGGCATCCGTCTGCGTCCCGGCGTCCGTCTGCGTGCCCGCGTCGTCACCGGCCGGAGGCGTGGTCTCCCGGAGCTGGCACTTGTTGTCGGTGCAGGTCCACTCCTTGCCCTCGCCCGCGTTTCCCTTGCTGTTGATGCAGTCGAATTGATCGACACACTCCTCGGAACAGCCTGTCGCCACCATCATCAGCGCGCCCATCAGCGCACCCAGAACAACACGCGTGGTCATATGCACCCTCCAATCCGCCGCGTGCGTATAGGTTCCCTTCGAGCCCCCGTGAGAGGACTTCGAGCTCCACACCGTGCCCGCTGTCTCGGGCTGAACGCCGGATGAACCAAACGCCACCGGACCTTTCCGATGATTGACACCCACTGCCACCTCGACGCATCGCGTTTCGACCCGGACCGGGACGACGTGCTCTCCCGGGCCTGGGCCGCCGGACTGCACGGCATCCTCGTGCCCGGCGTGGGCCCGGAGAACTGGGAGCCCCTGCTCGCCATGTCCCGCGCCGAGCCGCGCCTCCAGGTGGGACTCGGCATCCATCCCCAGTTGCTGCCGGAACTCCCTCCCGAGGAGGACGAGGAGCACCTCGAGCGACTGGACGCGCTCCTCTCCCAGGGGGGCGCCATCGCCGTGGGCGAGTGCGGGCTGGACGGGCCCTCCGCCGCGGGTGCCCCCATGGAGCGGCAGGTGGCGGTGCTGCGGCGGCACCTGGGGCTCGCGCGCAAGCATGGCCTGCCCGTGTTGATGCACTGCTTCCGCGCCCACCCCGCCCTCATCGAGCTCCTCAAGCAGGAGCCCCTGCCCGAGGCCGGGGTGCTCATGCACAGCTACGGCGGGGGCGCGGACCTGGCGCGCTTCTACATCCAGAAGGGCTGTTACTTCTCCTTCGCGGGCCCCGTCACCTGGGCCGAGGCCCGCAAGCCCCTGGACGCCCTGCGCGTCATTCCCCCGGACCGGCTGATGGCCGAGACGGACGCCCCGGATCAGGCGCCCACGCCCCACCGGGGACAGCGCTCGGAGCCCGGCTACCTGCCGCGCGTCATCGAGGGCATGGCCCGGGTGCTCGGCGAGCCGGTGGAGGTGCTTGCCCAGCGGACGACCGAGAACGCCCGCAAGCTGTTCCGGGAAGCCTTTCCCCTGCCTTCGCGGTAGGGAGGCGGTCGCGCTATAGAGGCCCCTCATGAACCCGCAGCCCACTCCCCCCGAGACCACCCCCACTGCCCCTGGCACCCCCGCCCCCGCGGAGCCCAAGCCCTTCAAGCTGCACCGGCGCTTCGACCGCACCGGCCGCCTGCTCGGTGACCCGGCGATGGAGCGGCTGAGCAAGGCCCGCGTCGTGGTGTTCGGCCTGGGGGGCGTGGGCAGCTACGCCGCCGAGGGCTTGGTGCGCAGCGGCATCGGCCACCTCACCCTGGTGGACTTCGACACCGTGTGCGTCACCAACGCCAACCGCCAGCTCCACGCCACCGCCAAGACGGTGGGCAAGCCCAAGGCCGAGCTGATGGCCCAGCGCTGCAAGGAGATCAACCCCGACGTCAACGTGGTGGGCCTGCGCGAGTTCTACCGCGACGATCTGGCGGACCAGCTGCTCGCTCCGGGCAGCTACGACTACGTGGTGGACGCCATCGACAACGTGAAGGCGAAGCTGCACATGCTCCACCGCTGCGTCAGCCTGGGCATCCCCGTGGTGAGCTCCATGGGCGCCGCGGCCCGCCTGGACCCCACGGCCATCCGCGTCGAGGACCTGTGCGAGACGCACATGGACCCGTTCGCCAAGGACATCCGCAAGCTGCTCAAGCGCAAGTACGAGGTGAACACGGACCGGCCCACGGGCATCACCGCCGTGTACTCCATCGAGCAGCGCCGCCAGCCCGTGTCCCTGCGCTACGACGCCGATGACGGCTTCAGCTGCGTGTGCCCCAACGACAACGACTTCCACTCCTGCGAGCACCGCAACCAGATCGACGGCAGCGTGGCCTTCGTCACCTCCGTGTTCGGCATGAACGCGGCGGGCGTCGTCGTGCGGCGCCTCTCTCTGGGCCGGTGAGACCCTGCACTCGTTGACGTCAACGAGCATCGCACATCCACCCACATCACTCGTTGACGTCAACGAGTGACATCAGACGCCTGCGCGAGCCGCCTCAGGCCACCTTCACCGCGGCGGCCGCCGCCTCGCGGCCACACGGGCGGCGGAAGGCGCAGCGCACGCACGAGGAGAGTTCCTCCGTCTGCGGGAAGGCGGACTCGGGCTTCGGCGTGTTGGTGGCCGGGTCCGCCAGCAGCTCGCGCATGCGCGACACGCTCTGCGCGAAGCGGGCCTTGAAGCCCTCCACCGCGTTGGCGTCCACCTGCACCTGCTGCTCCACCCCGTCGTTGAGGTACACCAGCGACGCGCGCACCTTCTCCAGCGGCAGCCGGTAGCGCTGCGACACGTAGAGCGCGTAGCCCAGCACCTGCTCGTCGTAGCCCTCGCGCGCCTTGCCCGTCTTCCAGTCCACCACCACCGGCGAGCCGTCCGCGTCCACGTACGCGAAGTCGGGGATGGCGAACACCTTCACCCCCTCGAGCGTGAAGGTGGAGAAGTCCGCGCCCGCATCCACCTCCAGCCACTGCGCCGGCTCGAGGGACTGCGCCAGCGCCGGCCAGCGCGAATTGAAGAACCAGGCCAGCGCCGAGCGCACCGTCTCCCAGTTCTGCTTCCACGCCTCGTCCGCCACCGCCTCGTCGTACTCGTGCTCCACCAGGCCGGAGAACGTCTTGCGGTACTTCTGCGTCCAGTACGACCTGCCCCGCGAATGGCGGAAGTCGTCCTGCATCAGCTTGCGCGCCCGCGCCTCCACCTTCGCGGGGTCCACCGCGCGCCCCGCCCTCCAGTCCAGCAGCGCGTCCTTCACCGCGTCGTGCACCACGCTGCCCGCCCAGGCGTAGCGGTTGCCCAGCTTCTTGAGCACGTACAGCTCGCGCACCTCCTTCGGCGCCCCCGACTCCCAGCCGCCCCATGAGCGGTAGTAATAGAAGTAGTAGGCCCTCAGGCACTCCTGGAGCTTCTCGTGACGGCTCTTGGACCAGGAGAAGTCGTTGGTGAATGAGGTGCGTGCCATGGGAGCCGCGCATCCTCCTAGACGGGGGCTCGCTCCGCAAGAAAGGGGAACAGGCGAGCAGGCCCCCCCCCCGCAGGTCCTTTCCCGCCCGGCACCAGCCGCTAAGGTGCGCCCCGCCATGGCAAACAAGCTCTTCCAGGGGAAGGTGGTCCTCATCACCGGCGCCTCCAGCGGCATCGGCCGGGCCGCGGCCCACGCCTACGCCGCGCAGGGCGCTCACCTCGTGCTCGCCGCGCGCCGCGAGGCCCAGCTCCAGGACGCCGCGCGCGAGGTGGAAGCACTCGGTGTGCGGGCGCTCGCCGTGCGCTGCGACGTCACCGTCGAGGAGGAGGTGGTCCGTCTCATGCGAGAGACGGAGGCCGCCTTCGGTGGGCTGGACATCCTCGTCAACAACGCGGGGCTCGGCCTCTACGGGCCCGTCGAGGGCTTCAGCGAGGCCCAGCTGCGCCAGGTCTTCGACATCAACTTCTTCGGCCTGGTGCGCGTCACCCGCGCCGCCCTGCCCCTGCTGCGCAAGCGCGCTCCCGGCTCGCAGGTCATCAACGTCAGCTCCGTGCTGGGCCACCGGGGCCTGCCCCTGCTCGGCGGCTATGGCGCCTCCAAGGCCGCCGTCAACCTCCTCACCGAGTCCCTGCGCGCCGAGCTCGCCTCCGAGGGCATCTCCGTGCTGCTCGTCTCCCCGGGCCTCACCGAGACGGAGTTCCGCGACGCCCGCCTCGAGGCCGAGGGCTGGAAGCAGGACGCCATCCCCCTCAACGCCATGAGCTCCAAGGCCGTGGCCACCGCCCTGGTGCGCGCCAGCCGCCGCAAGCGCCGCGAGACGGTGCTCACCCTCCCCGGCCGCGTCATGGTGCTCGCCAACCGGTGGATGCCGTCCCTCTTCGACCGCGTCGCGCGCCGCATCGCCAACCCCGCGAAGACGCCATGAGCCCCTCGCGCAAGCGCAAGGCCTCCACCTCCGAGCCCCTCGTCGAGCCCTCCCGCCGCGAACCGCTGCGGGCCCACCTGCTCGGGTGGTACGACCGGCAGAAGCGCGACCTGCCCTGGCGCCGCACGCGCGACCCCTACGCCATCTGGCTCAGCGAGGTGATGCTGCAGCAGACGCAGGTGGCCACCGTCATCCCCTACTGGGAACGCTTCCTCCAGCGCTTCCCCACCGTGGAGGCGCTCGCCGCCGCGCCGCTGCCGGACGTGCTCGCCGCGTGGCGGGGGCTCGGCTACTACTCGCGCGCGCGCAACCTCCACCGCGCCGCCCAGGAGGTGGTGGCCCGCTTCGGCGGCAAGCTGCCCTCCACCGCCGCCGAGCTGCTCTGCCTCCCCGGCTTCGGCCGCTACACCGCCGGCGCCGTGGCCTCCATCGCCTTTGGCGAGCCCGCCCCGCTGGTGGATGGCAACGTGGCCCGCGTCCTCTCGCGCCTCTTCGAGGTGGAAGGCCCTCCGGGAGACCGCGCGCGCGAGGCCCGGCTGTGGGCGCTCGCCACCGGGCTCGTCCCCGGCGAGCGGCCCGGCGACTTCAACCAGGCCCTCATGGAGCACGGCGCCACCGTGTGCCGCCCGGACAGCCCCCTGTGTCTGCTGTGCCCCGTGCGCGAGGAGTGCCTCGCGTACCGCCACGGCCGCGTGGACGAGCTGCCCCCGGCCAAGGTGCGCGCCGCCCCCAAGCGGATGACGCTCGCGGTGGCCGTCTGGGCCCACGAGGGCCGGCTGCTGCTCGCCCGCCGCGCGGAGAAGGGGCTCTTCGGCGGCCTCTGGGAGCTGCCCGCCGCCGAGGTGGACGGCGAGACGCCCGACACCACCTCCGCCACCCGCCTGGCCGAGGCGCTCGGCACGCCCGTCACCGTGCACGGACACCTCGGCACCGTGCGCCGGCAGCTCACCCACCGCGCCCTCTCGCTCCGCCTGCTGCGCGTGACGGGAAGCGCGCGCCCCTCCCACGCTCCCGCCTTCCGCGAGCTGCGCTGGTGCACCCCCGAGGAAGCCTCCTCGCTCGGAATGAGCACCGCCATGCACAAGGCGCTCGAGGCCGCTGTCACCGCCGGTGCACTCCGGGAGTGATCTCTGTCCGGCACCCGACAGGGGCCGCTCCGGCGTGTCGCTCCGGCAACTCCCGGACTCGGGACCAATTTCCCCTCCCCGGGCAGGTGCCGATGCTGCGGGCCGCAGTCTTCCTGCTACCGGAGGAGAGACCCACATGGCACGTACGCAAGCCAAGACGAACCAGAACACGCCGCCCCACCAGGTGCCGGAGAGCTCGACTCGCAATGCCGCGGCCGCCAACCGCCTCGGCCCCACCCACGAGCAGATCGCCCGGCGCGCCTATGAGCTCTTCCTCGCGCGCGGCGGTGGCCACGGCCGTCACGAGGACGACTGGCACCAGGCCGAGCGTGAGCTGAAGCTCGGCCGCTGATCCACGGGCGCTTTGCCCTCGCAAGACTCTATCGGTCATCATCCCAGATACCCACGGCGGAGGACACCTGTCCCCCGCCCGGGTGATGGGGGGAGTAGAAGATGCGCCGGGACTTGCGAGCGTGGTTTCTGGAGGGGTTGGACCGGCTCCTGTCGGAGCGTCAGCGCCAGTTGCCGCCGGAGGAGCTCGGCCGCTACCGGGTGCTGACCGGTGCGATCCTGCTCAATCTCGCGCTGGCCGTGCAGATGATGATCACCGGGCTGGCGTCCCCTGATCGCGCGTTCCACATGGTGGCGGGCCCGCTCGCCCTGTCCGGCTACGTGGGACTGCTGGCGCTGGTGCGCCGGTCGGCTTCGCCCCGGGTGCCCGCGCTGCTGCTGTGCTCCCTGCTGTCGGCGGGGTGCATCGCCGCCTCCTTCTCCATGGGAAGCCTGGCGGCCACGCACGCGGCGAACATGCTGCTGCCCGCCCTGTCCGCCTACCTGCTGGGCGCCCGGATGGGGCTCGTCTTCACCGGCCTCGTCAGCCTCAACGCCGTGCTGCTCCAGCCGCTGCAGCAGGTGGGCTTCGACCTGTCGCAACCGCTCTTCCCGGATGAGCGGGCCCGGGTGGCGAGCATCGTCGCCGGCTTCTCCTTCCTCGGGGGCTGGGCGCTCAACTGGCTCCACGTCGCGGCGCGCGAGCAGTCCCATGCGGTGCTGGACAGGACCCTGTCGATGCTGCGCAAGCGCGAGGGCCAGCTCACCAGCCTCATCGAGAGCACGGATGACCTGGTGATGGCGCTCGACGTGGAGGGGCGCCTGATGACCGCCAACCAGGCCGTGCACCAGTTGTTCCTCCAGCGCCAGGGCCGCGAGCCCCGCCCGGGCGAGCCCATCCTCGACGCCTTCCCGGAGCTGCGCGAGAGCCTGTGGGAGCGGCTCTCGGAGGCACTCGGAGGGCAGCGCGTGCGGTCCGAGCAACGCTTCGCGCTGGGAGGCCGGGTGCTCACGATGGAGACGACCATCAACCCCGTGCTGGGCGAGGACGGGGGCGTGGTGGAGCTCACCTTCTTCGGCCGGGACATCACCCAGCGCAAGGAGGCCGAGACGCGGCTGAGCGAGATGCACCGCAACCTGCTGGACGTGTCGCGCATGGCCGGCATGGCGGAGATCGCCACCGGCGTGCTGCACAACGTGGGCAATACGCTCAACAGCGTGAACGTGTCGGCCAACCTCGTGACGGAGCGGATGAACGCCCTGCGCGTGCCCGGCCTGACGAAGACCGTGGAGCTGCTGCGCGAGCACGAGACGGACCTCGGCTCGTTCTTCACCCGCGACCCCCGGGGCCGGCAGCTCCCGGCCTACCTCCAGGCGCTCACCCAGCAGCTCGCGCGGGACAGGGAGTCGGTGCTCTCGGAGATGCGGGCGCTGAGCCAGAGCCTGGAGCACATCAAGCTGGTGGTGAGCATGCAGCAGCAGCACGCCCGCTTCGCCGGAGTGCTGGAGCGCGTGGTGGTGCACGAGCTCATCGACGACGCGCTGCGCCTGCACGCCGTGTCACTCGAGAAGCCCGGCATCCAGCTGCGGCGCGAGTACTCCGACGTGCGGCCCGTGGTGGTGGACCGGCACAAGCTGCTGCAAATCCTGGTGAACCTGGTGAGCAACGCGCAGCACGCGCTGCTGGAGAGCGGGCGCGAGGACAAGCAGCTCACCCTGCGCGTGGAGCAGAGCGGAACGCGGCTGTGCATCGTGGTGAGGGACAACGGGGTGGGCGTCGCGCCGGAGCACCTGTCCCGCCTCTTCACCCAGGGCTTCACCACGAAACGGGACGGGCACGGCTTCGGGCTGCACATCAGCGCGATCGCGGCCGGGGAGCTCGGTGGCTCGCTGCGCTGCACGAGCGCCGGTCCGGGAGAGGGCGCCACCTTCACCCTCGAGCTGCCCGCCGCGGTCGAAGCCGCCGCGGCCTGAGCCCGCGAGTCCTCAGCTCGCGAAGGGGGGCCGCTGCGACACCGGCTCGGCCCCCAGCGCCTCGCGGAGCCGCCGCTGCGCCACCTTGAGCTGCTCGAGCACGCGCTCGGCGTCCACCACCGTGCGCATGGCCAGGCCACACGCCGGCGTCAGCAGCACCTGCGCGCCTACCCGCGAGAACGCATGTCCCGGTGGCAGCGCCGCCTTGAGCGACACCTCCACCGCGTCCACCAGCTCCCCCACCTCGTACGTGGAGGCCAGGTCCGTGGGGATGATGCCCAGGCTCAGCGCCGCCCCCGAGTCCAGGAAGCGCGCGAGTGCCTCCGACTCGTCCAGCACCGCGTCCAGCGACAGCCGCACGTCCAGGGAGAGCAAGTCCAGGCCCGCGTCCAGCAGGCTCGCCCAGTTCGTGTTGCCGCAGCAGTGCACGCCCACCATCGCGCCCTCGCGTTGCAGCGCCACCACCAGCAGCCGCAGCTCCTGCATGGCCAGCAGGTGCCTCGGGTTGGAGCGCTCGAAGGCGAAGAGGCCCGGCTCGTCCAGGAAGAAGAGCGGCGTCGTCCCCGCCCGGCGCAGCGCCTTCACCATCGCCAGCGAGCGCGCCAGCAGCAGCCGGAACATCGCCTCGTCCAGCCCTGGCACGTCCAGCGCCGCGCGCCCATCGCTCGTGCGCGCCACCGAGCGCACCGTGAAGGGCCCCGCCAGCTGCGCCTTCGCGAAGGCCAGCTTCCGGTTCTCCACCTCCCAGAGGAACGGCCGCCATGCCCGGCAGCCCTCCAGCGAGGGCTCGAAGGCCTCCAGCGCCCCCGAGGACAGCGCCGCCTCCAGCCGCGCCCGGAAGCCCTCGCTCCCCGCGGCCCACGCCTCCTGGTCCACCGTGCACATGCCCTCGTCGTCCCAGCGCAGGCCGGGGAGCCCCTCGAGCGCCTGGGGAATCATGAACTCCGAGGGCCTCCCCACCGGCAACTGCGGCAGGAAGGGAATGTCCAACGCGAGCGCGGCCTGGAGGCCCAGCTCGAGCTGCGTGTGCGGAAGGCTCCCGATGCCGGTGGTGGCACCGGTGGGAAGCAGCTGAACGGCACGGCGGATGTTCGGCGCGCTCATGGTGCTCCCAGTGTAACCCGCCCCCCGGCTCCGGGCCTCAGGAAGCCTTGGCCACCTTCACACTCCCGCCCACCGCCGCCCGGCCCGCGCCGGCCAGCCAGTCCTCCACGGTGCTCAGGAACGCGTCGGGAATCTCCATCATCGGCGTGTGGCCCACCCCGGGGTACTCTACATACGTCCAGTCCGGCCGCACCCGGGCCAGCTCGCGCGAGTTGGCCACCGGCACCAGCCGGTCCTCGGTGCCCTGGACGAGCAGCGTGGGCACGCGAATCCCCCGCTCCATCGCGCGGAACTGCTTCTTGCGCTGCAGCAGCATCACCAGCGAGCGCGCCGCCTGGACGAAGGCGTCGTTGGACCAGGGCATGCGCTCGTGCCGCTCGCGGGCGAAGTCCACGTGCGCCCGCACCAGCTCCTCCGGGAAACGGCTCAAGTCCCGGCAGCACAGCTGGAGCATGCCCCGCGCCAGCTTCTCGGGCCCGTACTTCGCCGTGCGCCGCTTCACGAAGAGCTCGCCCAGGCCCGGAATCGCATAGAGGGCGAACTGCATCAGCACGGCCCGCTCCAGCTTGCTGTCCTCGGCCCGGGGCTGCGCGGGGTTGACCAGCACCAGTCCGGACACGCGCTGGGGCTGACGCGCCGTCTGCAGCACCGAGATGGCTCCCCCCATGGAGTTGCCCATCAGGAGGACGGGCTCGCTCGGGGACACCGCCTGGATGAAGCCATCCAGCAGGGCCTGGTTCGCATGGACGCTCGCCGAGCGGCCGGCCAGCGGCGTGTGGCCGAAGCCCGCCAGGTCCACCGCGAACACCCGCGCGTGCCGGGCCAGCTTCTCGCCCACCATCATCCAGTTGAGGTGCGAGCCGCCCAGTCCATGCACGAGCACCAGCGTCGGCCCGGAGCCTCCGAAGTCCATGTAGTGAACAGGTCCGCCAAGGTCGAGCGTGCGAGTCATCATGGCCCTCTTTCCTATCACGACCCGAAACGCCCTCGGGTAGCGTCCACGCCCATGCTCGAGCTGCCCCCTCTGCCCCCCTCGCTGGATGCCTGGCGCGAGCGCATCGAGACCGCCATCTCCCCGTGCTTCCTCTTCACCGCCCGTGACGAGGAGGACCCTGCCCTGCCCGGGTGCCGCTACGGTGGCTTCCCGCTCGTCCCTCCGGGTACGGCGTGGCCGCGCGCTCCCAAGGGCCCGCTCGTCTTCGTGGGCCAGCTCGATTTCGCCGAGCTGGACGCATGCCGCGGCCAGGCCCTGCCGGAGCTGCCCCGTGATGGCGTGCTCGCCCTCTTCTACGACGTGCGCGAGCAGCGCTGGGGGTTCGATCCGAAGGACAGCGCGTGGTGGAAGCTCGTCTGGACGCCGCGGAGCGCGGAGGCGGTGCCGCTCGAGACGCCCGCGGAGCTGGTGGACGCGGGACTCGCCTTCGACCTTCCCCTGCGGTTGAAGCCCCGGCCCGGCCTGTCCCTGCCGGACCCGTGGGATCGCCGCGCGCCCCTGCCCGCGGACGAGTGGGGCCAGGAGCAGGAAGCGGACTACGCGGTGCTGCGCGAGCGGCTCACGGGCGGCGAGCACGCTCACCAGGTAGGCGGCCATCCGTGGTGGGTGCAGCGCGATGCGCGCCTGGAGGCGCAGCTCGTGTCCCATGGGCTGTATGCCGGTGACTCACGGGGCTACGA
Organism: Archangium sp.; assembly: GCF_045802675.1. GTDB lineage: Bacteria > Myxococcota > Myxococcia > Myxococcales > Myxococcaceae > Archangium. Next base: position 193,561 of record NZ_JBJMQO010000076.1, on the reverse strand, counting down.
TTCGCCGAAGGCGCGCAAGCTGGAGCCCGGTGCCACCGAGTGGAGCCTGCTGTGGCAGATCGCCTCGGACGACGCGAGCGGCTTCATGTGGGGCGACTCGGGCAACCTCTACCTCCTCATCCGGGACGCGGACCTGCGCGCCCGCCGCTTCGAGCGCGCCTGGCTCGGCCTGCAATGTGGTTAGGTGGTTCCGCATGACCCACCGCTCTAGTCACCTCGCCCGGGAAGAGGTACAGAGACAGCAACATGGAAGCTCCCATCCGCGCCCCCTCCCCGGCTCCCGAGCCGTCCCCGCCGCTCACCCCCGTCACGACGCTCAAGCCCATTCCCAAGCTCCCGGGCAAGTTCCTGACGGGACACCTGTCGGACTTCCGGTCCGACCGGCTGAAGCTGTTCCGGGACGTGAAGGAGAAGTGCGGGGAGATCGGCTCCGTGCGCGTGGGGCCCATGCCCGTGCTCGTGGTGACCTCCGGCACCCTCGCGCACACCCTCCTGCACTCGCACGCCAATGACGTGGATGGCGGCCCGCTGGTGAAGACCTTCACCCCGCTCGTGGGGGAGAACAGTCTCGTGCTGATCCACGGCCCGCCGCACCGCAAGCAGCGCAAGCTCCTGGCCCCCAGCTTCCAGCGCGAGCAGCTCGCCCACTTCACGCAGACCATGGTGCAGTACACGCGGGAGGCCATCGACGGCTGGCGCGACGGGCAGGAGCTCGACGTCCACAAGGAGATGGCCGCCCTGACGATGCGCATCATCGGCAAGACGCTCTTCGACGTGGACTACCGCCACGAGACGACCGAGCTGCTCGGCGCCATGGGCCATGCGCTCGAGCACATCGAATACCTCACCTCCAGCCTCGTGCAGATTCCCCTCTCGTGGCCCACGCCGCGCAACAAGCGCGTGCGCCAGGCGCTGCACACCATCGACACGACCTTCCGCGAGATGATCCGCCAGCGCCGCGTGGACCACGGCGAGCGCAAGGACATGCTCTCCTCGCTGGTGCGGGTGCGAGACGAGGACGGCCAGCCCATCGGCGAGGACCAGCTCCACGACGACCTGATGACCATCTACTCGGGCCATGAGTCCACGGCGCTCTCGCTGGGCTGGACGTGGTACCTGCTGGCCCGCCACCCCGAGGTGCTCGCCCGGGTGCGGCAGGAAGTGGACTCGGTGCTGGGCGGCCGTCCCCCCACCTTCGAGGATCTGCCCCACCTGCGCTACTCGCTGCAGGTCATCAAGGAGTCGCTGCGGCTCTACCCGGTCATCTTCATGCTCGCGCGCGCGCCCACGAAGGACCTGGAGGTCGGCGGGTACCGCCTGCCCAAGGGACAGATGATCCTCATGCCGCCGTACATCATCCACCGCGACGCCACGTTCTTCCCGGAGCCCGAGCGCTTCGAGCCCGAGCGCTTCACCCCCGAGCGCGAGAAGCAGCTTCCCCGCTACGCGTACCTTCCCTTCGGCGCGGGCCCGCACACCTGCATCGGCAACCACTTCGCCATGATGGAGGAGCAGCTCATCCTGGCCACGATGGTGCAGCGGCTGGACGTCGAGCTGGCCAGCGCACAGGAGGTCCCCCCCGAGGTCCTCACGGTGACGCTGCGGCCCTCCCACTTCAAGCTGCGCGTAGCGCACCGCCGCGCGCCTTCTCCTGCCGCCGCGCCAGCATGACCATGGCGCTCAGCTCGAAGATGGTGTCGATGCGGTCCACCCGGTAGAGCTCCTTGGCGATCCAAACCCGGACCTTGCTCTCGGGCCGTTCGAAGGGGCGGTACTCGCGGAGCATCCACGCGAAGGCCCGGTCGAGCGCCGGGCTGACGCCGGGGTGGGTGACGCCCTCGTGCTCCAGGTAGCCGAGCATCAGCACGGCGTAGGCCGTCTCCGTCAGGTTGGACGGCCCGTGGGTGCTCCAGCCGCCGTCGCGGTTCTGGGACACGATCACGGCCTCGAGCGCCTCGCGCACCTCCTGCTCGTACGGTGAGCCGAGCAGGGCGATGGCCGCGTGGCCCGTGGTGTAGAGCCACGAGCGGTTCCACTTGTCCACCGTCCAGCGTCCATCCGGCTCGCGGCGATCCAGCAGGAAGCGCTGGAAGGGGGCCACGTCCTTGCCCATCACCCGCAGCGCGTGGATGCAGCGGGCCGTCACCGTCGCCGAGGGGTGCATCTCGCCCGCGTAGGCGACGAAGTGGTCATCGCACTGGAAGCGGTAGAGGACGGACAGGTCCACCGGGTGGCCGAACTCGTGCAGCAGCATCACGGCCGCCGCCGTGTCATCGCCGTCCTGCAGGAAGTGGTCGCTCATGGCGATGCCCTTGGGACTCAGCGCTCCGGCCAGCGCCTTCACGATCGGAGTCACCCCCTTCTCCAGGTGTGGGTCCTTGAGGATGCCGCCGATCTGCAGCGCGTAGAGCGCGAAGAGCTGCTCGTAGCGCTCGAAGGGGTAGATGGTCGAGGTGACCCCCGGGATGCCCATCCCGCATGCGCGCTCGGCGTTGGCCAGGAACTGGCGCGCCCGCACGACGGTGTCCGCCAGCTCGGGATAATGCGAAGCCTCATTCACCCACGCCGCCGTCGCCGCCGGGCTGTGGCTCACGCCTCCCGAGCCGTCGATGAGCTTCCCCCTCGGATCCGTGCCGGTGATCTCCCAGCAGTGGTTCCAGGGCATGCCGGGCACGGCGGGCAGCCTCGCGACCGATGCGCGCTTGCGCTCGCCGAACGACATCAGCTCGCTGTAGGGCTTGCGCGGGATGTGCACCACCCCGTCCCCGTCGAGTTGCTCCAGCAGGGCGGGCAGGACGATCTCCCCACCCACGGGGAGATCATCCCTGTCCATGGAAGACCACAGCGACGCCTGCTTGCGCAGGAAGGCCATGCCGTCGTGGATGGCCAGGCGGGTCTCCCGGCGCATGCAGTACTCGCGCAGCGCCAGCACCGCGGCCAGCGTGGGGATGTCGCGGTGGAGCGGCATGGCGGGATCTCCCCAACCCCCGTCCGATCTCTGCTGCCCCAGCAGCCAGTCCACCGCGGACCACACCCCCTCCGCCGGAGGCTGGAAGCGCAGCATCTGGGCCGTGTCGTAGACGGAGGGGCTCATCAGCCCTCCCTGCGAGCCCAAGGCGGAAACCAACGAGTTCAGCTCCGCGAACAAGACATCCTGGATTCGTTTCATTGTGATGCGGGCACCTTCTGGAGAGTCACTCCGCGTGGTGGAATTCGCGCTGCAGGTAGAACATCCGGCTGAAGTGGCCCGTGGCGACGAGCGTGCCGCCCCAGTGCCGCAGGGACTCGGGGAGCTGGCCCACGAGCTGCTTCAGGTTCTCGAGGTGCTGGCCGGCGCGCTCCACGGCGCTCCGCTCGGCCTCCGCCTCGGACAGGCCCGCCGCCATCAACAGGCTCAGGCCGTTGAAACCGCCCTCGGCGCGCTCGCGCTCGAGGCTGCGCACGTCATTCATCCAGCGGCCCAGCCACGCCATCTCGGAGAGGACGCGCTCGATGAGGGGCTCCTGGAGGGGCTCGCCCGCGTAGTCCGGCCCGAGCACCACGAGCCCCGCCGCGTGGTACATGGGCGCGCCGCAGGTCCACCGCGACATGTCCAGGTAGTGCTCCAGCGAGGGCAGCGTGCCGTCGCGCTGGAAGTGGCGCTGGTCGCGCAGGGCCGTCGAGTGCGCGGCGCACATGCGCTCGAAGTGCTCCCGCCAGAGCGCCAGGAAGCGCCCGGCGCCGGGAAGCGCCTGGAGCGCTCGCGCCACGTCCCACACCGCCCCCCCGATGGAGTCGGCCTCGCCAGAGCCAGACCCGGAACCCGGCCACGTCTCCGACTCGGGAGCGCGGGCCGTGCGGGCGTAGCGCTCGAGCACCGCGTGGAGGGCCTCGTCCGGCAGCGAGCCGATCTCCCCATCGGCCACGTCATCCACGGCGAACACCAGCAACCCCACCTGGGAGATGAGCAGGTGCTGCGCCAGCGTGGCGCCCGGATCCGTGGCCACACAACCCAATGTGGCGGCCTTGAGCCGCGAGGCCGCGATGGCGGGGTAGCACTCGCGCCAGGCCATCAGCGCCGGCAGCAATTCCCTCACCCGCGCCTGGATGCGCTCGAGCTGCTCCGGGGGGATACCTGACGAGTGAGCCTCGTCGTACTGATTCCGGAGTTCCCGGGTGACTCCGAAATGTCTACCTTCCAGGTTGCGCGAACTCATGGTGGGAGAAGGGGGCTCCAGGTGCGAGGTGGCGACGGGCTCGCCACCAGTGTCCCTGGACTTCTACCATGATTGCACAATCAGCCCATAGTTTTGACCCACCACTGGGTGGTAGATGACTCCACGCCCGCAGTAGGTGTGGGAAATGCCACCTTTCCCGACCCATCTACCGCTCAGGTCACCGCGAAGTAGTGGGCCTGGGGGTGGTGGAAGACGAGCGCGGAGACGCTGGCCTCGGGCTCCATCATGCAGCCGTCGGTGAGCTGCACGCCCATCTCCTCGGGGCGCAGGGCCTGGAAGAGCAGCGTCTGGTCCTCCAGGCGGGGGCAGGCGGGATAGCCGAACGAGTAGCGCTTGCCCTGGTACTCCGCGCGGAAGCGCTCGAGCATCGTCAGGTCGGGCCGGTCCGGGAAGCCCCACATGCTGCGCAGCTGCGAGTGGAGCAGCTCCGCGTAGGCCTCGGCCGTCTCCAGCGCGAGCGCCTGCACCGCGTGCATCTTGAGGAACTCGCCCCTGGCCTTGAACTCCTCGCTCAGCTCGCGCACGCCCTGCCCCGCCGTCACCACGAACATGGCGAGGTTGTCGCGCGGCTCGCCGTTCTCCAGCGGGCGGACGAAGTCGGCCAGGCACAGCCCGCCCGGCTTGTCCTGGCGGGGCAGCTCGAACACCACGCCCGGCTGGCCCGTCTGCCCGTCGAAGAGGTGGAGGCGGTTGCCGTCGCTGCCGGCCTTGAAGAACTGGAAGACGGCCTTGGCCTGCATGCGGCCGCCGCGCAGGAAGCCCTTGATGGACTCCACCTGCTCCTTGAGCGCGAGCGCCTTGCGGCCCTCCTCCGTCTTGGCGAGCTCCGCCTCGGCGGGGGTGCCCAGCGCGCGGGACGCGGTGCGCAGGCCCAGGTGCCGGCCGTAGAGCATCACGGGGTTGACGAAGCGCCAGATGGAGTCCAGCGGCGTGTTCGTCAGCACGTGGCGCACGTAGTCCGGCGCCGCGGGCACCTGCTCGAGGATGGAGACCTCCTTGCTGCGCACGGCCGCCACCGGAGCGCACGCCTTGGGCCGGTCCTTGTCCTGCAGGGAGAGCTTCGTGCGGCGCTCGGCCAGCTCGCCCTTGAGCTTCTCGTGGGCCGCCGGGTCGACGATCTGCTTGGCCAGCTCCAGGCCGCTCATGGCGTCCTGCGCGTACGCCACCGTGCCGCCGCCGTAGGCCGGGGCGATGTTGCGGTCCACGAAGTTGCGGCTCAGCGCGGCGCCGCCCACCAGGATGGGCACGTCCACACCCTGGCGCTTGAGGTCCTCCGCCGTGGCCACCATCTGGTGCGCGCTCTTCACGAGCAGGCCGCTCAGGCCGAGGATGTCCGGGGAGTGCTCGCGCACCGCCAGCAAGAGCTGCTCGGGCGGCACCTTGATGCCCAGGTTCACCACCTGGAAGCCGTTGTTGGCGAGGATGATCTCCACCAGGTTCTTGCCGATGTCGTGCACGTCGCCCTTCACCGTGGCGAGCAAGATTTTGCCGCGCGAGGCCGCCTGGGCCTTGCTCATGTGCGGCTCCAGGTAGCTCACCGCGGCCTTCATGGACTCGGCGCTCTGGAGCACCTCGGCGACGATCAGCTCATTGGCGCCGAAGAGCCGGCCCACCTCGTCCATGCCCTTCATGAGCGGGCCGTTGATGATGTCGAGCGGCGCGTACTTCCGCATGGCCAGCTCCAGGTCCGCGTGGAGGCCGTCGCGGCTGCCCTCGATGATGTAGCGCTGCAGGCGCTCCTCGAGCGGCAGGGTGCTCACGTCCGCCTTCTTCGGCTTGCGCTCGCGGAAGTGCGCGGCGAAGGGCGTTATGGGATCTCCTCCCCGGTTGTAGAGCAGGTCCTCGGAGAGCTGGCGCTCCTCGGCGGGCAGCGACGGGTAGCGCTCGAGCTTCTCCGAGTTGACGAGCGCCATGTCCAGGCCCGCCTGGACGCAGTGGTAGAGGAAGACGCTGTTGAGCACCTCGCGGCCCGCGGTGGGCAGGCCGAAGGACACGTTGGAGATGCCCAGCACCGTCTTGCACCGGGGCAGGTGCTGTTTGATGAGGCGCACGCCCTCGATGGTCTCCACCGCGCTGCCCGTGTACTGCGCGTCGCCCGAGGCGCACGGGAACACGAGTGGATCGAAGTACAGGTCCTCGGGCTTCATGCCGTACTTGCCGGTGAGCAGCTCGAAGGAGCGCTGGGCGACCTCCAGCTTGCGCTGGCGCGTGACGGCCATGCCCTTCTCGTCGATGCAGCCCACCACCAGCGCCGCGCCGAACTGGCGTGCCAGCGGCACCACCTTCTCGAAGCGCTCCTCGCCGTCCTCCAGGTTCACCGAGTTGATGATGGCCTTGCCCTGCGAGTACGAGAGCGACATCTCGATGACGCGCTCGTCCGTGGAGTCGATCATCAGGGGCACGCGCACCTTCTTGATGACCACCTCCAGGAAGCGGCGCATGTCCTCGAGCTCGTCCCGGTCCGGATTGGCCAGGCAGATGTCGATGACCTGCGCGCCGCGCTTCACCTGGGCACGGGCAATCTCCGAGGCGTCCTCCACCTGGCCCGCGACGATGAGCTCCTTGAACTTCTTGCTGCCGATGACGTTGGTGCGCTCGCCGACGATGACCGGGCGCTCCTCCTCGCGCACCTCCAGGAAGTCCACGCCCGAGAGCGAGGAGCGTTGCGGCGGGGCCTCGCGGCGGGGTGTCAGGCCCTTCACCGCGTCGGCGAGGGCGCGCACGTGGCCGGTGTGCGTGCCACAACAGCCGCCCACCACGTTGAGCCAGCCCTGCTCACAGAAGCGGCGCAGCGAGCGCGCCAGCATCTCGGGCGTCTCCAGGTACTGCCCGTTCTCATCCGGCAGGCCCGCGTTGGGCACGCACGACACCGCGAAGGGACTCATGGCCGCCAGCGAGCGGATGTGGTCCGTCATGAACTCGGGGCCGGTGGCGCAGTTGAGACCCAGGTAGAGCAGCTCCACGTGCTCCAGCGAGGCCGCCAGGGCCTCCACGGACTGGCCCGCGAGCATGGTGCCCATGGGCTCGATGGTGCCGGAGACGGCCACCGGCAGCTTCCACCCCAGCTTGCGGAAGGCCCGCTCGCACCCGAGCAGCGCCGCCTTCACGTTGCGCGTGTCCTGGCACGTCTCCACCAGCAGGTAGTCCGAGCCGCCCAGCGCGAGCCCCTCGGCCTGCTCGGCGAAGTTGTCCACCAGCGCCTCGAAGGTGATGCCCCCCGTCACGCTGATGGCCTTGGTGGTGGGGCCGATGGAGCCCGCCACCCAGCGCATCCGCCCATCGCGGGCCTCGGCGGCCTTCGCGGCGTTGAGCGCCAGCTTCGAAGCCGCGACGTTGATTTCCCTCGCCTTGTGCGAGAGGCCGAACTCGCCGAGCACCAGCGGCGTGCTGCCGAAGCTGTCCGTCTCCGTCACGTCCGCGCCCGAGGCGAAGTACTCGGCGTGGATGCCCTCGATGACGTCCGGCCGCGTGAGGACGAGGTACTCGTTGCAGCCCTCGTACTCGGCGCCGCCGAAGTCCGCGGCCTTGAGGTTCCGCTGCTGCAGCAGCGTGCCCATGGCGCCGTCGAGCACCAGCACGCGCTCGCGCAGGGCGGCCCGCAGGGCTTCCACGCGGCGGCCGTGCTCACCGGGCGGAGGAGGAAGAGGGGCGGGAAGGTGGCTGCTCATTTCTTGACTCCGGTCAGGAGGAAGACGCGGAAGGGGCTCGCCCCCTCCCGTGCATGCGTTTCACGCGACAGCGAGCCGAAGCCCACCTCGCGCAGGGAGCTCTCGAGCGTCTCGGGGGCGAAGCCGAGGTGCCGGTGGCCCAGCCGCTCCAGCACCCACCGCTCGTCGTGGGGCATCAGCTCCAGCAGCACCAGCTTGCCGCCGGGCTTGAGGATGCGGGCGGCCTCGGCGAGCACCGCTGGCGGGGACTCCACGTGGTGGAGGCTCTGCGAGATGACCACCAGGTCCCGCTCGCCCGTGGGCAGCGACAGCCGGTGGAGATCCTCGCGCAGGAAGGTGATGTTGGAGCGGCCCTCGCGGGCGGCGCGCTCGCGGGCCTGCGTCAGCGCGGCCTGGCTCTGGTCGATGGCCCACACCCGCGAGGCCCACCGGGCCAGGGCCACCGAGAGCACACCCGTGCCGCACCCGAAGTCCGCCACGTCCAGCGGCGGCAGCAGCGAGGCCAGCGCCCCCGCCCAGAGGAACCAGGACTGCCCCGGCTCCAGGAGCCGCTCGTTGAGCGCCTGCCGATCCTCGCGCTGGCGCAGCAGATCCTCGAGCCGCGCCAGGTCGCCCTCCTCGTCCTGGGCCTCGCGGGCCAGACGGATGAGGGGCCAGCGGGAGTCCGTGGGCTCGAGCGCCAGCGAGTAATAGGTGAAGCCCGCCTGCCGCTCCTCGCGGATGAGCCCCAGCCCCTTGAGCTTGCCCAGGTGGTGGGACACCGAGGACTGCGCCACCCCCACCAGGGACACCAGCTCCGACACGTTCAGCGGCGCCCGCGCCATCAGGCGCAGGATGCGGAGTCGCGTCGGGTCACCCAGGGCCCGGAAGGATTGGGAGAGTTCCTCCATATCGTCGAATCTACATACGTCGATGTGACGCGGAAGGCCAGGGAAGACTGTGGAGGCGACGCGTTGCGTTGCGTTGCCATGTGGGGAACGGTCGTCTAGAGACGCGCCATGCCCGCTCCCTCCCTGCACCAGCTTCTCGAAGGCAAACGTTTCGGACTCGTCCTCTCCGCCGGCTACTTCGGCTTCTACGGGCACGCTGGCTTCCTCAAGGGGCTGGCGGCCACGGGCCTGAAGCCCTCGGCGTACGCGGGCACGAGCGCGGGGGGCCTGGTCGCCGCGTACGCCGCCGCGGGAGCGAGCGTGCAAGCCATCGAGGAGCTGGTGCTCAAGCAGACGCGGCAGGCGTTCTGGGATCCAGACCCCATCGGCGCGGTGCTCAATGCCTTCCCGGGCGATGGGCACGGGGCCACCGGCCTGCTCAAGGGCGAGCGCTTCCGCCGGCTGCTGGAGGAGACGCTGCCGGTGCACAGCTTCGAAGAGCTGCCGCACCCGCTGCTGCTGGCGAGCGCCAACCTCACGCAGGGGACGCACGAGCTCTTCACCTCGGGCGAGCTGGCGCCGCGGGTGCACGCGACGTGTGCCTACCCGGGCCTGTTCCGCGCGGTGCGCCTGGGGAGGGACCTGTACTGGGACGGCGGACTGGTGGACAAGGCGCCCGCGCTGTCGATGCGGGAGAGCGCCTTCGGCAAGGAGCTGGACGCCATCCTCGTGCACTACCTGCCGAGCCGCACGCGCAAGATGCTCGGCGGGCCCATGGCGTACGCGCAGGGGATTGCCGCGGGCTCGGCGGCGCTGCGGCACGATCACTTCCGGCTGCAGCTGGCGCTGTTGAAGGAGCGCGGCTTCCCCGTCTACGTGATGGTGTCCAACCTGCCGCCGGTGTCCCCCACGCAGATGGAGCGCGGCTTCGATGCGCTGCACCAGGCGAAGCTGAGCGCCGAGCGCGCCCTGGCGCGGCCTCCCGTGCCCTTCGAGGAGGCGTAGGGATGGGGGGACGAACCCGATGAGTAGGGCGTCCAAGCTGCTTATCGCCCGTGGAGCTGCGCCCCTTCGACAAGCAGCACCTATAGGCAGACAAGAGCACACCACCCCACCTTGACCCACCCAGTTACCTCCTCCCCCGCTCCAGAAGGAAAGCCCATGAGTTACAGGGGTTTGCGGTAGGCAGAACGAGAATTACGCCTCCATGCCGGCCTGTTGGGACGGGGCGCGAGGAGCCGCCAACCGGCCTGCCAGGAGGGCATGTCAGCCTCAGCGTGTAGAGGGGTGGCTCTGATGCCCAACAACCCCTCTACACAACCGACTACGTCACTCGATGTCCCCGCACGGCCCCATCCGGCCGGCGCTCCCCCGGGAGCAGTGACGCGTCATCTGTCGCCAGCCACTGGGGAGCACCCCCTGGAGTGGGTCAGGGTCCCCCAGACCCACGCACAGGATGAGGTGAAGGCAACGGGCGCGAAAGCCACCAGCCTCGTCACCGCTCGGGGCCTCATCCTCCCCACGGGGGCGAGTTGCCCCTGCTCAGAGTCATCAACGAGTTCCGGAACAAGCCCGACGAGAGACCCCTACCGCACCGCGCGCGACAAACGCAGAAGCGCGTTGGGTGGACCTGGCTTTTGAAACCGTCGAACTCTCCTGGAATCCAAGGCGGAACTCATCCATCTCAAACATCAAGGAGAATGACCATGGCATGGAATCGTGAAGACGCGAGGGAGCGCATCCGCAAGGAGTACGAGAACTTCAAGGATTTGGAATTGAAGCCGCTCACGCGGGAGATGGACCTGCGCAAGCTCCAGCGCAATCAGGCCAGAATCGTGACGGGCGTACACCTGTACCTGGATCCTGTGAACTTCCAGGGCCTGTTGAAAGAGGCAAGGGAAGACGCATCGAAGTTGAAGAAATTGCTGCGTCACATGCACGTGTACCAGCGTCAGATGGCCTGGCTGCTGAAAGACACCGACGGAGCACAACGGGTGCACTTCCAGGGCGGCCGGCTGCATGCGGTATTCTACAAACCCTACGACACCACGGATGTCGAGGAACCGGAGGTCAAGCGACTGGCGGCGGCGGTGCAGTTCGTCTCGCAAGCCCGGGAACTCGCGAAGCTGATTGCGACGCAGACCGACATCGCCTTCGCGCTCGAAGCTGGCCTTGAGTGCGGAGAATCCATCGCCACCATGAACGGGCGCATTGGCAGCAGCGAGTTGCTTTTCATCGGGGCACCGGCCAACCAAGCCGCCAAGGTGCTGACGGGCAAGCCCGATGACAAGTACTGCACCAACGCCGCGAAATTGAAAGAGAAGCTGCCCAAGAAGACCGAACCGCTGCCGGAGCGGTACGCCAAACAGGTGAAGGACGACGTGGCCGACAATCCCATCAGCCGCTTCGACACGTTTGAACCCGAAGCCTCCATCGACTACGACAACCTGGGCGTCAGGACGGCGGACCTGAAGCAAGGCATCACCTTCTACGGAGACATCTCCGGATTCACACGGCATATCGCGTCATTGTCCAGCGAAGAGGACAAGGTGCAGGCACTGCGCGCCTTCCATGCCACGCGCAGCGAGATGCACCACGTGGTCGTGGCCGACTACGATGGCGACTTCATTCAGTACCAGGGTGACCGCATCCAGGGCCTCTTCTACGAAGCAAGGGCGAGCCGGCACTTCGCATCCAAGGCCATTGAGGCCGCGGGTGCGCTCCAAGATGCCTTCGACATCTGCCGTGAAGAACTGCCCGGATTCTCCAACCTGGGCATGGCCAGCGGCATCGCCGTGGGGCGCGTCTTCATCACCCAGGTGGGCATCAAGGGAGACCGCGAAGTCATCGTTCTCGGGCAGTCTGTCGCGCGCGCCTCGCAACTGCAGGACGACATGGGCGCTGGGCAGACAGCCATCAATGCCGCGATGTGGGAGTTCCTCACGAAGGAGGAGCAGAAACTCTTCACAGCCAAGACAAACGATGAGGACGCCTATGTTGCGCGGCTGAGCATGAACGTCTTCGACGCGCTGGAGGACGCCAAGGCCTACACCGGGCGCGTGCGAATCGAAGGAACGCATTCCGTGAGCGCCCGCGTCGTTTCCGAACCAACGACTGGCGTCAAGCCCGCCAAATCCTGGTGCCCTTGAGCATGACCCGGGACCAGGCCATTCAGGAGGTGCTGGCGAAGTACCCGAACTGGTACAGCGTCCCCGATGTCAAGGGGACGTGTCTGTACGGTCCGCTGGTGGTGGAGAGCCGCGGCAAGCGCCAGTTTCGCTTCGACATGCAAGTGCGGGTGCCTTGGAATTTCCCCGAAGCCCATGCACACCCTTCCGCGCGCATCCTCAAGCACGACCTGGGGGTGACACTTGGGCAGGCGGCCCACGTCGACAGTCGCGGGGTGCTGTGCGTGCAGATGCCTGAGCGGCACGAGATCCACTACCACGAAGAGGGCCTCGTCGGTTTCATTCAACAGGTATGGCTGCATCTTGATCGCGCCCGAATCTGGGCTTTTACCGGAACATATCCCGGGGACGCCTACGCCCATGGCCAGACAGGCCGGGAGGAGTACAAGCGCGAGTACATGCAAGGATGGGAGGCCATCGCAGCACGCCTTCCGCTCCCTCTGCGCCACCTGGCAAACCCACGCCTCCTGCTCCCTGAGGACAGGGCCTGGTGTCCATGCAGGAGCGAACAACGCTTCAAGGCGTGCCACAAGCCGGAGGTCATGCGGGCGCGCCATGAAGTCCTGGCTCTTGGCGATCCACCGAAACAAGTACGCCCCATCAGGTCGCGCAACCCGTTCTTGAGATCCAGGGCAAGAAGAAAATGAGCGCCCTGCCTTGCGCATCCACAGGGCCTACGGAGGACAACTGACGCCAGAGAGGACCCCCGTGGAGTGCCCCACCAGCAGGTCCCGTACTTGAAGCTCGCTCCTCGGACATTTCCGCGCCCCCTTCCAGGGAGAGGCCGCCGATCCCCAAGCCAGCGCTCTTCGGGTATGCTCCGGCTCCGAGGAATGACACCATCTCCCCAAAGGGGTGCGCTTGTGGGAATGAAGCAGGACATTGCCAATCGGCTCTCCGAGCTGCTCAAAGCCGGTGACTACACGGTCTACGACACGGGTCCTATTCCAGGCGCAGGCGATACGCGCCTCACCTTCGACTCGACCAGTGTGCGCTTCGATGCCGTGACCCTCTACATTGATATGCGCGGCTCCACTGCCGTGCTCAACGCACACCAAGCCCACAACGTCGCCAAGATACACAAAGCCTATCTCTTCACCGCGACCAAACTCGTAGCAGAGGGAGGAGGACAGATTCGTAGCTACAATGGCGACAGCATCCTGGCCTTCTTCCCGGGCAAGGGGAAAGCCGCGGTCACGCCCGCGATCAAGGCCTCGATGCAAATCAAGCACATACTGACGGAGGTGTGTGCCCAGGATTTCGCTCGCTACAAACCTGTCGACTTCGGGATCGGCATCGATGCAGGGTCAATCCTCTGCGCGAAAGCAGGCATGGGCCGCAATGACAACCACAACGATCTCATCTGGCTGGGCAACGCGGTAAACCGCGCCACCGTGCTCAGCGACAAAGGGCGCGCTCCGAATCACATCTGGATTTCGGATGAGGTCAGAAACCTGCTCGAGAACAATGTCCAATACGGAGGCTCCCCTCCGCGAGACATGTGGAGTGCCGACTGGATAGACTACAACGGCACTCGCGAACGGGCCTGGTGCACCCAATTCCGCTGGAGCGTCGAGTGAAAGCCCGCTTCGAAGGCCCAGATGGTCATCGCCGTCTATGCGACTGCTTGCTCGACCAGCATATCCTGCGTGGACATCCCTCCGTGGCGAATGCGTTGGCGGAAGTCGTCAGCATCCGCGAGCATGCGCCAGGAGAGGTGCTCATCACCCAGGGGACGGATGAGAACGACGTGGCCTTCATCCTATCGGGGGCGTTAGAGGTTCTCATCAATGGCAACGTCGTCGCGCAACGTCCATCCGGCACACATATCGGAGAAATGTCGGCCATCGACCCGAAGGCGCGACGCAGTGCCACCGTGCGTGCTGTCGAGACGACGCTGGCCGCTTGGGTCGCGGAGCCCCAGTTGGCCGCGGTCGCCAATACGCATCCCGAATTGTGGCGGAATTTCGCCAAGGTACTCGCGGATCGCCTGCGAGAGCGAGATCGCTTCCATCCAAAACCCAACCCGAGGCCGCGCGTTTTCATCGGAAGCTCGGTGGAAGGGTTGGAGCTCCCCCGAAAGCTCCAGCTAGAAATGGACCACGATGATGTGGACATCGTCCCCTGGACGGAGCGGACTTTTCGACCCTCGAATTACACGGTGGATGATCTCCTCTCCCAGGTGAAACGCTGCGATTTCGCACTGTTCGTGCTCGCTCCTGACGACTCCGTCACCAGCAGAAACGTCACCACTGCGGCACCGCGAGACAACACCATCTTCGAACTGGGTTTGTTCATGGGCGTGCTCGGCCGCGAGCGCACACTCGTCCTCAAACCCCGCGGGCAGAATGTCAAGGTTCCGAGTGATCTGTTCGGTCTGACGCCCATCGAGTACAAGCCGACGGAATCCCCCGAGGAGATGTCCGTGGGAGCGGTCTGTCAGCAGATTCGGAGCGTCATCCGAAGGCTCGGAGTCCGATGACGACTTCCGGAGGGCTGGTGCCACTGGGGAACCCCAGCACGGCGACGGTGGAAGCCGCGTGAGAGATGCGCCAGTGGCTGGCCAGACTCGAACCAGTGGCGGGCCCGCGAGGGTCACGAGCCCTTCGACAACGCCATCGGCCCGCACCGGGGCGAGGTCATCGGGAGGATACGTTCAGCGCCCGTAGCGGCGGTGGTCCACCATCAGGCAGCGGTCCTGCACCACCTTGATGCCCGCCTCGGCGAGCCGGCGGGCCGCCGCGTCGTTGCGGATGCCCGACTGGAACCACACCGCCTTGGGCTTCTTGGCGAGGATGTCGTCCACGTGCTGGTCGATGTCCTGCGGCCGGCGGAACACGTCCACCAGATCGAGCTCCCCCGGGATGTCCACCAGCCGCCGGAACACCGGCTTGCCGAGGATGTGCGTCACGTCCGGGTAGTAGACGGGCACCGGCACCACGTCCACGCCCGCCTGCGCCAGATACTGCGGCACGTAGAAGGCCGGCTGGCCGTCCTGCTGCTCCGTCTTGATGCCCAGCACCGCCACGCGCTTGCTGCCCTGCACCACCGCGCGGATGCCCGCCTCGTCCTCGATGAGGTTCTGCTCGTAGCTCATTGCCGCTCCTCCTCGGGCGAGCGCAGCGACTCCAGCTCCGACCGCGTCGCCCATGTCCAGGTCTCACCATCCCACGTCGCCCGCAGGGTGAGCCCGCGCCGCACCGGCAGGAAGCGCCCCCTCCCGAGCAACTGTTCTCCCTCGCACTCGACCCCGGGGGCCGGCTCCGGGTTGCCCGCCAGACGCAACGCCTCGCGTACCGGCTCGGGCGCGTCGTCTCCGGGCGGCGGCAGGCAGCGCAGCGAGAACAGCATGGCCTCGCCGTAGTCGGTGAGCAGCGAGCCGGTGAAGGTGCGCTCCAGCAGGTACGTCACCTCGTGCCCGCCCAGGGACACCGAGCCCACCCCGTAGCTGCGCTGTCCGGGCGCCAGCACCCGCCCGTAGAGGCCGCCGTACTTCACCTCCCACTCGCCGCGCGTGCGCGCATCCAGCTCGTCCGGGGCGAAGAAGCGCCGCAGCGGCGTGACGTCCACGCCCGACGGAGCCACCTGCTCGAGTGCCGCCAGCGCCGCCTCCGGCTCCTCCACGCCCACGTAGGTGCCATCCGCCGCGAGCCGCACGCGCAGGGGAAAGCGCGTGAGCACCTCGTCCACCAGCGTCCTCACCGACTCGCCGTCCCGCATGTAGTGCGAGCCCGTCACCCGCTGGGTGAGGAGCCAGCCCCCCTGCTCGCGAGTGAAGCGCGTGACGGTGGTCAGCTCTCCCTCGTGGGCCTCCGCGCCACCGCTTCGCTGCAGCGAGCTCGTCATCCGTTCGGTGAGGAGCGAATCCTCGGGCGGGCGGAACTCGAGCCGAAAGGATGACGGCGCGGCCGGCTCGGGCACTGACGCAGGGACGTTGCGCGTGCACGCGGCGGCCGAGGCCACCAGGAGCAACAGGGAGCACGAACGAAGGAGGCGCATGACGTCCGCGCACTCTGGCGGAAAGCACGGGGACTCGCGAGCGCGACGGAGGCCGCCCTGTCCGCCCTCACCCCGAGGCCATGGGCGCCACTGCTGCCGAGCAGGCACCGGGTGGGCCTCGGCTTGGTGTGTGCAACCGCTGTGGTTAGCTTGCACCCTGATGTGGGGAGGGGGGCGCGGTATGGGCAGGCACGTCTGGGTGTTGAGTCTGGGATTGTGCGTGGCGCTCTCGGGCTGTGGAGCCTCTCACGAGAAGACGTCCCCCTCGGACCCCGAGGCGCGGACGCAACCTCCCCCAGAAGACCCCTCGCCACCGTCCCCCGATGGCGAGCGTCCCCCAGCGCCAGATGGTGGCACGCCCTCCACCGACGGAGGCACGCCGGCGTCCGGCTCGGCGTTGGAAGGAGCGCCCTCGCTGCCTCCGGCGGCTTGCATCCCGTGGACCCAAGCCACTCCGCCTCGGCAGGCAACGGCCTGCGAGGTATTGGACGATTACACGCCCCGGCCGTACTCGTACGCCCGCCAGCGGAGCCACTACGACGCCGACGGCCATCTGCTGGAGTCGCGCTCCTTCCTGTCGGATGGAACGCCGTACCGCGTGGAGACACACACCTGGGCCAAGGGGCTCGAGGTGAGCAGCCGGGTGGAGGCCCCCCAGGACGCATGGTGGAACGAGACCCACTGGACCTACGACTCCCAGCACCGGGTCCAGCAGCGCACCGATACGGGCTCGAGCCTTTCCAACAGGGTGCACCGGTACAACTACGATTCGAAGGGCCGCATCGAGTGGGTTGAGCATCTGGCCGACGGCACGCCAGAGGGCGCGAGCTTCTATCAGTACAATGCCGCGGGCCTGCTGGAGTCCATCGAGAGCCAGCCTCCGTGTGACCGCGACCTCTTCCCGTGCGCGCGGTTCATCTACCGGCCCAATGGTCAGTTACGCAGTGCCGTCCGGAACAATTCGCTCTTCTGGGAGCTCGCCGAGAACTATGACAGCCAGGGCCGCCTCATCGACTCCCACTGGAGCGACTTCGACACCCTGGGGAGCAGCACTCGCGCCTACGACGCGGCCGGCCACCTGACACGCCTCTGGGAGAAGGTCGGTGTCTACAACCGCGACCGCGAGGCCATCACCACCTTCGTGTACGACTCGAGCGGGCTGCTCCAGGTGCAACGCTTCGCGCAGGACAGCGTCACGCACGCCGGCCCCGCCGAGCCCGACGCCCCGCCGGTGTTCACCCACCAGCGCGTCACGCGCCGAGTCACCTATCTCTGCGGCACTTCGCTCGTCGCGTTGGAGGAGTGGGACAGCGACGAGGACGGCGTCCCCGACGCCCGGCGCACGTACGAGCGGGACGCCACGGGCCGGCTGGTGCACGAGGAGTACTCGGGCACACCGGGCCTGGACGATGGCCCCACCCGCCGCGACCTCCACTACGACTGTCCCTGAGCGACGCAACCAGACTCGCGAGCGCTTCGGCGTCCCGGAGTGGCTGGGAACTCAGTCGAGGAAGCGCCGCTCCCAGCGCCGCATGTCCTCGAGAGTGAAGTCGAGATTACGGCCACGCTCCTCGTGATACAGCCAGGGCTCCAGCACACGAGCCAACTCCCGATAGGACGGGAGGACCTGTCCCCGCTCGGTATCCCCCGCCTCGGGCCATTTCCCCAGGGAGACGACCGCCCGCTCGCCTTCCATTTCCAGAACGGTCGTCTCCGCGCACGAAAGGCGGGAGCGAAGCCCCTCCGTACCACCCACGTCTCCCAACACCGGTTGGCCCAGGAACGTCAGCCAATGCGGAGCCCGTACGCGCGTACCGACCTTCCACGAGTGCAGCCCCAGGTCTGGGATGTCCAGACCCGGATAGCGAAAGCACCGCTCGCGAATCTGCCGGAGCACGCCTGGCAGATCGGATTCTCCGTTGAAGGAGAGGCCCGCGTGGCCAGAGCAGAACGGCAAGGGAGCCGCCAATTCCAATGCCAACTCACGTACGTGATTCGGCCCGTGCTCCTCCAAAACCTCCGTGGGCAGCCAGAAACTCGCCGCGCTCACGGCACCCGGCTCGTCAGCCGCGGAGGGCTCATCGAGCGCCTTGCCACGATAGTCGAAACCGTACCGGAGCTCCCCGTCCAGTGCGTCCCGCAGGGTCACCATGGGCCAGCGTTTCTCGAGCAGCTCACGCCGAGTATTCGCCCACCACGCGGCATCCAACTCCCGCCAGGTGCCTTCGCCATCGTCGTACCAGCCGAGCGCTTTCGGGCCCACAGCACGCAGGTAGGTCTCCAGGGACTGCATCACCCCTTGCACCACGTCTGGATGAGAGTGGCGCATGTAGAAGCTGATGCTCAAGCCTTCTCGCAGCAGAACGGCGCCATTGCGCGCGTGAATACGAATCTTCGGGTAGTGCTCACTCACTTGAAAATCCCCAGCCACGGTACGACGCGAAAGGGCTCCATCCCCAACGCAGTCCAATACACCTGCTTTTGATCGAAGCCTTGATGTGGCCCCTCTGTATATCGGGTCCACGGAGTAGGCCTCCCGCTGTCCGTGCAGGGGAATTTTAAATCATAGACAGCCCTGACCTGGAGCGGGTTACCCGAGTGGATGACTACATCGGGCCTGAGCGTGCCTTTCAGCTCATCGCCTCGCCATTGCCGTAGAAGAGATTGCGCCTCCTCTTCACTGATGAATGTCGTCTTCTTCGTCGTCTTGTCGTAACGGTAACGCGGCTCCAGGCTGAACCCACCTGGAACCAACTGGCTCAGCCTCTCCCCAGCACATTGGAGGGCCTCTTTGTGCATCTCGTCGCCAAGGAAGATGGCCAGTTTCACGTCCATGCCAGGCACCAGTTGGTCACACTCGGCCTGCGTAGGAATCTTCCCTTGACGCTTGTCGATGAGCACCTGCGTGCGCGCATGCTCGGCGCACTCCTGCAGGGCCTGTTCGATTCGGGTCTTCAAGTCCCCATCCAGAGCCATCCCCACCGCAGCGACAGAAGCTCCGGCCTCGGCGAGCCGTTGCGCTGCCTGGGGCACCACGGTCTCCTCCCCGGCCATTCGCGCACAGAGGGCCGGGTTCTGCCGGCAGGAACTCGTCGCCGAGTCGAAGGATTGGTCGTAGCGATCCGGTACGCCGCGCCCGGGGACTCCCGCGCAGGCAGCCAGGAACACACTGACCGTGAGAACCCACGACCCTGTCTGGAGCACGTGCCCATACGCCATGAGTTCTCCCTTGGTGGCCCCGCTGACCTCGAGCCCCCTGGCATCACCTTTTACGCGGGACAGAGGCAACACGCGGCTCGTGCGGAATGGATGGTCCACAACCCAGCACCCGTGAGCGCCGTGGAAAGCACCCTGCGCCTACAGGCCGAACCGAGAGGGCCGCCATCGCGAGCCCGGAAAAACAACGAGCGCCCGCGAGGACCGGCCGTGCGTGGCCGGCGCCCGCGAGCGCCTCACTGGCTCAACTCCTGCTCAACGCCGCATCCCTACGGATGCCGCGAGTTCCCGTCCGGAGCGCCTTCCACCAGGTCCCGGCCGATGTTGCGCCGATCCCGATCCACCCCGTCATCATCGCGCAGGCCACCGGTCGCGAAACGCCGCGCCGCCTCCGCCAGGTCGCGCATCACCTCTTCCCGGGACTGGTACTCCTCGCGCGGCAGCGACTTGAGGACGTTGATGATGTCCATGTACGCGCCGTTGTCCGCCGCCGCCGAGACGAGCTGCTCGCGCGTCGCCGGGTAGTCCACGGAGTCCAGATGCGGCGTGATGGAGAGTGCCGGGTTCTCCGCAAATCCGAATGCCATCGTGTCTCTGCCTTTCCGCCCGGGCATCCCTCTCCGCTCCCGGGGCTTCGGCTTCAACCTGGGGACGGTCTGTCCGGCGGGCTACCTCGGCCTCGCCCTCCCGGCGGTGCCTCCCGGGCAGCCAACCGGCCGGGGCCAGGGTAGATTGCCGATTCCCAGACCCCTTCCGGGATTCCCGATGCTCTCCACTCCCCTGCTCGTCACCTGGCTCGCCCTCGCCACTCCGCCTCCCTCTCCCGCCCCCCAGGCGGCCGAGGCCAGCGCCTCCACCCCCGACGCCACCAGCGTCTACTCGCTGGAGAACGGCGCCTTCGTGGACCAGGCCCTCGAGGACCTCGAGGCGCTCGAGCACCACGCCCAGGGCCTGCGCGCCCTCCAGGAGCAGATTTCCAAGACGCGCGGCCTCTACCTGCGCAAGCAGGACGTCCCCTACACGCCCGAGGAGAAGCGCACCCTGCTCACCACCTGGGCGGCCTTCTCCGACTACTTCGCCTCGCTCGAGCTCATCCGCCAGCGCTACTGGGACTTCGTCAAGGCGCCCGCCCTCACCCAGGAGACGAAGCACGCCTGGGGCTTCCTCCTCACCCACGGCGCGCTCACCACGGAGCTGGCCCACGGGCTCACCTACGCGGAGCTCGCCCAGGGCCGCGCCCAGCTCGAGGTGCTCCTGGACGAGCCCTCCGAGGAGTACGGCCTGCCCGCGCGCACCTTCGCCCGCTTCAAGGAGACGGCCATCCATGTCTCCACCGCCACCCAGCTCATGACGGGCGACGCCTACGCCGAGCAGCTCCGGCCCCTCTTCAAGAAGACGGGCATCGTCAACGTGCGCCGCGCCGTGTGGCTCCTCCAGGAGATGCGGCAGAACTCCAAGGTGGCCCGCGGCAAGCTGCTCCAGCGCGGCCCCACCCTCTTCGCCAAGGCCGGCGCGGACGTGCTCAAGGACGCCACCGCCCACGCCGTCTTCCCCGTGCAGGCCTCGGTGGCCGAGTGGATGGGCGACACCAAGGTGAAGCGCATCGGCCAGCCGCTCATCCAGCGTGAGCAGGCGCTCGCCCTCCTGGCCCGCATGCAGCCGGGCGACATCGTCGTGGCCCGGCAGAACTGGTACCTCTCCAACATCGGCCTGCCCGGCTTCTGGCCCCATGCCGAGCTGTACGTGGGCACGCCCCAGGACTGGGCCACCTTCTTCGACGGAGACCCCGAGGTGCGGGCCTGGCTGAAGACGCGGCGGGGCGCCCCGAAGACGCTCGCCGAGCACCTGGCGCGCGAGTACCCCGCCAAGTGGGCCACCTTCACCGCCGCGGACGAGCACGGCGACGCCATCCGCGTCATCGAGTCCATTAGCGAGGGCGTCTCCTTCACCGGCCCCGAGCACGCCCTGCACGTGGACTACCTGGGCGTCATGCGCCCGCGCCTGCGGCCCGTGGACAAGGCGCTCGCCATCGCCCGCGCCTTCCACCTCCAGGGCCGGCCCTACGACTTCAACTTCGACTTCTTCTCCGACTCCACCCTCGTGTGCACCGAGCTCGTCTACAAGTCCTACGTCCCCTCCCAGGAGACGACGGGCGTGCGCATCGGCCTGGTGGACGTGGCCGGCCGCCGCACCCTGCCCGCCAACGAGTTCGTCCGCCTCTTCGACTCCGAGTACGGCAACCCCGAGCGCCAGCTGGATTTCGTTGCGTTCCTCGACGGGCGCGAGCAGGAGCGGGATGCGGTAGAGGGAGATGCCGATGCCTTCCGGCGCACCTGGCGCCGGGTGAAGTGGGACATCGCCCAGCAGTAGAGCGAGGAGACACACGCGATGACGGAAGAGACGGGGCTCGAAATGCTGCGGATTGCCGGCACCCTCTACGAGCGGATGATTGCCCAGCAGCAGGCCAAGGTGCTGCGCCTGGCCCGCCAGGTGGTGCCCAACATCACCCCCGAGGAGCTCCGCAATCCCCACGATTTCCCGCAACTCAAGGAACACCCGAGCTTCGAATTCGAGGACGGGCTGCTATCCGGGTTGATTTCCGCCCAGATAGCCCTCAACGCGGAGATCAAGGGCCGCCTGTTGCCCCCCGAACCTCCCCGGGGCTGACTGCCTGCCTGCCTTTGCCGTTCGCCCTCTCGTGGGTTAGTCCTTCCCGCCGTGAGCATCACCTCGACCTTGAGCCCTCCGCTGGCCCGTGAGCGCCTCCTTTCCGCGCTCGCGGCGGATCCCCCGCGGTTGGACCTCGCGGCACTGGCCATCGCCACCCTGAACCGGCCGGAGCTGGACGCCGCGGCGTGCCTGCACACCCTGGACGCCCTGGCGGCCCGGGTGCAGCTGGAGATGGAGCGGCACGTGGGCCACGGCGAGGTGATGGCCGGCCTCACCGCGCTGCGTCATGTGCTCGCGGATATTGAAGGCTTCCGCGGCAACGAGGACGACTACCAGTCGCCCGACAACAGCTTCCTGGACCTGGTGCTGGAGCGGAAGGTGGGCCTGCCCATCTCGCTCTCGGTGGTGTACCTGGAGGTGGCCCGGCGCGCCGGCATCCCCCTCTACGGAGTGCCCTTCCCCGGGCATTTCCTCGTGGCGTGCAGCGCGGGGGACCACAAGCTGGTGGTGGACCCGTTCAATAGCGGCGAAATCCTCACCGAGGAGGGCTGCAAGGAGCTGCTGGAGCGCGTGGCGCCGCAGCTCAAGTTCACCCCCTCCATGCTGGCGCCGGCCCCGGTGGAGCTCATCACCTACCGGATGCTGTCCAACCTGCGGCGGGTGTTCCTCGAGCGCGAGGAGTTCGAGCGGGGCCTGGCGGTGGTGGACCTGCTGCTGATGCTGGCCCCCAACCATCCGGGCGAGCTGCGCACGCGGGCGGCCCTGCTCGCCAACCTGGGGGCCTACCGGGCGGCCCTCAAGGACGTGGAGCGCTGCATGGAGCTGTCGCCGGACGCGCCGGACCGAGACAGGCTCGAATTGACGGCCCGGGAGTTGCGCGAGCGCGCGGCCCTGTTGAACTGAGCCCATGAGCCTCATCAAGCCGTGGCCCCGCCTGCGCAAGGGCCTGTCGCACGATTACCGCGTCCTCAAGGTGCGCCAGGACGTGGTGGCGGACCCCCGCACCGGCCACGAGCACCCGCGCGTCCTCATCGACTGCACGGACTGGGTGAACGTCATCGCCGTGACGAAGGACGACGAGCTGGTGCTCATCCGCCAGTACCGCTTCGGCACCGAGCAGACGACGCTGGAGATTCCCGGCGGCATGGTGGAGCCCGGGGAGGACCCGGCCGTCGCCGCCGCGCGCGAGCTGGAGGAGGAGACGGGGTACGTGCCGGGCCGCGTGGTGGGGCTCGGCAAGGTGCACCCCAACCCCGCCATCCAGAACAACGTCTGCCACAGCTTCCTGGCGCTCGACTGTGTGAAGGTGCACGAGGGCAAGCAGGACGCGGGCGAGGACATCGCCGTGGAGCTGCACCCGCGCTCGGCGGCCCCGGAGCTCATCCGCAGTGGGGCCATCACCCACTCGCTGGTGGTGGTGGCCTTCTTCCTGGAGCGCCTGCTCGCCGAGGCCCCCGGCGCCCGCTGAAATTGTCGGCTCGTCACCCGCGTTGGACGCCAGCGTCACGCAGGAGACCCCCCACTCCCGGGCCCCCCGTGACACGCATGGGGGGCGGCACTAGCCTCAGCCCCCGAGGTGAGTTCGCCATGGCGGAAAGCCTGACGCAGCCCCGTGAGGAGCGCCCCGAGCCGCTCCCCCTTGCCGTCCCCTCCGATGCCGGCCCCGAGGCCGCCCGCTCGCACGCGAGCGCCCCGGAACGCGTCTCCCTTCACGACCTCCTCCCCGGCGAGGATGTGTTCACCTACGTGCGGCGCGTCCGCGGCACCTTCGAGCCCCGGCTCTACCAGCGGATTGTCGGGGCCGCGAACGAGCTCAAGGAGGGCGACGTGGCCATCGGCGTCGCCGCGGCCGACGAGGTGTCCCGCCGCAACGCCCGGGAGCTGCTCGCGCGCACGCGCCTGGGCGACCTGGACGCGTACCCCCTGCTCAGGGAGCGGCTCTATTCGTACATGGAGGGCGCGCTCGATGACGAAGCGCAGGCGCGCACCGCGAGCTGGACGCTGGGCGGGCTCAAGGCCTTCCTGCTGAGCGCGAGCGAGGCGGACATCCACGAGATTCAGGGCGGGCTGAGCAGCGACGCCATCGGCTGCGTGGTGAAGCTGATGAGCAACGAGGAGCTCGCCGCGGTGGGCCGCAAGGTGTTCAACCCGCTCCCCGGCGGCAAGGTGGGCGCGAAGGGCTACCTGGGCGCTCGCATCCAGCCCAACTCGCCCACGGACCACCCGGATGACATCCGCTGGCAGGTCTTCAACGGCTGGAGCTTCGCCGTGGGGGACGTGGTGCTCGGCACCAACCCCGTGTCCTCGGCGCCCGAGTCCGTGGCCGCCGTGGAGGGCGCGCTGCATGAGATTCTGGTGACGTTCGGGCTGCAGGAGGTGATGCCGCACTGCGTGCTCGCGCACGTGGATGTCCAGGCGGTGGTGGAGGCGATGCAGCCGGGCACCACGGGCGTGTGGTTCCAGAGCCTCGGCAGCACCGAGGCCGCCAACCGCACCTTCGACGTCACCCTGGAGAAGATGGAGGCGCACGCCGCGGCGCGCACCGGGCGCTGGGGCATGTACTTCGAGACGGGCCAGGGCGCCGACGCCACCAACGGCCATGCCGCCGGCGTGGACATGGTGGTGCACGAGGCGCACAAGTATGGCTTCTCGCGCGCCCTCACGCAGCGCATCGCCGCCGCTCAGGCCCGCGCCGGCCAAGAGCCCGCCCCCTGGGTCATCGTCAACGACGTGGCCGGCTTCATCGGCCCCGAGGTGTTCCGCACCCGCGAGCAGCTCGTGCGCTGCTGCCTCGAGGACATCGTCATGGGCAAGCTGCACGGCCTGACGATTGGCCTCGACGTCTGCTCCACGCTGCACATGGACGTGTCGCTGGATGACCTGGGCTGGTGCCTGGAGCAGCTCATGCCGGCCAACCCCGGCTACCTCATGGCGCTGCCCACCCGGAATGATCCGATGCTCAGCTACCTGACCACGGCGTTCCAGGACCACGTCCGCCTGCGCGAGCAGTTCGGCTACAAGGTGGACGACCGCCTGTGGGCCTTCTTCCAGCGGCTCGGCGTCATCGACGCCCAGGGCCGGCCCACCGAGCACTTCGGCGACCCCGCCTGGGTGTACCTCCAGTACCGCCGCGCCAGGGGAGACACGCGCCCGGACGCCGACGTGCTCGCCGAGGCCTCGCGGCAGATGGCCGAGGTGCGCTCGCGCGGCGTGCCGCTCGCCGTGGGCCATGGCGAGAAGCCGTGGGACCTGGAGCCCTCGCTCGCGAGAGAGCTCCGCCAGCTCTACGACGACGCCAAGGCGGGCCTCTGGTCCGAGCTCTCGCCGGACTTCCTGGCTGCCATTCCCGACGCCGTGCGCCTGCGCACCCGCGCCACCACCCGCCGCGACTACATCCTCCACCCGCCCTCGGGCGAGCAGCTCGAGCCCGGCTCCGAGCGCGTGCTGGAGTCGCTGCGCGCTCGCCACGCCGGACGCTACGACGTGCAGCTCGTCATCTCGGATGGGCTGGACGCGCGCTCGCTCATGGACGAGGGCCACCTGAAGCCCTTCCTCACCTCGCTGCGCGCCCGGTTGGAGGCCGCCGGGCACCGCGTGGCGCCCGAGCACCTCGTGCTCTCGCTGGGACGCGTGCGAGCGGGCTACCGCGCCGGGGAGCTGCTCTTCGGGGACGCGACGGCGGAGGCGCCCCGGGCCCTCATCCACGTCATCGGCGAGCGCCCGGGCTCCGGGCACCACAGCTACTCGGCCTACGTCACCGCGCCCCCGGCTCGCGTCTGGGCGAAGCCGGGCGCGGTGGACCACAACATCACCCGCGTGGTGGCCGGCATCTCCGACACCAGCCTGCGCCCAGAGGCCGCCGCGCTGGAAGTGGTCCGCCTGCTCGGCGAGCTCACCTCCGCGTCGTGAGGCGCAGCCACGCGTCGATGCCCTCCCAGCTGCGCAGCCGGGTGGTGTGGGCGTTGACGACGTGCCCGGTGTCCGGAAGCGTCTCCACCGACACCGACGGCGCATTCGGGTAGGCCTTCGCCTCGTTCTCCCCGTAGGCCGCCGACGCCACCAGGTCGTTCTCGCCGAGCTGCACCAGCAGCGGCACGGTGATGCCGCCCACCGGGATGAGCTGCGGCACGGCCAGCACCGTCAGCAGGTCCAGGTACTGGCCGCGCGTCACCGCGTCCGCCGTCTGGTTGTCGTAGGCGATGACGGCCGGGTCCGCGTGCGCCGCGTCATAGAAGAGCGCGCCGCGCATCTCCCCGGGGAAGCGGATGTAGGGCCCCTGCTGGAGGAAGGCCACGAGGACGTTCGGGTCCACCGGCACCGCGTGCGCCGTGTTCAGCCAGCCCGTCATCACCAGCGCCTGCGCATCCCCGTACTGCGCCTGCGCCACGGTGGAGATGAGCGCCCCGTTCGAGTGCCCCACGTACACCAGCGTCTCGAAGGTGTTCTTCTCCGCGTTCGCCCGGAGCTGCTGCGCCACCTGGTGCAGGGCGCTCGCCGACTCGGCCAGGTTGAGGAAGTCCCCGTTGGGCTTGTCGCTCTCCCCCTCCCCCGGCAGGTCCAGGGCGAGCACCGCGTAGTGCTGGCGCGCCATGTAGCGCGCGTACGAGTACTCCTCGCCGTTGAGCTCCGGCAGGTCCCAGTACCCGTGGTTGTAGGTGATGCCGTGCGTGAGGAGCTGCACCGGGCGGTTCTTCAGGCTGCCCTGGTAGTAGAGGTAGCCCACCACCGTATAGGTCTGCCCGTCGGACAGCCGCACCGGGAACTCGCGCCGCTCCACCTTCACGTCCTGTGGCCCCTTCGCCACGGCCGCTCCCGGCAGCGCCAGCATCCCCAGCACCAGAGCCACCCACGCTCCCAACCACCGGCTCATCCGCTTCATCACAGACCTCCTCGTGCCGCTCTTCACAAAACCTGTATTCCAGTAAAATGACGGGAGGGCCTGATATTCCTGAATCTTGGATTAGCCCAATGAAATTAACTTTTCAGGGAAAACACAAGATGAGGGAGAGTGGGTGGGGAATCTGACACGATGGTGCGCCCAGGCAGCGGAGGGGGAGAAGGCGTGAAGCCAGCGGACTCGGTGAAGGAGCGCGTGGATCGGCTGGAGCTGCCGTTCAACGCGTATGGCGTGGACCCGTACGGCGTGTCCAAGTGGCACCTGAGCACCGTCTTCCAGGTGATGAGCTTCTTCTACCGGCAGTACTTCCGGGTGAAGTGCCAGGGGATCGAGCACGTCCCTCCGCGAGGACGGGGCATGCTGGTGGGCAACCACTCGGGCGGAGTGGCGGTGGACGGGGCGATGATCATCACCTCGTGCTTCCTGGAGATGGAGCCCCCGCGGCTGGCGCAGGGCATGGCCGAGAAGTTCATCAACGCCATGCCCATCGCCTCCACGTGGACGAGCCGCTGCGGCCAGTTCCCCGGCCTGCCCGAGCACGCGGTGCGCCTGCTCGAGGAGGACCGGCTGCTGATGGTCTTCCCCGAGGGCGCGCGAGGCACCGCGAAGCTCTACCCACAGCGCTACGAGCTGGTGGACTTCGGCACGGGCTTCATGCGCCTGGCGCTCAAGACGCGCACGCCCATCATCCCCTTCGGCTTCCTCGGAGGCGGAGCGGCCATCCCCACGGTGGCCAACCTCTACCGGCTGGGCCGGGTGCTCGGGGTGCCGTACGTCCCCGTCACGCCCTACGTGCTGCCGCTGCCCCTGCCCGTGCCGCTGGAAATCCACTATGGCGAGCCCATGCATTTCGAGGGCACGGGCAACGAGGACGACACGGTCATCCAGGGCTACGTGGAGCAGGTGAAGGCGCGCATCGCGGAGATCATCGAACGGCGCCGGCACGAGCGCTGGGAGGGGCGTTGAGCCATGAGGGTCCTCATCCTCGGCATCAGTGGAGCGGTGGCCCAGCGCGTGGCGCTGCGGCTGCGGGACAGCGGTCACACGGTGATGGGCATCGACACGAGACCGTGGGAGGACGCGCCCTCGGACATCGAGCTGCACCGGGTGGACCTGCGCAAGCGGCCGGCGGAGGACGTGTTCCGCACGCGGCGGCCCGAGGCGGTGGTGCACATGGCCACGGTGACGTCGCTGCGCGTGCAGGGCGAGGAGCGCCACCGCATCAACCTGGGCGGCACGCGCGTGGTGTTCGAGCACTGCCAGGCCTACGGGGTGAAGCACGCCGTCTTCGTGGGGCGGCACACCTTTTACGGAGCGGCACCGGACTCGGCGCTGTACCACACCGAGGACGAGCCACCGAAGGAGCTGGCCTCCTTCCCGGAGCTGGCGGACCTGGTGGCCGCGGACCTGTACGCCTCCACGGCGCTGTGGCGCAACCCGGAGCTGACCACGTCGGTGCTGCGCGTGTGCTACACGCTGGGGGCCTCGGCGTCGGGCACGCTGGCCACGTTCCTGCGCGGCCGGCGGGTGCCCATGGTGGCGGGGCATGATCCGCTCTTCCAGTTCATGCACGAGGACGACGTGGCGGCGGCCATCGCGCTCACGGTGGAGAAGCGCGTGCGCGGCGTCTTCAACGTGGCCGGCCCCCAGCCGCTGCCCCTGTCCGTCATCGTCCGCCAGGCCCAGCGCCAGCCGGTGCCGCTGCCCATGATGGTGCTGCGCCAGCTCATCGGCCGCTTCGGGTTGCCGCGGATGCCCCCCGGAGCGCTCTACCACCTGCAGTACCCCATCGTGGTGGACGCGCGCGCCTTCCGGGAGGCCACCGGCTTCACCCACCAGTACGACGAGGTGCGGACCATCCAGTCCTTCCTGGAGTCTCACCCGCCCCCGCGCCCCCGGCGGGAGGAACTTTTCGACAAGCTCGAAGCCCTTGGGGTGCTGAGGTAATCGCTCACGCCATGGCCGATTGCGCCAGGACCAGCATGTCCTGGAGCAATCGGCTCAGATACGGGCACTTCGCCTGCGCCACCTCGGGAGACAAGTCCGCGAACAGGTTCGCCCCATCGATGACCTTCTTGTAGGACTTGCCCAGCTTCTCTTTATACAGACGCTCCAGGAGCATCGCCGGGGGCTCGTTGAAGTTCACCGACTCCGGCTGGTTGCACTTCCCCGGGAGCGCCTTGCTCACGGCACCAGGCAGTAGCTTTGGCTCCGCGAGAATCCAAGCCTCTGTTTCATGGACTGCGAAGTGCTGCCGGAAGTTCGGATGCGCTACGTCCTTCTCGAACCGGGCCTTGGCCCACTCGTACCGCTCCGTCGCCGTCACCTTGTCAGGCGGATAGAACGTGGGCCCGTAGAGATCGAGCAATCCAATTCCAGCGATCACGTCGCTCCCCGCCTTGCCTCCCAGGTTGAGGGCAACCTTCTTGGCGATCTCGTCACGATAGTGACTCCAGCCCTCGAACCGAACGACCTTGATGCCCACCTTCTGAGGGAGCCGTGCATCCAGCCAGCGCTTCAGGAAATCAGGGAGAGCCTTACGCTCGGTATGACCCTCGACGAAGAGGACGAACTTCATACCAATCCCTCGAGCTCGCCCGAGCGCATGAGCGCTCCCAGGCGATACTGCTCCGTCCAGCGGCGCAACTCCTCGCCATCAAGAACGGAGAGGCGCGTCTCTCCCTCGACCATGCTCGTCACCGTCGTCGTGGGCAGGGCCACCTCCGAGAACGCATCGAGCAGGTCGGCCGAGTGCGTCGAGAGGATGACCTGCGTCCGCTGCGCGGCCTCCGCGGCGAGCTCGGCGACAATGGGTAGCATGCTGGGATGCAGCCCGGCTTCCGGCTCGTCCACGGCGATCAACTCCCCCGGATTCGGGCTCGCGAAGATGGCGATGAGCAGGAGGAAACGAAGCGTTCCATCAGACAGGTTCGCCGCGGACTGCTCCATCTTGAGCGACCGCCAGCGAAGCCGGAGTTGGACGCGCTGATCCGCTGCTGGTGGGAAGACCAGTTCTTCGTAGTCGCTTCCGAAGGCAGCACGCATGGCGGAATCCAGCGACCGCTTGAACTCCCGATTCCCGCTGTAGAGCGTGTGAAGCACCGGGATGAGGTTCTGCCCATCAGACGCGATCCGATCCTCCACACGCGCCACTGCTGCCTGACGGAGTGGCGCCTGCTGATCGACACGGAGGTCGTGGTAGATGGACCACCCCAGCATGCTGTCGCGGAAGGCGACGATGGACGGGTTGTCGAATGGGGCAGCGAATGTCGACAGGAGCGCATGCTCGTTCAGGAGGCTCTCGGCTGAAGCAGTACGCGCCCCTCCTCCTTCATCCAAGGTGACAACCTGCCCTGGAACACGCGACAGGAGGAACACCGCACGCTCCGCATCATCGATGGCCTTCCCCTCCAGCATCTCGCGCGCGATACGGTAGGCACTCGTCTCTCCCAGTCGTTGGAGCTGGAGTTCGTACGTGAGCGGACCCCTCTCCAATCCCTTCGGAAGGCTGTTCGGTTCAGACCTTACGAACCACCACAGTTCTCGCGCCTGCCCATCCCACAAGAGTTGCGTGATTCCCCCCTGGCGGAGGATCTCCTGCGGCAGGTCACCCCGTGCGCCGTGCTGAAGCAGGGAGAGGGCACGCAGCAGGTTGGACTTCCCCGAGCCGTTGGGGCCAATGAGCACATTGAGCGAGCCCGGCTCCCACGTCACATCCTTCAGGGACCTGAAGCCCTTCACCTGTAGCTTTTGAATACCCACGAGACTCCTCTCAAGCGCCGGGTGTGCTCCGGGGTCTGCTCCGGCGGCCAACCTAGGGAGGTGATACCAGTGCGTCAACAACGCACGCTCCCGGGTGACACCCAGGTGTTCTGACAACCTCTCCCGTAACCCCTGACCGACCCGCTGCCCTGGGCCTCGCACTCGGGCCCCCATCCCGGCTAGCCTCCTCCCGGTTGCTGTCTCGACCGAGGGGGCTTCAATGGTCGTCATTCCTTCCACGCTGGATGCGGTCACCCTGCATGCCGAGGGCGCGCTCTGTACGCGCCTGGCCGCGGTGCCGTCCGACAACGGGCGGCTTCCCCGGCAGGTGCGCATCGAGGGCCTGCCGCTGGGCCTGCGCATCGGCACGCTCCGGGCCGCCGTGCTGAAGGGCCCCGCCGGGCTCCAGGTACGCGACCTCCGTCCCGCCTACGACGTGCGGCTGCCTCCCGAGGCGGATATCCCCGCCGCGCAGCGCGCCCTGGAGGAGGCCCAGGAGAAGCTCACCGGCATCACCGCCGGGCTCGAGCGCGTGCAGCGCGACATCGCCGCCCTCCAGAAGCTCAAGCCCTCCTTCCCTCCGCGCAAGAAGGACGAGCCCCACGAGCCGCGCGAGGCATCCCTCACCGCCATCCTCTCGCTCGCGGGCTTCGTCGACACGGAGCTCGCCACGCTGCAGGCCCGCCAGCTGGAGCTGGAGCGACAGCAGCGCGATACGGCGGAGGAGGTGCAGTTGCTCCAGCGCCGGTTGCAGGAGGGCTCATCCGCGGTGCGAGGCCAGCGCGCGCAGCTCTACCGGGCGGCCGTCATCACACTCTCGGAGGTGGACGGGGCGAACGAGGGCGCGCAGCTCGCGCTCGAGTACGCGGTGTTCGGCGCCCGCTGGGTGCCGGGCTATGACCTGCGGCTGCCCCAGACGCTCGACGGGGGCACGCTGCGCATGCGCGCCTCCATCATCCAGCGCACCGGCGAGGACTGGAGCAACGTGCGGCTGTCGCTGTCCACCGCGCAGCTGGAGCGGCGCGCCGACGTGCCCGAGCTCAAGGCCCTGCGCATCGGCCGGCACCAGCCCGCCCCGGCCCGCTCGGGTTGGCGCGAGCCCCCGCCGGGACTCGACGAGTTGTTCGCCGGCTACGACACGGCGCGGCCCCCGAATCCCCAGCGCCCCCAGGGCAAGCTGGAGCGCTCCCCGGTGCGCGAGTTCGCCATGCCTCCACCAGCGAAGTCCGTGCCGCAACTGGAACCGATGGCCGTCGCGGACGGGGCCCCCTCGCCCACGTTCGCCCCTCCGCCTCCGCCCGCCGCCGCGATGCCCATGCGCGTGTCCCAGTCCATGCCCGTGCTGGCCGCGCCCCCCGTCGCCCCGAGGACCTCGGGCAGGGGCGCCTTCCTCGGAGGAAGCGCGCCCCCCGCTCCCGGCGCGCCGCCTGCCCCCAAGAAGAAGAGCGCGAACCTGCTCAGGCGCCGTGACGCCGGCAGCGACGACTCCCGGGAGATGATGAAGGACTCCGCCGAGGCGGAGATGGCGCCTCGCGACGAGGATTTCGACGATTCCTACCTGAGAGCAGCGCCCGAGGGTGGCGGTGGTGGCTACGGAGGCATGCCCGAAGAGCCCCCCGAGGAGCTGGCGCCCGCGGGAGACCTGCTCGATTACGGCAACCTGGAGCTGGGCGGCGCGGACCAGCCGGCGCAGCGCGGGCGGTTGCAGCCCCAGCCCGAGAACATGTCGCGCGAGCTGCTCATGCTGATGGGCGTGCACGTGCGCGTGGATGTCTTCGCGTTCGTGGCCCAGTACGAGCGCGAGGCGGCCTCCGTGCAGCACATGGCGCTCCCGGCCTGGAGCGTGCCGCCGCGCCAGTCCACGCCGCACTTCGACTACCGCTTCGACGTGGAGACGCGCGCGGAGGTGCCCTCGGATGGCGTGTGGCACACCGTGCCCGTGTTCTCCGCCCCGGTGGGGCTGAGCGCCGAGTACGTCTGCGTGCCCTCCATGGAGTCGCGCGCCTTCCGCACCGTGAAGCTGGAGAACCGCACGCCGCACGCGCTGCTCGCGGGCCCGGTGGACGTCACGCTCGGCGACGAGTTCCTCATGACCTCGCCCCTGCCCACGCTCGCCCCCGGCGCCACGCAGCGGCTGGGCCTGGGCGTCGAGGAGTCCATCAAGGTGTCGCGCAACACGCGCTACGACGAGGCCTCGAGCGGCGTCTTCGGCGGCTCCAACATGCTCACCCACCACGTCAGCGTCGAGCTGGCCAACCGCACGCCTCAGCGCGTCACGGTGGAGGTGCTGGAGCGCGTGCCCGCCCTGCCCCAGGCGGAGAAGGACATCAAGCTGGAGGAGTGCGAGGTGAAGCCCGCCTGGAGCAAGCGCTCGCTGCTGCCCGGAGAGACGCCCGTGGAGGGCGAGCGGGCCTGGAAGGTGACGCTGCAGCCGGGTGAGACGCAGGCGTTGAACGCGACGTGGGCCGTACGGATTCCCTCGAACAAGATGCTCGTGGGCGGCAACCGGAGGACATGATGAGCACCCCCATCCAACTGCCCGTCGTCAAGGTGACTGTCCTCGAGGACCGCGCGCTGGTGGAGCGCCGAGGAGACGTGGTGCTGCCCGCCGGACCCCAGCGGCTGCGCGTGGAGGGACTCTCGCCGCTCGCGGTGGACCGGTCGCTCCAGGCCCAGCTCACCGGGGGCACCGTGGCGCAGGCCCGCGTGAGCCGCACCTGGAAGGAGAAGCCCCGCGAGGGCGCGCGCGAGCAGAAGACGCAACTGCGCCGCCGCGTGGAGGACCTCGAGGCCGAGTGGAAGCGCGCCCAGGCGGACGAGCACCGGCTGCAGTCGCGCCTGGAGGTGGTGAACGTAGCGCGCGAGGACGTGCTGCGCTCCATCGCCGAGCTCTCGGGCGCCGGCCGCGCGAAGCCGGAGTCCTGGCACGAGCAGCTCGAGACGGTGCGCAAGGAGTCCACCGCCACCGAGGAGGCCCTCCGGAAGGTCCGCCTGCACGCGGAGGAGACGCGGCGGCGCATCATCGAGACCCAGGCGGCCATCGCCCGGAGCGAGCAGCCGGAGCCGGAGCTCATCACCGCGGCGGAGATGGAGGCGTCCCACCCGCAGGGCGGAACGGTGTCGCTGCGCGTGACGTACCTGGTGCCCTGCGCCGTGTGGCGGCCGGCGTACCGCGCCACGCTCGCTCCGGCGGAGAATGGCGAGGCGGTGACGCTCGAGTGCGAGGCCGTGGTGTGGCAGCGCACCGAGGAGGACTGGAAGGACGTGGAGCTGCTGTTCTCCACGGCCCGGCCCACGCTGGGTGCCTCGCCACCGCGGCTGGTGGAGGACTGGCTGCGGCTGCGCGACAAGAGCGAGCAGGAGAAGCACACGGTGGAGGTGTCCATCCGTGAGGAGGTCATCCAGACCACCGGCGAGGGCGGCGCCACCCAGGCCGAGTCCATGCCGGGCCTGGACGACGGCGGTGAGGCCCTGACGCTCAAGGCCTCGCACCGGGTCACCATTCCGAGTGACGGCGCGCCCCACCGGGTGCCGCTGTTCCAGTTCACCGCCCCGGCCATGTCCGAGCTCATCGGCTACCCGGAGCACTCGCCGCTGGTGCACCGGGTGGCGCGCTTCGACAACCGGGGACCGGCGGTGCTGCTGGCGGGCCCGGTGGAGCTGGTGCGCTCGAGCGGCTACGTGGGCCGCACCCAGCTCAAGTTCGCGGGCGTGGGCGAGAAGCTCAAGCTGGGCTTCGGCAGCGAGGACACCCTGCGCATCGCGCGGCTGGTGGACGAGAAGCTGGACACGCAGCGCATCACCGGCAGGCGCACGCGGACACACCAGGTGAAGCTGTTCCTCTCCAACACCGGCACCCGGGCGGAGAAGGTGGTGCTCGAGGAGCGCATGCCCGTCTCCGAGGTCGAGGCCGTGGAGGTGAAGCTGCTCCAGGAGCAGACGAAGCCCGCCCCCGCGAAGGTGAGCGAGGACGGCATCGTGCGCTTCGAGCTCGCCGCCCCACCCCGCTCGCAGCAGGAGCTGGCCTTCGCCTACTCGGTGGCCAGCTCCGCCAAGGTGGCCGGGCTCTAAGCCAAGTGGGGAAAGTCCTGTCAGGGTGCTCTCGGCGCAAAGAACGAGGCACCTTCCGGTCGCGCTTCGTCCCGACTGGTACGACCATCGGACCAGTTGCGGGAAAACGCGCCCGGACCCTCCCCCCTGACAGGACTTACCCAATCTGGCTTAGAATCAGGCCGCGCCCGGACGCGCGGCCTCCTTCAGGCTCCGTCAGTAGCCGACGTAGCCCTGACCCTTGTCGAGCCCCTGGATGCCGGGCACGTTGGACACCGAGCCATAGCGCTCGACGGCGTAGCGCACGCCCGCGATGATGTTGTCCACCGGGTTGCGGATGTTGTCGTGGCCCGCGAGCTTGTACGCGTCGAACGTCGGCTGGATGGTCTGCATCAGGCCGATGGACGGGTGGCCATCCTTGGCGTTCTGGTCCCAGAGGTTGATGGCATTCGGGTTGCCGCTGGACTCGTGCTCGATGATGCGGGCGATGTCCTGCGGGTTCATCTTGTCGGCCGGCACGCCCGCGGCGCTCAGGGCCTTCTGGGCCTCCTTGATCCAATCACCCACCTGGCCCGCGGGCACGTCGCCCACGGGAGCGCTGGCCTGCGCGCCCTTCGAGCCGGAGGCCCCGCCATCGAGGTTGACGCCCTTGGAGCCGGGCTTCGCGGAGACGAACTCATCCTTGCTGCCGGGGATGTTGAGCTTGTCACCCGCGAAGATGAGGTTGGCGTCCTTGATCTGCGTATTGGACTTCATCAGCGCGTCGACGCTGGTGTGGTAGCGGCTCGCGATGCTGTTCAGGGTGTCTCCGGACTTGATGCGGTAGTCGCTCATGGCGGTGTCCTCGGGAATCGGTGGGTGCAGCGATGCCCGACACCAGAGCAGGAGATGTGCCAAGGGCTGCCCACCGCCCACCGCCCTCACAAGTCCTTGATTCCATGTGTCCGCACTCCAGTTCCGGCCGTCCCCCGGTGACAGGAGTCACCCCTTGGGGGCCGGGGGCGCTGGTGACTGCCGTCACCCCTGGTGACTGCTGTCACCACCCCGGCCCGCGAGCCTCAGTCCGCCCCAGGCATCAGCCGGCCCAGGACATGAGGTTGGCCGTCCTCGGACCTCACACGATAGGCGACGCCTCCCGCCTCCGCCGCGGTCTGGAACACCACGCGCGAGGGCAGCAGCAGCGGGCGGCGGAACTCCGAGACGAGCGTGAGCACGGGCGCACGCGCGGGCTCGCCCAACTCCGCCACGCAGCGGCCCACCGTCCACATGCCGTGCGCGATGGCGCGCTTGAAACCAAAGGGCCGCGCCGTGAGGGCATTCAGGTGGATGGGGTTGTAATCCCCGGAAGCACTCGCATAGCGCCGTCCGGTGTTCCCGGACACCGTCCAGGGCTCGGAGCGGCTATGGGCGAAGAGCGGATCCTCCTCGACAGCAGGGGCCGAGCCGCCCTTGGGCCGCTCCTCGCGCGAGCGCTCGCTGGCTCCAGGCAGACGGCGCAGCATGGTGGTGACGGCGCTCCACACGAGCACTCCGTCCTGCTCCACGAGGGTGTGCAGATCCAACTCGCGTCCCTGCCGGACCTCGCGCTGGCCCTCCACCCAGACGTGCACGGAGAGCGAGGCACCCTCCTCCAGCCGCCGGTACTGACGGATGAGGTTGCGCACGTGGATCATCCCGAGCAACCGGTAGGGAAACTCGGGGCGGTTGAGCACCGCGAGGTGGAGTGGCGTGACGAGCACCTGGGGAAAAGTCAGCGGCAGGTAGCCGTCCTCGGGGAAGCCGCACACCTCGCGTTAGCGCGCGAGCTGCCGCGGGTCCGGAGTGAGCTGACGGACGCGCGCCTCGAGCCGGGGCACCTCACCGGGGCGAGCGGGACGGCGGGCCACGGCGGCGCGCAGCAACTCCCTGGCGAGCGACGGAGGCGCGGCGAGCTCGAGGACAGGTGGAGAGACGGACAAGGGTTTGGCTCCTGAGGGCACGGGGTGGAGCTTCCCCGGGCCGGCCTCCGCAATCGAGTGTGTTCGGCTACCTATCATCCCCCCCGGGCTTGTTTGCTCCACTGCGCCCGGGTCATGAGCTCGCCGGTCCCAACCCCCCCACCCGATGGAGACACTCCATGTCCTGGCTGCGTGCAATCGCCATCTCGGCCATGTTCCTGTGGCTGAGCCTTGGTGCCAGCCCCGCTTCCGCATCATCCTTCCGCACCGTCGACGTCATGGCCCGCGACGGCGTGGTGCTGACGGGAAACGTCTTCACCCCCGACACCCCGGGACTCCACCCGGCCATCATCTTCATCACCAGTTGGGCCACGCCCAACCTCGAGTACCTCGCCCAGGCCCAGCAGTTCGCCGATGACGGGTACGTCGTGCTCTCGTACACCCCGCGTGGCTTCTATGCCTCGGGCGGATACATCGAGACGGCCGGCCCCAAGGACGTCAGCGATGTGACCGACGTCATCAATTGGCTGCTCGCCAATACCCCCTCGGACCCGGCACACCTTGGCGCGGCGGGCATCTCGTATGGCTCGGGGCTCAGCCTGCTCGGCTCCGCCTTTGACTCGCGCATCCGCGCGGCGGCCGCCCTGAGTACGTGGACCGATCTCCAGTACTCGCTGCTCTCCAACCAGACCCGCCACCTGCAGGCCGCGGGACTGTTGCAGCTCGCCGCCGACCTGACGGGGCGGCCCTCGCCGGAGCTGCAACAGACGCTCTCGGACTACTTCGCCAACCGGAACCTCTCCGGGGTCGCCGCCTTCGCGCAGGTGCGCGGCGCCGCGACGTACATCGATCGCATCAACGCCAACCGCCCCGCCATCCTCATCGCGAACGCCTACGGTGACAGCCTGTTCGCGCCCAACCAGCTCACCGACTTCTTCACCCGGCTGTCGGTGCCCAAGCGGCTCGAGCTCCGCCCGGGCGACCACGCCATCCCGGAGCTGACCGGCATCCTCGGCCTGCCCAATGACGCCTGGCTCAGCGTGCACCGCTGGTTCGATCAGTACCTGCGGGGCGTGAACACCGGCATCACCCTGGAGAAGCCCGTCCAGCTCCAGCCGCGCGGCCAGGATGGCTACGAGGCCTACTCCTCGTGGAGCAGCATCTCGACGAGCACGGCGCGCTACTACCTGGGCCAGGTGTACTGGTGGGGCGAGGGCGATCTCCTGTCGGGCTCACAGACGGGCTGGAGCTATACGATCGCCGCGGGTGACGACACCTACGCCAATGGCGGAGCCGTGCTGCTGACGAATGGCGCCGAGGCGCTCACGGGCGAGCCCCCGACGGTGTGGATTCCCTCGGTGGACTCGATGAACGCGGGCATCTGGGAGTCGGGCGGGCTGACGAGCGCGCGGCGTCTGCGCGGGGCCGCGCACCTGCACCTGACGGTGACGCCCGGCAGCTCCGGACAGACGACGGTCATCGCCTACCTCTACGACACGGACGACTACGGAACCGGGAGCCTCGTGACGCATGTGGCGTACACGCTCCGAGGAGCGGTGGCGGGCCAGGCGTACACCGTGGACACGGACTTCCCGGCCACGGCCTACGATGTGCCGAGCGGCCACCGGCTCTCGCTCGTCATCGACACCGTGGACCCGCTCTACGCGGACCAGGCAGCGCCGTTCACCACGGTGAAGTTCTCCTCGCCGTTGGGCAATCCGTCCTACGTGTCGCTGCCGCTCAAGTAACGCGAGAGCAGAGGAACGGCGGGGAGAGCGAACGCCCCTCCCCCTCTGGATACGGCTCCCCACTCTTCGCTATATGCCTTGCGGGCCGCCGCCACCTGCAGCGGCCCCCAAGGAACCGCACATGAACCGTTTCGTCGCCGTTGCTTCGTTCTTCGTCGCCGCCCAGTCCCTGGCCGCCGAGCCGTCCGCCGCTGCCCCGGTGGATTCCAAGGCCGCCTTCGAGCGCCTCAAGACGCTCGCGGGCGACTGGCAGGGCCAGGCGAGCCATGGGCCCCAGCAGAGCTTCCCCGCGACCGTGACGTACCGGCTCGCGTCCAACGGTACGGTCGTCATGGAGACCCTCATGCCGGGCACGCCGCACGAGATGATCTCCATGTACCACCTCGACGGTGGGGAGCTCGTGATGACGCACTACTGCGGCATCGGCAACCAGCCGCGAATGAAGCTGGACACCACCGCCTCCACCCCGAATGAGCTGAAGTTTGCCTTTGTCGGCGGCACGAACCTGGACCCGGCGAAGGATGGCCACATCCACGCTGGCGCGCTGAAGTTCGACGGCCCGGCGCTGCTCGCCGACTGGACGTTCTGGGCCGGCGGCAAGGAGATGGGCCACAACGTGTTCAATCTCAAGCGCGCCTCGGCGACCACGGCCGCTCCCGCCTCGGTGGCCGCTCCCGCCCCCGCGGCCGCTCCGGCTCCGGCGGCCAGGCCCGCGGCGGCACCCCAGGCGAAGCACTGACGAGCGCAGTGGGTGGACCTGCGACGTC
This sequence comes from Archangium sp., assembly GCF_045802675.1. Classification (GTDB taxonomy): domain Bacteria; phylum Myxococcota; class Myxococcia; order Myxococcales; family Myxococcaceae; genus Archangium. The sequence continues at coordinate 154,573 of NZ_JBJMQO010000076.1, read as the reverse complement.
TTGTTTGTGGATGGGACTCTCTCGGAGTCCACACTTCGAGACGGATGACCCTCTACCGCGGAGATAGGGTCCTCGCACCCTTCGTGGTAGATGGGGCCCATGGACGAACAACTCCAGCAGCATCTGGGACAAGTCGCTCGTGTTGCACGGGAACGCCTCGGCCTCACGCAGGTCGAGCTCGCCGAGAAGCTCCACCTCGTGCCCGAGGTGTACGGAAGAATCGAACGGGGGATGCTGATACCGTCCATCCTGACCGTCTGGCGGCTCAGCCTCGCCCTGGGAGTCTCGTCCGACGTGCTGCTGGGGGTGCTCCCCTTCCAGGGCGAGGCCACGCTGGGTTCCGCTTTCCCAGAGGGAAGTCCCTCGCCGGAGCTGCGCCGCATCGTCCACCGGCTCCGCACCTGGCCGCCGGAGCGGCTGAGGGTGCTCGACAAGATGCTGTCGGTGCTCGGGTCTGTCTTCCGGGCGTAACCGGGGCAAGCCCAATTCATGACGCGGGTGGGCCGGCGAGAGGCTCATCAAGAGGGGGCGAGTCCGTTCTCGGGACTGAGAGCTGGGTTCCCCCCTTCATGGTTGACAATGCCGCAGCCTATCCTTCAGGGCTGTTCCACCTGAGGGGAAGGCCCGCGTCATGGCGAAGGAGTACCGAGGTCCTGGGGCGAGTGAGTACGGCGGTACTCAGCTCGAGGCTCGGCGGCGCTCTCGGGGCAGGCCGTGGTGGGCCTCGCGTGCGGTTGTGCTGTGGGTGCTTGCGCTGCAGACGGCGTGCGCGGCGGGCTACCCCATGAGCGGGACGCTGGCGGGCACGTCGCGCAGCTGGCGGCACAGCGGCGGGGCTCAGGAGGCGGCAGCGGCCTGGTCCGACGCTCCGGGCGAGGACCTGGAGGTCGCCAACCTCCGGCGAGCGGCGACGCTGCCGTGGACGGACGGGGGGCAGTGCATCGTCGCGGAGGCCTCGCAGCCATGGCCCATCCTGGTGGAGCAGTGCTTTCACGCGCTCGACCAGGAGCGAGTCCGGTTCAGGGACACCACGGGGCGGTGTTCGGTGGCGTCGGCCGCGGCGGCGGCGGTGGGGCTCGGGGTCTGCGTCCTGGCCGCACCGGAGCTCGTCGTGGGAGCGGTAGTTGTGGCGGGCGTTGTAGTGGTGGGCTTCGCCATCAAAGAAGCGTTGGATACTTACGCGGAGAAGAGGGGCCGTCCCCAGGTGCGGCCCCCGCCTACGCTGCCGGTGCCGGAGATGCGGCCCGTGCCGGAAGCGCGGCCCGTGGCAGAGACGAAGCCCGTCCCACAGGAGCCCAAGAAAAAGCGGAGGCCCAAGCCGGAGCCCGCGGGAGAGGACTGGCCGCCACCGCTGCCCCCCGAGCCCACCGAGCCCACCGACAGGGAGCGCGACCGCAAGTGCGAGGCCATTCCGGTGCTGCACTCAGGCGGTGACAAGGCCCACAACGACTGCGCCGACTGGTATCCGCCCAACCGCTGGCCCGGGATGGATGCACGGGTAGATGGCAGGGACTTCGACGCGCTTCAGGTCGGAGTGCGGGTGCTGTGGGAGATCAAGACCGAGAAGTTCGACGGGTACAGTGACTTCATCAAGGAGGTCACGGTCAAGAAGGAGACCAAGGCGTTCACTGAATACAGGGACATTGCGCTGGCCTGTGGGTATGCCTTCAAGGTCGGGGTGATCAGCGAGGCCCACAAGGCCGCGCTACTGGAGGAGGACAACAGCTTTGATATCGTCGTCACAGGGTGCAAACGATGACCACTCGGGCTCGCCTACATCTGCACGTCTTCGCGCCAGCTCTCACCAGTGACGACGGGCGCTCGCTCGCGGCCGTTGAAGGGATGGAGCGGGCACTCCCCGGGTTGCTGTTGGCGTGGCGGCTCTCGGAGGCGGGGCGGCCCATCGCGCTTCCGCAGCGCGCGGCGTGGCTGGCTGAGTCGTCCGCAGACGGCGAGATCGGGTTGCTGTGCAATGGGGACGAGAGCTACCCGGTGACGATGGATGGGCGGCGAGAGAGCGCGATCGCGAGTCCGGGGGGCGAGCCGCTGCTTATCGTCCACGCGAAGCTGCCGCAGGATGAGGCGGTTGTCGCTGCGGCAGCGGACATGCTGGAGCACGTCGCGGAGGGCGTTCGTGCCCGGTGGGGGACCATGGCGCCCGGGCCCCTGAGGCTGGTCATCGCGGACCAGACAGGTCCGAAGCTGGGGAGGCCGGAAGGGCCTCCTCTTGGGCTGCCGATGCTCAAGCTCCCATGGAACATCCGCTCGCCCAAGGTTCCCAGGTACCTTGGGTGGATCAACTATTGGTCCGCGACCGCCGCGGAGGCCATCGGCTTTCCGGACCCCTCGCGCGATGCCGAGCTGCTGGCGCGGGCCCGGCGTACGGCGTCGGGTGGATGGGTGGTCAGGCTCACTGAGGCGCCGCTCGACCTGGACAACCCCGCCCACCTGGACGCGCTCAAGCGGGCCTACGAGCGCTTCCCGGAGATTGGCGGGCGCGCAGACCCTTGAGGCCTTCCGCCAGGGTGGACATGACGAGGCCCCGCCTCCCGGTGAGGAGACGGGGCCTTTGTCATTCATGAATCCAGGCTCTACGGGAACGAGACATGCGGAATTTGAATGTAGCGCCCTCGCGCATCCCACAAGTGCAGCGTCAGTTCCCCTCGTGGCGCGCCAAGAGCCGTGTCGAGCTCCACGAGCACACGCCCCTCTTCCTGGGGTGCGATGGCTTCGGATGGCCCGAGCTTCAGCCCCTCCAACTCCTCACCCGAGCTGGTCCTGAGCTGCGCCTCCGTGAGGCTCCACGGCTCGGCCCCCTTATTTTGCAATCGGATCCCTACCGCAACACTGTTATTGGACCGATAGCATTCGCCCTCTCTCATGAAGAGGTTTCCAGTCGAGCTCTGCCCTCCCCATGCGTCCTTGCCCAGGCGTCTGGCCTTGACTCCCGTGCCCTCCAACAAGCCCCCCAGGTAGAGACCCCGGAGTCCAACCGACCCCAGGAGCCGGGTCCGCAAGCGTTGGTTTTCGTCGCGCAACTCCTGGTTCTTCGCGCGCTCCTGGTCGATTTCCTGTTCGTAGGATTCCCGAGTGCGCCTGTCGCGGTACACCTCCACCTGCCGGGCCGCCTGCCCCGGGTTGGCCACCAGGATGAAGGTGACGAGTTGTTGTGATTCGCCAGCTCCCAAGCGAGCGGTAAGCCGGAGCCGCTCGCCTGGCACCATGTCCCGAGGGGGCACGAGGCTGATGCTCTTGGGGCTACGAAGCACTTGCGTGAAGCGCACCTCGTCTTCGAGCTCCACGGAAGCCGGAAGGTCGAAGATGAAGCCTGTCATGCTCCCCGGACTGACACAGATTTCCCGCCCCATCGTGGTGGGCGCCTGTGACAACTCGATGCGAGGGTGGTCCTCACAAGCCGGGGTGGAGGGTGGCTTCGCCCCGGGAGCGCCTTGAAGAAGCACCAGGACCGGCAGGAACGGAGGGAGCATGAGTCTATCTGCTTCCGGATCGGGTCTATTGGAAACGGTTCACGACTTCGACCTGCTGAAAGGAAGAGATTGTGGGCTTGTCGGCCGTACTGCTTGGCCCAGGCTCAGAGCCAAGCTGGCGGGAAGGCCAATACAAATCCGACAATTGCATACAGACGGGAAGGGTCTCTCCATTGGCAAGATGAATCTCGGTGAAGCGGCCATAGATTCGCTCAGGTCCGCCGAAAAGACGTCCGGAAATGGTGGCGCCCTTGAGTTTCTGGAAGGGAGACACTTTATCGATCCCCCAGATGTAGAAGGTCACGACGACACTCTCACGCACAGGAACTTCGCGCACCTCCTTGATGTCCTCTAGAGTGACATTGGCATCATCAGGAATGTTATCTATCGGGAACTTCATATCATGACTGATCCCAAGCCGCCTGTAAGACTCGTCGAAACCCCGCGGGCAGTCCGCCGGCTTGGGAGGCTGACGCGGCTGCGGGCCCCCTGCACAGGCGGAGCCGGCCACACAACCGGCGACGGTCAGGGTGCTCAGCGTCTTGGATTTCAATTTCATCATCGATGGGTCCTCGCTGGGCGTCGCGCTGGCGACGGGCGCGGGGGTGGGTGACTTCTGAAGTCCCGCGCTGGACCCAACTTCTCCCGTCATGTGCGTTGGCACCAATTCCTGGCGAGGACTGGCCTGCTGCGGCGGGCTGGAGGCAGACAACTGCTCACGTCCTGTGAACCGGGATGACATCTCCAGTAGTGCCACGAGCGCCACGCCCCCCAGCAGCCCCCACCGCCACCACTGGATTGCCTCGCGTTTGGCGACGGCGGGCGCGGCGCGGCGCTTGCCTCGGCTGTCCTCGGGGAACAGCGGCACGCGCCAGGACCTGTCCGCCCGGGCCCACGCCTCCGACAGCGCCGCCGCGAGCTCCTTCGAGTCCGCGTACCGGGACTCGGACCGCTTCTCCAGCATCCGCAGGCACAGCTCGCTCAGCGCGAGGGGCACGCGCGGGTTGTGCTCATGCGGAGCGTGGGGCGTCACCTCGAGCACCGCGCGCACCATCCCGGAGTCGTGCCGGTCCCCGAAGGGCAGCGTGCGCGTCAGCAGCACGTAGGTGACGATGCCCATCGCCCACAGGTCGTCCGACGGCTGGAAGGGATAGGGCTCGCCCTCCCACTCCCGAGCGAAGCGCCACGCCTCGGGGGCGCGGTACTCCGGGGTGCCCGGGGGCAACAGCTTCGTCAGGCGCCGTGCGCCCTCGAGGCCCGCCGCGCCGAAGTCCACCAACACCGGCTGCCCGTCCGCCTCGCGCACGATGATGTTGGCTTCCTTGAGGTCCCGGTGCACGACTCCCGTCTCGTGCACGTCCGCCAGCGTGAGGGCCAGCGGCAGCAGCACCTGCATCACCAGCTCGAGCGCGGACGGGTTCTCCTCCCGCGCCCACACGTCCAGCGGGCGGCCCTCGACCAGCTCCAGGGCCAGCACCAGGAAGCGCGGCTGCTCCTCGGGCCAGAAGCCATACCCGTGGAAGCTCACCACATTCGGGTGCCGCATCAGCCGCAGGGCTTCGACTTCCCGGTCTCCCCGCGGCTCGATGCCCACCAGCTTGAGGGCGAAGGGCCGTCCTCCCCGACTCGCCCGGTACACCGTTCCAAAGCTGCCCGAGGCGAGCAGCTCCTCGACGGTGAAGCCGGCCACCTCCATGCCGGGAGCCAGCCCCTGCCAGGACAGCGCCTCGGGTGCCCACCCACCGCTTTCTTCGGCCATCCAGCCTGCCTCCAAAAAGGCCGGAGGCTACCAGGAAGATGGGGCCGAGCCCCGAACGTGACAGGTTGGGTGGGTGGCTCCCTGCTCAGCCGGAGGTGTGGACGCGGCGCGCGGTGCGCTCACTGCAACTCGGGGGGAATCAGCACCAGCCGGCCCGCCACCTCGCGGTTCTCCAGCCGGAAGTGCGCTCGCCCCGCCTCGGCCAGCGGCACGCTCTCCGCCACGAACGGGCGGATGTACCCGTCGGCCACCAGCCGGAGCGACTCGTCCAGCTCCTCACGCGTGGTGGCGTAGGCGCCGAGGATCTCCAGCTCCTTCACGATGACCAGGCCCGGGTTGAGCTCCACCGAGCCCGTCTCCAGGTTGCCCACCACCACCACCCGGCCGCCCGGCGCCATCGCCTTCAGTGTCTGCCCGAAGGTGGCGCTGCCGACGATTTCAATGGCCACGTTGACGCCCTCGCCCCCCGTGCGCCTGCGCGCCTCGGAGGCGAAGTCCAGCCCGCGCGAGACGATGACCTCGTCCGCGCCCGCCTCGCGCAGCGCCCCCACCTTGGCCTCACCCGACGTCACCGCGAGCACGCGCGCCCCGTCCCGCTTCGCCAGCTGCACCGCCGCGAGCCCCACGCCGCCACTGGCCCCGGTGATGAGCACCGTCTCGCCCTCGCGCACGCGCCCGCGAGTCCTCACCGTGTGGACGGCGGTGCCCAGCGTGCAGCACACCGTGGCGGCCACCGGCCAGGACAGGCCCTCGGGCACCCGGCCCAGCCCCGCCACCGGCGCCGTCATGTACTGCGCGTAGCCTCCGGAGAGCTCCTCGCCGAAGAAGCGGTTGTCCTTCTTGCACAGGCTGTTGCGGCCGCTCCTGCACAGCGCGCACTCCCCGCACGAGAGCCGCTGCAGTGTGGCCACGCGGTCCCCCACCTTCCACCCCGGCGTGTCCGGGCCCACCTCCACCACCTCGCCCGCGGCCTCGTGGCCAAGCACCGCCGGCACGTGGGTGCGCGGCAGGTTGCCCCGGCGGTTGATGACGTCGTGGTAGCAGACGCCACAGGCGTGGACGCGGATGAGCACCTCGCCCCGGCCCGGCCGGGGATCGGGCATGGACTCCATCCGCAAGTTGCTCGCCTCGCCAAATTCACGCAGAACGACAGCCTTCATCCGGGGACTCCCTGGCTGGAAAACACAACATGTCTGGGGTTGAAACGGGGTGTGTCTGGGAATGCCGTGTCAGGCCCCCACGAGCTGGTCGCGGAGGCAGCGCGAATCGATTGCCCGGATGGCGGACACGGTGCGCGCATCCGGCACCGGGGTGACGGGCAGCGGCTCCTCCACCTCGAAGGGGAAGCCCGTGCGCTCGCCGAGGTCCTCGAGCGACGCCCACGGGTGACGCGAGAGCAGCCGGGCGCCGCTCGCCCCGAGCTCGAACACCCCGAGGTCGGAGATGAGCTTCACCGGACGGCGATCATCCCGCGTGGTCACCACCTGCACCTCGGGCACGAGGTTGCGGCGCGACTGGCGAGGCACCACCAGCACGGGCCGGCGCACCCACTGCCGCAGCGTGGACGCTCCCGCCACACCGGGGAACTTGCTGCGCGGCCGCTCCAGGCTGCCCGAGGCCGTCATGTTCGTGCGTCCCCGGGCATCCACCTCGGCGGCCCCGAAGAAGACGGTGTCCACCCGGCCCCGCCGCGCGTGGTCGAAGAGGTCCGGAATGGTGACCTCCGCCGAGCGTCCCTCCAGGTAGCCGAGGTCCTCGGACGAGGGGTACAGGCTGGGGAGGTCCGGATCCAACGAGCCGACGCACGCCAGGTACGTCAGCCCGGGCGCGTGCGTGGCGCGAGCCACGGCGATGGCGAGGATGGCCAGCGGCGAGGCGACCCCGGTGGCCACCACCTCGCCATCCTCGATTTCCCGGGCGAGCAGCGAGACGACGAGCTCCGCGGGCGTCACGGACGATTCGGTGTTCATGCCGCGCTCCGGGTCCGGAGGAGGGAATCGAGGAACTCCGCCTCCCGCCCGGCCTCGGCCAGCGCGAGGTAGGCCGCGAGCATCGCGTCGTCATGCGGATACAGCCCGGTGCAGCCCGTGGGCAGCGCCCCTCCGCGCGCGAGCGCCACGCGCTCCACCTGGAAGCCGGGAATGGTGACGCGGGGGAGCCGGGACACGCGCTCCTCGGCCGTCGCGAGCACGCGGCGGGCCGCACCGGCCACCAGCAGATCCGTGGTGGGGTCCTCGATGAAGAGGTTGCCCCGCTCGTCCGCCGCGCGTGCGTGGATGAGCGCCACGTCCGGATAGAAGGCCGGCTCCACCGGCACCCGCTGCCCGGTATACGGGTCGGCGACGTACGAGAGCGGCTCGGCCTCGGCGAGCTCGGACACGTCCACGTCGGGCGCGGGGATGAAGGGCAGCCCCATGGACGCCGCGCGCAGCCGCTGCACGACGCGGTACCCGTCGTGCTCGCGCCAGGCGATGAGCCCCTGCTCGATGGCCCGCTTGAGGCAGGGCATGGGACGCACCCGGCCCTCCAGGCTCAGCGCGCCGAAGGGCAGCTCCACCCGCGACAGGCAGCCCCCCGCGACGAGGAACTCGGCGGGCAGCGGATTGGGCAGCGAGATGAGCTGGAGGTTCTTCCGGCCCTGGGCAATGAGCTCGAGCACCAGTGCCATGGGCGCGCGGCCCAGCATGAACCCACCGGTGGCCAGCGAGGCCCCATCGGGAATGGAGGCCACCAGCTCGGACACCGAGCCCCAGCGCCCCGGCCTCATGACGCCCCTCCCGCCGCCGTGGGGGGGACGATGGACAGCACGGGAGCACCCTCCGCGCTCGCGCCGGCCACCGCCGGAGTGACGAGCCCCGCGAAGAGCAGCTCCACCATCTCGTTGGCGACCTGCTCGGCCGAGAGCCGCCCGTCGGGCTGGAACCACTTGTAGATCCACAGCACCATGCCGAGGAACGAGAACGCGGCGACGGTGGGCTGCACGGAGCGGATGCGCCCGAGGCGGACGGCCTCGGAGAACGAGTCCTCGAGGAACCGGACGTAGCGCTTCTTGCGGCCGTCGATGAAGGCGCGGGCCTCGCCGGTGAGCGTGGCGTGCTCGTGGAGGATGATGATGACCTCCTTGCTGCACCCGCCCGTCACCAGGTGGATGTTGAGGCGCATGCACTCGCGCAGCCGCTCGACGGGGTCCGGGTTGTCGCGCACCTTGTCGAGCACCTGCTGCTCGAAGGCGTCCATCCCGTAGCTCATGATGTCGAAGAGCAGCTGCTCCTTGTTCTGCACGTGGTGGTAGAGCCCCGCCTTCGTCATCCGGCACGCGGCGGCGATCTCCTGCATCGAGGTGCCCTCGTAGCCGCGCTCGCAGATGAGGCGCGCGGCCGTCTCGAGGATGGCCCGGTAGCGCTCGCCCTCGTCCTGTCTCCGACCCGAATGCATCGCGTGTCCTCCTGGTGGCCGCCCGGATGCTCCCCGGATGACCTACCGACCGGTCGGTAAATGCATTGAACCAACGCGAGGCGTCAAGGTGAAAGCGTCGAAAAGAGCTCCAACGCCCCCTCGGAGGGGACGTCCGGAAGCGATTTCAGGGCCTTGGCGGGGTGGGAGCCGCACGCCTGGTGTGCGGACAGGGGGGACGGGGTCCGCTGCACCGCGAGCACCCACATGTCCACTTTCGTGTCGCTGTGGACTCGGCAGGAGGCGGCACATGGTCCTGAACATGAAGACGCGGCTCATGCTGGCCGGCGCGGTGGTGAGCGCCTCGATGCTGACGCTGGCGGTGGCGAACGCGCAGTTCGATCCCAGCACCGGCTCGACCACCCAGACGACACCGGGAGTCTCGCCCGGCCCGGGGAGCATGCAGCCCTCGCCCTATGACACCGGGCTGACGGGCACGGATGCCGGCGTCGGAGGCTCCGGCGCGACGGGGACGTATCCCTCGCCCTTCGACACGACGGACGCGGGATTCGGCGGCGGGCTCATGCCGCCCTCGATGCTCGGCGGGGACTCGCTGGACGCGGGGCTGCGGTAGAGACAGCGCGGCCTACCGTCCACCGAGGTGGCGCGGGCCCTGGCGCAGCTCGCCGGGCACCCGCTGGGCGGTGGGCTCTGCTGGATACGAGACCCGTAGCGGGCGACCTTGCCGTGACGCACGAGCGGGTCGCCCTTGTCGAAGGCCCGGCCGAACACGCCCATGTGCGAGCGCTCGGAGAAATAGCGCTTCATGGATCTGTTCGGCTCCGGGTTCGTGCGGGGCGGTTCCACACCGCTCGAGGAAAACAGCGCAAACAGCCATGTGACTGGCGTCCAACGTGAAGGCGAGAGCGTGACGTGATGACCGCAGCCGCGGGAGGCTCAGCGCCCCGGAGTGCGGGGTCCTGCACACTGCCCTCAACAGAGCCATGCGTCGCCCAGGAGCGTCGGACGGAAGCGCTGGTACCCTCGGACAAGAGCGCGGACAGGCGAGGCCGCACAGCCCGAGGGAATGAGCATGAAGTCAGCAGCGCTGACGAACTGGATGGTTCTGCTCACGGCTGTGGCGCTGTCCAGCGCCGGATGCGCCCACACGCAGCCACCGGAGCGACGAATCTACGTCATCGACGAGGACGCGAGTGGAGTGAGTTCCAACGTCGAGAGCGGAACGGGCGGCGCTGGCGCCGAGGCCTATTGCGGCGAACTTCAAAAGCAGTGTTTCAACAAGTGCTGGAGACGGAAACCCAAGATTTCGACCATCCCAAAGGGCTCCGGCGTACATCATGAATACTGCACCACGCTATGCCGCGAAGAATTCGACAAGTGCGTCGATGAGCAGGCGGAACTGGAGCGACAGGAATCACAAAAGAAGGAGCTTCATTTCCCAACCATGGATGCCGCGCTCGACTGGATCAAGGAGCACAAGGCCGAGGTAGCGATTGGAACCGTCGTCATCGTTGCGGCCGTGGCTGCCACCCCCTACGTCATTGTCGTCATGGGGGGCGCGCTCGTTCTGGCTCCCCTGTAATCCGTTCCCCATTGATTGGTGACAACATGGCCTACATTCCAGACTTCGATCTAGAAGACATGCTCGGCGTTCTAGGTTCCGTCCTCGATAAGTATCCAGAGAGATCGAAGGAGAGGGATGCAACCGAACTCGCACAGATTGCATTGCTCTACATCCATCACGCCAGGAAGAGGGATGAGTTCAAGGAGTTTTACAAACATTGCTTCGATACTTCATTCAAAATCGAAGTTGCTCATGAGTTCGCAACGCGCGAGGAAGCGGACAAATGGCTTGCCAGTGGAGCGGCCAAGGACAGAGAGCACGTCAAGATCGCTGGCAAGGGCTTCCTGACCGTTCAATTGCCAGGACGGATGACCTTCATCGACAGACCGCTTCCGGAAGAACTGAATTCGGATGACTGGAAGGATGATTCCGAGGACGAGGAAGAGTCCGGATCCTCATGAAAGGACCCTGGGTCCTCTCGGAGTCAGGACCAATAGAAATTCAACAGACTTGGTGACAATATGGCAGACATTCCAGATTTCGATTTAGAAGCCATGCTCTCTGCTCTGACTCCAATCATCGAGCAGAATGCGAAGGGCACGAAAGAGAGGGATGCAGCCGAACTCGCACAGCTCGCTTTGCTCTACATCCATCGCAACCAAAAAGAGGAGGACTTCAAGAAATTCCGCAAGAGCTGCGTCGACACCAACTTCACGATCGAGGTGGATCATGAGTTCGCGACGCGCGAGGAAGCGCTCCAATGGCTTGCCAGTGGAACGGCCAAAGACAGAGAACGCTTGAAGATCGCAGGCAAGGGCTACATGGCCGTCGAGGTCACAGGGCGGCTGCGACTCATGATCGCACCACTCCCGGAGGAGCTGAACTCGGATGAATGGAAGGATGATTCCGAGGACGAGGAGGAGTCCGGGTCCTCATGAAAGGACCTCGGACTCCCCTCGGAGCGAAAACTACCTGCCCGCCGTGCGCGTGGTCTTGCGGCGCGAGCGCGTCCCGGACGGCTTCACAGACTGCTTCCCGGCGCTCTCCTCGCGGTCCCAGGTGCCGGAGCGGCCGCCGGACTTGTGCTCCAGCTGCACGGCCTCCATCACCATGCCTCGGTCCACGCTCTTGCACATATCGTAGACCGTGAGCGCCGACGCGCACGCCGCCGTGAGCGCCTCCATCTCCACGCCCGTGCGGTCCACCGTGCGCACCGTGACGCGGATCTCCAGCGCGTCCTTCCGCGGCTCCAGGTGCACCTCCACGCCGGACAGCGCGATGGGATGGCACAGGGGAACGATGTCCGGGGTCCGCTTGGCCGCCATCACGCCCGCGAGCCGGGCCGCGGCCAGCACATCCCCCTTCTCCACCTTCCCCTGCAGAATCCGCTCGAGCGTCGCGGGAAGCATGCGCAGCCGAGCGGTGGCCACCGCCACGCGCTCGGTCTTCTCCTTCCCTCCCACGTCGACCATCTTCACCGCTTCATCGCCTCCGCCACCGCGGCGATCAGGTCGTCCGCGATGTCATCCGGATCCTCCAGGCCCACCGAGACGCGGATGAGGCTCTCGCCGATGCCGGCCGCCTGCCGCTCCTCGGGGGTCATCCGGCGGGCGCTCGCGCTGGCCGCGTGCATCACCAGCGTGCACACGTCCCCGAGCGACGGCGCCGCCCTCGCCAGCTTCACCGCCTCCAGGAAGCGGAAGCAGTCCGGCCGGCCCGCGCCACGAATATCAAAGGCCACCATGCCGCCGAAGCCGCCCTCGAGCACCTGCGTCGCCACCTGGTAATCCGGGTGGCCCGGCAGGCCCGGGTAGTGGACGCGCTCGATGAGCGAGGACTCGGAGAGCCGCTTCGCCACGTGCGCGGCGTGCTCGCAATGGGCCTTCATGCGCACCGGCAGCGTGCGCACCCCGCGCAGCGTCAGCCACGCCTCGAAGGGCCCGAGCACGTCACCGTTGAACAGGCGCGCGGCCTTGAGCGCCGCCAGCTTCTCGCGCGTCCCGCTCACCGTGCCGCCCAGCGCGTCGCTGTGCCCGTTGAGCCACTTCGTCGTGGACTGGATGGCGTAGTCCGCACCCAGCTCGCACGCGCGCTGCCCGTACGGCGAGGGGAACGTGCCGTCCACCGCCAGCGCCGCCCCCACCTCGCGGCACGCCCGCGACAGCGCCCGGAGGTCCGGCACGCGCAGCAGCGGGTTGGTGACGCTCTCCGCCATCACCAGCTTGGGGCGCAGCGCGACGATGCGCTCGGGTGCCGAGGCGTCCGAGAGGATGAGCGCCTCGATGCGCGCCCCGGTCCTCGCCGCCAGGTTCTTGAAGAGCGAGCGGGTGACGCCGTAGCCGTCCGCCGGCATCACCACCACGTCGCCGGCCTTCAGGTTCTGCGCGTCGAAGACGGCCCGGAGCGCGGCCATGCCGCTCGCGTAGGCCACGCAGGCCTCCGTGCCCTCCATCGCCGCCACCGCCTCCTCCAGCAGCGCCGCGTTGGGGGCGGCGATGCGCGAGTAGACGTAGTCCTTGCCATCCAGCGCCGCGTCCAGCTCGTCGCTGTTGTCGAAGTAGCTCACCGCCGACACGTGGATGGCCGGCACCACGGGCTGGGCCTTGCTGCTCATCTGCGAGCCCGCGTGGACCGCCACCGTCTTGCGCTTGTTGCTCATGGGGTTTCCCGAATCTCCTGGGTGCGCGGTGGCCTACTCGCCGTGCTCGATGAGCCAGCGCTCGGCGTCGATGGCCGCCATGCAGCCCGTGCCCGCCGCGGTGATGGCCTGCCGGTAGTAGCTGTCCTGCACGTCACCGCAGGCGAACACGCCCTCGATGTTGGTGCGGGTGCTGCCCGGCACCGTCTTGAGGTAGCCGCCCTGGTGCGTCTCCAGCACGCCCTGGAAGAGGCCCGTGTTGGGCGTGTGGCCGATGGCCACGAACAGGCCCGTGGCCGCCACCAGCTTCGTGTCGCCCGTCTTCAGGTTGCGCACCACCGCGCCCGACATGCCCCGCTGGTCGCCCACCACCTCGTCGATGGCGCTGTCCCACAGGAAGGAGATTTTGGGGTTCTTCAGCGCCCGCTCCTGCATCACCTTCGAGGCGCGCAGCGAGTCACGCCGGTGCACCACCGTCACGCTCTTGACGATCTTCGCCAGGTAGGTGGCCTCCTCCATGGCGGTGTCGCCGCCGCCCACCACCAGCACGTCCTGGTTCTTGAAGAAGGCGCCGTCACAGGTGGCGCACGCGGACACGCCCCGGTTCTTGTACTGGTCCTCGCCCTTCACTCCCAGCCACTTCGCGCTCGCACCCGTGGCGATGATGATCGTCTCCGAGTAGCAGCTCGCGCTCTCGCCCTGGATGAAGAAGGGGCGCTTGGAGAGGTCCAGCTTCACCACGTTCTCCATGTGGATGACGGTGCCGAAGCGCTCGGCCTGCTTCTGGAAGCGCTCCATGAGCTCCGGGCCCGTGACGGCCTCGGGGAAGCCGGGGTAGTTCTCCACGTCGGTGGTGACCATGAGCTGGCCGCCCGGAACCCGCTGCGGGTCATCCAGGGTGGGGCCTCCGGCGAACATGACCGGCTCCAGGTTGGCGCGAGCGGCATAGATGGCCGCGGTGTAGCCCGCGGGCCCCGAGCCGATGATGGTCACCTTGTTGATCTTGTCCGCCACGGGTCTTCGCTCCTGTGTGTCTCGAAAGATGGGGCGCCACCGTACCAGAGCCCTCCAGGTCGTGGTACGAACTGGCGCCACATGGATGCCTCGCTCCTCAAGAAGGTTGCGCTCTTCGAGGGCCTCACCCAAAGTCAGTTGCACCGCGTCGCGGCGATCGCCCGGCCCCGGGGCTACGAAGCGGGCGCCTGCCTGTTCCGCGAGGGGGATGCCGGCCGGGAGATGTTCATCATCCTGGAGGGCAAGGTCCGCATCTCCCAGCAGGTGCCCGGCATGGGCGAGGAGGCGCTCGCCATCCTGGAAAAGGGCCAATATTTCGGGGAGATGTCCGTCATCGAGGACATCCCCCGCTCGGCCGATGCCTTCGCGCACACCTCGTGCACCCTCTGGGTCATCGAGCGCGAGCAGCTGGATCACCTGATGTTCACGGACAAGGACCTGGCGTATGTGCTGCTGTGGTCCTTCGTGCGGACCCTCTCCGTGCGCCTGCGCGAGACGAACGAGAAGATGAAGACGTTCCTCGCCCTGTCGCGCTTCTGAAGGCGCGCCCCCGGGCCGGCGCGTGCTCCCCTGGTGGCCCTGGGAGCCGCCGGGGTGGAGGGAGCCCACGGCCGGGTGCCCTCGCCAACACCCGTCCGGATGCGCTAGCACTCTCCGTCCGCCCCGCCCGAGCCCCCCGAATGATTCCACCTCCCCTGCCGCCCGACGAACCGAGGCGCCTGCTCGCCTTGCGGCGTCTGGGCCTGCTGGACACCCCGGCCGAGGAGCGCTTCGACCGCATCGTCCGGATGGCCGCGCGGATGTTCCGCGTCCCCATCACCCTCGTGTCCCTGGTGGACGAGTCCCGGCAGTGGTTCAAGGCGCGGGTGGGACTGAGCGTGCCCTCCACGGATCGCAGCGTCTCCTTCTGCGGCCACGCCATCCTCAAGCCGGACACCTTCGTGGTGCGGGATGCGCTGAAGGACCAGCGCTTCGCCGACAACCCGCTCGTCACCGGCGAGCCCCGCGTGCGCTTCTACGCGGGCCACCCCCTGCTCGCCGTGGACGGCAGCCCCGTGGGGACGCTGTGTCTGCTCGACCGCCGGGCGCGTGACTTCAGCGACGAGGAGCGCCAGCAGCTCGAGGACCTGGCCGCGTGGGTGGAGGTGGAGCTCAACGCCCTCACGCTCCGGGAGGCGCGCATCGCGCTGGCCCGCCAGGAGCGCTTCTTCGCGCTGTCCGTGGACATGCTCTGCATCGCCGGGCTGGACGGCACCTTGCGCCAGCTCAGCCAGGCCTGGTCCCGGACACTCGGCTACTCCGAGCGGGAATTGCTCGCCACGCCCCTGCTCCAGCTCGTCCACGAGGAGGACCGGCTCGCCACCGCCGCGTGGCTGGAGCGGGGCGCCCGGGGCGAGCTCCTCCCGTGGTTCGAGCACCGCTGCCGCGCCCGGGACGGCTCCTGGCACTGGCTGCAGTGGAACGCCACCGTCAACCCGGCCGAGGGCATCCTCTACGGCGTGGCGCGCGACGTCACCGAGCAGAAGCGCCTGGAGGCCGAGCGCCGTCAGGTGGAGCGGATGAAGAGCGAGTTCGTCTCCACCGTCAGCCACGAGCTGCGCACGCCCCTCACCTCCATCCGCGGAGCGCTGGGCCTGCTGTCGGGCGGAGTGGCCGGGCCGCTGCCCTCGGAGGCGGCGGACATGATTGGCATCGCGCACAAGAACAGCGAGCGCCTCATCCGCCTCATCAACGACATCCTGGACCTGGAGAAGATGGAGTCCGGGAAGCTCGATTTCCACATCGAGCCCCAGGAGCTGGGGGCGCTGCTCTCCCAGGCCGCCGAGGCCCACCACGGCTACGCGCAGGAGTGCGGCGCCCGCGTGGAGCTGGAGGTGAAGGCCACGGACGCGTGGGCGATGGTGGACGGAGACCGCTTCCTCCAGGTGCTGGCCAACCTGCTGTCCAACGCGCTCAAGTTCTCCCCGCGCGGCGAGCGCGTGACGCTGCGGCTGGAGCGGGAGGACGGCCGGCTGTGCGTGAGCGTTCAGGACCGGGGGCCGGGCATCCCCGAGGCCTTCCGCGAGCGCATCTTCGAGAAGTTCGCCCAGGCGGATGGCTCCGACACCCGGCGCAAGGGCGGCACCGGCCTGGGGCTCTCCATCGCACGCGGGCTGGTGGAGCGCATGGGCGGCTCGCTGGACTTCGTCACCACCGCCTCCTCCGGCACCACCTTCCGGGTGGAGCTGCCCGAGTGCCTCGCCCTTCCCCCACCCCACCCGGAGACTCCATGACGATTCGCAAGGTGATGCTCGTGGACGACGAGGACGACATCCGCACCATCGGCAACCTGAGCCTCAGCCGCGTGGGCGGTTGGCAGACGGTGCTCGCCGCCTCCGGTGCCGAGGCCTTGAGCAAGGCCGCCGCCGAGCGGCCGGACCTCATCCTCCTGGACGTGATGATGCCAGGCATGGACGGGCCCACCACCCTGGGCCAACTGCGCGCCCAGGAGGCCACCGCCAAGACGCCCGTCATCTTCATGACGGCCAAGGTGCAGAAGCAGGAGGTGGCGCGCTACCTCGAGCTGGGCGCCGTGGGCGTCATCGGCAAGCCGTTTGACCCCATGACGCTGCCCGCGGACATCAAACGGCTGCTGCCGTCCACCTGAGGGTGCCGTGAAGACCCGTCTCTCCAAACGCTCCGTGGTGCTCGCGGTGGGGGCGCTCGCGCTCCTGTGCGTGCTCTTCGCGCTGGGCCGCCCGATGCGGGCCGCCGAGCATGACACCTACCGGACCCGGTTGCGCCAGCTGCGCATCCAGAGCGCCGAGCTGGAACAGGCCATCCCCCAGCTCCACCCGGGCTCGACGGACGCGCTGGACTCCTCGCCGGAAAAGCTGGCCGCGTTGCGCCTGAAGGCCACGGAGCTGCGAGACTTCCCGAGTCTGTTGCCCGCCCAGGGGCAACGGGAGCTGAGCGCGGTGCTGGACTCCTATGTCCGCGCGTTGGTGGACGAGGAGCTGTTGCTCTCACGCCTCCTGGAGCAGGAGGCAGGGCGGGCCGAGACCTGGGCGGACTTCGGGCAGCGGGCCTCGACGCTGATGAACCTGCTGCCCCCGGGTGAGCCTCGCGGCCGGGCCCGGGCCCTCGCGGACGCAGTGCTGGCCAGCGTGGACGCCGGCAGCGCGGCGCGGATGGAAGAGGCCTTCGCCTCGCTCGCGGTGCTGACGGCGGGCAAGCCGGAGCTGGAGGCGGCGCGCACGGAGCTGGAGACGCGGGCCCGGGCGCTGCTCACCCAGGAGAAGGGCGTCGACGCCACGCCCCAGCGCCTACAGGAGCGCCGCGCCAGCCCCGAGGCCGAGCGGCTCATCACCACCTACCTCCAGCTCTACGAAAGCGCCCTGGCGAGCACCGAGCACTTCCGCATCATCCTCTTCGCCTTCTCGCTGCTGCTCGTCGCCTTCGTGCTGGCGGTGCTGGTGCGGCTGGCACGCACGGGCGAGGCGCTCGACACGCTCAACGCGGAGCTGGAGCGGCGCGTGGTGGAGCGCACCGCGGCCCTCTCCACCGCCAACGCGGAGCTGAGCGAGAGCGAGGCCCGCAAGGCCGCCATCCTGGAGGGCTCGCTCGACGGCATCATCTCCCTGGACGAGACGGGCCGCATCCTGGAGTTCAATCCCGCCGCGGAGCACATCTTCCGGCTGCCGCGGGCCCAGGCGCTGGGCCGGGAATTCCTGTCGCGGGGACTGGCCGCCACCGTGAACGCCGAGCTGCGCGAGAAGGTGACACGCGCGCTCCGGGCCGACGCCGAGCCCGGCCGCGCCACCCGCCTGGAGCTCTCCTGCCTGCGCACCGATGGGGCCACCTTCCCCGCCGAGCTCACCGTGCTCCGCGTGCGCACCGACGGCCCCGCGCGCTTCACCTCGTACGTGCGCGACATCACCGAGCGCAAGGAGGTGGAGCGGCTGAAGAACGAGTTCGTCTCCACCGTCAGCCACGAGCTGCGCACGCCCCTCACCTCCATCCGCGGCTCGCTGGGCCTGCTGGAGGGCGGCATCCTCGGCGAGCTGCCTCCCCAGGCCCAGGACATGGTGCGCATCGCCCGCACCAATACCGAGCGCCTCATCCGCCTCATCAACGACATCCTCGACCTGGAGAAGATTGAATCCGGCAAGCTGGAGCTGAAGCTGCAACCGGTGGAGACGGCCGAGGTCATCGAGGCCACCTTCACCGGCGTGCAGGTCACGGCGGACGCAGCGCGGGTGCGGCTGCGCGCGCAGGCCGAGGGCGCGGGCCCGGTGCGGGCGGATAGAGACAGGCTCATCCAGGTGCTCACCAACCTCGTCTCCAACGCCATCAAGTTCTCCCCGCCGGACCACCAGGTGGAGGTGCGGGCCGCCCGGGACGCGCGCGGCCAGGTGCGTTTCTCCGTGGTGGACCAGGGGCCGGGCATCCCCCTGGACAAGCGCAGCCGGCTGTTCGGCAAGTTCCAGCAGCTCGACAGCTCGGACACGCGCTCCAAGGGCGGCACCGGCCTGGGGCTGGCCATCTCCCAGGCCATCATCGAGCAGCACGGCGGCCGCATCGAGGTGCACAGCGAGCCGGGCCAGGGGGCCACCTTCACCTTCTCGCTGCCGGCACTGCGCGTGGGCTCGGGCGCCAACTCCCGCGTCATGGACGAGTCGCGCTACACCATTCTCGCGGTGACGGCGGACTCGGAGCTGTCCGGCCTCTTGCGCGGCCTGCTCACCCAGGAGGGCTACCGCGTGCTGCGCAGCCCCACCCTGGAGGAGGCGGAGAAGCTCATCGAGGTGGGCGCTCCGGACGTGCTGGTGCTGGACGCGCAGTGGATGGAGGGCAGCGGCCTGGACTTCGTGCGGCGGCTGCGCGACGAGCCACGCACCCGGGAGCTGCCGGTGTTGATATTGGCGGGGCGCTCGGAGCAGGAGGGCGTCGTCCAGCCGCTGCTGGTGGACTGGATGGTGAAGCCCGTCGACGAGAAGCGCTTCCTCCAGGCCATGCGCCACGCCGTGCGCCGCCCCGGCCAGGCGCGAGTGCTCATCGTGGATGACGACGTGGCCACGCGCCAGGTGCTGCGCGCCCAGCTCGAGCGGCTCGGCGGGGTGGCCTGCTACGAGGCCGAGGACGGTGAGAGCGCGGTGACGCTGGCGCGCACGACGCCGCCGGATCTCATCGTCCTGGACGTGGGCCTGCCCCGGCTGGATGGCTTCGAGGTGGTGGACATCCTCCGCCAGGGCAAGGGCCGCGGCACGCCCCTCATCGTCTTCACCGGGCGCGACCTGTCGTCGACGGACCAGACCCAGCTCACGCTCGGCATCACCCGCCACCTCACCAAGGCGCGCACCTCCGAGGAGGAGCTGATGACCTCCGTGAGGGACCTGCTCAACGGCCTGCTGTCCCGGCGGGAAGCGGACCCGGAAACGCACAAGGAGACAGCATGAGCCGCGGAACGATTCTCTTCCTCGATGATGACAGGGACCTGCAGAAGCTCGTCTCCGTCTGTCTGCGCGGCAAGGGCTACGAGGTGGAGCCGGCCCTCGACGTGAAGCAGGCGCGCACCCTCCTGTCGGGCATCCGGGTGCATGCCGCCATCGTGGACGGGCTGCTGCCGGGAATGACGGGGACGGACTTCATCCAGGAGCTGCGCCAGCAATACCCGGCGCTGCCCATCCTCTTCGCCTCCGCCTTCTGGAAGGACCTCGAGAGCCACGAGCAGCTCACCCGCGAGCTCAAGGTCTCGCGCGTGCTGCACAAGCCCTACGCGCCCCAGGATCTCCTCGACTGGGTGGAGCAGGTGCTGGCGGTGCGGCCCCCTCCGCCCGAGGCGCCGGCCCAGGGCACGAGCGCCGATGACGACCTGGACGCCACCTTCCGGGCGCTGTGCGCCAGATACCGCGCGGGCCTCGGAGAGAAGGCGCGAGCGCTGACGGCCGCGATGGAGCGGGCACGGGCCGGGAGCGCCGAGGCGCTGGAAGATGCCTACGAGCTCGCCCACAAACTGGCGGGCACGGCGGGCTCCTACGGCTTCGGCGCGGTGAGCGTGGCGGCGCGCACCCTGGAGGTGGAGCTGAAGCGGGCCTGGGACGGAAAGGCGGCCGCGGACTGGAAGGCCCTGGAGGCCGCGCAACACGCGCTGGTCACGGAGACCACCCACAGCTCCACCAGGCCGCTCGAGCCCTGAGCCCGAGCGAGGTGCCACGACCGGGCTTCAACCCCCCAGGGACAGGTGCTCCGCGGAGACGTGCGGACGGGGCAGGAGCTCCTCGGCCTGGTAGCGCTTGGAGATCCGCCGCCTGCCACTGCGGATGAAGAAGAAGGGCTGCCCCTGCTGGTAGTGCCAGTAGATGTCGACGATGACGCCCGTGCGCGCGGGGTCCTTGCGCAGACACACCTCGTCGCCGAAGTCGAACGCGGGAGGGGTCACGGGCTGGAAGAGGTCCGGCTGGACTCGGAAGGTGTCCAAGCCATAGCGCAGCACGATGAAGCCCCGCTCCGCGGCATCCCCGAGCCGCTCGAGCACCCTGCAGTAGGGCCAGAAGAACTTCAGCCGCTCGAGGTCCTCGGGGTGGACGAGCTCGCGCTCGACCTCGGACTGCCCGTGCCAGGGATAGAGCCCCCACACACGGTCCCTCGCCTGCTCGGAATCAGTGGCCATCGCTGCCTCCTCGGTTGCCCAGGGTCCCGGCATGAAGCCCGTGCACGGCACGAGCGCCTGATGGACGCGGAGACCCGGCGTCTCCCTGACGTGGTACCGCCGGGAGCGCCCCGCCAGTCCGCCCCCTACCGGCGGCGGGCCTCTCCGCCCACAAGGAGACGGTCTCGTCCGGAGCGCTCCGAGGAAGCGCCGCCGACGAACGCGTGCCGGCGTGAGCGCCCGAAGGACCTGGCGCGAATCCGCGGGCATGGGCTCCACCGACGACTCAACCGACCTGCTCGAAGCAGTCGCGACACAGGGGCTTTCGCATCGTCGCCGGGTGTTGACTGCCACAGCGGTGGCAGTGGCTGTCCTCGTAGTCCTCGTTCTCGTACCGGGCCCACTTCTCGTAATCCTCGGCACAGTACGGACGCTTCGGGTTGTAGGGGATGGACCCGTCGCAACGGATGCAGTGGCCGACCGGGGCCCTGGCCCGCTCGGACCCCCTCTTGCGAGAGCCCTGCGCCCCCTGCTTTCGTTTGGAACCTTGAGTGCCTACCTCCTCCGTGTGCCGCTCGAGCGAGGTCAGGTAATCCTTCAGCTGATCCGCGAGCTTGTGATCGTCCTCGAAGGAGACGCCCACCTCGAAGCTGTTCTCCCCCGAGCTCGAGTAGAAGTTCATCGAGGTCACGATGGCCATGGACTCGTTGCGGTACACCTTCGAGTGGAGCCGCTCGATGACGGCCAGCGCCACCCCCGCGGCCTCCAGCCGCCGGAACCAATCGGTTCCCCGATACTCGGCGAGCTTGTCCTTTCGGAAGATCAGCCGCACCTCCACTTCCCGATCGAGCGCGGCGATCTCGAGCTGACGCACGAAGTCGCCGGTCGGGTCGATATACGGAGAGACGAGGGTCAACTCCTCCTCGGCCTTCACGATGAGCTCCCGGACCTTCGCGTAGATGGCCCCATCCGTGAGTAGCTGCGGAGTACTTCCGAAAAAACCCATTCGAGCTCCTCCCATCGAGTACGGCGCCTCTTCTACCAGTGCGTCTGCCCTGGGTGTCCGGCATCTGCTCGGCCCCGTCCCGGCGGGGAGGCGCTTCACGAAGAACGAGACGGTCTCACGTTGCGCCTCCCTCGGAGGCCCGCCCGGCACGCGCGTTGCTCCTGCCCCGGAGCGCGGAGGGAGGGCGGGATGGAACGGACGGCGGCGTTGGCGACGGTGGGGTGGGAGGAATCCGCGGGCGATGGGTCGGTGAGGGAGAAGCGACCGGAGGCGGAGAGCCCCCGGGAGCGCCTCTTCCGGTTGGGGGCGGCGGCCCTCACCGACCCGGAGCTGCTGTGCGTGCTGATGGGCTCGGGCGCGCGCATGCGGACGCTGGCGGAGGCCCTGCTCGCCGCGCGAGGGGGACTCAAGGAGCTGGTGCAGCGGGATCCGCGCGAGCTGTGCGCGCGTCCCGGAATGGGGCCGGTGCGCACCGCGCAGGTGATGGCGGCGCTGGAGCTGGGGCGCCGGGCCCAGCGCGTCACCGAGCGGCGGCCCCGGCTGCGCACGCCGAAGGAAATCTACACGTACCTGGCGCCCAACCTGAGCGCGCTGCGGCGCGAGGTCTTCCACGTGCTGTGCTTCAACGCGCGCAACGTGCTGCTGCACGACGCCCGGGTGGCCGAGGGCACCATCAACGCGTGCCCGGTGGATCCGCGCGAGGTGTTCGCCGCGGCCATCACCGCGCGCGCCTCGGCCATCGTGCTGGCCCACAACCACCCCTCAGGGGACCCGGAGCCCTCGGGGCAGGACCTGGGCCTCACCGCGCAGCTCATCGAGGCGGGCCGGGTGCTGGGCATCAAGGTGCTGGACCATGTGGTGATTGGAGATGGGACGTACGCCTCGCTGCTGGAGCGGGGCGAGTTGCCGTTGCTGGGTGGGGAGACACGAGGGCCATGGAGCATGGCGGGAGAGCGTGGATGATGCTGGGGACGTTGGGGGTGGTGGCGTGCGGTGGGGCGGGAGGGGCCGTGCAGGTGGAGGTGTTGGAGGACGAGGTGGCGCAGGTGGTGCCGGTGGGAGGGGGCAAGGCGTACACGGTGCCGCGCACCACCCTGCCCCCGGAGGCCCGGGAGGGAGACGTGGTGCGCAACGGCCGCCTGGATGCCGAGCATGGGGCCCGGCTGGCGCGCGAGGTGGCCGAGTGGCGGGCGCGCCTGGCTGTTCCAGTACCTGACGGGCTGGACCTGGACGCAGGAGCCGCTGAGTCGTTGACGGCCAAGAAGGAACAGTGAATATGCGACGGATGCCGGTGGACCTGCCCTACTACGAGCAAGCCCAGGAGGGACTGGTCCGCCACTTCGGGCTGGCCGAGTTCAGGCCGGGCCAGGCCCAGGTCATCAGCTCCGTGCTGAGCGGGCGCAACACCGTGGTGGTGATGCCCACGGGTGCGGGCAAGAGCCTGTGCTACCAGCTGCCGGCCATGCTGCTGCCCGGGGTGACGCTCGTCATCTCCCCCCTCATCGCGCTGATGAAGGATCAGGTGGAGCAGCTGGCCGGGCGCGGCATCTCCGCCACGTTCATCAACTCGTCGCTGTCGGACCTGGAGCGCGCGGACCGCATCCGCCGCCTGCGCGCCGGGGAGTTCAAGCTCGTCTACGTGGCGCCCGAGCGCTTCCGCAGCCCGAGCTTCCTGGACGCGCTGACGCAGGTGGGGGTGGACCTGCTCGCGGTGGACGAGGCGCACTGTATTTCCCAGTGGGGCCACGACTTCCGGCCGGACTACGCGCAGCTGGGTCAGATACGCAAGCGCCTGCGCCCACCGCGCACCGTGGCCCTCACCGCCACCGCCACCCCCGAGGTGCGCGACGACATCGCCCGCTCCCTGCTGATGAAGGACCCGGAGGTGTTCGCCGAGGGCTTCGACCGGCCCAACCTCTTCCTGGAGGTCTTCGACGTCGGCGGGGACGAGGACAAGCGCCGGGCGTGCGCGGGGCTCGCGTCGCTGGGGGGCGGCAGCGGCATCATCTACTGCTCCACGCGCAAGTCGGCGGAGAACACGCACTCCTCGCTGCTGGAGCGGGGGGTGAACGCCATCCTCTACCACGCGGGCATGGACGACGACGCGCGGCGCCGGGCCCAGGACGACTTCATGTCCGCCAAGGAGGCGGTGGCGGTGGCCACCAACGCCTTCGGCATGGGCATCGACAAGCCGGACATCCGCTTCGTCGCCCACGCCAACATCCCCAAGGCGGTGGAGGCGTATTACCAGGAGATAGGGCGCGCGGGCCGCGACCGGGGCCCCGCCTTCGCCGCGCTCCTCTTCAACCACGCGGACGTCTACACGCAGGAGCGGCTCATCGAGAGCAACCACCCGTCGGAGACGGTGCTCTCGGACGTGTGGAACGTGCTGCGCGGCGTGCCCGAGTACGACAAGGGCATGCACGTGCTCGCCGCCCAGGCCGGCGCCAGCGAGTTCGAGATCTCCTCCGTGCTGCGCATCCTGGAGCGCGAGGGGAAGATTGAGCGCGGAGGCCGCGGCGAGGGCGAGTACGGCATCACCCTGACGGAGAAGGCGCCCGCGACGCAGCCCCATGCGCCGGATGCGCGGCGGCTGCTGGCCTCGCTGCTGGAGACGTTCCCCGTGGGGCGCTCGGCCACCACCGAGCTGCCCATCCTGGCGAGGCGCACCGGGCTGTCCGGCGATGAGATTCAGCACGCGCTGAAGCTGCTGGAGCGCGCGGGAGCGGTGAACGTGCGCCGGCCCTTCTCGGGACGCGCCATCCGCGCGCTGGCGCAGGTGCCCTTCCGCGAGCTGGGCGTGGACCTGAGCAAGGTGCGCGAGCAGGAGCGGCGCTCCCTGCTGCAGCTCAAGCGGATGACGGACTACGCCTACACGAAGAACTGCCGGCGGGCCTTCATCCTCAAGTACTTCGGCCAGCAGGACGTGGAGGGCACGTGCGGCAACTGCGACACGTGCGCGGGCGGCCGGCTGAAGCGGCTGGAGGGAGTCTCGCGCCCCGCCACCGCGCCCCGGGCCACGCCCACGCTGGCTCCCGGACGGCCCGACGGCTACAGCGAGCTGGCCGCCACCGAGCTGCGCCGCTGGCGCAAGGAGCTGGCGCGCGACCTCGAGGTGCCGCCCTTCATCATCTTCAACGACGAGACGCTGCGCGGGCTCGCCGCGGCCCTGCCCATCGACCGGGAGTCCTTCCTGACGGTGAAGGGCACGGGCGAGAGCCGCTGGGAGCGCTTCGGTCCCAAGGTGGTGGAGATCTGCCTCATGGCCCGCGCCGCCGGCCACGAGCCCATTCCGGTGGCCCCGGCGCCGCCCAGGGTGCGCCGCGCCCGGAGCACCCGCCACTGAGACCACGGCGGTTCCGCCTCGGGGCACCGCCCACGCTCATGAGACGCGGGCGGTGCTCGAGCCGGGGTGAATCAGCTCACTGGCAGTCGCGTGCCTCGAAGTGGCCGAGCAGCGGGTGGCTGCCCTCGGGCGCGGTGTCGCGGCCCACCAGGCACTGGCCCTCCGGCACCGACACCTCGGCGCCCGTGGCCGCCAGCGACAGCGCGCCCGTCACCACCTGCAGACCCCCGCGGAAGCCCGTCGCCTCGTTGGCGGGCACCGCCCGCAAGCTCGGAACGGTCCCGCCGCTCAGCCGCACGCGGTACGTCTCGTTGTTGTAGTACGAGGGCACCTCGTACGACGGGTCCGTCGCCAGCGACGCGAGGTTCAGACCCACGGACAGGTCGAACTCGGGCCGCACGCCCAACATCGGCACGCCATCCGCGCCCTTCGTGATGACCAGGTCGAAGTGACGGCCGGACAGCGTGTTGAGGTCCACCGTGACGAGCCGCTGGTCACCCAGGGCCACGTAGCTCTGCGCATCGCCCAGGCCGAGGTGCGCGATGAGGAACTGCTCGGCGTGGTCGCGAACCTCCATCTCGTAGGACATGCCGGAGAGCGACACCACCCACTGCTTGCCGGACAGCTGCGCCGCGCTGCCCGTGTACGGCATGCGCACCTCGGTGGTGTTCAGGTTCAGGGCGAAGCTCGCGTGGGTCGCGCCGTCCTGCTGCCACGTCCGCACCGAGGTCAGGGGCGCGGCCTTGTCCGAGCTGAAGGCGAAGGTGCCGCCGGAGGAATCCATCTCGAGGCGCAGCGCGTCCAGGATGGAGGTCTCGAAGGTGATGTCCTGCGGGCCCGCGCTCGTGAGCGCCAGCTCCACCCGGCCCACCATCACGCGGGGAAGCTGCGCGGAGCTCTCGGGGCTCAGGAACTGCACCGTGTCCTTGATGCCCTGGAGGTCCAGCGTCAGGCCGACGCGGGTCTCGTCGAAGGCCAGGCTCATCGGCTCCTTGCGCTCGGGGCCGACGAGCAGCTCCAGGTTCATGCCCTTGCCCAGGTAGGAGGCGCGGATGCGCAGCTCGGCCTTGTTCACGGCCTCCACGCAGCTGGGGCTGGGCGCATACGAGCCGTCGGAGCACAGGTCATCGCCCTGGAGGAGGAACACGGTGGAGCCGCCCTCGGTCTTCTCCACGTTGGCCTCGGTGAAGATGCGCTCGCGCAGGTACTTCTCCGACAGCGCGGCCATGGACTCGGTGGTGGCCTCGTCCGGAGCGCTCACCCCCGGCATCGAGGTGGGGGTGCAGGGCGCGGTGTCCGGGGTACCGCAGGTGGGCGTGCCGGTGATGGGAACTCCCGAGAAGCTGCCGGTGAGGATGTTGGCCGCCTCGCCCAGGCCGCCGAAGGCGGACATCTGGCTCATCATCCGCAGGCTGGTGCTCACGCCCCGGACCATCTCGCCCGAGTGGCTGGCGGTCACCTCGGCGACCTCCTTCGCCTCGGGGGGCGAGCTGCATCCGACAGCGCCCAGCGCGAGGGCCAGCGTTCCGGTCAACAGGAGCTTCGTGTTCATGTCGTCTCCACTGATACGGGTTGGGGTGCCGCGACTGGAGCAATGGGCGGGCCAACCTGGGGGCCCCGACATTCCGCTGGGTTTCACGCGCTCGGAGGAGCGGAGGCGCCGCGCCACGCGACACACGCGTCGCGGTGTGCAGCACGAGCCGCGCGGACCGTGCACGGACGGCACCACCGCGGGCGCGGGGCCACACCTCCCGCTTCGAAACGCCGTGGGGCTAAGATTCCGGAGCCATGAAAATCTTCATCTTCACCCCGGTCGCCAACGCGGCCGTCTCCAAGCAGCAGGCGGAGGAGACCTACGCGGCGGCGCGCGTGCCGGGCGAGGAAGGACCGCCCCAGCCCCACCGCGCCAGGGCACAACCCACCGCCTTCGCCCGCTAGCGCCGCGAGCCCCGGCGCAACGCGAGGCTGCGCAGCGAGCCCATGAACACGCCCACCACCACCGCGAGCAGGAAGATGATGACGAGAGTGGTGGCGCCAAACACCAGCCGCAGCACGGACTCGGAAACGAGGCCGGAGAAGTAGGCGTCGCGCAGCGGCTGCATCAACCCCACCAGCTCCAGCGCCCGGGCCGGCAGCGAGTCGAGCGAGAGGGAGATCCGCTGCAGGAGGAGCGTGGGGTACACGCGCCGCGCGCCCTCCACCCCGATCCCCACCAGCAGGTAGAGCACGGAGAGCAGGAAGGCATTGCCGCCCATGATGCGCATCAGCGGCAGGGGCGGCGGGGTCTGGGTCTGTTGCACGCTCACTTGCCTCCCGCCTTGCGCAGCAGGGCTGGCAGGGCCTTCTTCACCCGGCCCGCTTCGGGCGAGCCCGCCGCCAGCTTCAAGAACATCTTGTACGCCTCCACCGCTCGCGCCGTCTCGGCGGGGTTGCGCACGAGCGCATCCGCGAGGGACAGCCAGGCGAGCCCGTCCACCGGCTCCAGCTCCACCGCGCGCGCCAGCGACTTCATCGCCGTGGCCTCGTCGCGCTGCTTGAGCGCCACCTGCCCCAGCACCAGGTGGTTGCGCCCGGAGAAGGGCTCGAGCTTCACCGCCTCGTCGGCGGCCGCGCGCGCGTCCTTCACCGCTCCGGCGGCGAGCAGCACCCGCGCCATGGCCGCCTGGGCGAAGGCCTTGTCCCACGTGACCGGCGCCTTGTCGGCAATCGCTTGCAGCGCCTTGGCCGCGGCCCGCCCGCCCGAGTCCTCCGACCAGTGCTCGCCCAACCGGCCGCACGGCGTCTCCGGCCCCTCGCGGCGCGCCGCCTCGAAGGCCTTGCCCGCGTTGGCCACCAGCCCCTGGCGCATGAAGGCCAGGGCGATGTCACAGAAGGTCTCCGCCGACTTGCTATCCAGCCGGTTGGAGCTCTCCAGCTCCGCGAAGCCGCCCCTGGAGTCGCCCAGGGCGAAGAGGATTTCCGAGCGCACGCGGTGCGCCTCGGGGTCGCTCGCCACGAGCTTCACCGCGCGGGCCGAGGCCACCTCGGCCTCCTTCATGCGCCCCTCGCGGTACAGCGCCATGGCGAAGCCCTTCTGGGCCGACGGAGCGCCCGGGTTGTCGAGCAGCCACTCCTCGAACTGCTTGAGGGAGTCCTTGGTGCGGCCCAGCGCCAGCAGCGCCCGGCCCAGGGCCTCGCGCGCCTCGCCATGCGAGCCGTTGCGCTCCACCGCCTGCGTCAGCGGCTTCACCGCCAGGTCTGGCAGCCCCCGGGAGATGAGCAGCCGGCCCAGCGCGCACGGGGCCTCGTAGTCCCGCGCGTCCTCGGCCACGGCCGCCTCGAGCAGGGTGGCCGCCTTGTCCAGCGCCTTGTCCTGCCAGGCCAGCATCGCCAGCGCCGTGCGCACCTCGGCCTTGGAGGCCTTCGTCGCCCCGAGCGTCTTCTCCAGCGCGGCCACCGCCCGCTCGCGCTCGCCCTCGGCGACGTCGGCCTGGGCCAGGTAGATGATGGCCTCGGCGGGGTAGCGGTCGTCCACGCGCGTGCGGGCCAGCTCCACCCGGGCGCGCTTCCAGTCTCCCTGCTTCGCGTACGCCGCGCCCCGCACCAGCGCCACCTCACGGCCCTCGCCCTCCACGCGCGAGAGCACCTCGCGCTCACGGTCCCGGTCGAGCAGCGCCCGGCCCAGGCCCGCCTTCGCGTCGTCGCTGTCGAGCTTCAGAATGAGGGCCTCCTCGAAGGCCTTCTGGGCGGCGGCCATGTCCCCGGCCGCGCGGTTCGCCTCTCCGAGCGCGAGCAAGGTCTCGTAGCGCAGCGGGCCCTTCATGCCCTCGGCGAGCAGCGTGCGCGCCTCGCGGGCCTTGCCGAGCACCGTCATCAACCGGCCCTGCACCAGCCGGTGGCGCTCGTGCAGCGACACCGGCAGCGCGTCCACCGTCAGCCCCTGCACGTCCGAGAGGGCCTGCTCCAGCTCCTGGCCGAGCAGCAGCCGGCTCTCCGCGACGCCGAACCGGGCCACGGGGTGCTCGGGGGCGAGCTTCGCGGCGGTCGAGTACATCTTCAGGGCGTTCACCGGATCGCCCGCGTCGCGGTAGTACGCGCCGAGCGACAACAGGGCGCGCACGTTGCGCGGCGACGCCTTCACGGCCCGCTCGAGCCGCTCCAGGGCCTCCTTCGTCTTGCCCTGTTCGAGCAGCACGGCGCCGGCCAGCGCCAGCGCCTCCGGGGACTCCACCTTCGCGTTCACCAGGGCCCGGTTCGCGGCATCGCGGCCCTGCGCATCGGCCACCAGCGCGTCCACCAGCAGGGCGCTCACCGGGTGCTCCCCGCGCACGTTCGGACGGTTCAGCGCGGCGAGCGCCTGCGCACGCTCCTCGGCGGAACCCGTGTCCGCGTACCGCAGCGCGTGGGCGTAGGCCGACAGGGCCCAGGCGCGGGTGTTGTCGTCCTCCAGCGCCACCACGCGGCCGAGCAGCGAGAGCGACTCCTGGCGCGAGGCCTCCGTGTCCTGCTCGAGCGTCCGCGAGACACGGTCCAGACTCGCGGCGAGCGCCTGGCCGCCCTGCTTCGCGCGCACGACGAGGAACACGCCGGCGAGCACCACCACGAGCGTCATCGCCGCCAGCACCTTGAGGGTGAGCGGGGAGAGGACGGAGCCCGAACCCTTGGGAAGGAGCTTCTCGCGCAGCTCTCGCTCGTAGGCCGAGGTGAGGGCCGCCACGTCCTGGACGGGAGGCCGCGCCAGCGGAGCGCTGCCCGGCGAGGGCACCCGCATGACACTGGCGGTGGCCTCGGGCAGCTCCTCGAGCAACCCACGCCGCGCCCCCGTCGCGCCGGGACGCGCGGTGGGAGGAGGCGAAACAACGGCCGGAGACTCCTCGGCGGCCGGGGGCTCCTCCAGGGGAGGCAGGTCCGCGAGCAGACCTCCGTCCTCGCCGGCAACGGCCTCCACCATCTCCGACACGACGGGGATTTCCGCCGAGAGCAGCAGCGGCGCCTCGTCCGCGGGCGCTTCCTCTCCGAGAATCTCCGCGGCCTCGGGAGCTTCCCCTTCCGCGGGAGTGGCCGGAGCAGCGGCCTCGGCGGGCGCGCTCCCCTCGATTTCCCCGGCGTCCAGCGCCAGCACGGGCGCCTCTTCCGAAGCCGCCACCTCGCCCTCGAGCAACGGCTCGGAGAGCTCTTCCGGAGCCGCTTCCAGCACCGCCACCGCCTCGGGGGCCGCGGACTCGGGAGCCGGCTCGGAGGTGGCCTCGGACGCCTCGGGCGCGGCCGCGGGCGCGGCGGACTCTTCCGCGGACTGGGGCTCGAGCGCGTTCAAATCACCGAAGGCCGGAGCGGGACCACCCGCCAGCGCGGCCTGCGCCTGCTCCATCCACCCGCGCACGCGGGCGTCGTTCGGCTGCAGCGCCAGCGCCTTGCGCAGAATGGGCAGCGCCGAGCGGTACAGCCCCTTCTGCAGCAGCACCTCGGAGATGAGGTTGTAGGCGTGGGGGTTTTCCTTGTCGATCGACACAGCCTGATCGAACTGCGCCATCGCCTCGGCGGGGCGGCCCATGTGGATGAGCGCCTTGCCCCACAGCACCCGTCCCGTCACCGAGTTGGGGTGGTGGGCGATGCCCTGTTCGCACACGGAAATGGCCCGGGCATGCTCGCCCTTGGCGATCAACGCCTTGGCCAGTTCGACGAATACCGATGAGGCAGGATCCTGGGCGAGGAGCTGCTCGTAGCGCTCCACCAACGATTTGGCCATGCGGCCGGGGACCATAGCACCGGCACACCGCGCGTTTCGCCCCCTCTGGAATGGGTGCTAGCGTCCTCCGGGTGATTCGCCTGCTTGCCGTGCTGCTCGTTCTCACTCTCAGTGGGGCGTGCGCCCACACGAAGAAGACCGCGGATACCGAGAGCCTTCGCCCCACGGTGGAATCCTTCCACCAGCGTGTGCGCTGGAAGGACTACCGGATGGCCGCCCGCTACATCGTCCCCGAGCGCCGCCAGGAATTCGAGAAGGCCGTCCGGGAGCACGAGGACGAGCGCGACCTGGACATCACCGACTACGAGATTGAAGGCGTGGAGCTGGCGGACGAGGGCCAGCGGGCCATCGTCACCAGCACCTTCCGCTGGACGCGCCTGCCCTCGCTGTCGGTGCAGAAGGCCACCGTCACCTCGGAGTTCGTCTACCGGGACGGGACGTGGCTGATGGAGCGCCAGGAGGGCGGGCCGTTCGACGGCGCGCTGCCCTGAGGCACCCGCGAGAGCCGGAAAAAAAATCGCCCACCGCCTCGGGGCCGGCCGAGACGGTGGGCGCCGGAGGTTCCCCCATGGAACCTCCTCACTTGCCCTGTCTCTTGAGCAATGCGGGTGCCAATGCCCTGGCCCCCCGTCCGCCCCATGAATATCAAGGGTTTGCCCCGCGGCCCCGGGTGCACCGGGTGCTGGAAAAGCCACGGAGCATGACAGCCATGTCAGGATTCCCTCGGAGCCCCATGCCCCGGGCCCCTGACACGGGCGTCAGGAGAATCCCTTACTCGCTCAAGAGGGAGCGGATGGTTTCACGCATGGAGTGGCGCGGCTTCCACTCCACGTCCTTCTGCCAGCGCGAGCCATCCACGTTGCAGAGGAACTGGATGTGGTCGAGCTCGGGCGGGGGGAAGCTGGCGAGCCGGTACTTGAAGAGCAGGCCGAGCAGAGGCCGGGCCACCGGGTGGGGCACGGGGATGGCGGTGTGGCCGAGCTCGCGGTGGACGGAGGACAGGGGCACCTCGCCGGGGCCCACCACGTTGTAGACGCCCTTGGGCTCGGGGCGCAGGGCGGCCTCCACCATGGCGCGCGCCACGTCCTCCACGTGGATGAGCTGCACCATCGGATCGAACCCCGCGAGCACCCAGGGACGGCGCAGCCGCAGGTAGTTGCTCGGGGCGTTCTTGATGGTGGGGCCGACGATGTGGACGGGCCGGAGGATGACCGTCTGGATGTCGGGGTGCTTCCAGAAGAAGCCGTGCGCGAGCATGTCGACTTCAATCAGGTCGCGCACTCCCGAGAAACGGCTGGCCGCCATGAGCGGCGCATCCTCGGTGAGGAAGTTGGAGTTGTCGGGGCTCGGGCCGTAGACGTTGGCGGAGGAGAGGACGACGACTTTCTTCACGCCGTACTTGGCGCAGTACTCGAGCAGGCGCGTGGTGCCCACCACGTTGAAGGAGTGGTGCTCCTCCTCGCTCATGCGCGGGTCGTGCATGATGCCCATGTGGATGACGGCGCGGATGTCGTTCTTGCGGAAGACGTCCTCGGCCTTCTTCTTGCGCAAGTCCAACTGGTGCATCTCGATGTCCTTCGGCCGACCCACGAAGGGACGCCGGTCGATACCGATGATGCGCTCGTGCTTGTGCAGCTGCTTGGCGAGGGCCCGGCCCAGGTTGCCACTGATGCCGGTGACGACGACGGCGGACCGCTTGTTGGAGGAATCCTGAGTCATGGTGCGTGTGCCGGGTGTCTCACCAGAAGACGCTCTGGCGCTCCTTGAGGCCCTGGTTGAGCATGGTCTGGATGGCGGTCTTCACGGTGCGGACCTTCTTGTCCAGCTCGCTGTCCTCGTCGTCCGGGCGGCCGGTGAAGTGCAGCGGGTCTCCGAAATAGATGCGGTACTTCGTGGGCAGGGGCAGGGGCAGTCCGGTGACGGTGACGGGGAAGGACGGGAAGCCGAGCAGCTTCGCCATGGGCTTGACGTCCATGAGCGCGGGAGCCTGCTCCTCGGCGCCCACCACGGCCACGGGGACGATGGGGGTGTCCGTCTCCAGCGCCAGGCGCATGAAGCCCAGGCCGAACTCCTGGAGCTGGTAGCGCTGGGGCCATAGCTTGCCGAGGCCCCGGACGCCCTCGGGGAAGACGAGGATGGCCTCGTCGGCCTCGAGCAGGCGGCGGCAGTTCTCCGGCGTGCCGACAATCTGCCCCACCCGCGCCATGAAGGTGGAGACGTAGGGCAGCGAGGGCACCCACTTCTCCACCATGCTGCGGATGGCGCGCGGCGGGTCCGCCTCCAGCAGCAGGGACACGCCAATCATGGCGCCGTCCATGGGCAGCTGGCCCGAGTGGTTGGAGATGAGGAGGACGCGGCCCCTGGGCAGCTTCTCGATGCCGTACGTCTCCACGCGGTGGTACTTGCGGTAGAGCCAGAAGAAGGGGGCGAGCGCCGACAGGCTGTAGTCGAGGTTGAAGCCGAACGGGTCCACCCCGTACTCGTTGCCGGAACGGGCGAGCGCCTGGAGGCGCTCCTTGCGCTCCGGCCCCACCATGCGCTCCGTCCACTCGCGGAGCTCCTGCTTCACCTTGTCGGAGAAGTGCTCGAGCATGGCGAGTGTCTACACCATCGCTCCCCGGGCCGGGAGGGAAACGGGCGGGAGTGCCGACCGGCAACCGTCCCACCGGGTGCACCCCTTCGCCCCGGGCCCTCCCCGCGGGGTGGGAGGAGCGGACGTGGGAGAGCCGGGCCCCCGCCGCGCCGCCTGCCTCCAGCGCTTGTGGGTCAACACCTCGCACCCCAGCTTTGCTTCATCCCTCGGACCCAGGAGGTCGTAGACATGAGGATGCGACGATGGCTTTGGAGCGCGGGGCTGCTGGCAACCCTCGGCGTGGGCGCGGGCTGTGCCCACAGCGAGGCCCAACAGGCACGCAGCCAGGGTGAGAGGGTGGGTGAGGCCGTCTCGAAGAAGGTCCGCTTCGTGGATCAGCTCTCCCTGTTGAATCAGCAGCAGATCGTGCTGAGCAAGCTCGCCCTGGAGAAGTCCACCAACCCCGAGGTGCGGCGCTTCGCGCAGGAAATGCTCCAGAACCATCAGCGGAACGAAGCCGACCTGGAGGCGCTGGCCCGGAGCAAGACCCTGGCGCTGTCCGAGCTGGACGAGAACTGGGAGCAGCAGGGCCTTGGCGGCGCGGGCTTCGAGGGCGCACAGAAGGGCGTCGAGAAGGGCCAGTCGGGGTACGACAAGCAGTACGACCAGCGGGTGGACGAGTTCCTCGTGAAGCGCGAACAGCTGGAGGGCCTGAGTGGCCCCGCGTTCGACAAGGCCTTCCTGGACCAGGTGCGCAAGGACCAGAAGCGGGGCGGGAAGCTCGTCGACCAGGGCCTGGACGACTACCGCAATGACGCCGCGCTGGCGGTCTTCCTCGGCAGGACCGCGCCGGTGTTCAACAGCCACGAGCAGCAGGCCGAGTCGCTCCGGCAAGCCGTCGGAAGGTGAGCGCCCGTGAGCCTGAACGTGGGAGTGGCGCCCGCCCCTCGAGGCTGGCGGGCGCCGGCCGTGGGACAGCGGCCCGTGGGCCCCTGGAGCGAGCACCCCCTGAAGCGGGTGTGGGCACGCAACAACTCGTGGCTGCTCCCCTCCCTGGGAGCCCTGCTGGGAGCCGCGCTGGCCGTGCTCTTCGTGGCCAACCCCTTCGGCACCCAATACGGGCCGCTGCGGGGCCTGGCCTGGCGCATCACCGTCGCGCAAGCACGGACGGGCCTCGGTTCGGTGCTGGGGGTGGTGCTCACCTCCCTGAGCATCTCCCTGTCGGTGTCTCTGGTGGTGCTGCAGAACACCGCGAGCCAGTACTCCCCGCGCCTGCTGCGCCTCTTCATGCACCGCTGGGGCTTCCGCATCCTCGTCCCCACCTTCGTGGCCACCGGCGTCTACTGCCTAGTGGGCATCTACGCGTTCGGCTTCGTGACGGACCCGGGCGAGGCGCCCCGGCCGGCGCTCTCCATCGCCATGCTGCTGCTCGTCTGCTGCGGCGCGGCCCTCGTCTTCCAGATGACGTACATGCTCACGCTGGTGCGCGCCGAGCAGATCGTCCGCCAGACGAAGTCCTACTCCCTGAAGGTGGCGCACATGCTGGACGATCGGCGCCGCCTGGACGCGGAGCAGCCCCCCACCGCCCCGGCCCTCTCCGGCACGTGGCGGCCCGTGCTCTCCCCGGCCTCCGGCTTCGTGGTGGACCTCGACGCGCGGGCGCTGCTGCGGCTGGCCAGGGCCCATGGGCTCGTCATCCAGATGGACGTGGTCATCGGTGAGCCCGTGATGCGCGGCTCGCGGCTCGGCCGGATGCTCTCGGAGAAGGGTCCCCTCGAGGAGGACTCGCCCGTGCGGGAGGCGGTGGAGCGCGCGGTGATCATCGGCCCCTGGCGCGAGCCGGACAGGGACCTGGCGCTCGGGGTGCGGCAACTCGTGGACGTGGCCATCAAGGCGCTCTCGCCGGGCGTCAATGATCCGTCCTCGGCGGTGGAAGCCCTGGACGAGCTCACCGTCCTGCTGTGCGAGCTGTGCGCGCTGCGGCAGGGCCCCCGCGTCCTGGCCGGCCCCACGGGTCACCCACGCGTCTTCCTGCGCGCGCTGGAGCTGGGGGACTACCTGCTCCTGGCCACGGATCAGATCGGCCGTTACGGCGCCCGCGAGCCCGCCGTGGTGCTGCGGTTGCTGCGGCTGGCCGGAGAGGTGGGACTGCGAGCCAGACGGGAGCAGGACCAGCGGGCCAGCCGCGAGCTGCTCCACCAGATGCGCGCGGCCGCCGAGTCGGCCCTGGGCGACTCCCCACGCCTGCCGCTGGTGCGGCGCTACGCCGAGGAGGTGGAGCAGTCCCTGGAGCACGCGCAGCCCCTGCCTCCCCTGCCCGCGCTCGGCTTCTGAGCGGTGCCTTCCCTCCGATTCCTCGCCTTGGAGCAGCCATGGACGTGCCCGCGTCGTTACAGGACTTCTCCCTCATCCGGGGAGGACCCTTCCTCCCGCTGCGGCGGTGGCTCCACCTCACGCCCTCGCGCAGGCCCCATCCGCTCCGGCGGGTGCTTGCCCTGCCACTCCTGGCGTGGCTCCCCCTGCTCGTCCTCACCGTCGCGCGAGGCGAGCCGTCGCTCCACGCCTTCCTCCTCGACTTCCCCATCCACATCCGGCTGCTGCTCTCGGTGCCCCTACTCCTCGCGGCCGAGCCCTTCGTCGACCACCGCCTCGCGCTGGCCGCGCGCCAGCTCGTCACCTCGGAGCTCGTCCCGGCGGAGCACCTGCACGCCCTCGACGCCGCCGCGCGCGAGGCGAAGAGACTCCGGAGCCTGGGGCTCGTCGAGGCCGGGCTGCTGGTCCTCAGCTACGCGCTCTCCCTCGTGCAAGAGCTCGGCGAAAAGCACGCGGAGTGGCTCACCGGGGACGGGAGACACCCCACCCTGGCCGGCGGGTGGTACCTCGCGATGAGCCTGCCCCTCTTCCGCTTCCTGGTGCTCTGGTGGCTGTGGCGCGGCATCGCGTGGAGCTTCTTCCTGTTCAGGGTATCGCGGCTGCCCCTCGCCCTGAAGCCCACCCATCCGGACTTCACGGGGGGCCTCCGCTTCCTGTGCAACGCCCAGAGCAGCTTCTCCCTCGTCGTCTTCGCGCTGGCCTGCACCACGGCCGGCATCACACGGCAGCTGAGCCGGATGGGCCCCACCGAGGATCCACTGAGGTACGCCACTCCCCAGCTCGTCCTCGCGCTCGTCGCCGTCCTCCTCGTCTTCGCTCCGCTGGCGTTCTTCTCCCGCCCGCTCCTGAGGGCGAAGCGGCTCGGAGAGCTCCACTTCTCCACGCTCGCGGCCCTCCACTCGCGGGACTTCGAGCGCAAGTGGTTCGGCGCCGAGGTGGGCACGGCACGGGCTCCGGGCGATCCCCAGCCGCAGCTGCTGGGCGCTATCGAGTTCTCCTCGCTCGCGGACCTGGGGACGGCCTTCGACGTCACGCACCGGATGCGGTTGTTTCCCTGGAGCCGCAGGCCGCTGCTGTCCGTCACCATCGCGGCCCTGACGCCCCTGGCGCCGCTGCTCATCCTGGACCGGCAGTTCCTCGGGCTCCTCGTGCAGCTCGCCCAGAAACTGCTCTGACGGGGCACTTCCACCGGCCGCTCAGCGGAGCTTCGTGACCAGCAGCACCGAGAGCAGGAGCGCGCTGCCCGCCCCCACCGCCACGGCCAGGGGCTTGCGCAGGCCGTCGCTCAGGGCGGACAGGATGCCGCTGGACACCTCCCAGCCCGCTTTCCGGAGGATGCCCCTTCCCGAGGTGGATTCACGCAGGGCGCGCACCTGGCGGACCAGCTCCTCGGTGGCGCCACGCACGCACGCCGCGGCCACCTGCTCGGCCGTGTCCTCCACCGCCCGGACCACCACCCCTTCGCGCTGGTTCCACTGGGTCCGCAGCTCCGTGGCGAGTTGATCCACGAATGCGTGAACGAGGCTCCGCCCCACGCGCTCGAGGAGGGCGGCGAGGGCCTCGTTCTCCTCCTTCACCTTCGCGCCGAGTCCCTCGACGAGCCCACGCCCCACCTGCGACGAGAACTCGGCCGCCACCGGCGCCAGCTGCGGCATCGAGTCGTGGAGCTGTCCCAGCGCGCCCTGCACCGCTCCAGCGGCGGCGAGCCGGGCCCGCGTCCCGGGCGTGCGAATCTCCGCCTCCCGGTTCGCCGCGACCCGCGCGGATTGCTCGAGCAACACGTTCAGCCGCGCCATCACCTCCGAGGAGAACACATTCAAGCCGGGCAACGAGCGCCGCAGCTGCTCCACCGCTCCACGCACCGCGCCCTGGGCGATCAGGCTCGACCACTCCTCGGAGGGCCGGGGCGGACGCTCGGCGGCCTCATGCGCCATGCGCTCGAGCAGCGCCAACACATCCTGGAAGACGGCCTGGACCTGCCCGTCGAGCTCCGGAAGCCCCGCCCGCAGCTCCTCGGTGGCACCGCGCACCGCGCCGCTGGCGATTCCCTGGGCGGCGAGGCGCTCGATGGACAGGGTGAGCTGCCGCAGCAGTTCCACCGGAGACAGGCGCGCCTCTTTCCTCATCGCTCCTCCTATAGGAGACGCTGGGCACTTCCCGGTCCGGTGGATAGTCCGGCGCCCGGCTAGTGGTGGGGTTCGCCCGGGTGCTCACCGGGCGGGCCATGCTCCACCCCCGGCCCGGGCACTCCGGGCCCTCCGTCCCTCGGCGGCCCCCCTGCCGCGCGCCGGCGGCCCCAACGCGGGCCCTCGCCGCGGCGACCTCCGCGTGTCAGCAGCGCCGCGACCCCGAGCGCTCCCACCACCAGCAGGGCCGCCAGCCCCAGCAACCAGAGGAAGATGTGGTCCACCAGGCCCTCGGCGCGATCGAAGGCGTGGTCCACCCAGCCCCGGCCCATCACGTCCGTCTGCTGGAGGGCCTGCACCCGCTCGGTGTGCAGCGAGTCCACCACCGCCTGCCGCTCGCCCCGGACGCCGTCCAGCACGCCCTCCAGCACCGCCTGCCGCTCGGAGGAGATGAAGCCCTGCAGCGCCTCGCGCTCGCCCGTCACCCACCGGGGCGTCCTGTCCGCCAGGGTGCCCATGCGCACCAGCACGTCCACCGCCCGGTTCAGCTCGCCCATGGCCGAGGTGAGGACCGGCGTGCCTTCCACCATCTCCTGGGCGGCGATCTCCGCCTGCCAGCGGGCCTGCCGCGGGAGGCTGCCCGCGTACAGGTCCACCCGGGCGATGATGTCCTGCGTGTCCTGGAGGAGGTTGGCCGTGCCCCCCAACAGCCCCACGCCGGAGCGATCCGTGAAGGAGGCCAACAGCGGCGCGGTGGAGTCGCGCATCAGGACGGGACCGGCCAGGGGATGTTCGGTGGCCCACTTGTGGACGAGCCCGCTCAGCTCGGACACGTCCTGCTTGCCCGAGAGCTCCCGCCAGAGCGTCTCCACCTCCGACTCCAGATTGCCGAGCGACTTCTGGAAGGAGGACCTCACCTCTGGCGTGGCCACCTTCGGGAGCACCTGCTCGAGCTGCACCAGGAAGGCCCACCCGTCGATCATCGCCGCCACCGGATCCGGCTGCAGCAGCGCGGCCTGCATGGCGGGGACCGCGTTGCTCTTGAACCGGAGCATCGCCTCGCGCGTCTCGGCCGAGTCGGAATTCTTGACGACCTCGTCCGCGGTGGCCTCGAGCACGACGGGGAAGCGGCGGGCCATGTCGCGCACGCGGATGCGCAGCTCGCCCACGGACATGGTCGAGTGACCCACGCGCTCCATCAGGGCAGAGCGTGGCTTCACCGAAGCACAGGCTGCCATCAACACCAGCAGAGGAAGCGCGAACAGCCGACACGAGAGCCGAGGAAGGATGCGCATGGGAAGGATCCGCCCCCAACTTGCATCCCCCCTCCCCCTGCGCCGAGCGGACCTCCGGGGCGAGTCCGCGTCACGCGCCCGACGTCTGGCGGCCCTCCCCCGCTACTGCTTCTCCGGCTCGGGAGGGAACTTCTTGAGCATCTTGTCGACGGCCTGGCTGATGAGCTCCTGGCTCTTCTTCGCGTCACTGTTCTCCGACAGCTCGGCCTGGGCCGTGCCGCGCCAGACGAGCTGGTTCGAGCCGGTGTCCACGATGTCCAGGATGAGCGTCCCCTCCCGGTACTCGCGCACCACGGGCGTGCTCATCCCCGCCCCTCCGTAGGCCCCCGCGCCGTAGAACGGGTCGTAAGAAGGACCCCACCCGTAGCCGTAGTAGTGGTTGACGTAATCCACGTCCATCTTGTGGTTGATGGCCCCGTGCCAGCCAATCTCGAAGTCCGCCTTCTGCCCCGCCTCCGCCAGCTTGTAGCCGCGCGACTGCAGCTCGTGGTCCACCGCCTGATGGACTCGCGCCTGGATGATGGGGTTGTAGACCTTCGGATCCGCACCCTCCCTCATGGGCAGCCAGGAATAGGTGCGGTACGCGGCCACTTGTTGCACGAAGCTGGGATCGTAGTTCGTGTTCGTGCTGATGCTCGTGCACGAAGCGAGCCCCAGCACCAGCAGCGCTCCGGTCAGACGCGACGGGAAGGACATGTGCATCTCCTCGGCCCCGAGGGGCGGTTCACTCCCCGACAATAGGCATCGGGGGCCCTCCGTGGCCGGGCGCCCCCGGCCCGCCTGCCCCTCCCTCCAGTCCCGCGGCTCATCACCTCCCCGCCGGGCTGGACGAGCAGCGCGCCGGGTGTGGTCTCCCCCCCGGTGCATGGGCATCGTTCCGCGGGTCCCGCCCGGAACAGGTCCGCCCGCCGCGAGGGAAAACCATCATGGGCCGAGGCGGTCCGCCCAGGACCAGGAGGCTCACGATGGCTGACGTGTTCACACAGCTCTGGCGGGAGATCGTCGAGCGCCCCGAGGGTCCGATGGCGTTCCGTTTCTACCTCCAACCGCTGATGGCAATCGTGTTCGCCGTGCGCGACGGCATCAAGGACGCGCACGCGGGCAACCCCCCCTA
This sequence comes from Archangium sp., assembly GCF_045802675.1. GTDB lineage: Bacteria > Myxococcota > Myxococcia > Myxococcales > Myxococcaceae > Archangium. The sequence continues at coordinate 114,508 of NZ_JBJMQO010000076.1, read as the reverse complement.
CTTCTGGGCGCTGTTCACGGACCCGTCGCACCGGCTCGAGCGGCTGCGCTCTGGATGGAGCGCGGTCGGGAGGATCTTCCTCCTCGCCGTGGTGATGGACACGGTCTATCAGCTCGTCGTGCTCAAGGGGCTGCGGCCGCTCCAGGGGCTGTTCGTGGCCGTGCTCCTGGCCCTCGTGCCGTACGTGCTGCTGCGCGGCCCGGTGAACCGGCTCGCCCGCGGTCTCCTCCACCGTCATGCCAGACCTCACGAGTGACCCGGCGGGAAGGCGTGGCCCCGGCAGGCCTCCCCTTCCGGCGAACGGATGAGCGCCGCTCCGGCCTGGTGCCTACCCTCGGCGCAAGGAGAAACGACATGAGATTTCATTCCGGAATGGCCGTGGGCCTGGTGCTGCTCGCGAGCGCCCGCGCCGCCCTGGCCGCCGACTCGGACGCGCCCACGAACGTCGTCAACGCCGCCGAGCCAGAGACGCTCGTGCCGCGCGTCGGCTTCAACATCGGAGGTGGCGTGTCCCTGCCCATCTCGAACGCGGAAGGCCGCTTCCAGACGGGCGGCGGCTTCCAGCTCGGGGTGACCTACAACTTCACGCAGTCCCTGGGCGTGCAGGCCGAGTACCTCCACAGCCGCTACGACATCCGGTCCGACGTGCTGTCCTCGAATGGCGTCGACGGCAACCACTCCATGCAGTCCGGAGATCTCAACGTCGTCTACCGGGTGCTCCCCTCCCGCCCCTTCGGGATCTACGTGCTGGGCGGGCCCGGCCTCTACCACCGGCGGGTGCAGATCACCCAGTTCGCCGGCACGGCCGTCGTGCCCTACTGCGACCCCTGGCTGTTCTTCTGTTACAACTCGCCCGTCGGGGTGGATCAGGTGCTCGGCTCGAGGAGCCGGACGGACTTCGGGCTCAACGCGGGTGCCGGCCTCGGCCTGAGGCTCTTCGGAGGCCCCATCCTCGTCTACGTGGAGGGCCGCTACCACTACGTCTTCAGCGGCACCATCGACACGCCGGCCGGCCCCCGAAAGGCAGACGGCCAGTACCTGCCCATCATGTTTGGCTTCCGGCTCTGAGCGCGGCCTCCCCGCATCCTCGGGCGTGCGCCTGCTACTGCTTCACCGGCTCGGGAGGGAACTTCTTGAGCATCTTGTCGACGGCCTGGCTGATGAGCTCCTGGCTCTTCTTCGCGTCACTGTTCTCCGACAGCTCGGCCTGGGCCGTGCCGCGCCAGACGAGCTTGTTCGAGCCGGTGTCCACGATGTCCAGGATGAGCGTCCCCTCGCGGTACTCGCGCACCACGGGCGTGCTCACCCCCGCCCCTCCGTAGGCCACCGGGCCATAGAACGGGTCGTACCAGGGATCCCACGCGTAGCCGTAGTAGTGGTTGACGTAATCCACGTCCACCTTGTGGTTGATGGCCCCGTGCCAGCCAATCTCGAAGTCCGCCTTCTGCCCCGGCTCCGCCAGCTTGTAGCCGCGCGACCGCAGCTCGCGGTCCACCGCCTGATGGACTCGCGCCTGGATGATGGGGTTGTAGACGTTTGGATCCGCGCCCTCCCTCATGGGCAGCCAGGAGTAGGTGCGGTACACGGCCACTTCCTGCACGAAGTTGGGGTCGTAGTTCGTGTTCGTGCTGATGCTCGTGCACGAAGCGAGCCCCAGCACCCACAGCGCTCCGGCCAGTCGCGACGGGAAGGACATGTGCATCTCCTCGGCCCCGAGGGGCGGTTGACTCCCCGACAATAGACATCGGGGGGCCTGCGCGACCGGGAGCCCCCGGCCCGCCTGCCTCTCCCTCCAGTCCGAGGCTCACCACCTGCCTTCAACCCTCTCCAACCCTCGCGGTCTGGTGGGAGCGCTCCTCCCCTGGTGCGTACCTTCGGTGAAGGAGGAACACCATGCGATTCATTTCCGGAATGACCCTGGGTCTGATGCTGCTCGCGGGCGCCCCGCCCGCCCTGGCACAGGGCTCGGATACGCCCCAGACCTTCGTCAGCAGCGGTGAGGAGCACGAGTCGCTCGTACCGCACGTGGGCTTCAACATCGGAGGAGGCCTGAGCTTCCCCCTCGGCGGCTCGGCCGACAACTTCGACACGGGCGGCGCCTTCCAGGCCGGCGTGACGTACAACATCAGCCGGCTGATCGGCGTGCAGGCCGAGTACCTCTACAGCGCCTACAACATCCAGTCGACCGTCCTGAACGCGGCGGGCGTCAACGGCAACCACTCGATGCAGTACGGGGACCTCAACGCCGTCTTCAACGTGCTCCCCGCACGCCCCTTCGGCATCTACTTGCTGGGCGGCCCCGGCGTCTACCACCGGCGGGTGGAGATCACCGAGTTCGCGGGGGTGGCCACGGTGCCGTACTGCGACCCCTGGCTGTACATCTGCTACAGCACGCCCGTGGCGGTCGATGCGGTGCTCGGCTCGCGCAGCAGGACGGACTTCGGCCTCAACGCGGGCGTCGGCATCAGCCTGAGGCTCTTCGGAGGCCCCCTCCGCCTCTACGCGGAAGGCCGCTACCACTACATCTTCAGCGGTGACATCGACACGGCGGCGGGCCCCAAGAAGGCGGATGGCCAGTACATCCCCCTCGTGTTCGGCTTGCGCCTCTAACGGCGCGGCCGTCCGCCTCCAGGTGCTCGGAGGAGCCCGGACTCCAGAGGAGTCCGGGCCGGGGCCTCACATCGGTGTCGGGACATACACGAGGTTGGGACCGTCGTAGCTCGGCCGGTAGTAGGTGCTCCCGCACCTCTGGTACACGACACCCGCGTTGACGACCTCGGCGCAGCCAGCGGGCAGCGTGGAGATGACGGCGGCCGTCCCCACGACGGCGGCCGTCCCCACGACGGCGGCCGTCCCCACGACGGCGGCCGTCCCCACGACCGCTCGACGCGTGGTGCGGCGGGCCACTCCCGCGTAGCTCATGGGCGTCAGGGGCCTGCCAATCACCGCCAGGGCCTCGCTCGAGACGAGCAGGAACGCCAGGGACATGGCGCAGAGCTGTATGCGTTTCATTTCTTGTCTCCTTGCTTCTCCGGGCCGGACTTGGACCTGTCGAGGAAGTTGATGCGCTTGTCGTTGCCGCGCGGAGTGAAGTGGAACACCTCGTCACCGAGCCTGGGCGAGAAGTTCCACTCCGAGAACTCGGTCGTGAACTCGGGCAGGCTCTCGACCTTCTTCGAGACGATCACGAACTTGACCGGCACGGGCCTGGGCCCGTCCTCGATCCAGATCTGCCAGTCGGACTCGTTGCCGCGAAACGCCAGGTGGCGGCAGGAAACGCCGCGGACATAGGCCTGACCCAGGTCGGCCGCCGAAACGACGTCCTCCATCAGGACCTTGTAGGGATTGCTGTAGAGCAGATCCGCCGCGGGCGCCTCGACGCCCAGCCGCTCGCGCGCCGCGTCGATCGCCTCGTCGAGGTTGCCCGGGGCGTCGGCGCTCGCGTAGTAGTGCTTGTTCTTCCCGTACAAGGTGAAGGTGCGTCCGTCGTAATAGAATTCCGCGTCCGTCTTCTCTCCGCGCCGGTCGCTCCGGAGCTTGTCGGGCCGCTTGACGCGAACGTCGCTCGAGTAGTCGAACTCCAACTTCTCTCCCGACTCGAGCACGACCTCAATCGAGCCGTCCGTCTGGACGCTGAACTGCCGCTGGTTGGCGAGGAAGTCGCTCATCTTCTCCAGCAGCGCGCGGGCCTGGGGATCGACGGCGGGCTTCTTGGTGCTGTCAGGCTCCTTCTGGGAGCTCTCAGGCTCCGGGGGAGCGGCCCAGGTGGCACCGCCCGCGAACGCGGCGAGCATCGCGAATGACCCGACCCACCGCCGCAAGAAGGGAGCGGCTCCAAATTGCCGTCCCCGTGGCATTGCTATCCCCATGTTCGCCTCCGGCCGCGCTCAACGGGCTCCTGGGTGGCAGGAGCCACGAAACCGCGGACTGTCGAAAATCTGATGAGCCACTCCGAGGGAAGCAACCGCGACCCCCGGGCCCCGGGGGGAGGTGCGGACGGGCGGAGCGGGCGCTCGGCCCCGAGTCCCAGGTCATCCGCTCCGACGCCGAGCGTCCCACCGGGGCGAGAGCCCGTCACGCCACGCAGTGGTGGGCCTACGTGCCGGGCGCCTGCTGGCGGAGCCCCGAGGGCCCCGGCAGCACCTGGACGCGAGCAATACCCCGTCGTCCACGTGGCCTTCGAGGACGTGGAGGCCTACGCCGCGCGCGGGGGCCGGATGATGGCCAACACCTGGCAGGGGCAGTTCCCCATGCAGAACCTGCTCGAGGACGGCTACGCGGGCACCTCGCCCGTGGGCGCCTTCCCCGCCAATGGCCACGGGCTCTTCGACATGATCGACGGTGAGGGAGGGCTCAATGAACGGCGGGCTGTTCCTGTTCTCCGCCCGCCGCCACTTCTTCCTCCTCGGGCGCGGCGACGGCCATCGCCTGTTGTCTTGCTCGCGCCTTCTCCAGGGCCTGGCTGATGCTGAAGCTCGAGGGTGTCTGGCGTGGCGGGAACTGCTCGAAGGTCTTCAGGAACTCGCCGACGAGGGCCTGCGCGGGAACCAATACGAACATGCGCTCGGCGGCCCACTGGTCGTAGTACATCGTCGCGTCTTCGTCGGCCCGCTCGAACGGATCGCTCCGGAGGTTGAAGAGCTTCGGGAGGCGCAATTCCGAGAACTGCTCCTGCCAGACGCCCATTCCATGGGCGCGCTGTTCGAGGAAGTGGAGCTTCCACTGGTCGAAGCGCAACGCCACCAGGTCGCCGTCATCGCTCCAGTAGAAGAAGGCCCGGCGCGGGTTCTCCTTCACGTCACCCTTGAGGAAGGGCAGGAGGTTGTAGCCATCGATGTGGACCTTGAACGTCTTCTTCCCGGCCTTGTGACCCCTCTTGAGCTTCTCGACGATGTCGGGTTCCCCGGCGGCCGCGAGCAGCGTGGGCAGCATGTCGGTGTGCGAGAACAGCTCATTGGAGAGGGTCCCTGGCTCGATGACGCCCGGCCAGCGGATGACGCAGGGCACGCGCCAGCCGCCCTCCCAATTGGTGTCCTTCTCGCCACGGAACGGGGTGCTGCCACCGTCGGGCCAGCTCAGCACTTCGGCGCCATTGTCGGTCGAATACATGACGATGGTGTTGTCGGTGATCCCCAATTCGTCGAGCTTGGCGAGCAGTCTGCCGACGTGCCCGTCGTGTTCGACCATGCCGTCCGGGTACAGCCCGAGGCCGGTCACCCCCTGCGACTCCTTCTTCAGATGCGTGAAGACGTGCATGCGGGTCGAGTTGAACCAGCAGAAGAAGGGCTTGCCCTCGGCGTTGCAGCGCTCGAGGAAGCCGAAGCAGGCGGACAGGAACTCCTCATCCACCGTCTCCATCCGCTTCTTCGTGAGGGGGCCGGTGTCCTCGATCTTCTGCGTGCTGTCGGGATTGGCCCAGCAATGCAGCACCCCGCGCGGCCCGAAGCGCTTCCGGAACCGGGGGTCCTTGGGGTAGTCCGGGTGCTCGGGCTCCTCTTCCGCGTTGAGGTGATAGAGATTGCCGAAGAACTCGTCGAACCCGTGGTGGGTCGGCAGGAACTCGTCGCGGTCACCGAGGTGGTTCTTGCCAAACTGGCCGGTGGCATAGCCCAGGGGTTTCAACAGATCGGCGATCGTCGGGTCCTCGGCCTGGAGGCCGAGCCTGGCGCCCGGCAGGCCCACCTTGGTGAGGCCCGTGCGGATCGGCGACTGGCCGGTGATGAAGGCGGCACGCCCCGCCGTGCAGCTCTGCTGCCCATACCAATCGGTGAACCGTGCGCCCTCGGTGGCGATGCGGTCGATGTTCGGAGTGCGGTAGCCCATCGCCCCCTGGTGGTAGCAACTGGGATTGAACCAGCCGATGTCGTCACCCCAGATGATGAGGATGTTCGGCCTCTTGTCCGCCATGTCTCCTCCAGTGGGCCGCATCACGGCCCGGCGCCCCGACCCACGACCGTGGTCTCACGAGAACGTTGAGGCCGAGGACCGCGCACGCAAGGGACCCGCGGGCGTCCCCGGTTCCAGGCGCGTGCGGGCGCTCGGCGGTCAGGGCGTCCATGCCGCGAGCGTCCCGGGAGCCGCCGAGCGCAACGAGCTGGAATCTGTATCCGGGTTGCGCGACTGGCTGGCTGGAGAGCCCTCCAGGGATGTAGACCTGCCCCATGGGGAGGGAGAGGCGGCCGGAGCGGGCCTTCCTTCGGGGAATGCGCGGCCGTGACGCGGCGCCTCGGTGACAGCGCTCCGCCCTCCACGGTATGACTGTCCAGCCGGTGACAGTTCGCACCGCGGGGAGGCAGGCAATGAAGGACGTGGAGCCCCGGGTACCCGGAGACGCGCAGCCCGGCACCCCGGAAGAAGACGCCACGCTGGTGCGCAGCCCGGTGCCCCTGCCGGGGCGGACGCTCTTGTACGTGGACCCCTCGGCGGAGGGGGACGCCGCCACCCAGGTGCGCGGCCACGCCTCACCCCTGCCTTTCCGGGACACGCCCACCTCCGGGCCCCGCGCTCCCGGGCCGGTGTCCATCACCCCCGGGCAGACGCTGGTGGGCCGCTACACCGTGCTCAACAAGCTGGGCAGCGGCGGCATGGGCGAGGTGGTGGCCGCGTACGACTCGCGGCTGGACCGGCGCGTGGCCCTCAAGCTGCTGCGCTACGAGTGGGACACCGGCCAGTCCCAGCACGACCTGGAGGCGCGCATGCTGCGCGAGGCCCAGGCCATGGCCCGCCTCTCGCACCCCCACGTGGTGGCCATCTACGACGTGGGCACGCTCGAGGACGGCGCCATCTTCATCGCCATGGAGATGGTGGAGGGGCAGACGCTGCGCGGCTGGTGCGAGAAGGCCCCGCGCACCTGGCGCGAGATTCTGACGGTGTACCTGGCGGCCGGGCGGGGACTGGCGGCCGCGCACGAGGCGGGCCTCATCCACCGCGACTTCAAGCCCGAGAACGTCCTCGTCGGCAACGACGGCCGGGTGCGGGTGACGGACTTCGGCCTGGCGCGGGCGGACGGCTCGCCGCCGCCGGAGACGCCCGCGAAGACGCCCCTGCCGCTGCCGCCGGGCGCCCTGGACAGCCCCCTCACGCTGCAGGGCACGCTGCTGGGCACGCCCCGCTACATGGCCCCGGAGCTGCTCCGGGCCGAGCCCGCCGACGCGCGCAGCGACGTGTTCGCCTTCTGCGTGGCCCTCTACGAGGCGCTCTACGAGCAGCACCCCTTCTCCCGCGCCACGCAGGCCGAGTCCAAGCGGGCCCAGCTCGAGGGCCAGGTGAAGCCGCCTCCCGCCGACACGCAGGTGCCCGCGTGGGTGGCGGACACGCTGCTGCCGGGCCTGCGGGCGGACCCCGCGCAGCGCCCCGGCTCCATGCAGAAGCTCGTCGCGGCGCTGGAGGACGACCCCGAGGCGCGCCGCCGGGTGCGCCGGCGCACCGTGGGGCTGACGGCGCTGGTGGCGGGGCTGGCGGGACTGACGCTGTGGAGCTGGTTCCAGCTCGAGCACCGGGAGCCGGCGTGCGCGCACCTGGAGCGCCGGCTCGCCGGCACGTGGGACGGCGCGGTGAAGGCGCGGATGAAGCAGGCCTTCCTCGGCACCGGGCTGCCCTACGCACAGGACACCTTCACCCGCGTGTCCGCGCTGCTCGACGGCTATGCCGGTACCTGGGTGCGGATGCGCACCGAGGCGTGCGAGGTGGGGCGCGGCCAGGAGGCCTCGCACGCGCAGGAGCCCACCGTGCTGGAGGTGTACTGCCTGGAGCGGCGGCGCGGCCAGATGCGGGCGCTCACGGAGCTCTTCGCCCAGGGGCCCGACAAGGACAACGTGTCCAAGGCCGTGCTGGCGGTGCAGTCGCTGCCGCCCCTGGAGGCCTGCGCGGATGCCAAGACGCTGACGGCGGCGGTGCCCCTGCCGGCGGACCCCACGGTGCGCGCCGAGGTGGAGTCGCTCCAGGTGAAGGTGGACCAGCTCGAGCCCCTGCGCCTGGCGGGCAAGTACCGCGACACGCTGGCCACGGGCGAGAAGCTGCTGCCGCGGGTGGAGAAGGTGGGCTACCCGCCCCTGCTGGCCCAGGCGCTCTACCAGGTCGCCTACCTGAAGGACTCGGCCGGTGACTACGCGGCCTCCGAGGCGCTGGTGCGGCGGGCCATCCCCGAGGCCGCGCGCAGCAAGGACCTGACGCTGGTGGCGAGGGCGTGGACGCTGCTGTTCCGGGAGATGGGGGGGCGCCAGGCGCGCTACCCCGAGGCGCTGGGCCTGCGGCTGGCGATGGAGTCCGCCGTGGACGTCGCGGATGACGACCGGGCGCGCGCGGACGCCCTCTATGAGCAGGCCATCGTGTTCCAGGCGATGGGCAAGTACGAGGAGGCGCGGAGCCTGTACGAGCGCGCGCTGGCCCTGCGGCAGAAGGCGCTGGGCCCCGAGCACGCGGTGGTCGCCAACTCCCTCAACAGCCTGGGCACCGTGCTCGCGGCGATGGGCAAGTACGCCGAGGCCCGCGACTCCTACGAGCGCGCCCTGGTCATCCGCCGCAAGGCCCTGGGTCCGGACAATCCGCTCGTCGCCAACTCCTACAACTACCTGGGCACCGCCTTCGACGCGATGGGCAAGTACGAGGAGGCGCTGGCGGAGTACGAGCACGCGCTGGCCATCCGCAAGAATGTCCTGGGCAATGAGCACCCCGACGTCGCCAGCGCGCTCACCAACATGGGCACGGCGCTCGACGCCCTGGGCCGCACCGACGAGGCGCTGCGGGTGTACGAGCAGGCGCTGGCCATCCGCGAGAAGCTCCTGGCGCCCGACCATCCCGACGTCGCCAGCACGCTCAACAACCTGGGCGTCGCGCTGCGGGCCATGGGCCGCTACCCGGAGGCCAGGGCCCGGCTCGAGCGCGCGCTGGCCATCCGCCAGAAGACGCAAGGGCCCGAGCATCCCGACGTGGCCACCACGCTCACCGACCTGGCCCAGGTGCTCCGGGCCATGAAGAAGTACCCGGAGGCCCGCGTGCACTCCCTGCGCGCGCTGGCCATCCAGGAGAAGGCGCTGGAGCCCGGACACCCCGACCTGGCCATCACGCTCCAGGTGCTGGGCAACGTGCTCCGGGACATGGGCAGGTACGAGGAGGCGCGGACGCGTCACGAGCGGGCGCTGGCCCTGCGGCGCAAGGCCCTGGGCGCCGACCACTTCCTCGTGGCGGAGTCGCTGGGCTCCCTGGGCCGGACGCTGGTGCGCCTGAAGCGGTGGGACGAGGCGGGACAAGACCTCGAGCAGGCACTGGCGCGCTGGGAGAAGGAGTCCAAGCCGCAGCCCCGGGGTTACTCCGACGCGCTGCTGGGCATGGGCGAGTGGTTGCTCGCACGGGGCCGTCCAGCCGAGGCCGTGTCAAAGCTGGAGAAGGCCCTGCAGCTCGCCCCGGCGGACATGCGCGCCGAGCTCAGGCCCGTGCTGGAGAAGGCGCGCGCGGAAGGCACCCCGGACCGGCGCGCCAGGACGGCCCTGGCGCCCGTGCCCTGAAGGCCTATTTCGGTGGCTCGCCGCCGGCGCAAATGGGCGGCGGCTGCTGGCCGTCATCCCGCTCCACCGTGACCTCGGCGGTGGGCAGGCACCCGCGGAGCTGCTGGTCGCACTGGTAGGGAGTGGCGCGCTCGCAGTCGGCCGAGGTCTGACAGGCGGGGACCCAGAAGGCCTTGTCCGGGATCTCCGGGTCCGTCAGCAGCACCGAGCCGCGCTGGCGGCAGCCATTGGGCGGAGGCTCGGGAATCAGGCAGGCGCCCTCCATCCAGGGTCCGCCGAACTCGTGAACGCACACCCCGCCCCCGCAGTCCGCCTCATTCCTGCACGAGGCGCCGAGCGGCACGCCGCACGCACCGTCCGCCACGGGCACCGGCTTGGGCGGTGGAGTGACGGAGCCCGGGGGCTTCGCGGACGCCGGACACGAGAGCGGCGTCGAGACGATGTACCAACCCGCCTTCAAGGCCGCCCCGGTGGGCGAGTCCTCGGCCGTCAAATCCCGGGGCGCGCGAATCAGGACCTTCTTGTGCGAGTAGCCGGTGTAGGGCTCGGAGGCATCCTTCCGCCCATTGCCGTTCGCGTCCACGTAGGCCCCGAGCCGCGCGATGCCATACTTCGCGCCGGTGCGCGTGGTGAAGAGGAACTCGGCCCCGGGCTCGTCGAACAGGTTCAGCTCGAAGGGCCGGAAGTACTCCGAATGGCGGGCGGTCCCCGGCTGCTGGACCATGGCCTCCGGCCGGCTCGGCCCCGCGGGGAACCAGAACACCCCGAGGTCCACCTGGAGCTGGTCCGCGTTGACGTTGTCCGAGTCGCCCATCACCTTGCCCTGCAGCGTGAAGCGCGGCGTCCCCAAGTACGCCCCATCGACGAGCGTGTCCCCGCATGCGGTCACCGCCGCGCCCACGAGCACACCTGCGACGAGTGCCCGAATCATTGACGCCATACGAGTCCTCCCGCGCCCCACCAGGTGAAGGGGGTCGCCAGCATCTGGCCCTCGGCCACGCCGTTCTTCACCTGGGCCTGGCGGAAGAGTCCCGTCACCGGTCCGCCCTCGAGCCGCAGCGCGAGCCCCCCGTTGAGGTGCCGCTCCACAGCGAGGATTCCGCCGAAGCCCGCGCCGAGCGCCTGGCGGTTCTCGGCGAGCCGCTCCGTGTCGAAGAGCTGCCGGTGGTACACGCCCTCGACGAAGAGGCCGAAGGCCACGCTCATGAACCGCAGGTCCACGAAGCGCTGGACGGACAACCCCAGGCCCAATTCCTGATGGTTGCGCACCAGCAGCCCGTCCGCACCGGTGCCGCGGTTCGTCGAGCCGCGCAGCCGCACGCCGAGCGAGCCCCACTCGAAATCCAGGCCATAGCCGGCGCGCAGTTGAGGCGTGGTGCCCTCGCCCGCGAGCATCTGGCCCTGGGCGCCACCGAGCAGGCTGAGGTTGTGCGTGTAGCGCTTCTCGCCGCCGCGCCGGCGCACGAGCCGGTCATAGCGAATCGTCTCGAAGGACTGCGTGGCCAGGTCCACCAGCGTCCCCGCGGCGAGCGTCACCTGGTACTCGCGGTACTCGTCGGCGCTGCGCTGCTGCACGAAGTAGCGGCCCGGCGGCAGGGACAGCTCGCGCAGGTTGCCCTGCGGCGACACCTCCGCCACCACCGGCCCCCCCGCCCTGCCCTCCATGAGCAGGTAGATGGCCGGGGACCCGAGCCGCAACCGGCCCGAGCGGCCCTGGAGCTCGGCCGGGCTCGACAGCACCAGCTCGCCGCGCCCCTTCACGTCGAAGGAGTAGGTCGGGTGTTGCAGCGACACCGTCTGGCCGCTCGAGCGCAGCGTCTGGGTGTACGCGTAACCGTACGCCTCCGTCAGCGTCACCTTGCCGTCGTCGTCGTGGTCCGCCGCGCCGCGCAGCGCGTTCACCAGGTGGTGGGTGAAGAACGAGCCCCGAAGCTCATCGGACTCCTGGCTCGACTCGCCCGCGGCGCTCGAGGTGATGATGGCCAGGCCCTCGGAGGCGATGCCGTCGCTGAGGGTGATGTGGAAGCTCTCGGCGGCGTTGACGCCCTTCACGCGGGTGACGGAGCCGGAGCGGCACGCATCGAGCACCAGCAGGCGCACCCCCGCGGGCGAGCCCTCCACCAGCGTCTTCAACTCCTCCAGCGGCAGCTCGGTGCCCCCGAGGTGGAGCGCCGTCGCGTCGGCATGGCCCGAGTAGAAGACCACCAGCGCGGTGGAGTGCCCCGCTCCGGCCTGGGCGCGGATGGATGCGTTCACCTCCTGGAGCGACCGGCGCACCGAGGACGCGTCCTCGCCGAGCAGCATCACCGTGCGCCGCGACGAGACGCCCCCGTTCTGGCGCAGCACCTCGGCGAAGGTCCGCGCATCGGACTCCGCGAACAGCAGGCCCACCTCGTTGCGGGCCCCCTGGTCATGGCCGATGGCGACGAGCCAAGTGTACTCGGGGAGCGCCCGGGCCGTGAGGGGCGCGAGCGCCACGAGCACGAGGCACAGAAGGGACGCGGCTCCTCGCTTCATGGGCGCTTGTCCAGGACGAAGGGACTCATCGCGCAACCGGAGGGGCACACGGGCTTCGCGTCAGCGCCCCCGGAGGTGCACTCCGGCGGGCCCACCTCGACCGGGCACTGCACGAGGTAGAGCAGCTCGCGGCCCGGCTTCGCGTCGAGCGACACCGCGCCGGACAGCTCGATGCCGTTGCCCTTCTCCAGCCGCGTCTGCACACCGGAGTCGAGCGGCCACGCGGTGTAGAGCGTCCCGGAGGACTCGACGCCGAGCACCTTCACATGGCCCTCCGCCGGTAGGTCCACCGAGAAGCGGATGCGGTCTCCCGGCGCGAACCTGTCACCGCTGAGCACCTCCTCGGCCTGGTCGGCCTGGAGGCGGAACACGTGCAGCGCGAGCGAGCCCTTCATGCGGGTGGTCGGAGTCTCCTCCCCACTCGCGCGCACCATCAGCAGGGCAACGGCCGCGACGGCCAGCAGCGCGAGCGGAGCGAAGAGGCGCCGCGTCCACCGGAGCAGCCGCTCGGAGACGGAGGCCTGGGCGGGGGCATCCAGCCCGGTCCGGATGCGCGCCAGCATCGCGCGCGGATCCACCTCGTCGATGGCGCCGAAACCGGCCCGGCGCTCGGTCATGCGCGCGCCGCACCCGGCACACCCCGCGACGTGCTGCTCGGTGCGCCGGGCCTCCTCGGGGGGAAGCTCGCCGGCATGGAGACGATCCAACGCGAGGTCGGACGGGCACTCGGGCCGTCCCGTACGGAGGGAGAGGAAATCGGGCGGGCTCATGAATGACTCCTTCCGGGCCCCGGAGAGGTAGAGGCGTCCTGGGAGGTCTGCGCGTGCGCCCACGCCTGGAAGCGCTCGATCAGGTTGCCCACCGTGCGCTTGGACACGCCGAGCACCCCGGCGGCCTCCTCGTGCGACATGCCATCGAGGAAGACGTACACGGCGGCGGCGGCCTGGCGCTCATCCGCGCCCTGGAGCAATCGCCGCAGCAGGACGACGTCATCGGGGCGCACGGACTCGGTCCGGGAGGCGTCGTCCGCCAGGGGGGCCACGTGCTCCTCGTGGAGCTCGGCGCGGCGCGAACGGTCGCGGATGAGGTTGAGGCAGTAGTTGGTGGTGATTTGATACAGCCACGTCGTCAGCTGGCTCTGCTGGCGGAAGCTGCCGGCGGCACGGAAGGCGCGGATGAAGATTTCCTGCGTCGCTTCCTCTGCGTCCGCGGGGTTGCCCAACAGGCGCAAGGCACGGCGGTACACCCGGGGACCATGCTGGTCGAAGAGCTGGGCGATCTGTTGCGAGTCGGATCGGCTCAATGCGTCGGGGGAAGCGGTGGGGGGAGCGCGGAAGCTATCAGAGCGGAGAAGAACCGTCCCAGGCCCTCCGCCACCCGGTTGAAGCTGTAATAGCGTCGTGATTGATGCCACCCGACTCATATCGCCTCCACCCCCTTCGACCCGTGACACGAAATTCCGGGCAAGCCGTGCGGCGGATTTTCTTCGGGCTCCTGGGATTGCTCGGCGCCTGCACCCCCACCGAGCCGCCGTCCCCCGGCTCCCCCACCCCCTCGTGCTGGACCGTGCTGGACGAGGCCGCCTCGCTCGCCCCCTGGCGGGCCGCCTGGACGACGGTGGGCGAGGTCCCCCTCGATGACCAGGGCGTGGGGGGGTGGGTGGACGTGCCCCTCGGGACGGGCACGCGGGGCGTGGCGCTCCGCGTCACGGACGCGAGCGGCAAGGCGGCGTGCGTCCAGCTCCAGGAAGTGAAGGACTCGGAGGGAGGGGCCTGGGTGACGCCACCGGCCTCGCTCGAGGACTATGGCCCGTACTGCCGCGGCTGCCCCGAGCGGGTGTCCGTGGGGGTGGGCGCGGGCCTCTACGTGCTGCCCTCGGGAGAGCGGACCGCTCCCCTGCCCTCGGGTCTCCAGGTGCGCGCGGCGGCTCGCGAGTGCGCCACCTTCCTCCCCACCCGGCCCGGCGAGCATCCGGAGCGCCTGCGCCTCGAAGCGCTCTCCCTGCCCGAGGTGGACGAGACGCGCGAGGGCGTGGTGCTGCTGGAAGTCGCCATCACCTCCGGCTCCGTCTTCCACGAGGACGAAGCACCCCTGCCCGCGGACCTTGTCGCGGCGCTCGACGAGGTGAATACCTGGCTGCGTCCGGGACGGCTCTCGGTGCGTGCGGTCCGCGTCCGCCGCGTGGACGTGGAGGATCCGCTCGACTTCCAACGGGGTGACTACACCGCGCTCGAACGCCTCTTCAGCACGCTGCACGCCTGTGACGAGGGAGGCCTCGCCCCCGATGACGGCCAGGTGCCCCTGGTGCTCGCCGGCTGCCTGCGCCTGACGGACCCGGTGCAGAACAAGACGAGCGAGCCCGAGGGCTTCGTGCCGGGCATCCCCGCTGGACTGGCGGCACCGGGGCGGGCGCACGGTGTCTTCATCCGGGGCCGCGGCTGCCGCGACAGCTCGCCGCACATCTCATGGCCCACGGGGTACCTCGGCCGGCTCATCGCGCACGAGCTGGGCCACTACCTCGGCCTCTACCACGCCGTCGAGGAGGACGGGACGGCGGATCTCCTCGACGACACGGGCGCCGACAACCTCATGCACTACCGCCCATCCAGCGTCACCGCGCCCGCCTTCAGCGCGAGCCAGTTGCGCATCATGCGCCGGCACCCGGCGGTGCGCTGGTAGCGAGCGGCCCGCTCGAAAACAACGAGGCCGCGGCCCGGGGAGGGGGAAAACCGGGCCGCGGCACTCGGGGGGCGCCTTACCGGCGTCCCTCTCCACCACCGTGGCCACCGGGGCCGTGCGAGGGCAGCTCCACCGCGGTGCCATCGAGCGTCGCCGTACCGCAATCCGGCCCGAAGACGAGCTCGTGGGTCGTCCCGTCACTGCTGCCGCGCGTCAGCGTGCCGGAGATCGGCCACGGGCACACGTTGCGCGGGGGCCGCACGAGGTTGGCGAGCGTCACGGTGCCCGTCGTGCCATCGAGGAACTCCTCGGTGTACGAGCCGTTGATGGTGCGCACCGGCGGCGTGTCGCTGGAGAAGTCGGTGCTCAGCGAGCCGTTGAGGTGCACCGAGCGCACCACCGTGCCCGACGCGTCGATGAGCTTGCGGGTGATATCCGCCTGCGTCGTCTTCTGCTGCGGCGGGGCGCCCTCGACGAGCTGCGCGCTCGAGGCGCTGGTGCCCTCCACCGTCGAGACGTTGCCCTCGGAGTCCGTGCGGGTAATCAGGTACGTCACGGACTGGTTCTGCGTCACCGCGCTCTCGCACCCGTTGGGCGTCTCGTACGTATAGGTGATGTCCACCGTGCCGCTGGAGGGGCCGCCGTGCGGCCCGCGGCCGCCCTCCTTGCCAGCCCCGTCCGGCGGCGGCAGCCCGCCACCGCCGTGTCCACCCAGGCCCGACACCGTCGAGTACCCCGTGGTGCCCGCGGGAGGGGGCGGAGGCCGCTGGCCATCCCCACCGTGTCCGCCGCCACCGGGCCGCTGGGGCGCCGCGCAGTCCGTCCACTCGAGGTGGACCGCGGCCGGCTGGGTCTTGCCGCAGACGTCCACGTACGAGATGTCCGGGCTCGAGTCACAGTGGAAGCCCTCCACCGCGTCGGTGCGCAGCTTGTCCGTCCCGCGCATCAGGCTCGACACCTCCACCGCATCACTCGAGTCCGAGGAGGTCTCCACCGCCTGGGACACTCCCGTGGTGGCGTCCTCCGTCGTCGTGGACGCGTTGCAACCGCTCACCATCGCGCCCGCGACGAGCGCGCTCACCGCCAGCCAGGGACCGCCCATCTTCTTGAAAGTCATTTGCCCTCCGTTTGTGTTTCCCGTTCCGGCCCATCTCTCGACTGCGCCCGTAGGACGAGGAGGCTGAATTTCGTGTTCCCGGCGCCGGCATTTCTCCGCGCTTGTGGAAGGGCTCGCGCGGGCGGATACACTGGGCGCCTTGAGTGAGAACGACGAACTGCGCGCATTGATCGCCGAGGCCCAGGACGGCAACGTCCGCGCCTTCGAGCTCCTCATGTCGTCGCACCTGCCCCAGGTGCGCCGCTTCGCGCGCGCCTTCGCTTCCTCCGACGCGGACGTGGACGACCTGGCGCAGGAAGCCCTGGTGAAGGTCTACAAGAGCCTGCGCTCCTTCCGCTTCCAGGCCGCCTTCAAGACGTGGCTCTACGCCCTGGTCCGCAACGTCTTCTTCGATGCCACCCGCAGCCGCGCGGGCCGGGAGCGCTCCCTGGAAGAGCCGCTCGAGGGAGGCAACGCCCACGCCCCCTCGGACGCCGTGCCCGCCGACGAGGAGCTGGCCCGGGCCCAGGAGCGTCAGCGGTTGTGGCGCGCCCTCCGCCAGCTTCCGGCCGAGTTCCGCACCGCGGTGGTACTCTTCGACGTCGAGGGGCATACCTACGAGGAGGTCGCCGCCATCGAGGGCGTGCCCATCGGGACGATCAAATCGCGCCTGTCGCGAGGCCGGGGGTTGCTGAAGAACCTGCTGGCGGGCGGACAGGAGCCCGGCTCCCTGGCTGGCGGGCAGGACGTGGGAACATCCAATAGCGACGTTTCGTCCCAGGGACGTAGGAGTGGAAAATGACCGAGACCGAAGAATCCGAGGAGCGCGCGCTGCGAGAGCGACTGTCGGCGCTGCGGGAGGAACCGGCCGGGCTCGATTTCCAGGCCTCGCTCCACCGCCGGCTGGTGGCGGCGGGACCGCCCGAGCCCGCCCCGGGGTGGGACCGCGTGCGGTGGCTCTTCCGCCGCAACGCGCCATGGCTGTGGCCGGTGGTGGGCGTGGCCGCGGGCATCCTCGCCTTCCTGCTGATGAGCGCGCTGCGGCAGCCCCCCACCCCGCCGACGCTGGTGGCCGAGGCCTCGCGCCCGCTCGCGGAGCCGGGCACCCAGGTGCCGGTGAGCAAGGTGGCGGTCATCAAGCTGGACTTCACGGCGGACGTGGCCGTGGCGGAGGCGGACTTCCAGGTGAGCCTGCCCGAGGGCCTGTCCTTCTGGGCGGACGGCCGTGAGCTCGCGCTGCGCTCCTTCGAGTGGACCCAGCCGCTCAACGCGGGGAGCAACGTCATCCCCATCGCGGTGCGCGGGCAGAAGCCGGGCCGCTACCTGGTGACGGCCCAGGCGCGCACGGGCAATCAGAGAATCGAGCACGAGGTGGTGCTGGAGGTAACGGCAGGATGAACAGGACCCGAGCACAGCTCTCAGCGGGCCTCGCCGCGCTCGTGCTGCTCGCGGGTGGGGCCGCGCGTGCCCAGGCGCCCGCCACGCCTCCTCCCGCGGCGGAGACTGGAGCGGCGCGTCCACCCGAGGCCGCACCGCCCGTCCCGCAGCCCCCCGCCCCGGAGGCACGCGGCTCCGAGGCGCGCGCCCACGTGCACAGCTCCCACACGGTGGACGTCATCGCCCCGGGCGAGCAGGTGGACACCATTCTCGGCCGCATGCGCGTGGAGCGTCCCTCGCCGCCCCCTCGGGGGGGTGACGCGGTCCGGCCGCCGCCCGGCCAGGAGTCCCGCGGGCCCCACGGCCAGGAGCCTCGGGGTCCACCCTCGGGCCCGGGAGGACGCTCGGGACAGCCGCGTCCGGGTGAAGAGGGGCGTGGGCCGCGGGGCGACGGCTCGCGGCCTCCCCCCTCCTCGCAGCCGCCGCCTTCTCCGCCTCCACGATGATGGTTGCCCCGATGCTCACGCTCGTGGCGATGCTGGTCGCAGCCGATCCGCTCGCCGAGGCGAAGCAGTCGTTTGCCGCTGGCCAATACACGGAGGCGGAGCAACAGGCGTTACAGGCCGCACAGCCGCCGCGGCTCGGTGCCGCGCTCTACCTGGTGGGACTCGCGCGCTTCCGCGCGGGCCGGCCCGCCGAAGCCCTGGAGGCCCTCGAGGCCGCGGGACGAGCGGAGGATGCACCGCCACGCGCGTCGTGGAGCTTCAACCGGGGCGCCTGCCTCTACGCACTGGAGCGCTTCGCCGAGGCCGAGCAGGCCTTCCTCGAGGCCACGGCGGACGAGGCCCTCGCGCGCGTCGCCTGGGTGAACGCGGGCTTCGCCGCACTGGACGCGGGCGCTCCCGAGCGCGCCGCACAATGGGCGGAGCGAGCGAAACCCGGCGCCTCCGAGCGGGAGGCCGCACAGGTGGAGGAGTTGCTCGCCCTCGCCGCACGTGCGCGAGGGAGCAGCGAAGACGCGGAGGCCCCGCGGGAGGAGGCGTACACGCGGGGCCTCGCGGCCTTCGACGCGGGACGCTTCGAGGAAGCCCGGACGCTCTTCCTCCAGGACGCGAAGAGAGACCCGGACTCCGGCCGGGCGCGGCTCATGGCGGGGGCCTCGGCGTACCGGCTGGGAGAGCGCGAAATGGCGCGGGAAGACGTCACCGCGGCCCTCTCGCTGCAACTGGAGCCTCAGGACAGACGGACCGCGCACGACTACCTCGACCGGCTCTCCTTCGGGCTGCGCGCCAGCGGCCAGGGATTCCAGGTGTCGGCGGGAGCGGGTGCCGGCTTCGACAGCAACGTGCTCCAGGTGGGCGTGGCGGCGCGCGACGTCTCGACGAGCGCGCGGACCGCGAGCACTTTCGCGGAGGCAGGGCTCGGGCTCGGGGCCCGCTTCCGGCTGTCGGACGCGCTGTTCGCCGACCTCTCCTACGGCGGCACGCAGCGGGCCTATGCGACGAGCGCCGCCGAGGACTACTCGCTGCAACTGCACCGCGCGGCCGTGGCCGTGGAGTGGGAATCGGCTCACCGCTTCCGCCTGGGCCTCGCGTCCTGGGGAGACGTGTTCTTCACCGGCCTGTCGGACTTCCGCGGGCTGCAGGCCTCCCTCACGGGCTCGGCGTGGCTCGCGCTGGACGAGAGCGAGCACACGAGCACCCGGCTCGACGTGTCGCTCGCGCGCAAGGCCGGGCTCGGCAGCGAGTTCAGCTATCTCAGCGGACGGCGCCTGGATGCGACGCTGTCCCAGGAGCTCCGTTTCCGGCTCCTGGCGATGACGGCCTGGTACCGCTACCGCGAGGACCGCATCGGGACGCTGGTGCAGAGCGCCTCCGTAGTCACCACGGGCACGACGCAGGAGTACGTCATCCCCTTCGCGTGGACCGGGCATGCCGGGGGCGCCTCCGCGCGCATGGTGCTCGGCGAGCGGTTCGACGCGGGCCTGGACGCCGAGGCGGAGTGGCGCCACTACCTGAGCGACAGCTCTCTACGGGTGCAGGCGGCCGACGGGAGCACGGAGGAATGGAACCTCCGCCGGCGCGCGGACGTGCGCTTCGCCCTCGTTCCCACCGTGAGCGCCCGGTTGTCGAAACATCTGCGGCTCTCCGCCCGATACGAGCTGCTGGTGAATACCTCCAACGTGGACACGCGGCTCGCGGACGCCGCCGGGACGTGCACGGCGCCCGATTACCTGTGCCACCGCTACGACTACACGAACGGCAACTACCAGAAGCACCTGGTGATGCTGGAGCTGGGCGCCACGTGGTGAGCGCTCAGGCGTGCACCACGAGCGTCTTCCAGGCCAACAGTGCCCCGTCCTCCAGTTGCTTCGCCTGGAAGAGGTGGTTGCTCAGCGAGCTCTCCTTGATGACCTTGTCATTGGCGTTGGCCGTGTCCTTGGCGCCACGGGTGCCGTAGAGCGGCTGGCTCGCGATGATCTCGTTGTTGAGCGCATCGTCGAAGAAGAGCTGCGAGGTGAGGTACTCCGTGCCGCCTACGCGCACGGTGAAGTGGATGTGGACGCTGCGGCTGCTGTACCAGCCGGGGAAGCAGGTGTTGAAGTCCACGCGCCCGTTCGCATCGGCCGTCTGGATGCCGCGGAAGTAGCGAGCGGCACGAGCGGCCGCGTTGCCATTGGTGCACATGTTGGCCGCGTCGCTGCCCGAGTACAGCCCCGAGGGATTGGCGTGCCACAGCTCCACGGTGGCGCCCGGCATGGGCTGGCAGGACGCGTTGACGACGAGGAAGGCGAGCCGCACGGGCAGTCCCGCCTGGCCCTCGCTGAGGTCCATCCGCTCCACCGTCAGCGCGTGGCAGGGCCCGAGCGTCGACGCCTTGTAGAGCGCGCAGGTGCTGCCGAGGCCCTCGGTGAACGGGTCCGCGTAGTTGCCGGACATGGACGCCGTGCCGCCCGTGGCCCAGGTGCCGCTGGCGCCCTCCCACGTGCCGTCGGTGCTATCGGAGGTGCCAGCCCCGGTGCTGCCCCCGCACCCCAGCAGGCTCACGAGCGGCGCCAGCGCCACCGCCGTGCCCACGGTCTTCAGCAGCGCACGGCGGGGAAGCAACAGCTGTCTGGGATTCTTCGCGGGTTTCACTGTGGCCTCACCCCAGGATGAAGGCGCCCGCTCCTTCTCGAGCGCCCGATACGAGGTGTGACGAAAACCCTTCGCGCGGTGTTCCCGGCCACGAATTTCTTTTCCGGCGCGCACCCCAGGTGAGGGGCCGCGGCCCTTTCCCCTCGCCCTCCGGGAGAGGGAAACTTCACTCCTCTCTGGTCCCTTCCCTGAAGGGGATTACCGGAGCTCCTCGGCGGTGACGAAGCGGCCGATGAGCACCTGCAACTCCGGCACGGTCTCTCGGTGGAACTGCTGGACGAGCGCGAGCCGGGCGGAGGCATCGGTGCGGGCGGCCGAGCCCAGCAGGGAGATGAGCGCCGAGCGGGTCCGCGCATCCGGCTCCGAGACCAGCCGCGCGGCGGCGGCGGTGAGCACGGCCGGAGAGGCGGGACGCTCCTCCTCGCGCACCTGCTCGGCGAGCGTGTCGGCGATGGAGCGGCGCACCTGGGCGTCCTTCTCCTGGCCGAGCCACTCGACGAGCACCGGCTCCACGGTGGAGGGCTCCATGCGGCGCCAGGCGCGGGCGGCGTGGGCGCGCACCAGCGGCGAGGCGTCCTGGTTGTAGCCGCGCAGCGAGTCGGCGAAGCCCTCGTCCCCGGAGTTGCCGATGGCGTCGAGCGCCACCGCGAGGTCCTCGGTGCCACGGGAGGTGCGCAGGCGCGTGTCGAGCTCCTCGTGGGACAGGCGGGCCACCTCGGGCATCCGGGCATCGACGCGGTGGGAGAGCGCCCCGAGCGCCAGCAGCGAGGCATCGGCCACCTGCCGCTCCTCGGGGTCCGCGCGGTTGCCACGCGCCTGGCCGATGAGGGTGTGCGCGGTGCGCTCGGAGGGGCGGGGAATGTCCTGGAGGGCGACGGCGGCGCGCATGCGGTTCTGCGTGCCCACGCCTCGATCCGTGAGCGCCGAGGCGAGCCCGTTCTCGGCGGCGAGCGTGCCGGTCTTCTCCAGCGCGAGGAACAGCACGGAGTGGAGCTGCTCGGGCACGGTGCCGCCGCGCATGCGGGCAATCAGCTCGGGGATGGCCTCGGGGTGGACGGACAGGTAGCTGGCGAGGCGCACGGCCGCGTCGTGCACGTTGTTGTGCCCCCCGCTGAGCTTGTGGGCGAAATCGGCGAGCGCACCCTCGAGCGTCAGGGCGGCGAGGGCCGCATCCGGCGCGGGGGGCAGCTCGGGAGCGGAGCGCTGGGCACCGGAGGCGGAGTCGCCCCAGGCGAAGCGGCCGGCGTCGAGGTGGGCCAGGGCGTCCGGGGCGCCGCGGGCCCCGTCCAGGCGCTCCAGCTCCACCTGGGAGCTCACGTCACTGAGGAGCTTGCTGCCCATCCACACGCGCAGGTGCTCGGCGCCGTGGAGCTGGCCCACCCAGCGGCCCTTGGCGTCGAGTGTGGCGCGGGTGTCGCCGGAGAGCACGTCGACGCGCATGCGGCCGCCGAGCTGCTCCGGGAGCAGGGGCAGGCTGGAGGCGATGTACTGGCCGTGCTGGCGCGAGAAGGCCGGGGCCTCGTCCGGGCCGGAGGCGGAGGACTCGAGCGCATAGGTGGCGTCATAGGCGCCGAGCGAATCCTTGTGGCGGGAGACCCACCGGGCCTGCGGGAGCGGCGGGAGGATGAGCTCGGCGGCCTGGAGCGTGCCCTGGAGCTGGCGGCGCGCCTCGGCATCCAGGGAGGAGTCGAAGGCGAAGTCGCGGAAGCGGCAGTCGCGGCCGATGTGGAAGAGGAAGGGAGCCTCGAGGGCGGCGCGGCGGGCCCCATCGGCCTGCGCGCCCCCTTCGAGCAGACGAACATCGGACAAGGTCGCGGCCACGACCCACCCCGAGGCCGAACGCTCCTCGAGGACCCGCCACCAGAGGGTGGCATCCAGGCTGAGCTGCTGGGGCGTCGCGGTCTCGGAGGCGCGCGCCGAGCTGCTGGCGCGCACGTGGAAGGCGAGCTCCTCTCCGGCCGAGAAGCGGCAGGAGAGAGGACGCCGGGGTGCCGCCGTGGGCTCCTGGGCGGGCCGGGAGGGCCGCATCAGGACGTAGGTGGCTGCGAGACCGAGGACGAGGGTTCCGAGAAGGACGGGCGTGCGGCGGGTCATGGTCGCGATCCTCAATGCGTTACTGAAGGGTGATGGCCGAACCGCTGCGCTTGAGCAATTCCGTCGAGTACGAGTAGCCGTCGTAGCTGAACAGGTTGTACTCGGCGAGCGTGTCCCAGCCCCAGCACGGGTACTTGAAGGTGATGCCCCACTTCTTCTTCTTGCACCAGCTGGCCTCGAGCTGCTCGATGGTCAGGTCGATGCTGCCGTCGAGAGTGGAGATGCGGAACGTGGCGTTGGTGGTGTACGCGACGGTCAGCTTGAGGGGGCTGGTGCTGTTGATGACGAAGGAGAGCCCGGCGGACATGCCATCGGTGGAGCTGGTGTTGAAGCCGAGGACGGTGAGGGAAGCGGAGAGCGTGGCCTTGTAGAGGGTGAGGTTGAGCGTGCCGCTCACGCTGAGGCTGGCCTGGGTGTAGGGGCGCACCTGCACGGTGATGCTGGTGGCCGAGAGCGTGGAGCTGAGCTGGTAGCCGGCCGTGGCGCTGAAGCACCCGGAGATGTCGATGGAGGCGACCACGACACCGTACGAGTAGGTGAGGCACTTCTCCTTCGTGTAGCTCTTGTTGTACGAGTAGGAGACGGTGCCGGCGGTGTTGCTGTAGCTCAGCAGCGCGGTACCGAAGACCTTGAAGCCGGTATCCAGCGAGGCCTGCGCGGGCGACACGGTGGCGGAGGCATCGCCCCAGGCCTGGGCCAGGTCGAAGCTGCCGAAGAAGCCCTTGATGGAGGCCTTGGCGCTGTTGTCCGAGTAGGCGCCGGTGAGGTTGAGCGTGTTCGTCGAGCCACCCGTGAGGGCGAGCTGGAGGGTGCTCGAGGAGCCCCAGGAGTTGCTGAACGACTTGGACACGTCCATGGACGAGGCCGAGGAGGACGAGAAGGTGCCGCGCACGAGGCGCACGGAGAACACCTTGCAGTTGTTGGCGCGGCCGTCCGGGCCGGCGGCCTGGGGGTCACCGATTTCCGGGAAGGGCACCATGGCGCAGGCACGCACCTGGTAGTCGGTGGCGGCCGCCCAGGGGCCGCCGGGGCTGGTGAGCAGGCGGAACTCCTCGGTGGGGTGCAGCCGGGCGTCGAGCTGCAGCGCCTCGCCCGGCTTGAGGTTGCCGATGGGGGCATGGGTGGCCTCGGGGTTGGCGTTGAGCCGCTTCCAGCCCACGCTGCCGGTGTCGGGCGTGGCGATGATGTCGTAGGCGAAGTCCACCGCCGCGGGCAGGGTGGAGGAATTGGCCTCGTCGAAGTCACGGCCGTAGGCGGCGACGCTGATGCCGGCGACGAACAGGGGACGGGGGGCCTCGGTGCTTCCCGACTGGATGTCCGTGGGCTGGCCCGGTGGGTCGAGCACGACTACCGACGAGTCCGGCGTGGCCGAGAGCATGGAGATGTCGTTGCCGGGCGGAGGCCTGACGGTGACGTTGATGACGCAGCCGGTGCGCTGCGTGCCCGTGACGGGGTCCGTGGTGGTGCACCGCTGGCCGAGCGTCGTCTGGGCCTCCTTCTCATTGAAGATGAGCCACTTGTTCTCCTCGGTGGTGAACTCGTCGGCGCCATCGAGCAGGACGAAGAAGTTGGCGGCGCGCTGCGGAGCGCCATTGAGACACTCGGGGGGGACGATGCCCTCGATGTCGACGTACTGCTGGCTGCCGTCGCCCGGGAGGGTGATGCGGGTGCCGCCCACGACGCAGCTCTGCAGATTGGCGAGCTCCTCGTCGGTGGGATTGGGGCCGCTGGGCTTCTGCATCAGGCCGAGCGAGACCACGAAGCTGTTCTTGTTGCCGGTGCCCTTGAGGCCCACGCGGGCCTTGAGGGGGTAGTTGACGAAGACGTTGCCGCTGGCGGCGTGGTCCACGTTGAGGCTGTTGACCTCGATGGCGAGCGGGCCGCCGAAGCAGGCGTTGGCCGTCGCGTCGTAGCGCTGGCCCGTCGGGCACTGGCAGCGGTAGGTGGAGTCCGTGGCCACGCCGCAGGTGGCGCCGCCGCCGCAGGTGACGGGCTGCGCACCGAACTCGCACACGTACGGACTGGCGGAGGACGTACAGGAGACGTCGTCCCACGTGCCGATGTCCCACATCCGGCCGCAGTTCTGGTTGCCGTTCTCGTAGCGGTCCCCGTCATTGGGCTCGCCCGTGTTCCAGTTGGTGTAGGTGGGCGTCTCTCCCTCTACCGTGAGCCAACCGGCGCCCGGCTGCGTCTGCCCGCTGCTCTGGCGGAAGCCGATGTGCAGGAGCAGGCCCCCGTTGATGGAGTGGATGGCCTCGTTGTCGGCCGAGCTCATCGGCACCGCGAGCCGGCCGCCCATGGCCGTGCAGTCCGCCTTGGCCGCATCCCAGCTCTTGTTGGTGGAGTAGCGGTAGTACACCGTGTTGCCGCTGGTGGACTGGGCCGCGGGAGCCGGAGCGCACTGGTCGGTGGTGACGAGCGCGGCGCTCTGCTCCGGGAAGGGAGTGACGGCGTCCGCGTCGGCGGAGGACTCCGGAAGACCGCCGCAACCACTCCAGAGGAGCGCGGCGAGTCCCAACGACAACCACGGGCGTGGCACGGCCTGTGGCGTTCTGGATTCACGCATGAAGGGGTGTCCTGACAATGGGTGGGGCCGCTCTCCCCGGGTGGATACCGGAGCGAGACGCGGCCGTGCCCGCCACCCGTGTGAGCGCGGTGAGCGGGAGCACGACTGCTTGGACCCGCGACCACAAACGCCGGGCAAGGGGTGCTGCTTTTTGTCTCGGGACTTCAGGTGTAGACGTCTACACCTTGGGTGGGCAAACACCCACACCGAGTGTAGACGTCTACACCTGGGCCGCGCCGGAGCCCGTGTTCTGGAAATACGCGGCGCGGGGCGGAAGCGGGGCCGCTACACGGTGCCAGCGAGCCAGGCCGCCGCGTCGCGCAGCGTCACCACGTCGGAGTCGGACCTCAGCCAGCCGAAGAGGGCCCGCAGCCGCTCCAGCTTGTGCGCCACGGGGACTCGCAAGTCCCGCTGCTGGCGCAGCAACTCGGGAGGGATGCCATCCTCCGCGCCCAGCACGTCCACCGCGTGCAGTTCGAAGTTGAAGAGCGGGTCTCCCGCGAGCGCGCGGTACGCGGCTCGGACCGCGGGCAGTGGCAGCGTGGTGGCGAAGGTGCCGATGAACGGGAAGCGCACGCCGGGCGTCACCGCCATGGGCAGCTCCAGCACGGCCCCCGTGCCCCGCCGGTACGGTTGCGCGGGGTCTGGCCGGTACGGCGTGCGCGGCGAGAGCAACACCCGGGGCGAGTCCAGCACCGCGCGCGAGGGACGTCCCAGGAGCGCCAGCGCGCCCATCACCGCCGCCTTCGCCGTGTAGTACGGGGCCGCGGGGAAGGCGGACGAGCCATAGCGGTAGCCGCGCTCCACCGTCGCCGCGTACAGGGCCGCGTTGAGCGTGTAGCCCGGCGCGCGGAAGCCCACCGGACGAGCGCCCGTGGCCGCCTCGAGCACCTCGTCCGCGCGCCGCAAATCCTCGCGGATGCTCTCGGGCGCCCGCCGCGTCAGCGCGTAGTCGTGCGAAAAGCTGTGGCTCGCCACCTCCACGCCCGCCTCGTGCGCCGAGCGCAGTGCCGCCGCGGCTCCCGCGTCCGCCGCCACGTCCTCACCGATGGCGAAGAACGTCCCCGGCACGCCCACCGACGCGAACAGCTCGCGCAACCGGGGCACCGCCGTGGAGTACACGAGCCCCCGGGCCCGCGCATCCAGCAGCGACTCGGGCAGCCCGTGGATGCGGCAGTAGTGCGGCAGCGAGTCCAGGTCGACGGAGATGGATGCGAGCCGCCGCGCCACCCTCGCCTCCTCAGGTGCCGCGGATGCGGATGACGTACACCAGCTTGCCCACGTTCTTCAGCACGTTGGGCACGCGCTTGAAGAGGTGGATGGAGGGCTGGCGCTTCTCGTGGAGCTTGATGGGGATCTCCACCACCCGCAGCCCCTGGCGCCAGGCGCGGATGACGAACTCGCTGGCGAACACGTCCATGTCCACCACGCACCGGGCCACCACGGGCATCAGCGCCTCGCGCCGGAAGGCCTTCAGCCCGTGCGTGTCCGTGCCCTGGAAGCCCAGCGTCACCCGCAGCAACCCGTTGTGCACCCGCGTGGCCACGCGCCGCACCAGCGGCCTCTGGTCACTCGAGCCCTTGGCCGCCTTCGAGCCCACCACCATGTCCGCCCCGCCCTTCTCCAGCACCGGCAGCGCGGCGTCGTAGAAGGTCAGGTCGCACAGGTCGATCTCATCGCAGAAGACGTAGGTGCCCCGGGCCTTCTCGATGCCCGCCTTGAGCGCCGTGCCGTAGTTGGGCCGCTCCGAGTGGAACCAGCGCAGGCGCGGATTCTTCGAGCACATCTCCTCGAGGATCTGCGGCGTGGAGTCGCGCGAGCCGTTCTCCGCGAAGAGGATCTCGTAGTCCCAGCCGCGTGCATCCAGCCCCTGCGAGAGCTCCGCGGCGGCGGCGGCCACGATGGAGGCCTCGTTGTAGACGGGGATGACGATGGAGAGGTACGGGGCGGCCATGGACAAGCGCGTCACGTAGCACGCCCCCGAGGGCCCCGTCGACGGCCAACTACCGCTCCCGCCGCCCCTTCGTCAGCCGTTCAACCGGCGCGCGCAGGCCCGTCCGGCGAGGATGGCGTCCTCCATGGACGAGTACTCCCACTGGCCGTAGCGCCCCGCGGTGAGGATGCCCGCGTGCTCGAGGAAGCGGAGGATCTCCGTCTTCGCCGGCCCGTAGGCCTCGTCGTAGAGGACGTAGGCGTGGGGAATCTCCCGCGCCCTGGCGAAGAGGATGTCTTCCGCCGAGTGCACCATCTGCGAGCGCACCAGGTCCTCCACGGCGTGGGCCTCGGCCTGGGCCAGGGAGAGCTCGCCGTGGTGGCTGTACTCCACGGAGAAGGTGGCGGTGTCCGGAGGGGCCAGCGGCGCGTACACCGCCGAGGGCGAGCCGATGCGGTACGACTTGAACTCGGGCTCGGGCAGGTAGATCCAATGCCACGGCTGCCGGTTCTTCCCCCGGGCGGCGACGCACACGTACGTGACGGTGGTGGCGCGCAGACGGCCGGCGGCGGCGAGCACCTCGTCGGGCACACCGGAGGCTCCCTTCGCCACCAACCGCACCAGCCCCGGCAGCGAGATGGAGGAGATGAGCTGCGAGTAGCCGAGCGTGCGCCCGTCCGACAGTGTCACCTTCCGGGCCTTCCAGTCGATGGCGGTGGGCTCGGTGTCGTAGCTCAGCTCCCCGCCCTTCAAGTGGGCGAGCATGGCACGGGCGAGGCTCTCGATGCCGCCCTCGCGCGGGTAGAGGAAGGAGGCGTTGTAGCCCAGCGCATCGCTGCCCACGCCCAGCGCCCCGTCCACCACTTCCTTCAACGTCGGCCGGGGCACGAAGCGCCCCACCCAGGCGGCGGACAACTCGGAGGGGTCCACCGTCCACAGCTTCTTGTTGTAGGGGACCATGAAGTTCTTGGCGAACCCCTCCCCCATGTAGCGCAGGATGAACTCGGTGAAGTTGCGCGGCTCGCGCTCGCGCAGCTCCCGGCCCTTCTCCCCGTAGAGGGCCTCCACGAAACCCACGAGGTTCTCCGCCACCACCTCTGGCGGCAGCCCGTGCGTGTTCACCTGGTAGGGAAAGCGCGTGAAGACACCTCGCGAGTAGATGCCCGCCTTGCGCTGGATGGTGACGAGCTGGTCCGGCAGCCAGCGGGTGTTCACCAATTCCTTGATCTCCGGATCTCGCAGGTGCAACCAATGACCCGTGGGGTCGAAGTAGCAGCCGTTGAGAATTTCCGTCTTGATGAGACCGCCGACCCGCTCGGACTTCTCGATGAGGCGCCAGGGACGCTGCAGGAAGTGTGCGGCGGAGAGCCCGGCGAGGCCCCCTCCGAGAATGACGATGGGTTCCATGGGAAAGCCGGGTCTACCACCTTCGCCGCTACGTCGCGCAACAGGAGCGTGCTCGGGATGGTAGCCGGAAGGCGGTCCCCCGCCCGCCTGCCCTGCCGCCAGGGATGTGTCGCGGGAAGAGAGCGCGTTCTTTGCCGCCTGGAAAATGCCTCTGATAACCTGCGTCGGCCGCGGGTCAGTGCGGCCGCTCGCGTCCCATGGCCCCCGCTGAAGGAAACCCATGAAAGTCTCCTGCCCGTCTTGCCAGACGAACTACAACATCGATGACAAGCGGATCCCGCCGGGCGGCGCGAAGCTCAAGTGCGCACGGTGTCAGAACACCTTCCCCATCAAGCCCGCGGATCCGGTGAGCGAGGGCGCTCCCGCCGCCGTGCCGCTGCCCGGGCCTGGCGCGCCCCCGGCCGATGCGTTCGCGGGTTACGACGACTACCAGCGTCCTCCCGAGTCCGAGGCCACGCGTGTCGTCAGCATGCCGGTGCCGACCGCGGCCTACCGCGACAGCGCGGCCCCCGCCGTCACCTCCGAGGCCATTCCGCTGCCCGGCGCCACCGCTCCTTCCGGGGACTATTCGGCGGACGTGGCGTATGGCGTGAGCGCGTCCTCGAGCGAGGCCATCCCGCTGCCCGGCGCGAGCGATCCGTACGCGGGCAGCGCGTACCCGGAGGCCGGTGGTGCCGGGGATCCCTACGCCGCGCAGGGCTTCGACTACGCCGCGGATCCCTACGCCGCCGCGCCCCAGGCGGACGCCATCGCCCTGCCGCCTCCGCCCTCGGACAATCCGTACGCCGCGGATCCCTATGCCGCGGATCCCTACGCCGCGGATCCCTACGCGGCCGCGCCCCAGGCGGATGCCATCGCCCTGCCGCCTCCGCCGTCCGCCGAGGAGCCGTATTCGTACGCGGGCACTCCGCAGGGAAGCATCCCCCTGCCGCCGCCTCCCGCCGACAATCCGTACGCCTCCGACGCCGGGGGCGGTGCCGCGTACGGCTCGTACCCGCAGAACACAGCCGAGGTGGACACGTTCGGCCTGTCCTCCGAGCCGGCCGCGGATCCCTACGCCGCCGCCCCGGGGGCGGAGGATCCGTTCGGCCTGCCGCCTCCGCCCGCCGAGGACGCGTTCGCCTCCGCGCCCATCGAGGACGACTTCCCCGAAGCGGCCGTGGAGCCCGTGGAGGAGGATCCGTTCGCCCTGCCACCTCCGCCCGCCGCCGCCGCGCCCATGGAGGAGGATCCGTTCGCCCTGCCGCCTCCTCCCGCCGCCGCCGCGTCCATGGAGGAGGATCCGTTCGCCCTGCCGCCTCCTGCCGCCGCGCCCTCCACGGTGGATGTCGGCATGGACTTCTCGGAGCCCCCGCCGGCCGCGCCCATGGCGGGCTTCGACGACGTGGACTTCGGGAGCCCCACGCCCGCCGCGGCCTCCATGCCCGACGCGCTCGAGTTCGACCCTTCCGCGCCCTCGCGGCCCGGGGGCGATGACCTCGAGGCGGACCTCTCCGCGCCGCTGCCGCCGCCGCCCGCTCCGGGCACGGCCGACGGCCTGGAGATGCTCAGCTTCATCGACGACGCGGCCAAGGACAGCGGCGCCAACGCCAAGGCCAAGAGCAACGTGCGCCGCTTCCACGTGCGGCGCCGCTCGGGCAAGGTGTTCGGGCCCTTCGAGGAAGGCGTCGTCGTCAAGATGCTCGAGGACGGGCAGCTGCTGGGCAACGAGGACGTCTCCACGGATGGGGACAGCTGGGCGCCCATTGGCACCCTGCCCACCTTCGCCGCGGCCATCCAGAAGCTGATGGAGGGACCGGGGACGACCGCCCCCGCCCCCACGATGCCCGCCAACGAGCCCGGCTCCAAGGCGAACCAGGCCGCCGTGAGCGCCGCCAGCGCCGCCAATGTGGAGCGGCTGAACCAGCTCTACGGCGGCCGCATGGCCCAGGTGTCCATGGTGGACACCACCTCGCGCCTGGAGCTCATCCTCGCCCAGGTGAAGAAGCGCCTGCCGGTGGTCATCGCCGCCAGCTCCGCCATCGTGGTGCTCGGCGTGGGCTTGAGCTTCGGCACCACGCGCTACGGCGTCTTCGGGATGAAGAAGTTCCTCCCCTCCCACGTGTCGGCCGGCTCCTCCGAGGCCGCCGACGTGGAGGCCGCGCGCAAGGCGCTGCTGCAGGACTCCATCCAGGGCTACAAGCAGGCCCGCACGCTCACGGACAAGGTGCTCGCCACCAAGGAGTACCCCGAGGTGCGCGCCCTCTGGTGCCAGGCCGTCTTCCACCTGGAGCGCCGCTACCAGGCCGCTGGCACCGACGCCAGCCGCTGCCGCTCCGAGGAGGAGGCCGGCAACCTGGAGCTGCTCGGCGAGAAGAACATCGAGTACACCAAGTACCTCGTGGGCAGCGCCCTCGCCACGCGCGACCCCGCCACCGCCGCGCAGCTGGCCAAGGACGCCTGGAGCCGCGACGCCAACCAGGGTGACGTCGAGCTGGCGCTGCTGCTCGCCGAGGCCCAGGCCGCGCAGAAGGACAGCGCGGGCGCCATCGACACCCTCACCAAGGTACTGGCGAAGCAGCCGGACCTGGCCCGGGCGCAGCATGCCCTCGGCAACCTGTACCAGGCCGCGGGCAAGGCGGACGAGGCCTCCAAGGCCTACGAGGCCGCGCTCAAGGCGGACCCCACCCACCTGACGTCCGCGGTGGAGCTGGCCGCCGTCGAGGTGCTGCTGCGCAAGAACGCGCAGAAGGGCCTCGAGGCCGCCGAGCGCGCGCTCGACGAGAAGCAGCAGTCGCAGCTGGGCAACTCCGAGCTGTCGCGCGCCCGCACCTTCAAGGGCATCGCCCTCTTCCAGCTCGGCAAGCTCGAGGAGGCCGACAAGGAGCTGCGCGCCGCCCTGGAGAAGGACTCCAGCTCGCTGCTCCTCAAGAGCTACCTGGCGCGCGTGCTCAACACCCAGCGCCAGTACAAGGACGCCCTGCCCCTCTGGGAGGCGGTGTCCAAGGCCGAGCCGAAGAACCTCGAGGCCGCCGACGGCTACATCACCACCCTGCTGGCGCTCGGCAACCTGGAGGAGGCGCAGAAGCAGGTGGAGGACGCCGCCAGGCGCTTCCCCAACAACGCCCGCATCGAGTACCTCACCGGCCGCGTCGACGAGGCGCGCGACAGCAACATCTCCGCCGAGCAGCACTACCAGCGCGCCCTCAAGGCCGATGCCGAGCTCGTCGAGGCCCAGGTGGCCCTCGGCCGCTTCTACCTGCACCTGCGCCGCACCGAGCCGGCGCGCGAGCAGCTCGAGGCCGCCGCCACCAAGGCGCCCAATGACGCCCGCGTGCACGTGGGGCTGGCCGAGCTGGCCCTCGCCACGGACGACACCGCGAAGGCCCAGGAGGAGCTCGAGCGCGCCGTCGGGTTGGATGCCAACCTCGCCGACGCCCACTTCGGCCTGTCCCAGCTGGCGCTGCGCGCCGGTGACCTGGAGAAGGCCCAGAAGGAGGCCGACACCGCGCTGACGCTGGACGCCTACACGCTCCGGGGGGCCCGCCTGCACCGTGGCACCGTGCTGTGGCGCCAGGGCAAGCTGGACGAGGCCATCACCGAGCTGCAGGAGGCCAAGAAGGCCGAGCCGCGCTCGGCGGCCATCTCCACCACCCTGGGCGCCGTCTTCCTCGACAAGGCCACCGCCGCCTGGAAGGAGCAGAAGGCCACCGACGCCTCCAACGCCCTCAAGGAGTCCGAGGTCAACCTGATGCTCGCCCTCAAGAGCGAGCCCTCCAACCCCGAGGCCAACTTCTACATGGCCCAGACGAAGGCCACCGCGGAGAAGGTGCCCCAGGGCAAGGCCAAGGAGGGCCGCGGTGACTACACCGAGGCCATCGAGAGCATGCGCACCGCGCTGGAGCGCGCTCCCAAGCGGGCCGACTACCGCTTCGCCTCCGGTGTGCTCTTCCGCGACGCCAAGCAGCTGCCCGAGGCCATCGAGCAGTGGAAGGAGGCCGTGAAGCTCGACCCGAAGCTGGCCGACGCCTACGAGGCCATGGGCCTGGCCTACCTGGAGCGCAACGAGTTCGACGAGGCCATCTCCGCCTTCCAGGCCGCGCTCAAGGCGGACCCCAAGCGCACCCGGGTGCTCGCCCTCGTGGGGGACGCGTACTTCAGCGCCACGCGCTGGCGCGAGGCCACCCGCTCCTACGAGCAGGCCGTCAAGGCGGATCCGAGCCTCACCGCCACCTACTACAAGCTGGGCCGCGCCTGGAGCGAGCAGAACCAGTACGCCAAGGCCATCGAGTGGCTGACCAAGGCCACCTCCTCCCAGCCGGACAACGCCGACGCCTGGCACGACCTCGGCTACGCCTTCAAGGAGAAGGGCAAGAAGAAGGACGCCCTCAAGGCCTTCCAGCAGTACCTCACCCTCAAGCCCGAGGCCGAGAACCGCAAAGAAATCGAGGACGAGATCAGCTTCCTCGAGTAGGCCCCCCTGCCCCACCCGGGCGTCCGTTTCCGGTCGCCCGGGTGCGACATGGCTTGCCGGGCCCGCGTGGCGTGACTAGAACCCGCCACGCCATGTTGGATCTCAAGTACGTCGCGCAGAACTTCGATGCGGTCGTCGCCCGGTTGCAGTCCCGCGGCGGCAGCCTGGACCTCGGCCCCTTCAAGAGCCTCGTGTCGGAACGGCGAGACCTCTATGTGGCGATGGAGTCGCTCTCCGCCCGCCGCAACACCGCCAACGAGGAGATGAAGCGCAAGGCGAAGGAGGACCCCGCCGCGCTCGACGCGTTGCGCGGGGAGATGCGCACCGTCTCCCAGAACATCAAGGAGAAGGAGGCGCG
The DNA here is from genome assembly GCF_045802675.1 of Archangium sp. Taxonomy (GTDB): domain Bacteria; phylum Myxococcota; class Myxococcia; order Myxococcales; family Myxococcaceae; genus Archangium. The sequence continues at coordinate 81,388 of NZ_JBJMQO010000076.1, read as the reverse complement.
CCTCAAGGAGGTGGAGGAGGAGCTCAGCCGCATCCTGCTGCTCATCCCCAACGTGCCCCACGAGTCGGTGCCCGTGGGCACCAGCGCGGACGACAACGTCCAGGTGCGCGCCTGGGGCGAGAAGCCCAACCTGCCCTTCACCCCCAAGCAGCACTTCGAGCTGGGCGAGAAGCTGGGCCTGTTGGACTTCGAGCGCGCCGCGAAGGTGTCCGGCTCGCGCTTCACCTTCTACAAGGGGGCGCTGGCCCGGCTGGAGCGGGCGCTCGTCTCCTTCATGATCGACGTGCACACCCAGAAGGGCTACGTCGAGCTGCTGCCGCCCTACCTCGTGCTGCGCGAGTCGATGATGGGCACCGGCCAGCTGCCCAAGTTCGAGGACGACGCCTTCAAGACGGTGGGGGAGCCCGAGCGCTTCCTCATCCCCACCGCCGAGGTGCCCGTCACCAACTACCACGCGGACGAGATTCTGGAGGGCGAGTCGATGCCGCTGCGCTACTGCGCCTTCAGCCCGTGCTTCCGGGCCGAGGCGGGCGCGGCGGGCCGGGACACCCGCGGCCTCATCCGCCAGCACCAGTTCCACAAGGTGGAGCTGGTGAAGTTCTCCCAGCCGGAGAGCAGCCTGGACGAGCTGGAGAAGCTGACGGACGACGCCTGCGACATCCTCCGGCGCCTGGGGCTGCACCACCGGGTGATGCTGCTGTGCACCGGGGACATGGGCTTCGGCTCCCGGAAGACGTACGACATCGAAGTCTGGCTGCCCGGCCAGGGAGCGTACCGGGAGATTTCCTCCTGCTCGGACTTCGGCGACTTCCAGGCCCGCCGGGCCAAAATCCGCTACCGGGCCCAGAAGGGAGACAAGCCCCAGCTCGTCCACACGCTCAATGGCAGCGGGCTGGCCGTGGGGCGCACGAGCGTCGCCATCCTCGAGAACTACCAGCGCGAGGACGGAAGCGTCGTCATCCCCGAGGCGTTGGTCCCCTACATGGGTGGCCTCAAGGAATTGCGCCCGATGTAGTCGTCGGCGCGCTGTCAGCATCCGGGGCCCCACAACGTTGTTGCAATGGGCCCCGGATGTTGTAGAAGGGCGGCCCACGCAGTTCGGTGGTCCGCGCGGCTCCGGCAGTGGGAGGAGTGGCCGAGCGGCTGAAGGCAGCGGTCTTGAAAACCGCAGGTGGCGCAAGCTTCCCGTAGGTTCGAATCCTACCTCCTCCGAGTTTCGTGGTTGCAGCACGCGGTTCTTTGACAGTAAAGGCAGTGGAGAGATGGCCGAGAGGCTGAAGGCACAGGTTTGCTAAACCTGCATACTCGAAAGGGTATCGAGGGTTCGAATCCCTCTCTCTCCGCCACTCATCTTGGTTGTGGTAGCGCGAAAGTGGTTGTGGTACAGAGGCTGCGGTTGTGGTAGAGCGGTAAAGGAAATCGGCAAGCTCCCTTAGCTCAGCTGGATAGAGCGTCGGACTACGAATCCGAAGGCCGGAGGTTCGAATCCTCCAGGGAGCGCCATCCTTTCCCCTCCTCCCCATTCCCCATGAGTCCCGACGAAGTCTTCATGCAGCAGGCGCTTGCGCTCGCGCGAGAGGCCGCTGGACTCGGGGAAGTCCCTGTCGGTGCGGTTGCCGTTCACGATGGTAGGGTCATCGGGATTGGCTTCAATCGACGGGAGATAGACCGCAATCCCCTGGCCCACGCTGAAATCTTCGCGTTGGACGCAGCGGCCAAGGCGCTCGGAGCGTGGCGGCTCACCGGTGTCACTCTTTACGTGACGCTGGAGCCGTGCGCGATGTGCGCTGGAGCCTTGGTTCAGTCCCGTGTGACACGTCTGGTGTTCGGCACGATGGACCCCAAAGCGGGAGCCGTTGGTTCTCTCTACAACCTCGCCGAGGAGCCCCGGCACAACCACCGGCTCCAAGTGATGAGTGGGGTTTTGGCGGACGAGAGCCGCCAGATGCTGAAGGATTTCTTCGAGCGGCTGCGCGAGAAGAAACGCGACAAGTGAATATTGGAGAGCTGGCCGAGTGGTCGAAGGCACCTGACTCGAAATCAGGCATACCGGGAACGGTATCGTAGGTTCGAATCCTACGCTCTCCGCTGAGTGTCTCATGGAGAGGTGGCCGAGCGGTTGAAGGCGCACGCCTGGAACGCGTGTATATCTGAAAGGGTATCGTGGGTTCGAATCCCACCCTCTCCGTAGTCGTTACAGTTTTTGAAGAGCTTGTGGTCGGGACAACGTGGGGACGTGAACCCCGCCAGGTCCGGAAGGAAGCAACGGTAGCGCACCTCCGCGTGTGTCCCGGCCGTGTTCTCGTGAAGGAGCCGATTCCTCTGAAAAGGGGACTCGGCTCCTTCTTTTTTTGCCCGAAGGCGCCCTGCCCCGCGTGCGCTCAGTCGCGCGCGAGCACCGTCTCGCGGCCCACCTGCTCCACCACCCGGAAGCCGGCCGCCTGGAGCTCGTCCAGGGCACGGCCCTCGAAGGTGACGGCGCGGTTGATGCGGCGGTCTCGCATGGCGCCCTGGAAATTGGCGTCCTGGGGCCAGTCGCAGGTGCCCCAGGGGATGTTCTTCCCCAGGTAGAAGTAGCCCCCCGCTCCCCACAGGCCCTCGTTGACGATGAGCAGCCCGTGAGCGCTGTCGTCCCGGGTGGCCGAGACGATGGCGCGGAACTGGTCTCCACGCAGGTCCACGGGCGGGTAGGAGTGCCCGGTCACCAGCGTGGCGGCCAGGACCAGCGCCCCCAGGCCAGCACTCAGGCGGGCATGCGCGAGTCCTCGCAGGAAGTCGGCCACGGCCGGAGCCGCCGCCATGACGAGGAGGACGAGCCCCGGGTAGAGGAAGCGCTCCTCCTTGTGGGGCGTCGCGGTGATGACGGCGAGGTAGACCCCCGCGCACCACAGTGGCAGCGAGAGGGCGGGCCGCCGGAACAGCGAGCGTAACCCGAGGGGCGCCGCCGCCCAGACCCAGAGGGGCACGCCGGTGAGGAAGGGCCACAAGTAGAAGACCGGCGGTGAAGCGCCGAACTGCTTCTCGGCCTGCCCGGAGAGGACGTTGAAGTCCACGTAGGCCAGCAGGGAGTGGAAGGGCCTGCCCCATGTCGCCGCGTCGAGCGCTCCCAGGCCGAGCGCGACGCCCACTCCCGAGAGGCACGCCAAGGCAAGCACCCGCCAGCGCCGCCCCATCCCCAGCCAGACGAGCGCCGCCAGCACCATCACCGCCGAGCCATAGCGCGCCACCACCGCCAGCCCCAGCGCCAGGCCTCCCACCAGGCCCGCGCGCGCCGGGCGCTCGGTGCGATCCAACGCCTCCAGGGCCACCACCAGGAAGGCGGTGGAGAGGGACTCGCCCAGCGTGCGCCCCGCGAAGAGGAGCACCGGCCCGTAGAGGCCCACGGCCAGCGCCGAGAAGAGGCCTCCCATGGGCCCGGCGCGGCGCTCGGCGAAGCGGTACACGGCCCACAACATCCACCCGTGCAGCGCCGCCTGGGGAAGGGCGAGCAACGTCCGGTACGCCACCGGGTGCGTCAGGCCCAGCACGTCCGCGAGCCGCAACAGCCCCGCGGCCACTCCGGGCAGGGCCCAGTTGCGCAGCCCCACGCGCCACTCCCAGGCCAGCACGCCGTAACCGTGGGCGCGGAACCAGGCCGGCTCGAGGAACTGGTACACCTCGTCCGGGTGGAGCCGCCCGAGCTGCACCACCGCGAGCACCGCGGGCAGCAGCCCCACCACGCCCAGCAACAGCACCTGGGGCCAGCGCCGGCGCACCACCGGGGGCGGCGCCTCGAGGCCGGATTCGAGGGAGGGCGAAGGAGCGGGGACGGGCGCGGGAGCGGTCATCGGAAGGCCTCGCGACTCTCCCTGTCCTCTCCTGGAAGCGCAAGGCGCGCGCGTCCGTCCGCCCGCTTGGGGCACGTCTGCGACGCGGAGTGAATCACCCGACCTGGAGCGTCCCATCCATGGACGCCGGGGGGCGACCGGAAAAGTAGAGCAGGCGCATGGAATCCGTGCGCCCGCGTGTTCTACGTGGTTAGATTCCGGCCCCCCATGAGCTACCTCGTCCTCGCCCGTAAATGGCGCCCGCAGACCTTCGACGACATGACCGGCCAGGAGCACGTGGTCCGGACGGTCGCCAACGCCATCAAGATGAACCGGGTGGCGCACGCCTACCTGTTCTGCGGCCCTCGAGGCGTGGGCAAGACGACCGCCGCCCGCCTGCTCGCCAAGGCGCTCAACTGCGAGAAGGGCCCCACCGCCGATCCCTGCGGCGTCTGCCAGGCGTGCACGGAGATCGCCGCGGGCACCTCGGTGGACGTGGCGGAGATCGACGGTGCCTCCAACAATGGCGTGGAGAACGTCCGCGAGATTCGCGAGAACGCCAAGTACCTGCCGCAGCGCGACAGGCACAAGATCTACATCATCGACGAGGTCCACATGCTCTCGGGGGCGGCGTTCAACGCGCTCCTCAAGACGCTCGAGGAGCCGCCCGGCCACGTGAAGTTCATCTTCGCGACCACCGAGGCGCACAAGCTCCCGGACACCATCCTCTCGCGCTGCCAGCGCCACAACTTCCGGCGCATCTCCGCCAAGGTGATGCTCGATAGGCTCAAGTACATCTGCGAGCAGGAGAAGGTCGCCATCTCCGACACCGCGCTCTCCATGGTGGTGCGCCAGTCCGAGGGCGGCATGCGCGATGCGCTCAGCCTCCTCGACCAGATCTTCTCCGCCTGCGGCGCCGAGCCCACCAACGAGGCCGTGGCCGATGCGCTGGGCGCCATCGACCGCACCGTGGTGCAGGACTTCGCCGAGGCGCTGGTGCGCAAGGACGCCAGGCGCGTGCTGGAGCGCGTGGAGGAGGTCTTCAACCGCGGCACGGACCTCAAGCGCCTCACCGAGGAGCTGGCCCTGCAACTGCGCCACCTCTTCGTCGCCAAGACGCTGGGCGAGGCCCCCTCGGAGCTCGCCGAGTCCGAGCGCACCGCCCTCACCGCACTCGCCAAGGACGCGGACTCCGCCCAGATTTCGCGCCTCTTCGACATCGTCCACGGGAGTGTGTGGGAGGTGTCGCGCGCGCCCCAGCCCCGGCTCGCGCTGGAGATGGCGCTGCTCAAGGCGATTCAGCTCTCGCCGGCCGGCTCCATCCCGGAGCTGCTCGCCCGGGTGGATCGCCTCTCCGCCGGACTCGGCGGTTCCGATGACGCTCGCAAGGTAGCTGCTGGGGCGCCCGGAGGTCGCCCCAGCTCCGCCAACTTTCGCTCCCACTGAGCGTCCGACAGAGCCCGCTCGCCCGGCTCCGGCGCCCCGCGCGCCCGAGCCCGCCGTGTCTCCCCCGGCGGCCGCGGCCCCATCGCGTCCGGGGGAGGCCCGTGCTCCGGCGCCGTCGGCTCCGGCTCCGCGTGCCCCGACGCCCGTCCCCGAGCCCGCTCGGCCCGCCCTGGCCCCGGCCTCGTCTCCGTGGGGCATGTCCCAGGGCGGACCCGTCCCGCGTCCCCCAGAGCCTCCCGCTCCCGCGCAGCCCGTGGTGCGCGTGACGAACGTGCGCCTGCCCCCGCAGCCGCCTCAGCCCCCTCCTCCCGTCGACGACGAGCGCTACTTCCCCGAGGAAGGCTCGCCGGAAGGCTGTGCCTCGGGCGAGTGCCTGCCCGACGTACCGCCCGCCCCTGTCGCCGAACCGGAGCCGGAGGTCGATTCCGTCCGGCCCTTCGACGTCCACCACACCGCGGGCACGGCGGCGCCCCTGGCCGCCTCGATGGGCCTCTCGGGCCGCGACAACCCCCGGAAGCCCCTCCAGGACCGGTGGCGCGCGGCGGTGGAGACCATGCGCGCGGCGTCGGGCCGGCACGCCAAGTCGCTCGCCTGCGGCCGCCTGCTGTGGATCCGCGAGGGCGAAGTGGCGCTCGCCTACCCTCCGAGCCAGGGCTTCCACAAGACCACGGTCGCCGGCACCTCCGGGCGCCCCATCGTCGAGAAGGCCCTCTCCGAGCACTTCGGCCGCCCCACGAAGCTCGTGGTCCAGGACTGCGCCGAGGGCGACAAGGGCCCGGCGGGCGCCGAGGTGACCGCTCCGGCGGGCACGGGCCTCATCAGCATCGCCGAGGAGGACGCCAAGGAGCGCGCCGCCTACGAGAAGAGCACCGAGGGCCGGGTCCGCACCCACCCCGCCATCCGCGCCACCCTCAAGTACCTCGGCGGCGAAATCGAGCACATCCAGGTGTACGACCAGCCCGTGCGCCCGGTGGCCACCCCGACGAACGACACTCCCGACGACAGCCCCTGACAACGGGCTCGCCCGACGCTAGGGTGCGCGCTTCGTCATGCCGAGCGGTCACCGATGCCCGCTCGCACCCCCTACGAGGAAGCCCATGCCCGGCATCGACCTGAACTACTTCATCCGGCAGGCCAACAAGCTCACGGAGAAGATCGAGCAGCGCAAGAAGGAGCTGGCCGAGGAGACCGTCGAGGCCAAGGCCGGTGATGGCCGCGTCACCGTGGTCGCCAACTGCGTGCAGGAGATCAAGAGCATCAAGATCGACAAGTCGCTGGTGGACCCCAACGACCTGGGCATGCTCGAGGACCTCGTCACCGCCGGCGTGAACGCTGCCCTGGCGAGCAGCCGCGAGAAGATGCAGCGCGAGCTCGGCAAGATTTCCGGCGGCGTGAAGATCCCCGGCATTACTTGATACCGGATGACTCCCGACCCTCTCAACCGACTGGTCGCTCAGCTGGCGAAGCTCCCCGGCATCGGGGAGAAGACCGCGCAGCGGCTGGCGTTCCACATCCTCCGCGCCCCCGGTGAGTACGCCCAGGAGTTGTCCCAGGCCATCCGCGAGGTGAAGGAGAAGGTGCACCTGTGTGCCCGGTGCTTCTCCCTCACCGACTCGGAGCTGTGCGGCTTCTGCCGGGACGCGCGGCGCGACGAGCGCGTGCTGTGCGTGGTGGAGACGTTCGCGGACCTGATGGCGCTCGAGCGCACCCGCGAGTTCAAGGGCCGCTACCACGTGCTGCACGGGGTGCTCTCGCCGCTGGACGGCGTGGGCCCCGAGCAGCTGCGCATCAAGGAGCTGCTCACGCGGCTGGGGGATGGCCATGTCGAGGAGATCATCCTCGCCACCAACCCGGACGTGGAGGGCGAGGCCACGGCGCTCTACCTCACGCGCCTGCTCAAGCCGATGGGCCTCCGCGTGAGCCGCATCGCCCAGGGCCTGCCCATGGGCGGCGACCTCGAGTACGCCGACCAAGCCACGCTGGCCAAGGCGCTCAGCGCCCGGCGCGAGCTGTAGGCCCCGGGCTCCTGCTGGCTACCGCGTGACGCGGTAGCCGAAGGGCAGCACCACCGTCACTTCCTTGTCCCGGTGCGCGGGGAAGCGCAGGCGCGCCACCTGCTTCTCCAGGCACTTGCCCACGGGCCGAGCCGCCAGTGGGCCCTGGGTCTCCGCGTCCGCCTTGCCCGAGGAGTAGATGGTGAAGCGCACCTTCACATCGCCCTCGTCCGCGGGCAGGTCGCGCTTGAACTGCTCGAAGCACGTCATGATGCGCGCCCGGTTGCGCGTCACCACGCGCTGGATGTCCACGGCCTCCAGGGTCACGAGCGTCTTCGACGTGCGGACCTGCGTCTTCACCTGCGGCGGAGGCTCGGGCTGGGCGGCCACGGCCTCGGGAGGAGTCTCCACGGGAGGCTGGGCCTGGGTGGCTTGCTGCGCCTCGGCGATGGCGGCCGGAGCCACGGCGCCACCTGGAGTCGCGGCGCCGGGTGACGCGGGCGTGGGCGTGGGATTCGCCGGTGGCGGAGCGGCCTGGGTCACCGGGGCGGGCGCCGGCGGCACCGCGTCGGTGGGAGTCGTCGCGAGCTTGCGCCCCACCACGAAGGCACTCGCCGCCAGCAGCAGACAGCCCCCGAGGACTCCGGCGATGAGTCCTCCCCGGTGCGAGCGCGCGGCGGGCTGGACCGTCGGGATGCCCGTGCCGGACTGCGAGGGAACGACGCTCGTGCGACCCTCGGAGTACGCGGTGGCCATGGCCCCGGAGGCCGAGAGCGGCGAGGGCCCGGAGAACGTCACGGGCACCGGCAGGCCCACCTGCCCCAGTGTCGCGAGCGTGGGGATGCGCGTCTTCTCCGTGTAGCGCTGATCTCCGAAGCTGGAGCGCAGGTACGCGGCGACCTGGGCACCGCTGGGCGGATGAGGCTCCTCCTGGAGGATGCGCTCCAGGTCATCCGCGAACTCGGCGGCGGTGGCGTGGCGGTGCTCGCGATCGAAGGCCATGGCCCGGAGCACCACGGCCTCCAGCTCCGGGGACAGGTCGGGCCGCAGCGCGCGAGGCGGCTGGTACTCGCTGGCCATCAGCGCGTTGAGCACCGCCAGGTCGTTGTCCCGGGCGAAGGGGCGCACGTGGGTGAGCGCCTCGTAGAGGCTCACGCCCAGCGAGAAGATGTCCGCGCGCCGGTCCACCTCGCCGCCCCGGGCCTGCTCCGGCGCCATGTACACGTATTTGCCCTTCACCACGCCCGTGCGCGTGTGGGCCAGGCGGGACTCGGCCTTGGCGATGCCGAAGTCCAGCACCTTCACCTGGCCCTCGTACGTCACGTACAGGTTGGAGGGCGACACGTCGCGGTGGACGATGTTCAGCGGCCGGCCCGACTCGTCGGTGAACTCGTGCGCGTAGTGCAGGCCGCGCGCCGCGTCCGCGAGCACCCGCAGCACCAGCGGCACCGGCACGTACTCGCCCCGGAAGCTCGCCGTGCGCACCGTGGAGGAGAAGTCCTCCCCCGGCAGGTACTCCATGCAGATGTAGTAGCAGCCGTCGCTGAAGCCCAGCTCGTGGATTTGAACCACGTTGGGGTGCACCAGCCGCGCCGCCAGCCGCGCCTCGTCGCGGAACATCTCCACGAAGTCCGGCAGGCCCGACAGGTTCGACAGCATCCGCTTGATGACGACGTTGCGCTCGAAGCCGTCCGCGCCGAGCCGCTTGGCGAGGAAGATCTCCGCCATGCCGCCCTCGGCCAGCTTGCGCACCAGGACGTATTGGCCATAGGGCCGGAGCTGCGCCTCGGCGCTCCCTCCAGAGTCGTTCCGGGATTGGGGAGTCGTCATGCGGGGCCTCTCACTTCAGGGTGCGCACGGTATGTACATCCGGTGCGCCGGGGCGTGACATCTTGAAGACGACGCGGGGCGGTTTCCCCTCGAGGGCCACCCAGGTGTCGAAGCGGTGTTTGGAATCGAGCGTCAGTGGCTTGCCGTTCACCGAGAGCGCCGCGTCCACCGGAGCCACTCCGGCCACGCGCACCCGGCCCCCGGCGGAGCGCTGTCCCTCGCGGGGAGCGCTCACGACGAGCGTGGGCACGGAGTTGTCGAAGACGAGCTCCAGCTTGCTCATCCGTCCGCCGCGCACCGGCCGGCCATTGTGCGCCAGCGGGGTGATGGACCAGAGGAAGCTGCCCTCCTTGAGGACGCCCGCCTCGAGCGGCACCTGCGGCGAGGAGGCGGAGCGCTCCGCCACGGGCGTGCCGAGCGCCCCGGCGCGGTACACCGCGACCTTGTAGGACGCCGCGCCCGGCTCGGCCTGGCAGGTGAAGGTGACGGCCGGGGGCTTGTCCTGGAAGAAGATGGTCGTCTTGTCGGAGCCCTCGGGCACACGGTTGCGCAACCGGTCCAGCTCGCCCTTGGAGGAACGCTCCGGCCCGAAGGACGCGCTGCCCTGCGCCACCTGCGCGCCATCCGGCCGCCGCACGCGCCAGTACAGCGAGCCCTTCACCGGGGCCATCACGTTGACGAAACCGTGCCGGGCCACGCCCGCGAGCACCGGCTTCTTGAAGTCCGCGTCCGAGGCCACTTCCACCCGCACCTCGCCGGCCTCCGGCCACGTGAGGGACACCTCGGAGGAGCGCTTGTGGAACACCTGCTGGCCGTCGGCGGAGGACAGCGAGATCGGCGCCTGCTCCACCGGCTCGACCTGCGCGGGGGCCGAGCCCTCCTCCACGGTGGCGCGCTCGCCGGCGCGCAGGGGCTCGCGGGCGTCGCCGCGCACCAGCGTCACGTCACCCGCGCGCGAGTCCACGGTGAAGCCGTCCCCGGTGCGCCGCACGTCGAGCCGGGCGCCGCCACTGCTCTCCAGCAGCAGTCCCGGCAGCACCACGCGGCTGGCGCGGCCCGGGGCCAGCATCAGCCCCAGCTCGCCCTTGAGGAGATCCAACCGCGCCTCGTCCGTCGAGCCGCGCCGGTCCACGCCCTCCACCACCAGCTCGCCGCCCGTGCCCAGCGCGAGCATGGACTCCGAGCCCTCCAGCTTCAGCAGCGCCGTGCCCTGGCGCACGCGCACGCTGTCGCCGGCCTTCAGCGCCTCGCCGTCCTTGTCCACCCCACGCCACTTCGCGCTGCCCTTCTGTTTCCACTCGGCGCGGCCCGTCGCGGCGTTCACCGTCACCTGCACGGGCGCCAGCTCCAGCACGCGCGTCGTCACGCCCTCGGGCTTCACCGACACGGCCTGGCCCTGCGTGGCCTTCACCGACTGCCCGTTCTTCGCCACCACCTCCACGTCGCCGAGCAGCACCTCCACGTGGCTCGCATCCTGGCCCACGTCCACCTGCACCGCGCTCTCCTCCGAGCCCACGCGGGTGAGGCCGAAGGGCGTCAGCAGGGTGAGCTGCACCCGGGGGCCCGCCGCTCCCCGCCCCGCGTCCGCCGGCACGCGCGACAGCACGAGACCGCGCGACACCGCCAGCACCACGCCGTTGGCGTCCTCGTCGAGCATGAAGCGCGCGTCGGGGCCCACCTCCACCGTGCGGCCGTCGGCGAAGCGCACCGTGGCGCCGCCCTCCGCGCCCGTCTCCACCGCGTCCCCACGCGACAGCGGGCCCGTCACCGCGGGCGACGTCTTGCCGCCGCGCTCGAGCCTCACCTCTCCCGTCACCTTCTCGAGCCGCGCCAGCTCCGCCACCACGCCCGCGTCCACCACCGGCGCTGGCACCGGCTTCGCCACCTCGGCGGAGGGAGGAGTCGCGGGAGGCGACGACGGCGCGTCCTCACCGCAGGCAGTGGCCAGCAGGAGGCACAGGGAGGACAGGATACGAAGGCGCAGGGGGCTCACCGGTTCTTGGGGAAGAGATCGACGTTGAAGATGGCCTGCTCGCCGTCATGCACGGTGACGACCTTGGTCTGGGGGAGATGACCGGGAGCCGAGAAGATGAGTCGATACCTACCTTGCTTGAGCTGGACCTGGAAAGACCCCCGGGCGTCCGTCCGGCGGCGGAGCCTCGCCTCGGGGATGACGAGTGTCGCCTGGAGCGGCTTGCCCTGCCGCACGCTGCGCACCTGGCCAGACAGGGTGGCGAGCGCTCCCTGACGCCCGAAGGCCAACGAGACGGGCAGCTCCGCCTCCGCCCCCGCGGCGATGCTCACCACCTCCTGGGTCCCCCGGAAGCCCTCGGCGGTGATTTTCACCTCCAGTGGACCCGGGGCGAGTCCCTCCACGAGGACCGCCCCCGCAACGTCGGTGAGGAGCTTTGTCTGACCCACGACGACGGTGGCCCCCGGCAGGGGCTGCCCGCTGCGCGCATCCACCACGCTCACCCGCAGGGTGCCCACGCGCGGCTCCGCGTGCGCCCGTACCACCAGCTCGGCGCGCCCGCCCTCCATCACCGTGACACGCTCCTCCACGGGCAGGTAGCCCCCCACGCTCACCCGCGCGAGCACCTCGCCTTGCGGCAGCTCCACGCCCCGCAGCCGCCCCGCGGCGTCCACCTCGCGAGGCGCCTGCGCCACACCGCCCGCGGTGAGCTCCACCTGGGCCCCGGGCAGCGCCTGGCCGGAGTCCGCGTCCACCACCGACAGGAAGAGCTCGCCCATCCCCGGCCGCGCCGTCCCCGTCCTGCTCCCCAGGGAGAGCTCGAACGCCACGCCCGCGCGGCTGAGGGTCTGCCGGGACTTCAATCCGTCCGCGGTCGTCAGCGAGTCGCTCACGTACTGGTAGTCCAGCACCAGCGCCCCGCTCCACTCGCCCCGCCGCAGCACCGGCAGCAGCAACGCGCCACCGGCCGAAAAACCACTCGACGAGGAGCCGATGGCCACGGGCACCTCCGCGCGCACCTCCGCGCGCACCTGCCTCCAGGGCAGCGGAACCTGGGCGCGAGCCCCCACCAGCGCGGCGTGGCGCGACGTGGGCACCAGCCGCACCTGTCCGTCGTTGGAGAAGGCCGGCAGCTGCGCGTAGCCGTAGCCGGCGCTCAGCTCGGTGCGCACCGGCCCCAGCATCGCGCGCACCGCCGGCCCCACCGAGGCCCGCAGCAGTCCGCCCCCGGTGACGAGCTGCGCGTCCTTCGTGAGGCTGAAGCCCTCGCGCTGCACCCCGGCCCACGCCCCCCACCCGCTGCCGCCGAACACCGTGGCCCCCAGCGCCAGGTCATTGGGCGTCATGCCGCCGTACTGCACCGCCGGTCCGGCCTCCTGGGCGCCCGAGCGGAAGGCGAGCCCGTAGCGCAGGCGCAGCGACACCCGCTCGTCCCGCATGGGCAGCGCCTGAGCGGAGGCACGCAGCGCCCCCAGCAGGGTGAGCGCAAGTAGGAGGAATCGGAAGGTGGGCAGCACGCGGAACGGCACGGCCGGAGTATAGTGAATACTCGACAGGACCCCTCGAAACTGGAAGCGCCTGGAAATCCATGTTCCCCTTCGGGGATGATGTCCCGACGTATGAGCCTCCCCCCTCCCCCCCTCCCGGCGCCCAGCAGGCAACCTCTGTGGGCACGTGCCTGCATGCATGCCCCGGGAGCACCTGCTTTTCCGGAAGGCGGTGGCTTCTTGCCGGGTTGGAAGGGCTTTGCTAAAGCTCCCCCGGTCGGGAGCGCCGCACCTAACCTCCGAAATTCATTCCGGAAACCTACGGGGAACCCTCGGGGGCCGCGGAAGTACAAGGTCGAGCGAGACGCTTAGGAGCGTAAACGCCCATGGGCACGCAACTGGTGATGTATGAAGAGGAGTTCACCAAGATCAACGCGGTTTGCGACCGGCTGACCAAGGACGCGAACGCGAAGGTGGTGTTCCTCGTCGACAAGAACGGGCAGCTCATCTCTTCCGCGGGTCAGACGCAGAACATCGACACCACCTCGCTGGCCTCGCTGACGGCCGGCAACGTGGCGGCGATGGGCGGCCTCGCGAAGTTGATTGGCGAGAACGAGTTCCCCCATCAATTCCACGAGGGGGCCAAGGACTCGCTCTACATGACCATCGTCGGGAGCCGGGTCGTCCTGGTTGTCATCTTCGACAACCGGACCAGCCTGGGCCTGGTGCGCTTGCGCATCAAGAAGGCCAGTGACGAGCTGACCAAGATCTTCGAGAGCCTCGTGAAGAAGACGGATGGTCCCGGGGCCGGCTCTCCGTTCGCCGAGATTTCCGACGACGATATCGACAACCTCTTCAGCGAGTAACCCGGGAAGCCATGTCCTTCATCAACTACTCGTCTCGCGAAATCAACTGCAAGATCGTCTACTACGGTCCCGGGTTGTGCGGGAAGACGACGAACCTGCAGTACATCTACAACAAGACCGCCGCGGACACGAAGGGCAAGCTCATCTCGCTCTCGACCGAGACGGATCGCACGCTCTTCTTCGACTTCCTCCCGCTGTCGCTCGGTGAGATCCGCGGTTTCAAGACGCGCTTCCACCTGTACACGGTGCCGGGCCAGGTCTTCTACGACGCCAGCCGCAAGCTCATCCTCAAGGGCGTGGACGGCGTGGTGTTCGTGGCCGACAGCCAGGTGGAGCGCATGGAGGCCAACATGGAGTCGTTGGAGAACCTCCGCGTGAACCTGGCCGAGCAGGGGTACGTTCTCGACAAGATCCCCTACGTGCTGCAGTACAACAAGCGCGACCTGCCCAACGCGGTGACGATGGAGGAGATGCGCAAGACGCTCAACCCGCGCAACATCCCCGAGTACCAGGCGGTGGCGCCGACGGGCGTGGGCGTGTTCGACACGCTCAAGGCCGTGGCCAAGCTCGTGTTGACGGAGCTGAAGAAGGGCGGCTAGGACGCTGGGCGGGCCCTCGGGTCCGCCCGCAGACGAGGTCGCTCCGCCGTGCGCTTCGCTTCCACCATCCTCCGCGTGCTGGCCCTGGCCGGCACGGCCCTCGGGGCCCCTGCGTTCGCGCAGCAGGGCCCCGGAGCCGTTGCCACGCCCGCTCCCGCGGCGGCCTCCCCCGCCGTGCCCGCGGGCAAGCAGGCGCAGACGGCGGACGAGGCCTTCAACACCCGGGTGCGGACGCTGGAGGAGCAGGTCGTCGACCTCAAGGAGAAGGTGTTCCGCTCCAAGGCGCGCCTGCAGCTGCTGCAGGAGACGGTGCTCGGAGGAGACCTCTCCACCGGAGCGCGCGCGGTGCTCGTCCACCGCAACGAGATGGGCGACTCGTTCGTGCTGGAGTCGGTGGCGTACGCGCTGGACGGCGCGCCCATCTTCACCCGCACGGACGACGACACCGGGGACCTGTCCAAGCACCCGGAGCTGGAGATCTTCAACGGCCGCATCGTGCCGGGCCAGCATCAGATCGCCGTGCGGCTCGTCTACCGCGGCCATGGCTTCGGGGTGTTCAGCTACCTCGAGGGCTACCGCTTCAAGGTGCAATCCAGTTACACCTTCAACGCGGACCCCGGAAAGGTGACGACGGTGCGCGTGGTGGGCTTCGAGAAGGGCGGGCTGACCACGGACCTGCAGGACCGGCCGGCGGTGCGCTACGACATCGACTCGGCGCGCGATTCGGCGAAGCCGGCCGCCACGGCCCCCGCAGAAACGAAGTAGAGGGCCGGCCTTGAGCACGTCCCGCCTCCATGCCCTGCTGCTCTCGGTGGCCACGCTCGTGGCGCCGGGGCTCGCGCATGCCGCGGAGGCCCCGTCCGCTCCCCGCCCCTCCGCGCGCGAGCTGTCCGCGCACCTGGAGCAGCTCGCCAGCCAGCTCAAGGCGGCCGAGGAGAACCTCCGCTTCGTGGAGACGCAGTACACCGAGCGCCCCGAGCCCGGTGAGGAGGAAGAGGAGCTGCGGCGCTTCTCCGACGGGGAAATCCAGTACCTGCTGGGGGACTGGGCCGCCGCGTCGGTGCTCTTCTACGATCTGGTGGGCGACCCGAAGTTCCACGCCCATCCGCGCTACCCGAGCGCGCTCTTCTACCTGGCGGACGCGCTCTACCAGCAGCAGAACTACGTGGGCGCGCGCATCTACCTGCGCGAGCTGCTCTCGCTCTCCGACACGAGCCGCTACCGGGACGCGCTCGCGCGCTACCTGGAGATCGCCGGCCGGCTCAACCAGTTCGCGGGCCTGGACGAGTTCATCGAGCGGGCGCGGCGCCTGTCCGGGGGCCAGCTCACGCCGGAGCTCGACTACGTCTACGCCAAGTGGCTCTTCAAGCGGACGGACCTGCCGGACGCCGAGCGGCGCGAGCAGGCCCGGGCGGCCTTCGAGAAGCTGGCCGGAGCGGAGGGCGGGCGCTTCCAGAAGCAGAGCGCGTACTTCCTCGGCGTGCTGGCCGTGCAGGCGGGAGACCACGAGGGCGCCGTGGAGCGCTTCCGTCCCCTGGCCGCCGGCACGCCGGAGGAGCCGGAGCTGCGGCGCTTGAAGGAGCTGGCGAGCCTGTCCCTCGGGCGGCTGCTCTACGAGCTGGGGCGGTACGACGAGGCGCTCGACCGGTACGCGGAGATTCCGCGCGAAAGTGAATCCTTCGTGGACTCGCTCTATGAAATCGCCTGGGTGCACGTGAAGAAGGGCGACTTCGCGAAGGCGAAGAACGCCACGGACATCCTCCTGCTGATGGAGCCCGGGGCCGCCACCGCCGCCGACGCCCAACTCCTCCAGGGCCACCTGCAGCTGAAGCTGCACCACTACGACGAGGCCACCACCACGTTCGAGGGCCTCATCGGCACGTACAAGCCGGTGCGCGAGCAGGTGGATGCGCTGCTGAAGGTGAACCAGGACCCCGTCGCGTATTTCGACAACCTGCTCGCGCGCAACGACCGCACCCTGGACGTCACCACGCTGCTGCCGCCGATGGCGCTCGCCTTCGCCACCACGCACCAGGAGGTGACGGACGCGGTGCGGATGCAGAAGGATCTCAATGCCAGCCAGAAGGGCGTGGAGGAGTCCGAGGGCATCGCCACGCGCATCCTCCAGGCGCTGAGCGAGCGGGGACTCCAGGTGTTCCCGGTGCTGCAGGAGGGCTACCTCCGGGCGGACGCGGTGGACAGCGCGCTGGTGCGGGCCGAGCAGGGGCTGGTGCAGGTGGAGGGCGACGTGCTGCGCGACCAGCTCACCCCCGAGGAGCGCACCGCGATGGACGGCCTGCGCCAGGAGCGCGCGGCGCTGGACGTACGGCTGACCCGCCTCCCCACCAACCCGCAGGAGCTGGAGACGCGGCAGCACCGGATGCAGGACCGGGTGGACGAGCTGGACCGAGAGGCCTTCCAACTGGGCTTCGAGCTGCAGAGCATGCAGGCCATCGCCACCGCGGCGCGCAAGTGGCTGGACGACACGCGCGCGGAGCGCCACAACACGCCCGAGGAGGAGAACGCGTTCCTCGAGCAGCTGCGCAAAGAAGAGCAGACGGTGGCGGCGCTCCAGGCCGAGTTGCAGCAGGTGCGCTCGAACCTGGCGGCCGAGCGCGGCTCCGCCAACGCCTATGTGTCCGGAGAGGACGTGCTGCGCGAGCAGTACCGCGACGTGCTCCGCCGCGAGCACGCGCTGATGGTGTCCACCGAGGGCCGGCTGTCCGGTGACGACGCGGCGCTGCTGACGCGCGTCCACGAGGCACGCCAGCGCTCCGAGGCCCTGCGCGCCCGGGTGGACACGGCCCGGCAGGTGCTGCGCACCCAGGTGGAGCAGCGCGGGAGGATCATCCGCGGCAAGGTGCTCGCCGAGCAGCAGCAGCTCAAGGCCTATCACCAGGAGGTGGCCAGCGTGACGGGCGACGCGCGCCACCTCGTGGGCCGCATCGCCTTCGAGAGCATCCAGAAGGTGCGCAAGCAGTTCTACGACCTCGTCCTCAAGGCGGACGTGGGGCTGGTGGACGTGGCCTTCACCCGCAAGCAGGACAAGACGACGGAGATTCAAAAGCTCTCCTCGCAGAAGGACCACGAGCTGCAGTCCCTGCAGAAGGAGTTCGAGGAAGTCCTCAAGGACGTGAACTAGGAAGCGTCCTTCGGCTTCGGAATGTGCGGCGCGCGGCCATCCACCGCGACGTGAACTCCTGCGCTCAGGTCACATCACATGACTTTTGCAGTCATGTCCGGTAGAGTGGTCCCAGCAGATTGCCACTCTCCACCGGGACTGCTATCCTGTCGGGTCTATAGGGTTTTGATGTTTTCCCTGATGCTTCCGGGTACGCGAGAGCGCCTGAGCATTGGGAACGAGGCAGGGAGGCTGGAAGGAGCTCATGACCTACGCGAATTCACGCATGAGACTGTGCGGAGTCGTGCTGGCCTCCACCCTGATGGCTTCAGGGTGTTCATCGCCCCAGGCCATTGAAGGAGTGGTGCGCCCGAACCCCGGGCAACCTCTACTGGACCGCATCCCAGGCCCGATGCCGGGCTTTGGCTCATTCGATCACTTCTCCGATGCATTGCTCGCCGCTTGCCCACGCATCCTTTCGAAACCCAATGCAACTGCCGGTCGCGTCGGCAGTCAGGACTTCCAACTGCGTTGGCGGTTATCCAGTGAGTATTGTGCCTGGCTCTATTACACCCCAGAGCACAAGTATGAGATGAGCATGCTGACGGACCAGTCGAGGCCAGACGATCTGAACAGCAGGAAAAGCTGCATCCTCCCTCCGGTCGTGGAAGATCGACGGTATCCACCGGGCAGCCTCAAGTACGTCTTCGCTCTCCATAACCATCCCTACAACTCCACCCTCTCCGATTATGACATTCGCTTCATTGTTTCGAAGGGGGACGAGGATGGTTTCGAGGTCGAAACGAGGGATGGAAAGATCCGGCTCTCCATCATCGCCTTCTTCTCGGATTCGGACGACACCGCGCATCCGACGTGTGACGGCTTCTTTCAATACATCCCGCTCACAGGTCAATTACTCAAGTGGACCAGCGCCCAGGGTGCGTGGCACTGCGAGCAGACTGGCACCATCAAATGGTTCGCCAGGACTGACTTTCGTTTCGAGAAGAAAACGGCTCCCTGCCAGAACTCCACCGAGGGCGCGCCATGAGACTGAGAAACCTATCCCTCGCGCTGACCGTCATCCTCTCGAGTTGCGCGCTGTTCAAGAAACCAGCGCTACAAGAAGACACCTCCATCCGGTTCCCCAACTTCCACGAACACTTCGCGACCATCATTGGCGAGACTGGTAAGCCCTACGAATTGGACGGTGCAACACTTCGAGCCCTCACCATCGCCGCCAATGACTTCATCCCTCCCAATGGCCGGAAGCGACAGTGTTGGGAGAGACAGGAAGCACACAGCTACCGGGTCATCCGCCAGGGAGACATCATCTTCGTGGAGATTGGTCCGGACCCCAGGGCCTGCGAACAAGGCGCCATCCCGCTGGACGGGGGTGTGAAATATGCCATCAGCAAGGATGGCCGCATCCTCCGCCGCTTGTTCGACGGTGAGCCCGAGGATTTGAACCCGGCTTCCGACGCCGCGGGGCAGGAACCCCGAGGCACTCCTGTTCCCACCTCCCAGGTGGGTGGCGTCTGGGGCGAGACGGATCCCAGTTTTTCTTCCTCCAGGTTCGACGGAGGCGCCCCTGCCCCCCACTCGCCAGACGCCGGTTCCCTGGGCCTGGATGGTGGCGTTCAGAACCCGGACGCAGGTTCACCGGGAGTCCCGTCTCCGCCTTCACCTCCCGACGCGGGTTGAACGGAGAGGAGCGGCCCGGTCGTCCCGGCTGGCCGCTCGCCTGCCTGCCCTCACCTGACAGTCCTGGGAGCCACCCACCACGTTGGCTAGAATGCGGCGAATCCGAATGCGCCGCCCCCTGCTCCTCGCCCTCCTGATGCTGGCCACCGCGCGCGCCGCCGCGCAGGAGCCGGTACGTCCCGAGCGGGAGAAGCTCCTCGAGGACCTCAGCGCCGCCGTCCAGCGCTACGAGGAGGAGTCGCGCGAGTACAAGCGGGAGATTCAGAGCCTCATCCAGAAGAAGTACCAGGAGCGCCGCGACAGGCTCTCGGACTCGTACGAGAAGGCCATCTCCAAGCTCGAGGACGAGGAGCGCCAGGAGCGTCAGGAGGCCATCGCCCGCTTCGAGGAGTTCCTCCGGCGCTACCCCGATGATTCCAGCTCCACGCCGGACGTGACGTTCCGCCTGGCCGAGCTGTACTACGAGCGCTCCAGCGACCAACACCTCGTCGCCATGCGCGAGTACGAGGACAAGCTGCGCGCCCTCCCCGACAGCGCCGAGCCGCCTCCCGAGCCGCAGCCCGACTTCAACCCGTCCATCTCCCTCTACAAGAAGCTCCTCGCGCGCTTCCCGGACTACCGGCTCAACGACGGCGCCTGGTACCTGCTCGGCTACTGCCTGGAGAAGCAGAACGCCTTCGAGGACGGCCTCGCCGCGTACCACCAGCTCATCGAGCACTACCCCGCCAGCCGCTTCTCCATCGAGGCGTGGGTGCGCATCGGCGAGTACCACTTCGACTCCTACAGCGACCCGGACGCGCTCCCCAAGGCCGCCCAGGCCTACGAGTCCGCCGTCCGCGACACCTCACACCCGCTCTACGACAAGGCCCTCTACAAGCTCGCGTGGACGTACTACCGCATGGACCGCTTCGACGAGGCCGTCGATCGCTTCATCGCCCTGGTGGACTTCTACGAGGCCCAGCGCGCCGCCAGGGGCGACGAGGCCGGCGGCGGCGACCTGCGCACCGAGGCCCTCCAGTACACCGCCATCTCCTTCGCCGACGAGACGTGGGGCGGGCTCGACAAGGCCCAGGCCTACTTCGAGAAGCTCGGCCACCGCTCCTACGAGCCCGAAATCTACCGCCGCCTCGGTGACGTCTTCTTCGACCAGACCAACCACGACGCCGCCATCGCCGCCTGGAGGCGGGTGCTCGACAAGGAGCCGCTCGCTCCCGATGCCCCGCAGCTCCAGCAGAAGATCGTCCAGGCCTACGAGCGCGACCGCAAGCTCACCGAGTCCTCCACCGAGGCCCAGAAGCTCTCCGAGCTCTACTCGCCCGGCTCGCAGTGGTACCAGCAGCACCAGCACGACCCGGACGTGCTCGCCACCGCCAACGACCTCACCGAGAAGAGCCTCTACTCCAGCGCCATCTACCACCACCAGCAGGCGCTCGTGTTCAAGCAGGAGGGCAAGGTCGACCAGGCCCGCGCCAGCTTCGAGACCGCCGCCTCCGCCTACAGCAAGTACCTGGAGCGCTTCCCGCGCAGCAAGAACAGCTACGAGCTCGAGTTCTACGCCGCCGAGTGTCTCTACAACTCGCTCCAGTTCGGCGAGGCCGCCAGGCACTACGAGCGGGTGCGCGACTCGGCCCAGGGCGACAAGTACTTCGCCGAGGCGGCCTTCAGCGCGGTGCTCGCCTGGCAGAAGCAGCTCGAGGTGGACATCAAGGCCGGCAAGCAGCCCGCCCCCACCCCGCTGCGCTCCAGCGAGCGCCCCGAGGGCCAGCCCGTCAAGCCCTCGCCCCTCACCGCCCTGGAGGCCAGGCTCGTGGCCGCCTCGGACCTCCACGTGGCGAAGCTGCCCAGGAGCGAGCGCAACCCCACCCTCGCCTACAAGGCCGCGGAGCTCTACTACGCCCACGACGACTTCCCCGAGGCCCGCCGCCGCTTCGAGTCCCTCGTGAAGACGTACCCCCAGCACGAGGTCGCCCGCTTCTCCACCAACCTCATCGTCGAGACGTTCCTCATCGACCAGGACTGGAAGAGCGTCGAGCAGGTCAGCGGCAAGCTCGCGAGCAACAAGGACGTCATCGACCCCAAGAGCGACCTGTACAAGGACCTCGTCCGCTTCAAGCTCGCCGGCCGCTTCAAGCTCGCCGACCAGCTCCTCGCCGAGGGCAGGTACGACGAGGCCGCCGCCAAGTACATCGAGCTCGTCGACGAGGCCCCCCGCCACGAGTTCGCCGACAAGGCCCTCAACAACGCCGCCGTCGCCTACGAGAAGACCCAGCGCTTCGACTCGGCCCTCAAGCTCTACGAGCGCATCTTCCGCGAGTACCCCTCCTCGCCCCTGGCCGACGCCGCCCTCTTCCGCGTGGCCGTCAACGCGCAGAACTCCTACGACTTCGACAAGGCCGTCGAGCGCTACCAGCGGCTCGTGAAGGACTACCCCGCCTCGAAGGACCGCGAGGCCGCCCTCTTCAACGCCGCCAACCTGCTCGAGGGCCAGCAGCGCTACGCCGAGGCCGCCGCCGCCTTCCAGCGCTACGCCGAGCTCTTCCCCACCGCCGAGGACGCCCCGCGCAACCAGTTCCGCGCCGCCCTCATCCTCGAGAAGCGCGAGGACTGGAAGGGCGAAATCCGTGCCCTCGAGTCCTTCGTGCGCAAGTTCGCTTCCCAGCCCGCCCAGGTGGAGCTCGTGGTGGAGGCGAAGCGCCGCATCGGGGATGCGTGGGCGAAGCAGAAGAACGAGAAGGAGGCCCTGCGCGCCTATGCCTCCGCCGCGGACGAGTTCGACCGCCGCAAGCTCCAGCCCGACGCCCAACCGCGCGCCGCCGATGCCGCCGCCTACAGCCGCTTCCAGCTCGCCGAGGCCGAGTTCCGCAAGTTCGACGCGCTGAGGATTGGCGGCAACGGCAAGGCGCTCGAGCGCAGCTTCACCGCCAAGCGCAACGCGGTGAAGTCCGTCAACGAGGCCTTCGCCCGCGTCTACCCCTACAAGCGCCTGGAGTGGACGCTCGCCGCGCTCTACCGCCGCGGCCATGCCCTCGAGCGCTTCGCCAACACCATCATCGAGACGCCCATCCCTCCGGACGTGAAGCGGCTCGGCGAGGAGGCCGTGGTCGCCTACCAGGATCTGCTCGCCCAGCAGACCGCCACGCTCGAGGACTCCGCCGTCGAGAGCTACGCCGCCACCCTCCAGGAGGCGCGCAAGAATCGCATCTCCAACGAGTGGACGAAGAAGACGCTCGAGTCGCTCCACCGCTTCCGGCCCAAGGAGTACCCGGTGCTCAAGGAGCCCAAGGACGCCATCGCCTCGGACCAGCTCTACCCCGAGGGCCTCCTGGGAGGTGGCAGGTGAACCCGCGCCGACTGCTCGCCCCCGGCCTGCTCCTGCTCGCCGCCGCCTGCGCCACCACTCCCAAGCCCGGCCCCGAGGCCCCGGCCCCCGCCGCCTCCGCCGCGCCCACTCCCGCGTCGAAGGCCGCCCTCGCCCCTCCCGCCGCGGATGCGCCGGCCGTGGCCTGGCGCAGCGAGCTGCTCGCCGCGGAGTCCTCGTACCAGAGCCAGGTCGAGCGCCGCCCCCAGGATGACCAGGCCTGGACGAACCTCGGCATCGTCCAGGAGCGCCTGGGCAAGAACGACGACGCCGAGCGCTCCTACCGCAAGGCCCTCGAGCTGAAGCCCGAGCAGCAGGCCGCCTGGGACAACCTCACCCGCCTCCAGTGCCGCACCGGCCACGCCGCCCAGGCCGAGTCCTCGCTGCGCGAACAGCTCCAGGCGAAGCCCGACGCCGTGCCCCCGCGCACCGCGCTCGTGCAGGCGCTGCTCTGCCAGAAGAAGCTCGACGCCGCCGCCACCGAGGCCAAGCGCATCCTCAAGTCCGAGGAGCGCCACGTGCGCGCCATGCAGCTGCTCGCCCAGGTGTACTACCGCGAGCGCAAGTACGAGCTGGCCCGCATGGTGCTCGAGAACGCCCGCACCCTCGCCCCCGAGGACGCCGCCACGCACAACGCCCTCGGGCTGGTGCAGCTCGCGCTCGGCTCGCGGCCCGCCGCCCTCGAGTCCTTCAAGAAGGCCTCCGAGCTCAAGCCGGACTTCGCCGAGGCCCGCAACAACTTCGGCGCCCTCCTCAACGAGGCCCAGGACTACCCCGCCGCCCTCCACGAGCTCGAGGCCGCCGTCCAGGCCGCCCCCGGCTTCGTCTCCGCCCGCCTCAACCTCGGCAACGCCTGGCGCGGCCAGGGCGACTTCCCCCGCGCCCTCGCCGAGTACCAGCAGGTGCTCCGCCTCGCCCCCGAGCTGCCCGACACCTACTTCAACCTCGCCATCCTCCACCTCGACGCCGAGCCCGAGGACCTGGACGCCATCGTCCGGCTCCAGGCCTGCCTCTCCTACTTCGACCAGTACCGCGCCAAGGGCGGCCGCGACGAGCGCGTGGACGACTACGTGAAGGACGCCAGGAAAGGCATCGAGAAGGAGGAGCGCCGGCGCGAGCGCGAGAAGCGCGAACAGCTGCGCAAGGCCAAGGCCGACGAGAAGGCCGGGGAGACCCAGGCGGCCGAAGCAGCCAAGAAGGCTCCAGAGGAGCCGAAGAAGACCGCCGCCACCCCCGCCGCTGACAAGTCGCCTACACCCGCGCCCGCGAAGGCCGCGCCCCCTGCCCGTAAGCCCTCCGGCTCGGGTAGAGTGGCCGAGGACAAGAAGTGAGCCCTCCCATGCGCCCCGCCCTCGCCCTGCTGCTGCTCGCCGCCGTGCCCGCGTCCGCCCAGGACACCGCGCCCCGGCAGGCCCCGGCGGCCCAGGAGGCCTCCAAGGAGCCCGCCAAGGAGTCCAAGGACTCGAAGTCGAAGGGCTCCAAGCAGAAGAAGGTCATCCGCCTGGACGCCATCACCGTCGAGGGCCACATCCAGAAGCCCCAGGCCTTCTACATCCTCCAGCGCTCCAACCTGAACTTCGACGAGCTCAACAAGGCCGAGAGCTTCACGCCCAAGGTCGTCCAGAGCGTGGAGAAGGAACCTTTCTAGGGTAGGAAGGTTCCCAGAGACGAGACATGGCTTCCCCCCAGCACAACCGGATCCTCCGCGTCGGCCTCCTCCAGGGCACGCGCATCCTCGAGGAGCGCCACCTGCTCCAGCCCGGTGACTTCACCGTCGGGCAGGATCCGAAGAACTCCCTCGTGCTGCCCCTGCCGGACCTGCCGGCCAGCTTCCCCGTCTTCGAGTACCGCGCCAACCAGTACAACCTCGTCTTCAACGACGACATGCGGGGCCGGGTGGACCTCGGCTCCTCGGACGTGGACCTGCACGCGCTGCGCGACCAGGGCCAGGCCATGGAGCGCGGCGACCAGTACATCGTCCCCCTCCAGGAGAGCGCCCGCGGCGTGGTGGAGCTCGACAAGGACCTCCGCCTCTTCTTCCAGTTCATCACCCCCCCGCCCGAGTCCGAGAAGCCCCGGCTGCCTCCGGATCTCCAGGGCGGCTCCTGGCGGACGATGGACCGGATGTTCTTCGCCATCCTCGCCGCCTCCCTGCTGCTGCACTTCACTGGCGCCGCCATCATCATCGGCTCCGAGCCGCCCCCCGAGCCCGAGCTGTCGCTCGACGAGCTCCCGGACCGCTTCGCGCGCGTGCTCATGCCGCCCAAGGCCGAGGAGCCCCAGAAGCCCAGCGTGGACTCGGCCCAGGCCGCCGCCACCGAGGAGAAGAAGCCCCAGCCGAGCGAGTCGGACGACAAGCCCGCCGCCGACGCTTCGTCCAAGCCCTCCACCCCGGAGCAGGCCGCCGCCCACCGCGCCGAGGTGGCCAGGAAGGTGGCCGGCAAGGGCCTGCTCAAGATTCTCGGCTCCAACGGCGGAGCGGGCGGGGGCGCGTTCGCGGACGTGCTCGGCAGCAGCACTGGTGGTGGGGACATCGCGCAGGCGCTGGCCGGCGCGGGCGGCGTGGGCGTGGCCACCGAGGCCTCCGTGGGCGCCAGTGGTCCTCGCGGCGGCGGCACCGGCAAGGTGGCGGGCATCGGCGAGCTCGGCACCAGCGGCGGCGGCAAGGTGGACCTCGGCACCAAGAAGGAAGTGGCTGTCTCTGGCCGCGTCACCGCCGCCACCCCCGAGGTGGAGAGCTCCGAGGTCGATCGCGACGCGCTCGTCCGCTACATCAAGGCCCGTCTCAAGGCCATCCAGAACTGCTACGAGAAGGAGCTCAAGCGCAACCCCAGCCTCAAGGGCAAGGTGCTCGTGCGCTTCAACATCCTGCCCTCCGGCCGCACGGGGGACATCGAAATCGAGGAAAACACCCTGGGCAACGAGGCGGTGGGCAGTTGCATCCGCACCGTCATCCGCAGCTGGGTGTTCCCCTTCAAACCAGATGACGAAGTCCCGGTGGCCTACCCCTTCGTGTTCTCGCCCGCGGGGTAGACAATGGGGCCAGCAGCCTGAATCCCGGGGGGTCGGGAGACATGGAAAAGCTGGCCGTCATTTCGTCGTCACCGTTGTTCGAGATGCTCTCCAGTACGGAGCTGGCGCACGTCGCGGAGCTGGCCGAGCAGCGGCGCTATGCCGCCGGCGAGGTCGTGTTCGAGGAGGGCGAGCTGGGCGACAGCCTCTACGTCATTGTCCGCGGAGAGGTGGAGGTGGTGCGCGGGGAGGGCGGCAGCGTGCCCCGGCCCCTCACGGTGCTCACCGCCCCGGACTTCTTCGGGGAGATGAGCCTCATCGACAAGGAGTACCGCTCGGCCACGGTGCGCGCGCGCACGGAGGCGATGCTGCTGCGGCTCACCACCCACCACCTGGCCGCCTTCCGCCAGGTGCACCGGGACGGCTTCACCTTCGTCGTCATCAACATCGCGCGCATCCTCTCGGCGCGGGTGCGCGAGGCCAATGCCCGCCTCACGGCCAGGCAGGCTTGAAGAAGCCCGTGCGTTGACACCTCCGGCCCGGCTCTCTAGCGTCCGGGCCATGCGCCGCGGCCCTGGAGCAGACGTCATGCGCTACATCGGAATGCTGGCGGTGGTGCTCGTGGGCGGGCTCGCGCTGGCCCAGTCCACGCCCCGTGCGGTCCCCCGCCCCGCCTCGGCGCCCGGCGTCTCCCCCTTCCAGGTGGAGAAGGCCAGCGACGTGCCGGACACCACGAAGCTCGAGCGCAGCACCAAGGCGCTCGGCACCATGCGCGAGGTGCTCCGGGACGTGCTCGGCAAGCTGGAGGAGGCCCGGCGCGCCAAGGACGTGGTGAAGCTCAACTGCGTCAACGAGAAGCTCACCCAAATCAAGGGCCTGCTGCGCATCTCCGAGCAGGCGGACGTGGCGCTCCAGGAGGCCGTGGCCACCCGGGACACCACCTCCGGCGAGCACGAGTACACCAAGGTGATGATCGCCCAACAGAAGGTCTCCCAGATGCGCTCCGAGGCGGAGAAGTGCATCGGGCAGCTCGCCTTCCAGGCGGACGAGAACATGTCGGTGGAGGTCGAGGAGCCCAAGGACCTGCCCGGCGGAGACCCCACCCGGCCCAAGCCCCCGGACGACGTCGTCATCCGCCCGCCCCCGGCCAGCGCCGTCCAATGATTTCAACCCGGTTGGCCTCCTGCTCCCCGGGCGGCCGGGGCCGGGGGGCACCGGGGGAAGTCATTTCGGGCCCCCCGGAGACGCGTGGTATGACGGCGGGTCCTGGGGTTTGACCGCTTCATGACGCAGCCTGCCAACAGATGGAGGGCCCTGTGCCTGCTGGCGATGGCGGCGTCATGGCCCGCGTTCGGGCAGAGCGTGGACAGCGGCCCCCGGAACGGCAACGGCCTCAAGGTGGGTGAGGGCCGGCTGCACTTCACCTTCGAGTTCGAGACCCGCTACGACAGCGCCGTCGGCTACTTCCCCCCGCCGGGCACCACCGACCCCACCCTGGTGTCGGACCAGCTGTCGGGCGAGGCCCTGATGCACATCCGGCCGGGGCTGAAGCTGGAGCTTCCCGGCTCCACCCTGTCCCTGGACCTCAAGGGCCACGCCGACTACGTCCACTACACGGGCCTGATCACCCCCGGCTCGACGGCCACCTCCCACCTGGAGGGGATGGCGGACCTCAACGTCGCCTTCAACAAGCAGGCGCCGATCGGCGCAGAGCTGGCGGACCACTTCCAGCGCTCGGACCAGACGCGCAGCGCGGCGATCGGCGCGGGCGTGCTGTCGCTCTTCAACGAGGTGCGCCTGAGCGTGCCGCTGCGGCCCGGCGGCGGCGCCTTCGAGGTGACGCCCCAGTTCGCCTGGGCGGTGGAGCACTTCAAGGCGTCCGGAGCCCTGCCCCCAGTGGGCTGCGGCGGCCCCGAGTGCGATCCCTCGCTGGTGGACCGCTTCGACTACGGCAACGTGCGCGCCGGCCTGCAGGCCCGCTGGCGCTTCCTGCCGAAGACGGCCGTGGTGGCGGACGCCCAGTTCGACTGGCGCAGCTATGCCCACGGAGACACCCCGGACGCCCTGCTGCTGCACGGCAAGGCGGGCCTCGCGGGCCTGGTGACGCCGAAAATCGCCCTCACGGCCACCGTGGGCTGGGGCCAGGACTTCGGCGCGGCGTCGGCCGGAGCCATCCTCGCCCAGCTCGAGGCCAGCTACCTGGTGAGCGCCACGGCCACCCTCAAGCTCGGCTATGCGCGCAGCCTCGAGCCGGTGGCGGCCTTCGGCCTGTTCCGAGATGACCGCGGGTACCTGGAGGCGCAGGCGCTGCTCGGCGGCCGGCTCACCCTGCGGGGAGCCACCTCGTTCGACTTGCTGAGCTTCCAGGGCGTCCGGCACGACACGCTCTACAAGCTGGACGTGGGGCCCCAGTACCAGTTCCAGCGCTGGATGGTGCTCGGGGCCGGCTACCTGTTGGGAGTCCGTTCGTCCTCGGAGCCCGGCACCGGAATCAACTACTCCCGGCACGAAGGGTATGTTCGAGTGACCGTGACGTACTGAGACGGCCACCGTGATGCGCTCCCTTTCCCTGCTCGTGCTGCTGCTCGGCGCGCTGACCGCGTGCCGCACCACCACGTCCTCCCAGACGCTCGATGCCTCGGAGGTGCCCGCGCCCTCTTCCACCCCCGGTGGTACCCCGGAGGCCCAACGCACGCTCGGCCCGGGAGACCTGGTGGACGTGCGCGTGTACCAGGAGCCGGAGCACTCGGGCGTCTGGGCCGTGTCCCCCGAGGGCACCATCGACTACCCGCTGTGCGGCAAGGTCCACCTGGCGGGCCGCACCTCGGGCACCGCCGCGGACGTGCTGCGCGCCTGCCTCACGCGCTACCTCAAGCACCCCGAGGTGTCCGTCGCCATCCGCGAGTACAACTCGAAGAAGGTCTTCGTCTTCGGCGAGGTGCAGAAGCCGGGCACGTTCTCCTACGAGGAGGGGATGACCATCATCGAGGCGCTCACGCTGGCCGGCGGCCTCACCAAGCTGGCCTCGCCCAACGCCACCCAGGTGGCGCGCCAGACCGAGGGCCAGCAGTTGAAGATCCGCGTCCCGGTGAAGGACATCCGCGACGGCGCGGAGAAGAACTTCGCCCTCCAGCCGGGCGACATCATCTTCGTGCCGGAGAGCCTCTTCTAGGCGCTCAGGCGCGCGGAGCCGGGGGCGTCCAGCCGATGTCGGCGAGGAAGCCCTGGGACTCGGAGATGAGCTGCGCGGCCAGTCCCGGCGCGCACGCGAGCACGTCCCCGATTTCCACCTGGAAGGGGGCTCCGTCGATGCGCACCATCGTCCCGCCCGCCTCCTGCACCAGCAGCGAGCCCGCCGCCACATCCCAGGGCTTGAGGCCGAACTCGAAGAAGCCGTCGAAGCGGCCCGCGGCCACGTAGGCCAGATCCAACGCCGCGCTGCCCGTGCGCCGCATCCCCTGCGCCCGGACGATGAAGCGCCGCAGCAGGCCCACCGGGCCCTCGGGCCGCTGGTGCACGTCGTAGGGGAAGCCCGTGCACAGCAGCGCGTGCCCCAATGCCTTGGTGCCCGAGACCCTCAGCGGACGGCCGTTGAGCGTGGCCCCCTGCCCTCGCGCGGCGGAGAAGAGCTCGTCCAGCATCGGGTTGTAGATGGCGCCAGCGAGCACCCCGTCCGGCCCGTCCACGCCCACGCTCACGCAGAAGTGCGGCACCCGGTGCGCGTAGTTGGTGGTGCCATCCAGCGGGTCCACCACCCAGCGCAACCCCGAGCCCCGCGAGGCCCCGCTCTCCTCGGCGAGAATCGCGTGGCCCGGATAGCGCTGCCGGAGGAAGCCGAGCACCGTCTCCTCGGCCGCCCGGTCCGCGTCCGTCACGAGGTCGATGCCGTCGCCCCCCTTGTACTCGATGGTGCGCTCACCCAGGAAACGTTCGGCGAGCACCCGGCCCGCGAGCCGGGCTCCCTCCTCGGCGATGCGGCGCAGTGTCGCGGGCGACTCATCCATGGCGGCTCCTCCTTCGTCTACTTCACGGGCTCGGCGAGCAACTCCTCGATCTCCGACTGGTACTTCGCGAGGAACTCCTCGGCGAAGCCCTCGTGCACGTAGCGCACCCGGCCCTGACGGTCGACGAGCAGCGTGGTGGGCATGCCCCGGACCCGCAGCACCTTGTCCGCCACCTCGGCGTTGGCGTCGAGCAGCACGGGCAGCGTCACCTTCGTCTCCTCGAGGAACGGCCCGAGCGCGCGCACGTCCTCGTCCACGTTGAGCGCGTACACCTTCAGGCCCCGCTCGGCGTAGTGCTTCGCGAGATCCTGGTACATGGGCAGCGCGTCCTTGCAGGGCTCGCACCAGGTGGCCCACACGTCGAGCAGCACCACGCTGCCCCGGTCGCTGGCGATGGCGTGGGGCTCACCGCCCGGGTAGCGCTTGACGGTGAAGGTCAGCGGGGCCGGCTCGGACTCCAGGGCCTCCGAGCTGGAGGTCATGGCCGGAGACGTGAGCGAGGGCATCTTCTGCGCGCACCCGGAGAGGGCGAGCACGGCCAGGGCGAGGGACAAGGAGCGCATGGCTCACTTTTCTCCCATGCGGGAGCGCAGCGCGGCCAGCAGCTTCTCGATGAAGCCACCGAAGGCGCCGTTGCTCATCACCAGCAGCACGTCGCCGGGCTGGGACTCGCGCGCGACGCGCTCGACGAGCGAGGGTACGTCCGAGGCGTAGTCCGCGGCGATACCCTGCGTCTTCAGCTCCTCGGTGACGCGGGGCACGTTCAGCTCCTCGTCGACGGGCACCTTGTCGTGGCGCTCGGGCACCTTGAGGCTGGCCCGCGTCGCACCCGTGAAGGAGTGCGCGTAGTCCTCCTGGTGGATGTTGCGGCGGCTGGTGTTCGAGCGCGGCTCGAAGATGGCCCACAGCCGGCGATCCGGGTAGCGGTGACGGATGGCGGCGATCGTCTCGCGCACCGCCGTCGGGTGGTGCGCGAAGTCGTCCACCACCATGATGCCGCCAATCTCCGCCCGCACCTCCTGGCGCCGCTTCACCCCACGGAAGGTGGCCAGGCCCTTGGCGATCTCCTCGAAGGACAGGCCGAGCCCGCGCGCCGCGGCGATGACGCTCAGCGCGTTCTCCACGTTGTGCATGCCCGAGAGCGGCAGCAGCGCGGTGCCGAGCACGGTGCCACGCTCGACCACGTCGAAGTGCGCGCCCTCGGGGCCGAAGCGCACGTTGCGTGGGGTGTAGTCCGCCTGCGCGCCCTCCTTCGCCACGTAGGTGATGACCTGCCCCGGGCACGCCTGCGCCAGCTTCACCGCGTTGGGGTACGCGGCGCACACCACCAGCCGCCCGTCCTTCGGAATCAGCCGGACGAACTTGTCGAAGGTGGCCTCGTAGTGCGGCATGTCGCGGAAGATGTCCGCGTGGTCGAACTCCACGCTGGTGAGGATGGCCGTCTTCGGACGGTAGTGGAGGAACTTGGAGCCCTTGTCCCAGTAGGCCGTGTCGTACTCGTCGCCCTCGACGACGAAGTGCGGCCCCTTCCCCACCCGGTAGTTGCCCGAGTAGTTCTGCGTCACGCCGCCCACGAGGAAGGACGGATCCTTCCCCGCCGCGACGAGCACGTGTGCCATCAGCGAGGACGTGGTCGTCTTGCCGTGCGTGCCCGCCACCACCACGGAGTGCGCCCGGTCCAGGAAGAGCGAGCCCAGCGCCGCCGGGAAGCTCATCTGCTGGATGCCACGCTCGCGTACGGCGGTGGCCTCGGGGTTCACCCGGCGGATGACGTTGCCGATGATGACGAGGTCCGGCTTCGCCTTGTCGAGGTTGTCCGGGCTGTAGGGCGTGAGCGCTTGAATCCCCCACGCGCGGAGCATGTCGCTCATGGGCGGGTAGACGTTCTCGTCGCTGCCGGTGACGTCGTAGCCCGCGGCCTTGAGCATGCCGGCGAACGAGCCCATGCCAGTGCCGGCCACGCCGACGAGGTGGATGCGGCGCACCGCGCCGGGGGTGATGGTTTCGAGGACGTTGCCGTTGTCGTCAGCCATGTGCTTTCGGGGTGAGGTCGCTGAGGCCGAGGGCCTGCACGACGAGGTCGTGGAAGACGGGGCGGAAATCGCGGATGCGCAGCTCCTTGCGGCCGTGCGCCACGCGGTTGGTGACGAGCGCCACCACCAGCGAGCGGCGCAGGTCCACCCAGAGGCTACAGCCGGTGAAGCCCAGGTGGCCCACCGCGCCCGGAGGCGTGTCGCCGATGAAGTGGCCCGCGCTCGACAGGCCCTCGGAGGGCGAGTCGAAGCCCATGGAGCGGGTGCTCGTCTCCAGGAGCGGATCCGTCGCCAGCGCGCGGTACCAGAGCGGCCCGGGGGCGAGCGTCGGCTCCCCCGCGCACCCGGCGAGAATCGCCTGGCCGAAGCGCGCCACGTCCACCGCGGTGCCGAAGAGGCCCGCATGGCCGCTGACGCCATCCATCACCCAGGCGTTGTCGTCATCCACCTCGCCGGGCACCGCGGGACGCGTGGGAAGCTCGCCCCACAGGGTTTCCTGGCCGGGAGCGGGCTCGCGGGGACGGGTGGCTCCCGTGGGCGCCACGCGGCCGTCGGTGGGAAAGTCCGTGAGGCGGTGGAAGCGCGCGGAGAGGCCGAGCGGCTCGGCGATGTGCCGCGAGAAGAGCACGTCCAGCGGCGCGCCTCCCACGCGGGAGAGAATCTCCCCCAGGAGGATGAAGCCCACGTCGCTGTAGGCCGTGCGCGTGCGCAGCGGGGCGGCCAGCGGGGTGCGCGCGGCGGCCCGCACCACCTCCTCGCGCACGCGGGCGCGGGTGGCCGAGGGACAGGTGGGCTCGAGGAGCTCGGGCGTGGAGGTGAGCGCCTCGGCGAAGAAGGGCACGAAGGGCGGCAGGCCCGAGCGGTGGTAGAGCAGATCCGCCACCGTGGCCCCCGCCTCCCCCACGGGCGAGCCCGGGAAGTAGCGGGCCACGGGCGCCTCGGGGCCCACCTTGCCCTCGGTCCAGAAGCGCAGGAAGAGCGCGGTGGTGCACAGCACCTTGGTGACGGAGGCCAGGTCGAAGCGCGTGTCGCCCGTGACGTCGCCCGCCACGCCGCCGAAGACCTGGGCGCCCCGGTGCATCACCACGGCCTGCGCGGACGGGAAGATGCCGAGCGTCACGGCCTCCTCGAGGACGTCCTGCAGCTCCGCGATGGGGTGACCGCCGCTCATGCCTGCACCGCTCCTTCGAGGAAGGTGAGGCGCGCGGCGCTCGCATCCAACCGCACCTGGGTGCCGAGGGCGACCGGGTAGTTGGGAATGTCATGGCCGATGGGGAAGCCAGCGGCGCACGGCACGCCCGCCTCCTCGGCGAGCGAACGGAGCACATCCGCGCTGCTGTACGGAGCGCCCTTCTGCTCGCAATCGGTGAACTGGCCGAGCACGAGACCGCTCACCTTGTCGAAGACGCCCGCGAGCAGCAGGTGCGTCCAGATGCGGTCGAGCCGGTAGGGCCGCTCGCCCACGTCCTCGAGCAGGAGAATCGCCCCATCGAGCGGCGGCATGTACGGGGTACCGAGCAGCCGCGAGAGGACGGAGAGGTTGCCGCCGAGCAGCCGTCCCTCGGCGATGCCGGGCACGTAGGTGGCGGTGCCCTGGAGGGGCGGCGGGGCCTCGGGGGATTCGAGGAGGCGGAAGAGGTACTCCTGGACCTCGGGAGGCTGCGTGCCCAGGTGGGTGACGACGGGCCCGTGGATGGTGACGCGCCCGAGCCCCTGCAGCGGCAGGTGCAGCGCGGTGATGTCGGAGAAGCCCACGAGCGCCGTGGGAGCCATGTCCGCCAGCGGGAGCGAGGGCAGCAGGCGCATGACGCCGTAGCCACCACGAGCGCAGAAGATGGCGCGGGCGTTCGGGTCGGTGAGGGCCCGGGAGAGCTCGGCGCCCCGGCGCGCATCGGGGCCGGCGAGGTAGCGCCAGGACTCATAGAGGTCCGGCTGGTAGGTGGGCGAATACCGCCGCCCGAGGACGCCGAGCCCGGTCTCGAAAGTGGGCGGGTCGAAGGGGCCAGCGGGGGCGACGATGTGGACGGTGTCGCGAGGACGCAGCGGGAGGGGCTTGAGCCAACGCACGGCGCCTTCATAGCACCCGGTGCGCGCGTGTCTCCGAGCTTCGAACACCCCATGTCCAGGTGACAACCTCCCCCCCTGCCCCCCGGGCTTCCAGCCCCCTACCCGTCCACCCGCTCCAGCACGGCGGCGAAGAACCCATCGGTCCCGTGCAGGTGTGGCGCACAGAACAGGACCCCCTCCCGGACACACGAGGGCTCCAGCCACCCCGCCCCGGGAGTCACGAGCCTGAACCCGGGAGCCTCGCGCAGGAACCCGCGCACCACGTCCTCGTTCTCCCCGCGATTGAACGTACAGGTCGCGTAGACCAGCCGGCCCCCGGGGCGCACGAGCCGGCCCGCGCGCTCGAGAATGTCGTGCTGCACCCGAGGCCACCGGGACAGGGACTCGGGCTCGAGACGGAAGCGCAGGTCGGGCCCGCGCCGCAGCGAGCCCAGCTCCGAGCACGGCACATCCGCGAGCACCCGGTCGGCGAGCACGCCCTCGGGAGGCGCGCGGAGCACCTGGGCATTCGACACGCCCGCCCGGGAACAGCGCTGCAGGAGCCGGTCGAGCCGCTCGGCATCCGGGTCATACGCGAGCAGCCGTCCCCGGTTCTCCATGGCCGCGCCGAGCAACAGCGTCTTGCCCCCCGCCCCCGCGCACAGGTCGAGCACCGTCTCGCCGGGCCGCGCCTCGACGAGCAGGCCGAGCAACTGGCTCCCCTCGTCCTGGACCTCGAAGAGGCCCTCGCGCAACGAGCCGAGCCCGTACAGGTTGGGCCGGGGACCCACGACATGGAGTGCGAGGGGACTGAGCGCACCGGGCCGGGTCTCGACGCCCTCGGAGCGCAGCCGCTCGGCGAGGGCCTCACGGGTGGTGCGCAACCGGTTCACCCGGAGCGTGATGGGACCGGGGACATTGAGGTGGGCGCAGAAGTCCTCGGCGGCGGGGCCGAGCTCGCGGATGAAGTGCTCGGCGAGCCAGTCCGGCAGGGACCACCGGAGGGCGAGCGAGGGCGGCTCCTCGGAGACGAGGGTCGGCGGACTCCCGACCCCGGAGAGCCGGGCCGCCTCGGTGGCCGGGAGACCGGCGAGCCGGTGCAGGAAGGCGTAGAGGAGCGAGGAGGCGGGGGCGCTCGGGTTGCCGAGCAGGAAGCCGAGCCGGCGGCGCCACAGGCCGACGTTGAAGACGGACTCGGCGAGGGCCTGGCGCTGTTCGCGGGAGAGGGAGCGATGGGAGCGGAGGGTCCGGTCGAGCACGCGCTCCGCGGCGCTGCCCGAGAGGACCTGCGCGAGGGCGTCGGCGGCGATGGGGGCGAGACCCTCCAGGGCCGACCAGGGAACCGAGCGAAGACGAGAGAGCGGATCAAAACAGGATGTTGACAGGAGTGACTCCGTTCTTTAGAAAGCTCCTCGTTGTCGCGGCGGTCCACAAGGGCCAACGCGCGGCGGACATATTCCCCGATAGCTCAGCCGGTAGAGCGGGTGACTGTTAATCACTAGGTCCGAGGTTCGAGTCCTCGTCGGGGAGCACAAGAAGGGCGCCAGGTGAAAACCCGGCGCCCTTTTTCTTTTGTCCTCTGGCCCCCTGTCGGACGTTCTCCCCAATGGAGGGCGCGGGCGCATGGGCGAGAGCACCGGCAAGAGCCAGGACCACGCGGAGACGTGGCAAGGCGGGTTCATCCGCCACGACTCCAGGGGTCGCAAGGTCTACGTCATCCGCCGGATGCTCAACGGGCGGAACTACAAGGTCAGCACGCGGGCGACCACGCTCCGAGCGACCATGGAACAGCTCAAGCGGTTCGAGACGGACCCGGAGCACACAACCCGGCGGGCTCGGCACACGAGGCGCCCATCTACCTCAATGCGCCGCTCGCGGCTGAGTTCCTCGCCTGCTCGCGCGACGTGGACAAGAACAGCCCCACCTGGGTGAAGAAGCAGCAGGGCTACCTCGCGTGGTGGGCCGACCAGCTCAAGGGCCAGGACTTGCGGAAACTCACGCTCCTCGACGACATCCTCCCCGCCCTGGAGGGAGCGAAGGCCCGGGGACATCGGATCGCGGTCCTCAAGCGCGTCTACTCCTGGTTGCGCAAGGTGAAGCACGTCCTCTCGGTGGCCGAGGATCCGACCTTCGGGCGGCTCACCGTGCCCCAGGCCCGGCCCGAGCAGTGGAAGCGGGACAAGGTGATTCCCCGGGAGCATTACCTGCTCGCCCACGAGTACCTTGCGCCTCACTGGCGCGACGGGATGGACGTGCAGGCGGGCACCGGCTGGCACGTCTCGGAGCTGGTGCGCTTCGCCAGGATGGGCAGCTTGGAGCCGTACCGGGGCGAGGCCGAGGGGATCGCGGGGGTGCTGGTGTGTCCGCAAACCAAGAGCGGCGAGCCCTTGCGCACCGCCGTGTCCGCCGAGGTGCTGGAGGCCGGGAAGCGGCTGCTGGAGCGGGGCTCGTTCAGCTTCGAGAAGTACGGCTTGGCCATCAAGGCGGCGTGCAAGGCGGCAGGCGTCCCTCCCTTCACCCTGGGACGGTTCCGGCACTCCGTCGCCACCTGGGCCATCGAGAAAGGGGCGGACCCGGCCTCGGTGGCGGCCTTCCTCAACCACAAGAGCCCGACCACCACGCGGCGCTTCTACGCGACGCACGCTGTCCCGACCAAGATTCCCACCCTTGCTTAAGACATATATTTTCACTGCGGTAAGAAGGCACGATGCCAACATGCCTCACGCGGAGAGTGCCCCTGTGAATTTGTGGTTCGTCTTCTACATCATGGTCGGTTGTGCGCTCGCATTGGCGGCGATGGACCATTGGGTACTTCTGCCGCGACGGCTAGAGCGCCAGTTCGGCGATGCGTGGCGTTCGTACAACGAGAAGGCTTTCCATCCTCAAATCGGACCACCAGGTAGAGACAACGTTCGCGACCTGGTGCGTATTGCCGTCGAAGTCCAGAGTACGGGAGGCAAGTGGGCCGTCATCATCGAGCACCATGAAGCGACTGGTGTTGTTGTCCACGAGTTTGCTCGGAATGGCCGGTTTTCCTCACGCGGGCCGTACTTCATTCGGTTGAGGAACTCAGTTTGGTCTCTTCAGGCAGACGGCACCTGATCAAGGCCGTGCTCTATCCTTACGGGATTGGGACTTCCAACCCTTCAGGCGGACAAACGCGCGAAATCGCCCGTGAAATTCTGGAGTTCGATACGAAGCAATACCCGCCAGTGTCCCTCCGAAAGTACGCGCAGATGAACCATCACTCTGCGCGCGAATGAATGGCGTAAAGAATTGCCTGCTCATTCACCCAGCCAGTAGAGGCCGCGCCGGGTACGTAGCACCTGCTCCAGGAACTCCGAGAAGGAGTTGGCGACTGGCCCGCAGTATTTCGGGTTGGGCCATGCCTCGTGGTAGCCGTCCGTCAGGGGGTAGCGGTCGTTCTCCTGGCGGGCCACGTCCACCAGCACGTAGTTGCCGTCCTGGACGTCGCAGATGGCCCACATCGAGGCGGGCCCATGCGCGTCATCATCATTCTTCTTCCCGAAGATGGCGACTCGCGCCCGGACGATCTCCGAGAGAGGAAGTATCTGGTAGGGAGAATCGGGTAGCCGTTCGATCAGCTCGGCGCCGTTGCAATGCAGGTAGAAGGCGCGCAGGTCCGGGTCCAACCTCCACCCCACCCACCGCTCGAACTCCTCGATCTCCTCGGGTGGGGCTGGGGGATAGGGGAAGTGCTCGCGGGAGACTTCTTCCAGCAAGCGGCTCATGAGCATGGCCACAGTCTCATTCCCCCAGCCAGTAGAGGCTACGCCGGGTGCGTAGCACCTGCTCCAAGAACTCCGAGAACGAGCTGGCGATCTGCGTGCAGTATTCCGGGTTGGGCCAGGTCTCTCGGTCCCCATCAATGAGCGGATACCGCCCGTCTACTTGTCGGCTCACGTCCAAGACGACATAGTTGCCATCGCGCACGTAACAGAAGGCGTACATCGAGGCCGGGCCCCACCTGTCGTCATCCTCACCGCAGATGGCCACCCGTGCCCGGACGATCTTCGACAGAGGCAGGATTTCATAGGGCGAATCCGGCCATCGAAGCAGAGCGGCCCCATTGCAATGCAGATAGAAGGCCCGGAGGTCCGGGTCCAGCTTCCAGCCCACCCGCCGCTCGAACTCCTCAACTTCCTCGGGCGTGGAGGGGGGATGAGGGAAGGGCTCGCGGGAGACCTCTTCGAGCAGGTCGCTCATGGGCGTGGCCATCGTCAGTTGTCCGAGTAGGGCAGGTCGGGTCCCACTGTGTTCCAGGGCGCTTGCCCAGCGTAGCAGGCAGGGTAGGCCCTGGTGAATTCGTCATGGATGCTGGGCTGTACGGGGATGATGTTGTTGGGATCCACCGGATCGCCACCGTGCCAGAGGTCCCGGATGTGATGGCCCGGCCAGGAGATGCCTCCGTCGACGGGCCACTCTCCGAACTTCTTGCTCCAGTCGTCCCGGAAGGAGTCTCGGATCTTTTCCCACCGCTTGCGCTCAACCTCCTTCACCGCCTTCGGCAGAGTGGGGTAGTTGCAGCAGCAGTGATAGATGCCGTAGCGGCTCCCGGCTTTCACGGGAACGGGTAGGACGACGAGGCTTCCCACCCAGTCCAGCTTGATGTCCGCCAACCATATGCACCCCATGAGCGTGTGGCGCTCCTGGGCGCATTCCATCTGGCACTGGTTCACGAACTGACGGCGGCACTGCCAGGGGCCGTAGAAGAGCGTCGTCTTCATCTGCCCACCCGGCACGTTCAACCAGGGTAGTTCCTTCTTCCTCGCGGGTTGGACTCCTGGAGAGGGTGAGGGGCCAGACCCGCCTGTGTCCGGGGTCGTCGCGCATCCGGCGAGGCACACCAACAGCACCACCGCTCCGGCCAGCTTCATGGGAATTCCTCGTGGTGATGGCCACACCCCGATGGGTAGCCGATCCAAGGGAATACCCGGCGGGGCTGACAACTCCTGGGGCTCACCGTTCTCCGCGGCATCATTCGGGGAGATCACCAAGAGCGCCCGTGCTTCGGCATAAGAACCTTGGCGGTCATCCCCGCTGACGTCCTGGCTGGTCGGCCAGGGCGTCCTCATCCAATCCATCCGAGGAGGAATGCAGATGGAACACATCAACCTCTCGTAAATCAGCGAATGGTTGCCCTCGGCGCTGGAGTCGGGGGAGGCCCGGCTCACGTCCCGGACATCGCGAGTGCTACCCTCCGTGCCGTAGATGCACTCCGACACGCCCGTCTTCCTCAAGCCGCATGCCCGCATCGAGCCGCTCATCCTCCGGTGGCTCGCGGATCATCACCTCATCCCCCCGGTGCACCGCGCGCTCAAGGTGATGCGCTCGCATCTGCCGGTGCTCCAGTCCTTCCTCGACCAACCCAAGCGCCATGCCGAGGCCGTGCGCATCCCCGCGCTGCGCGGCGGCTCCTTCGTCGATCTCCCCGTCGAGCGCGCCCCCGAGGTCCGCGAGCTGATCGACCGCACCCTCGCCTCCCCCTTCGGCCCCAAGCAGCTCGCCGAGGCCATCCAGGCACTCGATGACCGTCTGGTCTCGGATCCCGGCACCGGCATCGAGCGCGTCTACCCCGAGGTGCCCGAGTCCCTGCGCGGCCTCGTCGAGCTCTATTACGACACGCGCCACCGCGCCCGCTTCCGCCTCATCGAGCCGCTCCTCTACCGCAGCGGCCTCTATCGCGAGGAGGAACAGTCCCTCCAGCTCTCGCTCGCCCAGAGCGATGAGCGGGCGTTCGGCTACAGCACCCCGCGCCTGGACGGGCCCGGGCTGCTCACCCTCGACCTCCCCTTCTCCTCGCCGCTCGTCGAGTTCCTCACCTCGCTGCGCTTCCGTCCCCGCCCGCTCGGCGAGGTGCGCGAGGCCCTGCGGCTGGAGGGCGAGCGCGCCGGGTTGCTCGAGACCTTCCTCACCCCGGAGGGCGTCCCCGCCTCGCCGCGCTACCAGGGCCCGGGCGTCCGCCTGCGCTACTTCGGCCACGCCTCGCTCCTGCTTGAGACGAAGGACGTGGCCATCATGGTGGACCCCACCCTCGGTTACGGCGTGTCCCAGGGCGAGCCGCGCTCCTCCTTCGCGCAGCTCCCCGAACGGCTCGACTGCGTCTTCATCACCCACGCCCACGCGGACCACTTCTCCGTGGAGACGCTGCTGCAGCTGCGCGGCCGCACCGACACCGTGGTGGTGCCTCGTAGCAGCCGCGGCAACCTGAGCGACCCCTCGCTCGACGCCATGCTCCGAGCCATCGGCTTCCGCCACGTGCGCGCCCTGGATGACCTCGAGACGCTCGAGTTCCCCGGTGGCCGGGCCACCGCGATTCCCTTCCTCGGAGAGCACGGCGACCTGGACATCCTCTCCAAGGCCTCCTGGCTGCTGGAGCTGGGCGGCCAGCGCGTCTTCATCGGCTCCGACGCGTCCGTGCCCGAGCCCCGGCTGTACGAGCGGCTCGCTCCCCTGCTGCGCGACGTGGATGCCTTCTTCTACGCCGTCGAGGCCAATGGCGCGCCCCTGAGCTGGGGCAACGGCCCGCTCCTCACCCAGGCTCCCAACCGGCAGATGGACCAGACGC
The DNA here is from genome assembly GCF_045802675.1 of Archangium sp. GTDB lineage: Bacteria > Myxococcota > Myxococcia > Myxococcales > Myxococcaceae > Archangium. The sequence goes on along the minus strand of NZ_JBJMQO010000076.1, from coordinate 41,524 downwards.
GCCGTCAGGGCTCGGCCACGGGCACCCAGCTCTCCGGCCTGCTCGAGCTGCTGCGTCCCCGCCACTACTACAGCTATGCCCTGGGACTCGAACCCTGGCTGCGCCACGTGGTGGCCACCCCCGAGCACGAGGTGAAGACGCGGCTGCGCGAGGTGGAGGTGGCGCTGGAGACGTGCCGGCGGCTCGGCATCCCCGGCGAGCGGCTCTACGGCCAGGCCGAGCTCATGCTGGGCCTCGCCTGAGACAAGGCCCCACCCCGGCTGGAGGACACGGGGCGTGGGCGGCTATCGTGCGGGCAGCACCCGTCCGCCCGAGCCCGCCCATGTCCGAACAGCCCACCTACCGCCTGGACGTCTCCACCTGTGTCGCGCCGCTCGTGCAGAGCTGGGCCGCGTGGTGGATGACGGTGGCCCCCGTGCCCGCCAGCCTTCACGTGCGCGGCTACCAGCTCCCGCTCCTCAAGGCGTACCTGCAGAACCCCGAGTTCCACGCGCGCCACATCGGCATCCCCGCCCCCCGGGCCGGTGAGGTGAAGGAGCTCGCGCTGAAGATGCAGCAGGCCCAGGCGGAGCGCCTCCGGCTCGCCGAGGCGCTCGAGAGCTTCCAGAAGCTGCTGCTCGAGGAGGCCCGCGGGCAGTCGATGGAGCCCTTCTACGCGAAGCTGCCGGAGCCGCTGCGCGGGCGTGTGGAGCTGCTCTACGACTACCACGGCCGTCCCTCGCTCCGGGTGCTGGAGGGGATGATGTACCGCGGCCCCTGCCACCAACGGGAGCTGCAGTCGCTGCGCCTCTTCCGGCTGGAGTCCGATGCCCGGCCGGATCTCCTCACCACGCCCGTGCTGCCCGAGCCGGGACAGCTCGACTGGCAGGTGCCCTTCGACGACAAGCGGCTGGATGCGCTGTTCGCGCTGGACCTGGAGCCCCGGCCGCTCGGCTTCATCCGGGACCTGCTCGGCCCCGCCGCCAAAAGTGACGCGGAGCTCGCGCCGCTGCTGTCCGAGGCCCCCCTGCGTCCCTACACGCCGTGGGAGGGCCCCGGGCCGCGCCTGCGCTACCTCGGCCACGCCTGCGTGCTCATCGAGTGGAAGGGCACCACCGTGCTGGTGGATCCACTGCTCGGTGCGACTCCGGCCTCCGGGGGCATGCCGCGCCTGTCCTTCCAGGACCTGCCGCCCCGCCTCGACTACGTCCTCATCACCCACAGCCACTACGACCACCTCTCCATCGAGACGCTGCTGCGGCTGCGCCACCGCATCGGCCAGCTCGTGGTGCCGCGCGCCAGTGGCCTCCTGCTGGGCGACTACTCGCCGAAGCTGCTGGCCCGCTCGCTCGGCTTCGAGCGCGTCCTCGAGCCGGAGCTCTACGAGTCCCTTCCCCTGCCGGACGGAGAAATCATCATCGCCCCGTTCCTCGGCGAGCACGGCGACATCGGCCACGGCAAGTCCGCGTACGTGGTGCGGATGGGCCAGCAGCAGGTGCTGTTCGCCGCCGACTCCCTGGGCGTGGATGACGCGCTCTACCGCCACGTGCGCAAGGACCTGGGCCCCATCCAGACGGTGTTCATGAACACCGAGGTGGAGGGCTCGCCGCTCACCTGGACCATCGAGGTGCTCTTCCCCAAGAAGCGCGACCGCAAGCTGGAGGAGAACCGCCGGTGCCGCGGCGGCAACGCGGCCGAGGGCCTGCGCACGCTCGAGCAGCTCGGCGCCACGCACCTGTACAACTACGCCATGGGCCTGGAGCCGTGGCTCACGCAGATCATGGGCCCGCCCGTCGGTCCCGAGGAGCCTCGGATGCAGGAGTCCGAGCGGCTGCTGGCCGCGGCCCGCGCCCGGGGGCTCGTGGCCGAGCGGCTGTGCGGCCCCAAGGACCTCCTCCTCGGGTAGTGAGCGGGGCCCCGACTGGAGGCGCGCTCAGGCGGGGACGAGCGCGCGCTGCTCCACGAGCGTGGTGAGCAGCTCGCGCAGCTTCTCGCGGGACCACACCACCGTGCTCCCCTGGTGCTCCTGCTTCGCCTCGTCGAGCAGCGCCCCCGGCCGGTGCGAGCCTCCGCCCGCCAGGCGCTGGAGCGTCTCCACCAGCCCGCGGCTCTCCGGGTAGCACCGCACGAGCCCGTTGGCCGCGCAGGCGATCTCCCCGTTCGCCAGCTTGCGCCAGATGAGGTTCGACTCGGGGACGGGCTTCAGCGCCCGCGCCTCGTCGAGCACCACGCCGGTAGCGGGCGGCGGCACGCGCAGGAAGCCTCCGCCGCTCACGTACCGCAGCCACGTGAGCTCCAGCTCCCGCTCGAGGCCCCCCTCCACCAGCGCCTTCAGGCCCTGGCTCACGCGCCGCGTGGTGTCGCGCAGCTGCTCGGGGATGGCACCCGCGAGCTCCTGGCGGCGCTCCGGGGAATAGGGCGTGGCCGGATGCAGCTCGCGGATGGGGTGGAGCGTCTCCTGCACCACGTCCGGGAAGGTCTCCATCAGCGGCGAGTAGAAGAGATCGATGTAGCAGCTGCTGCTGGCGACGAGGCTTCCAGTGCCCTCGGCGCAATGCCAGAAGTGCCCCGGCCAATACATGACATCGCCCGGCCCGCCCTCCAGGACGATGGCCTGCTCGCGGATCTCCTTGAGGCCGCGCAGTTGCAGCGAGAACTCGATCTCGCTCACGTCCATGCCGGGCTGCACGTAATGCAGCAAGGACTCATAGGGCCAGAGCAGGATGCGCTTGCGGCCCAGGGCGACGAAATGGAAGTTGTCCGTCACGTCCTTGTGCACGCCGAAGGGCGTCTCGGGGTAGTCCCCGATGAACATGTCCGTGTTGATCTTCCACGTGGGCAGGCCGATCTGCGTGAAGAGACCGTCCGTGAACTCGCGGTAGCGCTGGTAGAGCAGGGGCGAGCGCCGCTGGGTCGAGTTCATGAAGTACATGGCGCCCCGGATGCCCTCCTCCCGGTTCAGGCGCGCGTCCCAGCCCTGGAAGGAGCCATCCGCCGCGTTGGGCATCAGGCGGGTCTGGTCCTGAAGCACCATCGCCTTGCCCACGTTGACGTGGCAGCTGAAGTCACTCCGCGAGCCGGCGGTCTGGGCGAAGCGCTCCGTCTCGGCCGCGGCCATGCGGAAGAGCTCCTCCGGGGGCGCGAAGAGCCGGCCCCCGAAGGGGTTCTCGAAGACGCGCGGCTGCTTCCTCCAGACATCCTGCGCGAAGCTCTTCCAGAACTCGGTGGGCAGACGAAAGCTCATGGGGGTCTCTGTCCGTGGGGGGGTCGCGGCCCCACGCTAACACGAGATAGATTCCGTCTGCCCATGTCCCCCCCACCTGCCGTCACCAGCCGCCGAGCGGAGCTTCGAGAGCTCTGGAAGCTCGCCATCCCCATCACCATCGCCCAGGTGGGCCACTCCCTGATGGGGTTCGTGGACACGGCCATCCTCGCCCGGGCGGGGCTGGCCGAGCTGTCGGCGGTGGCCATCTCCAACGCCGTCTTCTTCGTGGTGATCAGCCTCGGCGCGGGGTTGATCATGGGACTGGATCCGCAGGTCTCCCAGTCCTTCGGCGCGGGCAACGAGGCGCGGGCCAGGACCCTGCTATGGCACGGCAGCTACCTCGCCGTGGTGGCGGGCATCCTGTTGGCGGTGCCGCTGGTGCTGGGGCTCTACCTGCTGCCGCACCTCGGGTTGGACTTCGTGGAGCTGCCCCAGATGCGCGAGTACATCACCTGGCGCGCGCCCGGCTTCCCCCTGCTGCTGCTCTTCTTCACCGCCCGCGCCTATCTCCAGGGCGTGGGGCGCACCGGCGTGCTGGTGCTCTCCACGGTGGTCGCCAACGTGGTCAACCTCGTGGCGGCCACCCTGCTCGTCTTCGGCGGCGCGGGGCTGCCCGAGTTCCTCGGCCCCCTGCGCGCGGTGCCGGCGCTCGGCATCAAGGGCGCGGCCCTGTCCACCACGCTCTGCACCGCGCTGCAGTGGCTCATCGTGACGCAGGCGGTGCGCCGGGTGCCCGGGGCCGTGCCCGCGCCCCGTCCTCAGTGGGCGATGATGCTCCCCACCCTGCGGCTCGGCTTCCCCATCGCGCTGCACATCATGGCGGACGAGGGCATCTACGCCGTGTCCGGCATGCTCGCGCGAGGCTTCGGCCCGGAGAGCATCAGCGCCTTCCAGATCGCCATTTCCTACAGCATCTTCTCCTTCTCGGTGACGTCGGGCATCGGCAACGCGGGCAGCGTGCGCGTGGGCTGGGCGGTGGGCGCGGGCAACCCCCAGCAGGTGCGGCAGAGCGGGCACATGGCACTCGCGTCCGGAGCGGCCTTCACGGCGTTCAGCGCGCTGGTGTTCGCCGTCTTCCCCCACCAGCTCGTCCGGTTGATCGGCGCGCCCCCCGAGGTCGTCCCCATGCTGGTGCCGCTGCTCATGGTGACGGCCCTCTTCCAGTTCTCCGACGGCGTGCTGGGCGTGGGCGCCGGCGTGCTGCGCGGCATGGGCGATACGCGCTTCACCTCCGTGGCCGTCACGGTGGGCCACTTCCTCGTCGGCCTGCCGGTGGGACTCTTCCTCGGCTACGGCCTGGGCTACGGCGTGGTCGGCATCTGGGGCGGCCTGTGCGCGGGCCTCACCACCATGGCCCTCGCGATCCTCTGGCGCTTCGAGCGCCTGAGCTCCGGTGCCCTCCAACCCCTGCCGGCGCAGGTATAGGCTTCCCTCCCCCCGCTCCTCCTCCCGAGACGCCCCCATGCTCGTGCCCGCCACCCCTCCCGACTCCACGGTCCACGTCGAGCCCTCGCTCGCGCTGCCCCGCTCCTTCTGGAAGGACTTCGCCCGCAAGCACTGGGACCAGGAGCCCGTCATCTTCCGCGGCCTGTTCGCCGCGCACTTCCCCTCGCTCGAGGAGATCTTCGAGGCGCTCCGCGATGCGAGCGACCGCGTGCTCCGGGGCGAGCTGCCCCCCATGCGCGTCATGCGCTTCTACATCGAGCACGAGGACGGCCCGGGAGGCCTGCCGTACTACTCGATGCTGTTCTCGCTCACCCGCGAGCACCTGCCCATGCGCGAGGACGGCAACGCGCATGCGTACCTGGAGCGCGTCACCCGCTACCTGGGAGGCAAGCGCTTCGGCATCGTGCTCAACCGCGCCCAGTGCCACCACTGGGGCCACTGGCAGCAGATGCGCAGCTTCCTGTCCGGCTTCCACGAGGCGGTGGGCGTGCCCCTGGGCGGCGCCGAGTCGGCCGTGTTCTTCGGCAACTACCGCTACACGCCGTTCGGCATCCACAAGGACGACCTGCACGTCTTCTACTTCGTCGTCGAGGGCAAGAAGAGCATCAACCTCTGGCCCTTCGAGGCGCTCTCCCAGCGCGACGAGGTGCCCAAGGATCCGGGCACCATCCACCGCGAGAGCCTCATCCAGCTGCGCGACAAGGCCGATGAGCAGCAGGTGCTCTCGCACGCCCGGCTCCTGGAGGGCCGCGCGGGAGACTTGATGTACTGGCCGGCCTCGTACTGGCACCGCGCCGAACCCTCCGAGGGACTCGCCGTCAGCGCCTCGCTCGGCGTGGCCTTCCGCCCACCGGACATCGGCGGCATGTCGCCCATCGAGTGGCCCGGCCGCGTGCGCCACTCCGAGCTGCCCGGTGCGAAGCGCTGGCGGATGCCGGCCTCGGTGCGCTCGGCCCTCCAGCAGCAGTCGCGGCGCAAGAACCTGCTCGCCCTCGAGCGCGAGCGCACCTCGGAGTGGGCCCGCCTCCTCTCCGCCGGGGCCCTACAGGGCGCCGCTCCCCTGGCCAACCAGAAGCCCCTCTCTCCGCTGGAGTGGATCCGCACATCCTCCACGAGCCCCCTCGTCAGCGTGCCGCTGCCCGAGTCCCAGGTGCTCGTGGCCGCCAACGGCCACTCCACCGCCCTGCCCGCCTCCGCCGCGCTGCGCAACCGCCTGGAGAAGCTCGTGCAGGCGCTCAACAGCGGCAAGCCCCAGCAGGTGGAGGCGCTCGAGGACGCCTTCTTCTCCCGGCTGACGGCTCGCGGGTTCAACCGGCGCGCATTCCAGGCACTGCTGAATGAGCTCGTGAGCTGGCACGCGGTGCGGCGCTGCGAGCCGCCCGCTCCCCGGCGCCGCTGAGCCGCACGGGAGCCCTCAGCCTCGCCGCGGCGGGGGGAGCACGAGCGTCGGCGCTCCCACTCCCCCGGCGGTGGGGAAGAAGGCCAGCTCCGGCCCGACTCCCTTCAGCTCCCGGAACGTCTCCAGCACGGGCAGGTTCAGGTCCATGGGGGCCACCCGGCGCACGCGCCGGCCCTCGTGCACCTCCCAGCCTCCCGCCACCATCGCCACCAGCCCGGGGCGCGGCATGGTGGTGAACGTCTCGACGCGCGCCACCAACTCCGTGTAGCGCGCGGGGAGCGCATCACCGCGAGGCACCACGAAGAGGTTCACCACACCCGGTGCGGGCGGCGAGCCCTCGAAGCGCAGCCCGCGGCCGTTCGGCGCCACGCCCAGCCGCGCCGCCGTCCCCGCCGAGTGGAGGAAGCCCAGCAGCCGCCCCTCCTCGATGAGCCGCAACGGACCGGCGGGTACGCCCTCGTCGTCGAGGTCCAGGCGCCGCGTCCCGAGCGGATGGAGCGGCTCGTCCCGGACGCTGAGCACCGCGGGAAAGGGCTTCTTCCCCACCGCGCGCACGAGCGCCGGAATCGAGGCCACCACGTCCCCGTGCAGCAGCCAGGCCAGTGCCTCGACGAGCGGGGCCGCGACGGCGGGCCTCAGGACGAGCGGCAGGCTCGGGTCCACCGCCTCCGCGGGCCCCTCCAGGGCCTCGACGGCCTGCGCGAGCCGCTCACGGAGGGACTCGAGCGGCCACGTCCCCCCCCACGGTGAGGCCACGGCATCGACGATGGCGCCGCGCGACGTCTCGCACCGCACGAAGGCCTCCTCCCGGGAGCTGCCTCCGCGCGAGAGGCCACCGTCATCGCGCACGAGCACGTTCCAGGCCGTGGCCTGGGTGAGCAGCGCCGCCTGCACCACCCGGCCAGGAGGCACCACCGTCCGGATGAAGTGCTCCGCCCGCGCCCGGGCCTGCTCCGCCGGGAGCTCCGGAAACGAGGGCGGCGTGACTCCGGCCGCCAGCTCGGGCGGGGAGAAGGTGGGGCCCGGCCCCATCCGCTGCAGGGCGGCCGTCAGCACCCGGCTCACGTCCTCGGGCCCCGCCACGGGCAGGCTCGCGAACCCCGACTGCTCTCCGCGCCACACCCGCGCCGCCGCCAGCAGGGAGCCGCCCCGGTTGACGGTGAAGGCTCCGGTGGAGGCCTCGTACTCCAACGTCAGCCGGCGGCCCTCGGAGAGGAAGAGCTCGGCCCGCGTGCCCGCCTGCTCCCGGGAGAAGGCCTCCAGCCGCGACCGGGCCGCCCCGGCCAGCGCGTCCAGCACCGCGCCTCCGGGCACCTCCCCTGCGCTCGCTTCCGGCGGCTCACCGGCCGTTACCGACATCCTCGCGCTCCCAGCTCACCTGCTCGAGGCCTCATCATGCCCGGCGCGCGAGTGCTATGAAACGGAGGGAAGGAGTCTCCCCTTGCAGGACTGGTTCGTAGAGCGGCGCGAGCAGACCGAGGTCGTCCACCAGCGCACGGGGCCCCGGGTGCAGGCCCCCACCTTCGAGCGCGGCTACTCGAGGCGCCAGGACGTGCCCGGTGGCATCGAGCGCACCTGGGCCGAGGTGGCCGGCGACTCGCTCCCGCCCGGAGCCCTGCCCTCGGAGGTGGCGCAGCGGGCTCGCGCGATGCTCTCCCCCGAGCCGCGTCTTCCGGACGCCGCCCTCTTCACCGACGCCGTGCAACGGCTGGTGGACACGGCGAAGGCCGCGGGCGCCGCGCACCTGGACGTGCTGCTGCGCGAGGTGGAGCAACACATCCTCTTCGCCTCGGAGGAGCGCCAGGCCGAGGACCGGCGGCGCTACACCCTGCTCGAGGTGAAGGCCTTCCTGGCCACTCCCGACGGCATGGCGGAGGTGTGGCGCTGCGCGGCCTGGCCGGACGGAGAGCGGATGCTCGCGGCGCTGCCGGAGCTCGAGTCCCGGGTGGAGCGGATGGTGCGGCTCCTCCAGGAAGGCACCCCCACCGTGCCCTGCCCCACCGGCGCGCTGCCCGTGGTGTTCCCTCCCGGAGCGGCCTCCGCCTGCTTCTTCCACGAGGTGTGCGGGCACCCGCTGGAGGGAGACGTCGTCGCGCGCGGTGGCTCCTACCTGGCGAGCCGCCTCGGACAGCGCGTGGCCGAGCCCTTCGTCTCCATCTCGGACGACCCGACGGACGGGCGCGGCGCCCTCGCGTATGCCTGCGATGACGAGGGCCACCCCGCCCAGGCGGTGCCCCTGCTGCGCGCGGGCGTCGTCGGCTCCCCGCTGCTGGACGCGCAGAGCGCCGGACGCCTGGGCCGGGCGCCCAACGGACATGGCCGCAGGACGGGCTTCCGCCACCCGCCCCTGCCCCGCATGGCGCACACCCGCGTCGAGCCGCACCAGGGAGACCTCGAGAGCCTCATGGCGGGCATCCCGCACGGGCTGCTGGTGCGTCACCTGACGCCCCGCCACATGAACCTCTTGTCGGGGGACTTCAGCTTCTACGTGGTGGAGGCCCAGGAGATCCGCGAGGGCTGTCCGGGGCGGCTGGTGTCCCCGGGCATCCTCAGCGGCAACGGCCTTCAGGCGCTGGCGGACCTCGACGCCATTGGCGCGGACCTCCAGAACCTGTTCGCCACGCGGGGCTGCCGTAAACAGGACCACGGCCCGCTCCCCGTGTCCTTCGGGCAGCCGGCCGTGCGCTTCCGCCAACTCCAGCTCCACCCCTGGCGGTGAGCCCGCCAGGGGGACTGCCGCGCTCGACTACCGAGGGAAGCAGAACACCCCGAAGTCCTCGCTGGGCGAGGGCGGCATCTCCTCGTCATCGGTGCTCGTGGGAGGCGGCTCCTCCTCGTCCCCACCGGGGAAGGAGAAGACGCGCGCCATGGAGACGCCCGGCTGGATGGGGGCGGAGAGCGGCGGGATGAAGTAGGGCCGAGGACCGAAGGGACCCGGCTCGCCACCCTCGGGGGTGGTGTCGGCGAACTGCACCGTCAGCTCACCCGAGGCGCCCGGCGGCAGCACGACGGCGTAGTAGCCCAGGGGGCTCACCCCGCCCTCGCTGGCGATGTAGCCCATGGGGGACTGATCCGGCCCGCCCACGCCCGGAGGCGCCCAGTCGAGCGAGTAGAGCTGGCCCATGCTGGGCTCCGCCGCGATGGAGTCCGCGGGGAACTGGAACCAGTCGGCCAGGAAGCTGGGGGCGTAGACCCAGGCCAGCACCACGCCGCCCGTCTTGCCCGGGTTGAGCAGGTCGTCGACGGTGGTCGGAGTGCCCGCGGACGTGCGCGCATTGGCCAGCGCCGCGAGCGCTCCGGTATCGCTCACCAGCGTGGCCACCTGGTACTGGCACAGCGGCACGCTCGGAACGATGGGGCGCAACGTGGTGGTCGCCACGTAGTGGCTCTCGGGCAGCTCCACCGGAGACGGGAAGGGAACGCCCGCGCCCAGATGCACGCCCGAGGCCAGCGGCTCGGTATGCATCAGGTACGCGTCCGTCTCGGTCGTGGGCACGTTGAACACCTGCCACACGCCGCGCTCGTTCGTGGCCGAGCGCTCCGTCTGGTGGGTGCCGGACGCGAGGTACACGTTGGCACCCGAGACGCTCGAGAGCTCGAAGTACGGCATCCCATTGAAGAGCATGGGAGGCGGCGGACCCTCGGGGTCCTCGGGGTCCACCGGCCACTGGGCGGACAGGGCGAAGAACGCCTCCGGGTCGATGACGTAGCCGTTCACGGTGCTCACCCGCGGCATGTCCGTGTACAGGTTCGTGTCCACCGGGGTGGGCGGCTCCTCGGTCATGCAGCCGGACAGGGCGGCGGAGAGGAAGAGGGCGCTGGAGATGACGGTCGAAATCTTCATGGCGATCTCCCAGACTCAGCGGGCCGGCAGGATGTGCTGGGTCGGCGGCGTGACGGCATGACACGCGTTGGCGCAGTTGCCGTACGAGTTGGGCGTGTTCTGCAGCTTCTCGAACTTGAGGTCGAAGTACTCCGCGCCGTGCACCTGCACGTGGCAGCTGCCGCACGCCTGCATGCTGGGACGCAGCGCGCTCTCACGCGTGAGGTGGCACAGGGTGCAGTCCGCCTTGCTCTTCTCGTACTTGCGCGAGCCCATGTGGATGCGGTGGATGACGTCCGGCATGAAGCCCACCGTCTCGTCGGTGTGGCACACCGTGCACCCCTCCACGTGGTCCACGGACAGGCCGTGGTGCAGGTTGCTCAGCGAGTTCACGCCGTTGTGGCAGATCTGGCAGTTGCCCACGCGGCCCGGGTAGGTCGTCTCCTTCTCCTGGCCGACCTGGAAGAAGAAGGGGTCCATCCGGTTGAGGCGCTCGCCCATGAAGTTGCGGTGGCCCTTGACGTAGATGGCGTAGGTGCCCGGCTTGGCGTTCTCCGGCAGCGTGACGGCCCACTGGGTGGGCGGCATCACGTCCGCGCCGCGAGGCAGGTACACGGCGTTGGGGTAGAGGAAGTAGAAGGGCTCGCTCGTATTCGGGTAGGCGAAGTACGGCGTCTGGTAGGTGCCGTAGGTGGCCTTGATGTCCTGGAGGGGGCCCACCACCTTGAAGCCGGTCTCGGAGCTGCTCACGTCGCGGAACGTGGTGAGCATGAACTCGTTGAAGTAGGCGAGGCCGTTGGACTTGTCGCCCATGTACTCGTTGAAGCTGGGCAGGCCATCGCTCGAGTGCAGGCCGTTGCCGTCCCCGTCACGCAGGGAGACGCGGAAGCCCACCGTGTCGCCCGGCATGAAGAACTTGCCGTTGCCCGGCCGGGCGATGCTCACCTTCTGGTCGAGGCCGAAGCCGCAGGGCACGCGCTCGCTGGTGGCCAGGCCGTTCGCGTCCAGCTTGTAGCAGGAGGCGTCGCGGCTCTGCTCCGGCACGAACGTCACCGGGAAGAGGAAGGGCTTCTCCGGCATCAGGCTCCAGGTGACGCGGATGACGCCCTCGCCGGTGAGTTGGGGCATGCGGAAGGTGTTGAAGGGGTTGGTCGAGTTGGCCAGCGAGACCTTCACCGTCGTCTGGTAGGTGGGCGCCGGACCGTAGTCGGGGTCCACGTGCTCCATCGGATCCCCGGGGTACAGCGGCTTCGTCAGGCCGACGATGGACCAGCTCACGCGGGTGCGGCCGGTGACGGCGTTCTCCGCGAGGAAGTCCTTGCGCTTGTAGGTGGCGGACGTGCGCACGTTGCCGTCCGCGTCGAGCACATCCAGCTGGAACGTGTCGTCGTCCGACAGCATCCACGCGGCGTTCTCGAAATACGTCTCGCGCTGGAAGGTGCCCCGGTTGTTGTAGGAGCGCCACTCGTCGCGGCCCACGCTCATCCCCGACCAGTCCAGGTCCTTGAAGAGCGACTCCTTGCGGATCCACACCGCCGGAGCGTGCCGGTCGTTGTAGTTCGTGTGCTGATCGAACACCGTGTCCACCGCGGTGAGCTCACGCAGGAAGTAGAGCGAGCCGGGCGTGACGTTGAAACGCTCGGTGGGCTCGCTCGGGGGCGCCAGCGGCTGGCCCTCGGTGAGGTTGACGCACGTGTCCGGATAGCCCGGCAGGTTCAACGAGCCGCGCGACACCGGCAGGCCGTTGGGCAGGATGGCGCAGCCCTTGAACTGCAGCAGCGACAGCGAAATGGCACCGGACGCGGAGCTCGAATACGGATCGAACGCCTTGGCGCCACGGCCACGGGTTCCCTCCGCGTCCGTGGTGGTGAAGACGTCGCAACCGGACGCGAGCACCATAAGGGAGAGGAGAAGGATCTTCGGGTGCAGTTTCATGGAGGCTCGAGTCCCGCGCGCTCCATCACGGCGCCAGGACAGGGGGGGAGAAGCTTGAGCTGAGGGCGGGAACTCTACACGGGCGCTTGTCGGGAAATCTACAGCACCCCAAGTATCAGCCTCAGTCAGGGGTGGGCGGCTCCACGGCCTGGCCCGTGCGCAGGGCGATCAGCGCCCGGCGGTATTCGAGGGGCAGACGGTCCGCCCGCACGTGGACCTCGCTGGTGAAGTCCAGCGGGTGCGCCAGGGGCCGCTGCGCCTCGGCGACCAGGCGATCCTGCTCGAGGATGGCCAGCTCGCTCTTCACGAACATGTCCGGGAAGTGGTTGCGCAGCCGCGGGTGGTAGGAGGAGAAGTAGAAGCACTGCATCTTCTCCTCCGACCAGGGCGAGGCGATGGCGTACACCGTGTGCGCGTAGAAGACGGTGGGCTTGAAGGTCAGGCGAGCGGCGAAGGGCAGGAAGACGTCATAGGTGAGCGTCGTCCGGTCTACCTTGGGGGGCGCCCCGCCGATGGAAGGCGCGAGCGCGGGGTAGGAGATCTGCGCCCGCACGCCGTGGGGCTTCCGCTCCACCTCATAGGGAGCGACCTCCTGCTGCTGCGGATTGCCGAAGGTGCCGTCATGCACCCAGGACAGGTGGGCCACGTCGAGGACGATCTCGATCAGCCGGCCGGCCGAGGTGTTCCAGTCCAGGCGGGGCAGCGACACCGTGGCCACGCTGCCGTCCTCCAGTTCGGGCCACTCGGGCAGCGGCGCCGCGGGCTGCGGCGCGAGGCACACCCAGATGAGACCGTAGCGCTCGACGGCCTGGTAGGAGCTGAGGGCCGCCCGGGCCGGAATGGGAACTGCCGGCTGAGAGGGCACCTGGACACACCGCCCGTCCTGCCCGTACGTCCACCCGTGGAAGCCACAGCGCAGGCCTTCGCCGGTGACGTGACCGCCGCACAGGTCGGCCCCGCGGTGCGCACAGTAGCGCTGCGTGGCGGCCACTCCCGTGCCCGTGCGCCACACGACGAGCTCCGTCTCCAGAAGCCGCGCCGCGAGCGGGCGCTCCTTCAGCTCATGGGCGAAGGCGACGGGGTGCCAGTACGCGGAGAAGGCTTCTTTGTAGGAACGCACGCTTGGGTCCTGTCAGCGGCTCGGTGGAACCCGGCCACCACCCACGCACGGGCAAGCGGCCAGGCTCCCATCCCCTCTCACGCGAGCGCGAGCGGGGCGATCTTGCTCTCGATCTCCTCGAGGAGGAAGTTGATCTCCTCGAGCTCATCGAGCTTCTCGGGGGCCGCCGCGACAGGGGCGGTGGCAGTGGGCTCCGCGATCACGGCCGAAGCCGCGACCGGCTGAAGGGTATTCTCGTGCGATGCCATGGAACCTCCACTCGGGGGGGAAAGCTTCGGACAGGCTGCAAAACAAGATATTCTTGTAAAGTGAGTACAGCTGTCAATCCCACCCCCGCATGAACTCCTCGACCTTCGAAAAATCCCCCCCGAGCCGGTCCCTTCATTGGCAGGGGTGGGCCGCGATGCTCGGAGGGCTGCTGTGGCTCGTGGCCTACGGGCTGTCGGTGCCCCTGGGCCGGGAGAATGGCGCGGCCCGGGCGGAGGCGAGCGCCTCGGGACTGAGCCAGGCGTATTTCGCCGCGTTCACCGGGGCCCTGCTCTGTCTGGGCGTGAGCCTGGCCGGACTCCATGTCCGGCTGTGGCGGCGGAGGAAGACGAGCCTCGTGGGCCTGCTCCTGGCCGCACTCACCGTCGCACTGGCCAGCACCAACGCGGCCCTGCTGACGGGGCTGCTGGGCCCCCCCCGGTTCGAGCACTCCCACGGGGGCCAGGGGGTGATGGCGGCCTGCGCCAGCGCGGTGCTCCTCGGGCTCGCCTCATGGCGCGAGCCGCTGCTGCCACGCCGGGTCAGCGCCGCCGTGCTCGCCACGGGCCTGCTCACCGTGGTGCTCATCTTCGCCTCCACGCTCCCGTTCGGCCCGGTGCCCGCCTATGTGGTGGATGACCTGCCCTTCGCCCTGGCCGGCGCCGCGTGGATGGCGCTGGGAGCGGCGATGCGTGCGCACCCCGGGAGTGGGTGAGTCCCCCACCGGGGCGCCTTCCATTCGTTGAGAAATTGCCGATAGACTTGAAATTCCCCCCAGGACCGTCGGCGGCTCCTCCACCATGACAAACCCAGCACTCCTCGCTCGTGCAACGGCCGTGGTCCTCCTCTTCTGGAGTTGCACCAGCCCCGCGGATGAGTTGCGAGGCGCACGCCCGGGCATCACCCCACAGCAGGAGCTGCTCGAGTCGTTCGGCGAGCCCTCGCAGCGCACCACGCGGGACGGCGAAACGGTGCTGGGCTACTGGAACGAGAAGGCGCCCGAGGGGACGCGCGGCGTGCAATTCCGCGTCTCGCAGCAGAGCGGCCTGCTCCAGCGCATCGACCTGTTCCCCGAGACTCCGCTCACGCGGGCCATGCTCGACGAGCAGTTCGGACCGGCCTGCGGAGAGCCCCGGCCGAAGACGACGGACAAGAAGAAGCCCGTGGCCAAGAAGAAGCCGGTGGCCTGCTACGTGGTCAAGGTCACGCCTGGCAACCGCTTCTACTTCCACTACCCCACGCTCGGCGTGGCCGTCTTCTTCGACCGTGAGCAGGTGCAATCGCTGGCCTACGTGATGCCCGCGCGTGCGAAGCGCCCGCTGCGCAAGGAGGCCCCGCTCGACGCGCCGCCGGAGCTCCCCTCGGAGCCGGAGCCCACCGCCGTCGTCTCCCCTCCCCCAGCGCCGGAGCCCGCGCCGGAGCCCGCCCCCGCGCCGGAGACGCGCCCCACTCCCGCGCCGTCAGCCCCCACCGGGAGCGCGCCGGCCGTGGCCACCGCGGAGCCCGTGGTGCCGCCCGCGGAGCCGCTGAGCTTCGACATGTCGTCGCTGCAGCGCCCCACCGTCACCGACGCCGAGAGCTCCGGGACGGCGGCACCCACCCCGTCCACGGCCAGCACCTCCGACACGGCCATCGGCCGGACGAGCGACACCCGGGTGGCGGAGGATGAGCCGCGCCCTCAGGTCCCGTCCTCCTTCCAGGCGGAGGTGGAGCGCAAGAACGACTTCCTGGCCCTGGGCGGACTCTTCTATCAGCGCGCCGACCTGGCCGGCTCGAGCCTGCTGGGCGAGACGAAACTGCAGCCCCGGTTCCCCGCGCTCGTGAGGCTCTACCTCGACGCGAGGCCCATCGACCGTCTGCGCGGCTTCGTGGTGGGGCGGCTCGTCTATGATCCGTTGGATCCAACGCTGACCGTGCCCCAGCCGGGCCTCGACCAGCTCTGGTTCAGCTTCGACCTCGGCCACCGCGTGTTCTTCACCCTGGGGCGGCAGCAGATCAAATGGGGCAGCTCGCAAATCTGGAACCCCACCGACTTCCTCCAGCTGCCCAACCCGCAGCCGCTCGAGGGAATCGATCTGCGCACGGGCGTGGACATGCTGAAGGTGACCATCCCCTTCGAGTCCCTGGCCTCGAACCTCACGCTCCTCACCACGGCGGATCTCAACGGGCCCGCCGAGGACAAGTTGCGCTACGGCGGTTCCGTGCGCGCCGACGTGGCGCTCGGCAGGACGGGTGAGCTCAGCCTCATGGCGACCTTCACCCAGCACCGCCGCCCCCGCTACGGCCTGGACTGGAGCATGGGCGTGGGCCCGTTGGACCTCAACGCCGAGCTCGCCCTGGTGCGCGACACCGACGTGAAGCTCTGGGACCGCACCGCGGTGGGCTTCACCGAGCGGGACTTCGGCGGGCCCAAGCTGCTCGCCAGCGGCGGCGTGTCCACCCAGTTCCGCATCGCGGACCTCTACCGCTGCACCCTGCGCTTCGAGGGCTTCTACAACCCGCTCGGCTACGACGACCGGGACTACCTCACGTGGCTGCACTCCACGGGCGACTACCGGGGCCTCTTCTTCGGCCGCTACTACGGCATGGCCCAGGTCACCATCGCCCGCCGCAGCTCGCTCTACCCCACGATCATGTTCACCAACGTGGCCAACGTGCTCGACCGCTCCCTGCTCTCGCGCGTGGACTTCTCGCTGCTGGTGACGCCCTCGGCGCGCATCTTCCTGTACGCCGAGGTGCCGCTCGGCCAGCGCGACAGCGAGTTCCTCTATCAGCCGGACACCACCGTGGTGGAGAGCGCCGCCCCCACGGAGCTCGGACTCTTCCGCGCGGGCATCAACATCCGGATGCGCATGTAGTCCCTCGCCGACTCCCCTTCGAACATGACCTCCAAGAACGACTTCGACGTCCCGCCTTCCGCCACGCAACCGGGCTCCCTGGCGCAGGACCCGAACCCGCGCAACACCCTGCGCTTGGAGCCGGTCCACGAGCTCTTCTCCGCGCAGGCGCGCCGCACGCCGGACCAGGTGGCGCTCGCCTTCCACGGAGGCCAGTGGACGTATGGCGCGCTCGAGGCCCACACCAACCGCGCCGCCCGGCGCATGGTGGCCCAGGGCGTGGGCCCCGAGGGTCTGGTGGGCGTGCTCGGCGAGCGCTCCGAGGCCCTCGTGCGCTCCGTCCTCTCGCTGCACAAGGCCGGCGGCGCCTACCTGCCCCTGGACGCGCAGCTGCCTCCCGCGCGGCTCGCCCAGCTGCTCTCCGAGAGCCAGGCCGCCTTCGTGCTACCCGCCAGCCCCTCCGACGAGCCGCTCCTCTTCGAGGTGCTCGCGCTGCTGCCCCCGGAGCGCTGCCCGAGCCTCCTGTCGCTGGACGGGCTCGACGCGGAGAGCCCCGAGCCCCAGCCCTCGCGCGCGTCGCTCAACCACCTGGCCTACGTCGTCTTCACCTCGGGCTCCACCGGCATCCCCAAGGGCGTCATGGTCGAGCACCGCGCGATGCTCGACAACGTCCTGTGGCTGAGGAACGTGCTGGGCCTCACCGGGGAAGACGTCATCGCCCAGACGGCGGGCATGGGCTTCGACATCAGCGTCTGGCAGATGCTGGGCGCCCTGCCCTTCGGCGCCACCACGTACCTCATCGAGGACGAGGTGGTGCGCGAGCTGCCCCGTCTGGCCCGCGCGCTGGACGAGGCCGGCGTCACCGTCGTCGAGATGGTGCCCGCCGTGCTGCGCTCGCTGCTGGAGGACCTCGACAGCGCCAGCACGCCCGCGTTCTCCCGCCTGCGCTGGATGATCATCGGTGGGCAGGCGCTGCCCCCCGCGCTGTGCCGGGACTGGTTCGAGTGCTACCCGGGCGTGGCGCTCGCCAACGCCTACGGCCCCGCGGAGTGCACGGACACCACCACGATGTACCCCATGCGCGCGGCCCCCACGGGCGCGAGCGTGCCCATCGGCCTGCCCAAGGACCAGCTGGAGGTCTTCGTCCTCGACGAGTCGCTCCAGCCCGTGCCCGACGGCGCGCTGGGCGAGCTGTTCGTGGGAGGCACGGGCGTGGCGCGCGGCTACCGCCACCGCCCGGAGCTCACCGCCGAGCGCTTCGTGCCCAACCCCTTCAGCGCCACGCCCGGTGCCCGCCTCTACCGCACGGGAGACCTCGTGCGGCGCACGCCCGAGGGCCCGCTGGAGTTCGTCTCCCGCGCCGACTTCCAGGTGAAGGTGCGCGGCATGCGCATCGAGCTGGGCGAGGTGGAGGCGGCCCTGCACGCGCTGCCCCAGGTGCGCTCGGCCGCCGTCTCCGTGCGCGAGCGCACGCCCGGCGACAACTACCTCGTGGCCTGGGTGGTGCCCGCCGCTCCCGGCATCAACGAGGCCTCGCTGCTGAGCGCGCTGGCTGAATCGCTGCCCGCGTACATGGTGCCCACGCGCGCCGTGCCGCAGACGGCCCTGCCCCTCACCTCCA
The DNA here is from genome assembly GCF_045802675.1 of Archangium sp. GTDB lineage: Bacteria > Myxococcota > Myxococcia > Myxococcales > Myxococcaceae > Archangium. Next base: position 23,853 of record NZ_JBJMQO010000076.1, on the reverse strand, counting down.
CCGGCAAGGTGGACTACGAGGCGCTGGCGGCCCTGCCCCTCCCCTCCGCCGAGGCCGAGCACGAAGGCGAGCCCCCGCGCGGGCCCGTAGAGGAGCGCATCGCGGGGCTCTTCTGCCAGGTGCTCGGGCTGGAGCAGGTGTCGCGCGACGACGACTACTTCGAGCTCGGTGGCCACTCGCTCAACGGCCTCACGCTGGTGGCCCGCATCCGCCAGGCCTTCGGCGTGGAGCTCACCATGGAGGCCCTCTTCGCTTCCGCCACCGTGGCCGGCCTCGCCCTCGAGGTGAACCGGCTCCAGGAGAGCGCGCCCGCCCTCTCCCATCCGCTTCCGCTCCCCGCTGGGACGCCTCCGGTGCTGTCCTTCGCCCAGGAGCGCATGTGGTTCCAGCACCAGCTCCACCCCCAGGAGCCGCTCTACAACATGCCCCGGGCGGTGGAGCTCCACGGCCCCATCGACGTGGCGGCCCTGGAGACGGCCCTCCGGCAGCTCCTCGCGCGGCACACGTCCCTGCGCTCCACGTTCCCCATCAAGGATGAGCGCCCCCAGCTCGCCTTCCACGAGGTGCCCTCGTCGGTGCTGACCGTGGAGGTGTTGGGCGAGGACGAGGCCACGCTCTCCCGCCGCCTGCGCGAGGTGGGCCTGCGCCCCTTCGACCTGGAGCGCGAGCCCCTCTACCGCTTCCAGCTCTTCCGCCTCACCCCGCACCGCCACGTCCTGCTGTTCGTCCTGCACCACCTGCTCGCCGACGGCTCGTCCTACAACCAGCTCATGCGTGAGCTCGGGGCGCTCTACGCCACGGCGCTCGGCCAGCCGTCTCCCGCGCTCACGCCGCTCGGGCTCGAGGCCACGGATCTCGCCGCGTGGCAGCGCACCGCCCTCTCCCCGGCCCGCGAGGCCGAGCTGCTGGAGTACTGGAAGCACCAGCTCGCCAACGCCCCCGAGGTGCTGCGCCTGCTCACGGACATGGTCCCCTCGCGCCGCTCGAATCGCGGCGCCGAGGCGGGCCGGGTGTTCCTCTCCGACTCGCTGACCGGGTCGCTGCGCGCGTGGTGCCAGCAGCACCAGGCCACGCCCTTCATGGTGCTGTACGCCGCCTTCGCCGCCCTGCTGTACCGCTACTCGGGGCAGGAGGACTTCTGCGTCGGCACGCCCGTCTCGGACCGCAACCACGCGGCCTTCGAGAACGTCGTCGGCCCCTTCATCAACACCGTGGTGCTGCGCAGCCGCGTACAGCCCGCGCGCCCCTTCTCCGCCCTCGTGACCCAGGTGCGCGAGACGGTGCTGGGCGCCATCGCCCACCAGGAGCTGCCCTTCGAGCGCGTCGTCTCGGCCGTGGGCGCCGAGCGCGGGCTGGGGCACACGCCCCTCTTCCAGGTGCTCTTCGAGATGAACCAGGTGGAGGCCGCCCTCGAGGACGCCTTCTCCAGCCTCGGCGCGCGCCCCCTGCACATCGACAGCGGCATCAACCTGTACGCGCTCGTGCTCACCGTCAACGAGCACGCGGGCCGCTTCGAGCTCGTCCTGCGCTACAACGAGGAGCTGTACACGCGCTCCACCGTGGAGCGGCTGCGCGACCACTTCGTCCAGCTGCTCACCCGCGCGCTCGGCGAGCCCGCCACCCGCGTGGATGCCCTGGAGCTGCTCGCCGATGACGAGCGGCAGTCCGCCCGTAACGACGCCCTCGCCGCCCGGCGTGGCTGGCCGCTGGACACGTGCGTGCACGAGCTCTTCTCCGCGCAGGCGCGCCGCACGCCGGAGCAGGTGGCGCTCGCCTCGCGCGACGAGCAGTGGACGTATGCCGCACTCGAGGTGCACACCACCCGCGCCGCCCGGCGCATGGTGGCCCAGGGCGTGGGGCTCGAGTCCCTCGTGGGCGTGCTGTGCGTGCGCTCGGCGGCCCTGGTGCGCGCGGTGCTCTCCATCCACAAGGCGGGAGGCACCTACCTGCCCCTGGACGCGCAGCTCCCCGCGGCCCGCCTCGCCAAGCTGCTCTCCGAGAGCCGTGCGCCCTTCGTCCTCGCCCTCGGTGACTCCAGCGCGCTGCTCGCCGAGGCGCTCGCGCTGCTGCCCTCCGCTCAGCGGCCCCACGTCCTCTCCCTGGAGGGACTCGAGACGGAGAGCGCCGAGCCCCTCGCGTCCCGCACCTCGCCGCGTAACCTCGCCTACGCCCTCTTCACCTCTGGCTCCACGGGTGTCCCCAAGGGCGTCATGGTCGAGCACCGCGGCATGCTCAACCACTTCCTCGGCTTCCAGGAGGCGTTGAACCTCACGCCGGGCGACGTCATCGCGCAGACGGCCCCCATGGGCTTCGACATCAGCGTGTGGCAGATGCTCGGAGGCCTGCCCTTCGGCGCCACCGTCCACGTCTTCGAGGACGAGGTGGTCCGCCAGACGCCCCGCCTCGTGTCCGCGCTGCGGCAGGCCGGCGTCACCGTCGCCGACGTGGTGCCCTCCCTCCTCCAGTCCATGCTCGAGGATGGGGATGACGCCCACGCGCCCGCGCTGTCCCGCGTGCGGGCCATGCTCACCGTCGGCCAGGCCCTGCCGCCCTCGCTCGTCACCACGTGGTTCGAGCGCTACCCGGACTCGCTCTTCCTCAACACCTACGGCCCCGCCGAGTGCACGGACATCACCACCGTGCACCCCATGCGCGCGGCCCCCACCAGTGCGCGCGTTCCCATCGGCCGGCCCAAGGCCAACATGGAGGCGTACGTCCTCGACGAGGCGCTGCGGCCGGTGCCCCAGGGCGTGCTCGGCGAGCTGTACATCGGCGGCACGGGCGTGGCGCGCGGCTACCTGCACCGTCCGGAGCTCACGGCCGAGCGCTTCGTGCCCCATCCGTTCAGCACCACCGCGGGCGCCCGCCTCTACCGCACGGGAGACCTCGTGCGGCGCACGCCCGAGGGCCTGCTCGAGTTCGTCACCCGCGCCGACTTCCAGGTGAAGGTGCGCGGCATGCGCGTCGAGGTCGGCGAAATCGAAGCCGCCCTGCACGCGCTGCCCCAGGTGCGCTCGGCCGCCATCTCCGTGCGCGAGCGCAAGCCCGGGGACACGTACCTCGTGGCCCACGTGGTGCCGGCCTCCGCCGAGGTCACCGAGGCCTCGCTGCTGGCGGCGCTCGAGCACGAGCTGCCCGCGTACATGGTGCCCACGCGCGCCGTGCTCCAGCCCTCGCTGCCGCTCACCAACACCGGCAAGGTGGACTACAAGGCCCTGGCCGCCCTGCCCGTCGAGGCCACCGCGCTCCAGCGCTCGGGTGAGCCTCCGCGCGGGCCCGTGGAGGAGACGCTCGCCGGGTTCTTCCGCCAGCTGCTCGGCGTGGAGCAGGTGTCGCGCGACGACGACTACTTCAAGCTGGGAGGCCACTCCCTCAACGCCATCTCCCTGGTGGTGCGCATCCGCCGGGCCTTCGGCGTGGCGTTCCCCCTGGAGGCCCTCTTCGCCTCGCCCACCATCGCGGGCCTGGCCAAGGAGATCGCCCGGTACCAGCAGGGCACCGACGTCCTCCCCGAGCCCCAGCCGCTCCCCGCCGGAGCGCCTCCGGTGCTGTCGTCCACGCAGGAGGGCCTGTGGTTCCTCCAGCAGTTGCAGCCCGACTCGAGCGCGTACCACATCCCGGAAGCCGTGGAGCTGGTGGGCGCCCTGGACACGGGCGCGCTCGACGAGGCCCTCCGCTGGCTGCTGGAGCGCCACACCGTCCTGCGTCTGGCCGTGCCCGCCCATGAGGGCCAGCCCCGGCCCACGCTCCTGCCCACGCCCGCGAAGGCCCTGACGCTCCAGGTGCTGGAGCCGGGAGCGGACAGCGCCGAGCGGCAGACGCGGTGGCTGAACCAGGAGATCAACCGGCCCTTCACGCCGGGAGGCCCGCTCTACCGCTTCCAGCTGCTGCGGGTGGACGCCGAGCACCACGTGCTGCTGCTGCTCTTCCACCACCTGCTGGTGGACGGCCTGTCCGTGAGCATCCTCCTGCGCGAGCTGCGCGAGGCCTACGCCGCCTTCCGCCAGGGCAAGCGCCCCGAGTTGCCCCCGGTGCGGCTGAGCCACTCGGACATCGCGGCCTGGCAGCGCACCGAGGTCCTCCGCGCGCGTGAGCAGAAGCAGCTCGAGTACTGGAAGCACGAGCTGGCCGATGCACCCCAGGTGCTGCAGCTGCCCACCGACAAGCCGCGTCCCGCGGTGCTGTCGAACCAGGGCGGTGTCCTCATCCTCCCGCTGCCCCCCGCGCTCGCCGAGACGGTGCGCGCCTCCAGTCAGCGGCACGGCGTGACGCCCTTCATGGTGTTGCACGCCGCCTTCAACGTGCTGCTGTACCGCTACTCGGGCCAGCAGGACATCTGCGTGGGCACGCCCGCCTCGGGACGCGCCCACCCGGCCACCGAGGACGTCGTCGGCCTGCTGCTCAACACGCTCGTGCTGCGCAGCCGCGTCGAGCCCACGGCCTCCTTCTCCGCCCTGCTGGAGCAGGCGCGCACCACCACCCAGAAGGCGCTGGCGCACCAGGAATTGCCCTTCGACCGGCTCGTTCACGCGCTCGGCGTCGAGCGCAGCGCCAGCCACTCGCCGCTCTTCCAGGTGATGTTCGAGTACCTCAAGGCGGAGCACTCGCTGCCCGAGGTCTTCCCCGGCCTCCAGACGCGCACGCTGCAGCCGGAGACCATCAGCAGCCTCTTCGACCTGTCCCTGAGCGTCACCGAGCGCGCGAGCGGCACCGAGCTGCTCGTCCAGTACAGCACCGACCTCTTCGAGGCCGGCACCGTGCGGCGCATGGTGGGCCACTACCTCCAGCTGCTCGCGAGCGCGCTGGCCGAGCCCCACACGCCCGTGGAGGCCCTGTCGCTGCTCAGCCCCGCCGAGCGCACGCGGGTGGTCTCCACCTTCAACGACACCGAGCGGCCCTTCGACGCCGAGGCCACCATCGCCTCGCTCTTCGAGGCCCAGGTGGCGCGCACCCCGGACGCCCCGGCGGTGCTGGCTCCCGAGGGCACGCTCACCTTCCGCGAGTTGCATACGCGGGCCTCGCAGCTGGCGGCGCACCTCGTGGCCGCGGGCGCGGGTCCGGAGACCGTGGTGGGCCTGTGCCTGGAGCGCTCGCTCGACGCGGTGGTGTCGCTGCTGGCCATCTTCCTCAGTGGCGCCGGGTGCCTCCCGCTCGAGGCCTCCCACCCCGCGGCCCGCCGCGCGGCGCTGCTGCGCAGGTCGGGCGCGAAGCTCGTCGTCAGCCGTCCGGCCCTGTTCGCCGACACCGCGCTCGACGTGCCCCTGGTGTCCCCGGACGTGCGCACGCGCGAGGTGTCCTCTTCCGTGCCGGCGCAGCGCGCCCGCGCCCACCACCTCGCGTACCTGCTCTACACCTCCGGCTCCACCGGCGAGCCCAAGGGCGTGGAGCTCACGCACCGCAACGTCGTCCACTGCTTCGCGGCCTTCGATCCGTATTACGAGACGAACCCCGGCGAGCGCTGGGCCTCGTCCGGCAGCCTCTCCTTCGACATCCACCTGGAGGAGCTGCTCTTCAGCCTCACCCGCGGCGCGTGCACCGTGCTGCGCGAGGTGGGCCCGCTCGGGCTGGGGCGCGACCTCGTCCGTCACGGCATCACCCACGTCGTCATCACGCCTTCCTCGCTCGCCACCGCGCTCGAGGAGCCCGGCGCGCTGGAGGCCTTCCGCTCGCTGAAGGTGCTCGTCGTGGGCGGCGAGGTGCTGCCGGATCCACTGGTGCGGCAGCTCGCGCTCACGAGCACGAAGCTCATCAACACGTACGGCCCCACGGAGACGAGCATCAACGTCGTCGCCGAGCGGACGCTGGCGGACCGGCCCGTGCGCCTCGGACGGCCGCTGGACCGGTGCCGCGTGTACGTGCTCGACGCGCGCGGTGAGCCCGTGCCTCCAGGTGTCCCGGGCGAGCTGTACCTCGGCGGCACGTGCCTGGGCCGCGGCTACCGGGGCCAGCCGGAGCTGACGGCCGAGCGCTTCGTGCCGGATCCGTTCTCCGGTGAGCCCGGCTCGCGCCTGTACCGCACGGGCGACCGTGGCCGCTGGAATGGCGATGGGACGCTGAGCTTCCTCGGACGCACCGACTTCCAGGTGAAGGTGCGCGGCGTCCGCGTGGAGCTGGAGGAGATCGAAGCTGCCCTCCTGCGCCAGCCCGGCGTGCGCCAGGCGGCCGTGGTGGTGCGCGGCAGCGGCCGTGACGCGCGGCTGGAGTCCTTCCTCGTGGTGGAGGGAGACGCGGCCCAGGTGGTGGGCGGCCTGCGCGAGTCGCTGGCCCGTTCGCTGCCCGAGGCGATGGTGCCCTCGCGCTTCGTCACGCTCCCGGCGCTCCCCTTCACCACCAGCGGCAAGGTGGATCGCAAGGCGCTGACCGCGCTGCGCGTGGAGGACACCGGGCGTCAGACCCAGGGTGAGGCGCCTCGTGGCCCCCTGGAGGAGCTGCTCGCCCGGCACTTCCGCGAGGTGCTCGGCGTCGAGTCGGTGTCGCGCGACGACGACTTCTTCCACCTCGGTGGCCACTCGCTGAGCGCCACCCGGCTGGTGGCCCGCGTGCGCCAGGACACCGGCGTGGAGCTACCCCTGGCCACGCTCTTCTCCGCCCCCACGGTGGCCGGTCTGGCCCGCGAGGTGGAGAAGCTCCAGAACAGCCTCGCCAGCCTGCCCGCGCCCTCGCCGCTGCCGGCGGGTACTCCGCCCGTGCTGTCGTTCGCGCAGGAGCGGCTGTGGTTCATCCAGCAGATGCACCCGGACTCCGCCGCCTACCACATGCTGGAGGCCGTAGAGCTGGAGGGCGCGCTGGACGTCGCCGCGCTGGAAGAGGCCCTCCGCTGGATGCTGGAGCGCCACACCGTGCTGCGCATGGCCGTGCCCGCGCGCGCGGGTCAACCCCAGCCCGTCCTCCTGCCCGTGCCCTCGCGGGTGTTGGCGGTGGAGTCCCTGGAGCCCGGGACGGACTCGCCCGAGCGGCGGATTCAATGGGTGAGCGAGCGGGTCAACCGTCCCTTCTCGTTGGACGGCGCCCTCTACCGCTTCCACCTGCTGCGCGCGGGGCCCGAGCGCCACGTGCTGCTGCTGCTCTTCCACCACCTGGTGGTGGACGGCCTGTCGCTGGACATCCTCCTGCGTGAGCTCGGCGAGGGCTACGCGGCCCTCCGCCAGGGCCAGCGGCCCGCCCTGCCCGCCGTGCGTCTGGACCACTCGGCCGTCGCCGCCTGGCAGCGCACCGAGGCCGTGCGCGAGCGCGAGGAGCGCCATCTGGCGTACTGGGAGAACCAGCTCGCCGGAGTGCCCGCGCTGCTGCAACTGCCCACCGACAAGCCGCGCCCGGCCGTGCTGTCGCACCACGGCGGCCTCACGCCCAAGCAGCGGCTGCCCGCGGCGCTCGTCCAGGCGCTCGAGGTCTTCTGCCTCCAGCACCAGGTGACGCCCTTCATGGTGCTGCAGGCCGCCTACGCCGCGCTCCTCCACCGCTACAGCGGCCAGCAGGACTTCTGCGTCGGCACGCCCGTCTCCGGCCGCACCCACCCGGCCACCGAGGACGTCGTCGGCCTGCTGCTCAACACGCTCGTGCTGCGCAGCCACGTCGAGCCGTCCGCGTCCTTCTCCTCGCTGCTGGGACAGGTGCGCACCACCACCCTGGAGGCCATCGCCCACCAGGACGTCCCGCTCGAGCGGCTCGTCAACACGCTCGTCGTGGAGCGCAGCCCCAGCCGCGCCCCGCTCTTCCAGGTGATGATCGACGTCGTCCGGGTGGAGCGCTCGCTGGGCGAGGCCTTCCCCGAGCTCCGCGCGCGCCTCATCCACCCCGAGCTGTCCACCAGCCCCTTCGATGTGTCACTCGGCATCGCGGCGAGTGGCGAGGGCTACGAGCTGGCCATCCGCTACAACACGGACCTCTTCGAGGCCGGCACGGCCGAGCGCATGCTGGGCCACTACGTGCGGCTGCTCGCGCACGCGCTGGAGGCCCCGGGCACGAGCGTCGGCGCACTGGAACTGCTCCGCGACGAGGAGCGGCAGCGCCTGCTGGTGGAGTGGAACGCGACGCGCGAGGACTTCCCGCGCGACACATGCGTGCACCACCTCTTCGAGGCACAGGTCGAGCGCACGCCGGACGCGGTGGCGGTGCGCGCCGGGGAGTACGGCGAGCAGGAGCTCACCTTCCGGCAGCTCAACGCGCGGGCCAACCAACTGGCGCACTACCTGCGCCGCCTGGGCGTGGGACCCGGGACGCTGGTGGGGCTGAGCCTGGAGCGCTCGCCGGACATGGTGGTGGCGCTGTGGGCCGTGCTCAAGGCCGGTGGCGCCTACGTGCCGATGGACCCCGGCTACCCGCTGCCCCGGCTGGCCTTCATGCTGGAGGACACCGCGACGCCGGTGCTCATCACCCAGCAGAAGGTGGCCGACGAGCTGCCCATCGGCGATCAGATGCTGGTGTGCATGGACTCGGAGTGGGAGCAGCCCTTCGCCCAGGAGCCCGAGGACAACCCCGCCCCGCTCGCCACGGCCGATGACCTGGCCTACCTCATCTACACCTCGGGCAGCACCGGGCGCCCCAAGGGCGTCATGCTCGAGCACCGCGGCGTGGTGAACTACCTGCACTGGGCCTGCCGCGCGTACCCCGTGGCCGAGGGCTCGGGTGCGCCCGTGCACTCGTCGCTCTCGTTCGACCTCACCGTCACCAGCCTCATCGCCCCGTTGGTGATGGGCCGGCCGGTGGTGCTCGTCCCCGAGGAGGCTGGCGTGGAGGGCCTGACCGAGGCCCTGCGCACGGGCACCGATTACAGCCTGGTGAAGCTGACGCCCACGCACCTGCAACTCCTCTCGCAGCAGCTCAGCGCCGGAGAGGTCGCGGGACGCACGCGGGCCTTCGTCGTCGGTGGCGAAGCGCTGTCCGCGGAGAGCCTCGCGTTCTGGCGCCGCCACGCGCCCGCCACGCGCCTCATCAACGAGTACGGCCCCACCGAGACGGTGGTGGGCTGCTGCGTGCACACCGTCCGTCCGGAAGACCCGGGCGAGGGCACCGTGCGCATCGGCCGGCCCATCGCCAACACGCGGCTCTACGTGCTGGACAAGAACCTGCGTCCGCTGCCCGTGGGCGTGCCCGGTGAGCTCTACATCGCCGGAGCGGGCGTGGCGCGCGGCTACTGGCGCCGCCCGGAGCTGTCGGCGGAGCGCTTCGTGCCGGATCCGTTCTCCACCGAGCCCGGCGCGCGCATGTACCGCACGGGAGACCTCGTGCGCTACCTGGCCTCGGGCGACCTGGACTTCCTGGGGCGCCTGGACTCGCAGGTGAAGGTCCGCGGCTACCGCATCGAGCTGGGCGAGGTGGAAGCGGCGCTGCGCTCGTTGCCGGGCGTGTCCGATGCCACCGTCATCTTCCGCGAGGACGGCCCCATCGGCCCCCGGCTGGTGGGCTACGTGGTGGGAGAGTCGGGTCTGCCCGACATCCCGGCCCTGCGCGCCTCGCTGGCCAGCTCGCTGCCCGCGTACCTGGTGCCCTCGGCCCTCGTGCCGCTGGAGGAGCTGCCGCTCACACCCAACGGCAAGGTGGACCGCCAGGCCCTGCCCTCGCCGGAGGAGGCCGCGCCCTCCAAGCCGGTCTCCGACGCTCCCGCCACGCCCACCCAGGAGGCGCTGGCGGAGATCTGGCGCGAGCTGCTCGAGGTGTCCCACGTGGGCCCCGACGACGACTTCTTCGAGCTCGGCGGCCACTCGCTGATGGCCGTGCAGCTCATCGCGCGGATTGGCACCCGCTTCGGCGTGGAGCTGACGGTGGCGTCCCTCTTCGCCGCGCCCACGCTGGCCGGCCTGGCCGCCCTCATCGACGAGGCGCCCCAGCGCGAGAGCGAGACGGCGTGGGCCGCATCCGAGCAGCAGCGTCCCTCGCGGCTTCCCGCATCCCAGGTGCAGGAGCGGCTCTGGTACGCGCTGCAGCTGCCGGAAGCGCCGCCCTTCGTCACGGTGTTCACGCTCGGGCTCGAGGGTGCGCTGGATGTCGCGAAGCTGGAGGCGGCCTTCGTGGCCGTGCTCGAGCGCAACGAGACGCTGCGCACCTCGTTCTCCCTGGAGGGCGGCGAGCTCATCACCCGGGTCCACCCGTTGGCCCGGCCGGTGCTCACGCACACGGACGTCTCGCACCTGCCGCCCACCGAGGCCCTCGAGACCACGCGCCGCATGGCGGCCCGGCACGATCAGGTCCACTTCGACGTGGAAAAGGGGCCGCTGTACCGCTTCGAGCTGGTGCGCCTGGATGCGGCGGGCACCCGGCACGCGCTCATCCTGGTGATGAGCCACCTCGTCAACGACGGCATCGGCCAGCGCGTCTTCCTGGACGAGCTGTCGGCGGCCTACAGCGCGGCGGTGGAGGGCCAGACGCCCCTGCTGCCGCCCGCGCAGCTCCAGTACGCGGATTTCGCGCTGTGGCAGCGGCGGCCCGAGCACGTGCGTGAGCAGCAGGAGAGCCTCGAGTCCTGGAGGCAGGCGCTGGCGGACGCGCCCCCGGTGTTGGACCTGCCGAAGGACTTCCCCCGCCAGGCCCCCACGCTCAACGCCAACATGCGGCCGGTGCAGCTCACGCTGAGTGCCGGGGACGTGGGCCAGCTCAAGTCGCTGGCGCGGCGCGAGGGGGTCACCACCTTCGTGGCCATGCTCGCGCTCGCGCAACTGTGGCTGCACCGGTTGAGCGGACAGTCGCACGTGGTGGTGGCGTCGCCCTTCACCGGGCGCGTCCTCCCGGGCACGGAAAAGCAGGTGGGCTTCTTCACCAACCTGCTCCCCCTGTGCACCGGAGTGGAGGGCACCCTCTCCTTCCGCTCGCTCCTGCGGCGGGCCTACGACGTCGTGGCGCACGCCACCCGTCACCAGGAGGTGCCCCTCAAGCGCATCGCCGACACCGTCCGTCCCGATGCCGACCGCAACGCCGCGCCCCTGGCGCAGGTGCTCCTGACACTCGACTCGCTCGGGGCTCCGTCCTTCGCGGGGCTCACGGCGTCGCAGATCGAAGGCGATGGCCGCAGCGTCATCCCGGCCTACGACGTGGTGCTCGACTTCCTGGAGGTGCCCCAGGGCGAGATGCGCACCCTCATCGCCACCGACGGTGCGCTCTTCGCGGAGTCCACGTCCGAGCGCATGGCCGGCGCCTTCGTCCAGCTGCTCTCCGAGGTGGTGCGCGCGCCGGACCTGCCCCTGTCGCGGCTGTCGCTGCTGTCCGGGCCGCAGCGGGCCCAGGCGCTGGCCTCGCTGGACGGTGGCCCCCAGGAGGTGCCGGCTGGAGCGTGCGTGCACACGCTCTTCGAGGCCCAGGTGCGCCGCACGCCGGACGCGCCCGCCGTGGCGCATGGCACCACCACCTGGAGCTACGCCGAGCTCAACGCCCGCGCCAACCTCCTGGCCACGCTGCTCGTCGAGCGGGGACTGCGGCCCGAGGAGCGGGTGGGCGTGGTGATGCAGCCGTCCGCGCAGGGCATGGCGGTGCTGCTGGGCATTCTCAAGGCCGGTGGCGCCTACGTGCCGCTGGACGCGGGCTGGCCCGAGCCCCGCAAGCGCGCGGTGCTGGAGCGCTCCGGCGTGCGGCGCCTCTGGGTGGACGAGGCCGCGCTGTCCGCGCACGCGGGGCTCGTGCCCACCGTGGAGGTAGCGCCCCAGCCCGAGCACGTGAAGACGGAGACGGGCCCCGGGCCGCGGACGGTGTCCCACGAGCAGCTCGCGTACATCGTCTTCACCTCGGGCTCCACCGGCGAGCCCAAGGGCGTGATGGTGGAGCACCGCTCGGTGGTGAACCACAACCTGGCCATCGCCGCCGACTTCGGCCTGCGTCCAGGTGACCGGATGCTGCAGTTCGCGCCGCTCAGCTTCGATGCGGCGGCCGAGGACCTGTACCCGCCGCTCGCGGTGGGCGCCACGGTGGTGATGAGGGACGGACTGGTGCCCGCGCACCAGATGACGCCGTACCTGGAGCAGGAGGGCATCACGATCATCAGCCTCCCGCCCACGTACATCGAGGAGTGGGTGCGGGAGATGGACGCGCAGGGCCAGCGGGTGCCCGAGCGGCTGCGGCTGCTGGCCCCCGGCGGCGACGTGCTCAAGCGCGAGACGTACGAGGCCTGGGTGCGCGTGGGCGGCGGACACGCGCCGTGGCTCAACGTCTACGGCCCCACCGAGTGCACCATCACCTCGGCCACGTGCGACATCCCCGGCGCGGAGGGCGTGGGTAGCGAGCCCACCTTCCCCATCGGCCGGCCCATTCCGCGCGTGCGCTTCTACCTGCTCGACGAGCACTTCGAGCCGGTGCTCCCGGGCATGCCGGGGCGGGTGTACATCGGCGGCGCGGCGCTCTCGCGAGGCTACCTCGGGGCGCCGGACATGACGTCCGAGCGCTTCCTGCCCGACCCGTTCGCGAACGAGCCCGGCGCGCGCATGTACCACACGGGAGACCTGGCCCGGGTGCAGCCCGACGGACGCCTGCGCTTCCTCGGCCGGGCGGACCACCAGGTGAAGATCCGCGGCTTCCGCATCGAGCTGTCGGAGATCGAGACCTGCCTGCGGCGCCACCCCCAGGTGCAGGAGGCGGTGGTGCTGGCGAGGACCTCGGCCGCGGGCGTGCAGCAGCTGTGCGCCTGGGTGCAGGCCTCGCCTCTGGTGCGGGCGGACGCGCTGCGTGAGCACGTGGCGTCGCAGCTGCCTCCGTACATGGTGCCGGCGGCCTTCGTCGTCCTGGAGAAGCTGCCCGTCAACAACAACGGCAAGGTGGATCGCCAGGCGTTGCCGGATCCGGACCTGCAGCCCACGGAGCCCGCGGAGCAGGAGGAGAAGCGGGAGACGGCGTTCCGCTCGACGCTGGAGATGACGCTCCAGCGCCTGTGGGCCGAGGTGCTGGCCAAACCGGACCTCCGGGCCGAGGACGACTTCTTCGAGCACGGTGGCGACTCCATCCTCGCCATGCGGCTGCTGGGACGGCTGGAGGAGGAGTTCGGCGTCCCGGTGCCGCTGGCCACCATCTTCCAGTACCCGACGCTGAGGGCGAGCACGGACGCGCTGAGCGAGATACTGGAGGAAGGGCCTCCCCGGACGAGCGTGGTGAACCTGTCGGGCCCGGACACGCCGAAGGACGCCCCGCCCGTCTTCCTCTTCCACCCGGGCGACGGCGAGGTGCACCACTACATGGAGCTCACCCGGAAGCTGGAGCCGGGCCTGCGCTGCTTCGGCGTCCAGGCGCCGGAGACGGTGTCGAAGCGTCACCTCGCCACCTTCGAGGAGCGCGTGACGGTGTACGCGCAGGACATCCGCGCGGTGCAACCGCACGGGCCATACCGGCTGATGGGGTTCTCGTTCGGCGGCTACGCGGCCATTGGCGTGGCGGCGGTGCTCGAGGCGACGGGCGAGCAGGTGGAGCTGGTGGGCCTGCTCGACACGCCTCCCGTGCACTCCATCCCGGCGCCGACGGCGACGGACTCCGTGCTGCAACTGGCCGAGGAGTTCGGCGTGCTCGACGCGCAGCTGGAGCGCGAGCTGGCGCCGCTGGGCCTCGACGCGCAGTGGGAGCTGCTCGCGACGCGTGCGAAGGAGCGGGGCATGCTGGCGCCCCACTTCCAGGGCAGCCAGCTCTCGCGCGTGTGGCACATCCTCGGTGAGGTGCTGACGCCGCAGGTGCGGGTGTGGACGGTGCCGGCGCTGCGTGCGCGGCTGCTGCTCTTCACCTCGGCCTACTCACGCACGGGCCGCGACGAGACGCTCGGCTGGAGCCAGTTGCTGCCGCGCGAGCAGATCGACGTGGTGCCGATGGCGGGAGATCACCCCGACCTCATCCGCGCGCCGCAGGTGGACGCGGTGGTGGCACGGGTGCTGGCCACGGTGGGCCTGTCCAAGAGCTGAGGACGGGCCGGGTGCTGTTAGCGGCGTCAGGAGCCAGATACTCCCGGCGCCGTTCACCCCGAAGGAGCATGACGGAGTTTGACGGGCGAGCGCCGCGCGAAGCACAGTGACTGGGCGACTTCCCCCAGGAACTCCATGGACGCCTTTGCCACGTCACCCACTGCGGCAAGGGAAGTTGCCGTGGTTGCGCGGAGCCATTCCCAGACATCTTCAAGAATCTGATGGTCAAGGAATGGTGCAGATTCGACTGCCTGCGAGGCTCTGTCCGAGCTGGCTCGGCCTTCGGATTCATTCCGAGCATCGGGAAAGACCTTTTCGTCGGCCCGATCTGCCTCAATGAGTAACCCTTCACAGATCCCGGGAAGGCACCAGTAAGGAGGCCGCAGATGTCTCTAGATCCTACTAGCGAGAAAGCCGCTCGCATTGCCGGTGCCCTCAATGGGTTGGGACACATTGCGATGGGGCAGTCGCTGGAATGGGCTCGCAGCACCAAGGGTGATGCGAAGCTCAGGGAAGAGTTCCACGAAGACGCGACCATCGTTTTTGACCTGGTTGACCGCGAAGAGAGGGTCAAATCGACGGTGATTCCCCATCCCGCGGAATGCATGGCCGCGCTCTCCCGGTTCCGGGACATGGTGCGGTCCATTGATTTCGACGATGCCGCGAGCATGGCCAGCCTCAAGGCCTATGCCCGGCAGGCTCTCGAAGCCTTCATGGGGCAAACGCTGCCCGAAAAGTTCCCCGAGTGACCTGGCCAGCGCATCCACTGGCGCCGGCCAATCCCTCACCTTCATGAAACAGCCGGACTACCGCGAGCGCGACTCGAGCCAGGACTTGGTGAAGATGTTGGGATCGAGCGGCGCGAGCACCACCTCGTCGTAGCGCACCATCACCCGCGAGCCCTCCTCCGCCTCCTCCTCGAGCACTTCCTTGTAGTGGTACACGTACTCGTTGGTCAGCGGATCCTTGATGCGCTGGTAGCCGCGGATGAGGTCGGTGCGCAGCGGCTTGCCCGACGGCGCGTACCCGATGCGCTTCACGATGTTCAGGTCCGGGTCGATCCACAGGCGCAGCTGCGGGAAGGACACCTCGCTGCCGGGCTTCCCCGTCAGGAAGACTTTCCGGTACGTGACGCCATTGACGACTTCCGTGCCCTCGTCCTTCGGATCGTAGGCATCGGCGAGCCGGGAGCGCTCGAAGTCCGCCTCGCACGTGAAGGTGCCGGCGATGTTGGCCCGCATGGTGCTGCGCGTCCATTGGCCCACGTTCGGGTCGTACTCCCACAGGTTGCTGCCCACGCGCAGGTACCCGCTGCCCGCCATGTACTTGGGCTTGGAGGTCATGAAGAGCAGGTCGCGCGTCGTGTCGCGGCGGTAGACGATGATCTCCACCGCCGTCTCGGCGTTCTGCTTGCTCAGACCCATGATGCGGACGGTGCCCTTGTAGTCGCTCGTGAAGGTCATCCGCTTGTCGATGCGGCGCAGGTAGTCCACCAGCGACTCCTTGGACTCCGTGGCGGGGGCCTTGGCGTCCGCGGCGGGAGCCTTGGCGGGCTCGGCGGCCAGGAGAGGCGCTGGCGCCAGGAGCGAGAGCAGCAGCAGGGGCAGGCGGGCACGGGTCTTCATCACAGGGACTCCATGGCGGAACGGGGGGACAGGGCGGCGGCCCGGGCCGCCGGAATGATGGAGGCGAGCACCGCGCCCAGGGTGACGGCGAGCACGGCGAGCACGACCGCGGGCAGGTGGGGCTCCAGCGGCAGGGTCTCGCTGAAGAAGAGGCTCGCGATGGGCGCGGGCAGGGGCACGGTGCCTCGCAGGAGCAGGCACAGCAGCGAGGCCAGCAGCGCCCCCGCCGCCGAGGCCAGCAGGCCCAGCAGCAGCCCCTCGAGCACGAACAGGCCCACCACGGAGCGGCGGTGCATGCCCATGGCGCGCAGCGTGCCAATCTCCCGCGTCCGCTCACGCACGGAGACGCTCAGGGAGACGAACAGCCCCACCATGACGACCGCGAGGCCAATCAATCCCACCAGCGCCGTGAGGGCCGTGAGCCCATCCGTCACGAAGGAGAGGAAGGAGGACTCGTCCTCCCAGGTGCTGACATCCAGCCGCTGGCCCGCCCAGTTCTCCCGCAGCAGCGGCGACACCTTGTCCCCATAGGCCTCGTGCGAGGCCGGAAGCACCTCGAAGCCCGCCTGGCGCAGCCCCTGGCGCAGCGAGCCCCCCAGGGTGTCCAGGTCCGTGCCCTCGGGACACATGAATTGCAGCACGCTGGAGGACTCGGAGCGGAAGCCGCTCAGCTCGCGCAGGGTGGTGTTGGAGACGAGGATGCCCGCGGCCTCGCCCAGGAAGCCGGCGCGCCCGGTGATGGCGACCACCTCCACGTCGAGCGCGTTGCGCTTGCCGCCCACCATCTCCGCGTAGATCGTGGCCACGTCGCCCACCTGGACGCGCAGCCGCTCGGCCATCGGCTGCGAGAGGGCCACCGTGTGGGGCCTGTCCAGCGCCTCCAGCGAACCCTTCTCCAGCGGCATGAGCCCGAGCGAAGCCTGCTCCTGCTTCACGTCCAGGCTCATCATGAAGGAGCGGGCGCGGTGACGGCCCGAGCCCACCGCGGCCTGGCCCCGGCCCCGCTCGCGCAGGGCACAGCTCGCGGGCAGCAGCGGCTCCACCACACCGCGCACGCGGGGCGTCTCGCCGATGACGGGGGCGAGGGTGTCGGGGTGGACCTTGAAGTAGCCGCCGACGTTCAGGTCCCCGCTGATGAGCGTCTTCACGGCCTTGCGCTGCTCGGTGGCGACGCCCGCCGTCAGGGACATCATGCCCACGAGCACCGCGCTGGCGCTGGAGATGACGAGGAAGAGCAGCAGACCGCGCTCGCGGTCGACGAAGAGGTTGCGCAGGGCAATCCGCAGGAGCGAGAGCATGGTCAGTCCTCCCTCGCGCGCATGGCCACCACGGGAGGAACGGAGCTCCCCCGCCAGGCGGGCACCAGGGACGCCAGCGTCACCACTCCCATCACTCCCGCCACCACCGTCACCACGTGCCACACCTCGAATCGGGGCATCAGCACCGCGCCCCCAAGGGCGAACTGCAACATGTCGTCACTCAAGGCCAGGCCCCGGCCGGCGATGCCCAGCAGCAGGGCCGCGCCCATCCCGGAGCCAAGCAATCCGCCCAGCCCTCCGAGCACCAGCCCCTCCATCAGCAGCATGGAGAAGACCTCGCGGCGCTGCATGCCCATGGCGCGCAACGTGCCCACCTCGCCCACGCGCTCCTTGGCCAGCAGCAGCAGCGTGCCGGTGGCCATCAGCAGCACGAAGAACGCGAGCAGCGCGGCGAACACCCCCAGCACGAGCTGGCTGATGCCCACCACCCCGCTGAAGAGGCCGCCCACCTCCTCCCAGCTCACGATGGCCAGGGGCAGCTTGCGCTCGGCCACCAACGCCTGGAGGCGCGCGGAGACGTCCTCCGACGAGGCGCCCGGACGCAGCACGAGGGCCGCATGCAGCACACTGCCCGCTCGCAGCTCCTCGTCCGAGAAGGTCCCCGCCACCTCGGCCCTGTCGATGACGGGGGCTTCCGCGCTCCCCGTGGCCGGGGGCGGCTCCACGTCGACAATCGTCGGTTTCCCCAGCGAGTCCAGGGACAGCTGCTCCTTGTTCATGCCGAACGAGGCGACGAGCGCGCGGGCCTCCTCCTGCTGCTCGCGCGTCTGCCTTCCGGCGAGCATGCGCGCGCTGACGAGGTCCACCAGGCTCATGGAGTTGACCTGGCTGGTGTCACCGCCGAGTCCCTTGAAGCGGAACGTGCCCCACACCTTCATCGGCACGTTGAAGGCGGAGAGCAGCCGGTTGCGCACGGTGAGCGTGTCCCCGGGGTGCACGCGGTACAGCGGCAGGTGCGCCGCCAGCTCGTCGTAGAAGAGCCGGTAGCGCGTGTCGAAGTTGCCGTCCTCCACGGTGAGGAACTCGCGGAGCAGGGGCTCGAGCTCGCCCGCGTGGCCCAGCACGCGCGCCAACGTGTCCCGCAGTGCCGAGGCCCGCTCCACGTCGAGCCGCGCCAACAGGTCCGGCAGGTCCGCGAGGTTGCGCTCCACCAGCGTCTTCAACCGCTCGTCCGTGAAGGAGCCTCCATGCTCGCGCTCGCGGCGCAGCTCGTCGAGCCGCTGGGCGATGGGCAACTTGAAGTTCTGCTCGTAGGCCGCGTGCCCGAGCAGGATGCCCCGGCTGCCGGGCGGCGGCATCTGTCCCGAGAGGAGCTCGAAGCGGGGGAAGGCCCGAGCGAACTGCTGCGGATCCGTCCCCAGGTAGTCGATGGGCAGCGACTCGCCCTCCCCGGCCAGCTTGGCCACGCGCTCCTCGAGGTACTCGAGCGCGGCCTCGGGGTTGGCGCGGAAGCGGGCCCAGAAGGCATCCGAGGTCACCACCTCCAGCGTGCGCCGCTCCTCCGGCAGGCCCACGTCGCCCGAGAAGGCCTGCTCGCGCTGACGCTCGTCCCCGGCCACGCGCTGCAGCGTGCGCCGCAAGTCCTCTCCGAGCCGGGCCAGCCGCGCGTCGCGGGCCTCGGACGCGGGCTCCCGGGTGACGGCGCGCACCGCGGCGAGCTTCTCGTCCAGGTAGTTGCCCCGGAACACGGAGGCCGTCCCCGCCTCCATGGGCACCACGTCCTGCACGCCGTCCACCGAGCGCAGGAGCTTCTCGGTGCCGGGAAAGTCCTCGATGGCGACGAGCTCCGGCGCGCCCGCGGGGCCCGTGAGCAGCACGGGCGTCTGGGGCGAGGCCGAGTGGTACACCTGCAGGTGCCCGGCGCCGCTCTCGATGAGACTGCGCCGCGTGCCCTCGTGGATGGTCTCCACCAGCGAGAGGCCCGGCGTCAGCAGGGCGGCCGCACCCGCCGCGAGCAGCCCGACCCACCAACTCCGGCGGCGCGCCAGGACGCCCTGCAACGTCAGCAATACCAGTGTCAACGCGTACTCCCTCTCGCCAGGAGGTGGAAGTTAGAAAAACGTGCCAATCCTGGCAAGCCGTGGGGCGCGGAACTCCCGGACGCACCGGGTTGCGGAACCGAGCGGGAAACGGCGAAGCTTGGGGCCCCCCCGAACGAGGTTCCGATGACGGCTCCCCGGAGCGCCACGCCCCCTTCCCTGGCGCAGTCCCTTCACTTCTGGGCGCGCAATGCCTCGAATGAGTCGGCGCTGCTGCGCACATCACTGAGCGTGGGCCTCTTCGACGCACTGCCCGAGCAGGGCACGGGCGCGCCGGTGACGGTGCAGCAGCTCGCACAGAAGGTGGGGGCGTCGGTGCGCGGCGTGCGCTCGCTCGTCGAGCTGCTGGTGTGCCTGGGGCTGGTGCACATGGATGACGCACGCGGCCTCTCGCTGTCCCGTCCGGTGGCGGCCTTCCTGCGGGACGCGGCGTTCCGCGAGCGCCTCCAGGAGGCGGCGCGTTGGTGGGGCCCCATTGGCCAGCTCGAGGAAGCGGTGAAGACGGGCGAGCCCGTCACCCTCGGGGGCCAGCGCTGGGACGTGCTCGCGCACTACCGGCGGCTCTTCCTGGAGACGGTGCCCGCGCCCTCGCCGGAAGCCGAGGACTTCTTCGACCGCTTCGCGCGCAGCGCCGCGCGCACCTGGCTGCTGGTGGCGGTGGGCCGGCTGGGGCTGCTCGAGCAGCTCGCCACGGGCCCCAAGGACGAGGCGGCGCTCCGGGCGGCCACCGGTGCGAGTGAGCGGGGCTTGCGCACGGTACTGGACGTGCTCGCGCACCTGGGCCTCACCCGCACCGGGGGCGGCACGACGGGCTTCACGGACGAGGCGAAGCAGGTGCTCGACGGCAAGGCACTGCCCTACCTGCTGCGCTCCTTCTCCGTGTCCGCGCAGTATTGGGAGGCGCTGGAGCGGCTCGAGGAGACGGTGCGCCACGAGCGCTTCATCCTGGACCTCAAGGACGCCGAGGTGAGCCGGCGCTTCTACGCGGACAACTCGAATCAGATTACGGCGGTGTTCGCCTCGCACTTCCAGCTCAGCCGGCGCGCGGCGGCGACGCTCGCCCAGGTGCGTCCGCTGGCGGGTGCGTCGGTGCTGGACATCGGCACGGGCTCGGGCGTGTGGGGCGTGGCGTTCGCGCGCACGGAGCCCACGGCGCACGTCACCTACTTCGACCAGGAGGTGGTGCTCGCGCAGGCGAAGCGCAACGTGGAGCAGCTGAAGGCCCTGGGGCAGGCGCGCTTCTGGCCGGGCAACCTCTTCACCCAGGACTTCGGCGAGGCCGCGTACGACTTCATCATCCTCCCGCAGGTGCTCAACGTGCTGCGCCCCGAGTCCCTGCCGGACATGTTCCGCCGCGTGGCGCGGGCGCTGAAGCCGGACGGCATCCTGGTCATCGCCGAGTACGTGCTCGACGAGCGGCGCGACGGCCCGTTGGACCACCTCTACTTCGGGCTGCGGCGCTTCCTCACCAACGAGGGAGACCTGCTCTCCCACTCGGAGTACGCCGCGCTGCTGGCGCCCGAGGGACTCACCTCGACGGTGTGCCTGCCCCTGCCGACGCAGGAGCTGCTGCTCGCCGCGCGCCCCGGCGTCACGCTGCCCACGCAGCTCGCGCCCCTCTCGCGCTCGGCCGCGTGACGCACCCCGTCGTGACACATACGGGCCCCGCTCGCTTGCCCGTACCCGGGGTATCAGTTTAAGCTGGGATTGCGACTTTTCCGTCCCCCCGGAAGGTTTCCCCATGCAGCCAGCAGCGCCGCTGGACAACGCACCCCGTACGAGCGATGGCCCGACGCCCGCTGTGCGGGAGCGATCCGGCTCGGTGGCAGTGCGCCTGAGGGCGGCGTACGCGCGGGAGGTGGCCCGGATGGGCAACCACTCGCACTCGGCGCCCGAGGGAATCGGGCACATGGCGTTCCACATCGGGCTCGGGGTGGGAGCGGCGTTCGCGGCCCACGCGCTGCTGGAGGCGCGGCCCGTGGTGGGCTGGGCGCTCTATCCGCTGGTGGCCTTCTTCATCGCCACGCGGTTCCGCGCGCTCGGCAACATGCTGCACGAGGCGTGTCACGGCATGTTCGTGCGCGGCAAGCGCGTCAATCGCGCCTTCGGACACGCGCTGGCCATCCTGGATTTGACGGCGCTCGAGCCCTACACGCGCGAGCACTTCACGCACCACCAGCACCTGGGCGATCCGGTGAAGGACCTGGACTTCGTGTCGCGCCGCAAGTTCGGTTTCGCCGAGCCCACGGAGCACTTCACGCGGCGCCACCTGCTGCGGCCGCTGACGCTCATCCACCTGCCCACCTTCGTGCGCCCGGTGCTCTTCAGCCGCACGGACCCGTGGCTGGTGACGCTGTGCCGGTGGGCCTTCGTCGCGGGGCTGCTCGCGCTCGGGCAGTGGGGGGTGGGCTGGAAGGCCTTCGCCCTCTTCTACGTGCTGCCCTACTTCGTGGCCTACCAGGTCGTCCGCTACTGGTCGGACGCGGTGGACCACGCGGGCGTCATCGGCGAGGCGGATGAGTTCCACCGCTCGCGCAACCACATCTTCCGCTGGGGCCTGCTCAACCGGGTGCTCTTCCCGCGCAACGACCAGTACCACCTCACGCACCACCTCTTCCCGGCCGTGCCCACCACCGCGCAGGGCCAGGTGCACGCGCTCCTCTTGAAGGACCCCGAGTACGCGGATCGGCCGCACGCCTTCTCCGCGCTGCTCTAATTCGACCCGGTCACTGTGCGACCGCGCTACTACCGGTGTCGCTCAACTGGCGGGAAGCAGAGAACACGAGACGACCGCGGACAGATCCTCAGAAGAGCAAGCGTTCTCGCTAGCGGTCATAGCAGTTCCGCGAAGCGACCTCGGCCAACATCCAGACTGAGCTGGCGAGCGGCGGTTGCCGCGGCTCGACCCAGGATACCCGTGTAGGTCGGGAACGAAAGGGGAACGCGCGCGAGTTCATCCACACGCATTCCCGCGGCGATGGCGATCGCGGCCGTCTGCACGATGTCGACCGCACGCTCGCCTACAACGTGGCAACCCAGAATCGTGCGCGTCGCGCGGTCGACGATCAGCTTGCAGAAGCCGGTCGTTCGCCCGTCGATGATCGTGCGCGTCGTCGAGTCGAAGCGCACCACCGTCACCACGACCTCGCGCGTTTCCCGCGCCTTCGCCTCGGTCAGGCCCGCTTGCGCATACTCGGGGTCGGTGAAGCTCCCGATGGGCGACACCGTGTCTTCGGTCACCATCGTTGGCCCTCGCACGGCGTTGGTCGCGGCCACGAAGCCGTCCTGCAACGCCTGCGGTACGAGCATCAGTCGGCCGGTCACGTCTCCGGCGGCGAAGATGTGCGGCGCAGAGGTGCGGAGATGAGCGTCGACGCGCACGAATCCCCGGGGATCCGTCTCGACGCCAGCGGTCGCGAGTCCGAGAGCGGCCGTGTTGGCCGTCCAGCCCACCGCCACGACCACGAGCGCGGCCTCGGCGCTGTCTCGTGCGCCGTCCTTCGAGAAGGCCATCCTGACGCCGCCCGGCGTCTTTTCAAAGGACTCGATCGAGCCAAAGCCCTCGTGCACCCCGATCCCCGCCCCGCGAAAGGACTCCGCGACGGCCGCGGACACATCTTCGTCCTCCGTCGGCAGGATGCGTGAGGCCGCCTGGAAGAGTTCCACGCGCGTGCCGAAGGCGCTGAAGATCGACGCGACCTGCACGCCGGTCGCGCCCCCGCCAATGACCAGCATCGTCGGCGGAACCGACGTCAGGCTCCAGGCATCGCTGTGAGTTGCCGTCAGCTCGAATCCGGGGATCGGGAGGCGCCGGCTGGTCCCGCCCGTGCAGAGGATGATCTTCTCGGCGCGAAGTCGCAGCCCGCTGTGCGTCACGACGGTGTGGGGGTCCATGAAGCGCGCGACACCGGCCCGCTCATGGACGGTGATGCCCGCGGCATCGATCTGCTCATGCAACGCCGCGTGGGCGCGGACTTCTCCCACCACCTCGCGCACGCGCGCGAGCAGCAGCGGGTAGTCCAGCACTGGCTCCGGCACGGAGATGCCATACCGTCCGAGCTGCCGAGCGTCGCGGATCAGCCGGGCCGCGTGCGCCAGCGTCCGCACGGGAACCGGCCCATCATGGGCGGCCATGCCGCCGAATTCGCCGCCCGTCACCAGGGTGGTGCTGGCGCCCAGGTCTCCGGCGCGGAGCGCGGCGAACAGACCCGCCGGTCCGCCACCTACCACCAGGACGTCCACGGTCGCGGGCTTCATGTCCGAAGCTCGGCGAGCCAGCGCAGCGCGCGCAGTCCAGGCATGAAGCAGTACTCGCCACCCCGTGTGACGACGAACCGCGGCAGACCTCGCAAGCGCTTTGGAATCGGCCTCCTCGGGAAGGCTGTCGTCAGCGCGTAGTGCGGCAGGTGCATGTGGAAGTTGAAGTTGCGGACTCCGGTGAGCCAGCCGCGCTTGTCCAGGTCCTTCACGATGGTCAACGGAGCGATTCGACTGGTCGTCGCGGTGGTCCCCGATATCCAGCCGGACTTCTCCAGGTCACTCGCGGCGGTCGACGGCGCGGTCCTATCGGTGATGACCGCGGGGCGAAGTCCCCACTGATTCTCGACGGGGATCCCAAGTCCCTTCATCAGCGCACGCGTGTACCCACCGAAGCGTTGCCGTCTCGGCACCAGCCCGTCGCCGTGGTGAACGTGTTCCATGTCGCGTTCCTTCATGTCCGAGGAGTGCCCGACATCGTGGTGCGGACCGATGATGAGGCAGGTTCCCTCGCGCTCGAGGAACTCGCGAACGGCCTCGAGCTCCTCTGGAGCGGGCACCTGCTCGGTGACCATGTGATCCAGACCGAAGACGAACAGCGTGTCCGTGTCGGCGAGGACTCGCTCGTCGAGGGGGAGGGTGAAGCCCGCCTGGTCGACGCGCTGGAACATGGGGACTGCGTGCCCCGTGACCTCTCCGACGACGCGCTGGAACTTCACCCACGCCCAGAAGAACAGCTCGAGTGAACCGGCGA
>NZ_JBJMQO010000075.1:0-40641 GCF_045802675.1 Archangium sp. | reverse complement strand
CCGGTGTTTCTCCTCGATGAAGTCGACAAGATGTCGACCGATTTCCGAGGCGACCCATCATCAGCGCTGCTCGAAGTCTTGGATCCGGAGCAGAATGCCTCGTTCAACGACCATTATCTGGACTTGGATTACGACCTCTCCAAGGTGATGTTCATTTGCACGGCGAACACCATGCACAACATCCCCGGCCCGCTCCAGGACCGCATGGAGGTCATCCGCATCGCCGGCTACACCGAGCCGGAGAAGCTGAACATCGCGCGGCGCTACCTGATCCCCAAGGAGCAGGAGGCCAACGGCCTGACGGATCTCAAGGTCGACATCACCAACGAGGCCCTGCGCACCATCGTCCACCGCTACACCCGTGAGTCGGGCGTGCGCTCGCTGGAGCGTGAGGTGGGTGGCGTGTTCCGGAAGATCGCGCGCGACATCCTCAAGAATGGCAAGCGCGACATCGTGGTCGACCGCAAGCAGCTGATGAAGTACCTGGGCACCCCGCGCTTCCGCTACGGCGTGGCCGAGCGCGAGGACCAGGTGGGCATCGTCACCGGCCTGGCGTGGACGGAGATGGGAGGAGAGATCCTCACCACCGAGGCCACGATCATGCCGGGCAAGGGCAAGCTCATCATCACCGGCAAGCTGGGCGAGGTGATGCAGGAGTCGGCCCAGGCGGCCATGTCGTACGTGCGCTCGCGCGCCGAGCGGTTCGGAATCGACCGCAAGATGTTCGAGAACTACGACATCCACGTGCACCTGCCCGAGGGCGCCATCCCGAAGGACGGTCCGTCCGCCGGTGTCACCATGTGCACCGCGCTCGTGTCCGCGCTCACCCGCGTCAACGTGCGCCGGGACGTGGCCATGACGGGGGAAATCACCCTGCGCGGCCGGGTGCTGCCCATCGGCGGCCTGAAGGAGAAGACCCTGGCCGCCCACCGCGCGGGCATCAAGACGGTCCTCATCCCGAAGGCCAACAAGAAGGACCTGAAGGACATCCCGAAGAAGATCCGCATGCAGCTGCGCATCGTCCCCGTGGAGTTCGTGGACGACGTGCTGCGCGAGGCGCTGGCCCTCGAGAAGCCCGAGGAGTTCGGCCGCAGGGCGGAATCGTCCAAGACCTCGGATCAGGCGGGTGCTCCGGGCGCCCCGGTCTCGGCTCCGGCGTAGCGGTTGGGCTGATTCGGTGAAGGATTCGCGGGCTCCAGGGGATTCACCCTGGGGCCCGTTGTTTTTTCGTGGGGCAACCAGGGATGCGAGGCACCCTCACCCCGTCCCTCTCCCGGCGGGCGAGGGGAGGGGGCGCATTCAGCAACCCACGTGCCTTGGTGGGCGCGGTACAACCCCTCCCAGTGGCTCCTCCCGTGCGCTCGTCCCGACTCGCCTTGTGGCTCGTCCTGGTCCTCGTGGCCGGAGGCTGTGGCCGGTGCGGCTTCCAGCCCGACCCTGGCGTCAAGGTCGTCGTCCCCGCGATGCCCACCACGCTCGACTGGAGCTACTCGGACCCCACGAGCTGGGCCAACTACCCCGTCATGCTCGCCACCCAGCGCGGGCTCACCTCGCTCGCGCCGGACCACTCCGTCCAGCCCGCGCTCGCCGAGCGTTGGGAGCGCTCCCGCACCGCCAACGGCCAGGAGGTCTACACCTTCCACCTCCGCCAGGACGTGCGCTGGTCCGATGGCCTCACCCCGCTCACCGCCCAGGACTTCGTCATGGGCTGGCACCGCGCCCTCCTGGGCCGCGAGCGCGGAGAAATGTCCGACCTCGCCGGTGCCGGGGAGGTGCTCGAGCTCCAGGAGAAGGGCGCTTCCCCCGAGCAGCTCCAGGCCGCGCTCGCCCGCGTCGGTGTCGAGGCCGTGGACCCGCACACCCTGCGCGTCACCCTGGCCCGGCCTCGCAGCTACTTCCTCGCGCGTCTGGCCAACGTGTACCTCTTCTTCCCCACGCCCTCCGCCGTGCTCACCGGCAAGTCCGAGGAGGCGGTGCGCGATTACTTCGACCGGCCTCGAGATGGGCACCCGCTGGCGCTCGGGCCCTACCGCGTGGAGAGCTGGGACCGCGCCGGCGAGCGCGTGCGGCTCGTCTACAACCCGCACTCCGCCTTCCCGCCGCCGCTCGGCCCCGGCGAGCGTCCCGCCCCCGTGCTCACGCTCCTCAAGTCGGAGATCGGCCCCGCCCTCTACGAGCGCGGCCGGGTGGACTTCGTCTTCGTGGACAGCGCCGTCGCCCTCCAGGGCCGCCGTCCGGACGACCTCCAGCGCGAGCCGCTCCTCTCCACGTATTTCATCGCCTTCAACACCGAGCGCCCGCCGCTCGACCGGCCCGAGGTGCGCCGCGCCATCGCCCGGGCCATCGACCGCGAGGCCCTCATGAAGGGCCTGCTGCCCGCGGTCCGTCCCAGCCACGTCCTCCTGCCTCCGGACCTGCCCGGCGCCGCCACACCCGAGGAAGCCGCGCGCCTGCCCCACTACGAGCCCGAGAAGGCCCGCGCGGAGCTGGCCCAGGTGCCCGGCCTGGACCGTCCGCTGCGGCTCGTCTTCAAGGCGGGAGACTCCTTCGTGCCCGAGGTGGCCATCGCCGAGCGCCTCGCCGCGCAGCTCGCCGCGGTGGGTGTGCGGGTGACGGTGGATGCGCGCTCGGACTTCTCCGCCGAGGTGTCGCGCCGCACCGCCGAGGGCCCTCGCGCCTACGACATGTACATGCGCCGCCTGGGCGCGGACTACGCGCACCCCAACACCTTCTTCACCCTCTTCGAGCGCACCGGCCTGCACCAGACGGGCTGGGAGACGCAGCGGGGCGGCGAGCCGATGGACCGCTTCGAGAAGCTCCTCGACGAGGCCGATGCCGAGCCCGACGAGGCCCGCTCGCGTGCCCTCTACGGCCAGGCCCAGGCGGTGCTGCTCGACGAGCTGGCCGTCATCGCGCCGCTCTACCACCCGGACCGCTACTTCCGGACGCGCGCCTCCCTGCACGGCGTGGACGTGGACCCCTTCAACTTCCTCTCCCTGCGCGAGCTGCGCCTCGGGGAGCCCACCGCCACCGCGGAGGCGCACTGAGCCATGCCTCCCGCGCTCGTCCGACTCGGCCGGCAGTTGGTGCTCGTCCCCATCGTCGCCATCGCGTCCTACTTCCTCATGGCCGCGCTGCCGCTCACCACGGCCGAGGACGCCAAGCGCCAGGTGGCCCCCGAGGTGCTCGCCTCCTACCGGAGGGACCTGGGCCTGGGACAGCCGCTCGGCTTCCTCCGCCCGTGGGAGAAGCTCTTCCGCGGCGAGCGGCTCGGCACCAGCGCCCAGGGCATCACCGGCGACGAGCTGCTGTGGAAGCTCTCCGGCAGCGTGGGCGTGGGACTGGTGGCGCTCGTGCTCGCGCTCGGGTGGGCGCTGGCCTTCGCGCTGCTGCGCGCCCGGTGGAAACGCAGCCGGCTCTCCGTGCTCGGCGACGCGCTGCCGGCCGCGGCCTTCGGTACCCCCGTCTTCATCCCCGCGCTGCTGCTCGCGCCCGCCGTGGTGGAGCGCGGGCACCTGCTGCCCGAATTGAGCGCCGCGCTCGTCATCTCCGTGTGGCCCGGCATCTTCCTCGGCACGCTGGTGGCGGACGCGCTCGAGACGGAGCTGGCCCGAGACTACGTGCGCACCGCTCGCGGCAAGGGCCTGTCCCCGCGCGCCGTGCTGTGGCGCCACGTGCTGCCCAACGTCCTGCCCGCGCTCCTGGACGCCGTGGGCCCCGTGGCCACCGCGCTGCTCGCGGGCTCCTTCGCCGCCGAGCGCGTCTTCGGCCTGCCGTACTTCGGCCAGCTCTACGTCCTCGCCGTGCTCCAGAAGCAGGTGGCCGTCGTCGTGGTGGCCACCACCGTCTTCGCCTCGCTGCTCGTCGCCGTGGGGCTCGCGGTGGAGCTGGTGCGGCTCCTCGTGGACCCGCGCGCGAGGGAGGCCCGCTCATGAGCGCCCGCCGCATCCCGAAACGCGCCTGGGTGGGCCTCGTGCTGCTCGTGGGCCTGGGCCTCACCAGCTGGCTCGCCGCCCGCGTCTTCCCCGAGGCGCTCGCCGCCACCTGCCCCCTGGGCACCGACCCCACCCACCCGGACCGCACGGTGTGCGAGCTGGCGTTCGGGGGCCTCTGGGTCTCCCTGGCCATCGGCCTGGCAGCCGGGGCGCTGTCCACCGTGCTGGGGCTCGGGGTGGCCATGGTGGCGCGGGCCGCGGGTGGCACGCTGGAGCACCAGGTGCTGCGCCTGGTGGACGCCGTCTTCGCGCTGCCGGACGTGCTCGTCGTCATGGTGCTGCAGCTCGCCGGACAGTCGATGCTGGACGCGGGCCACGCGGGCGGCCTGGGCCCCTTTGGCCTCATGGTGGTGTCCCTGGCCCTGGTGGGCTGGGCGGGCCCGGCGCGCATGTTCCGCAACCGCCTGGCCACGCTGGAGGGCCAGGAGTTCATCGCCGCCTCGCGCGCCCTGGGCGCCGGCCGCTGGCACCTGCTGCGCGTGCACCTCTGGCCCGCGCTGCGCCCCTTCGTGCTCGCCGTCTTCCTCAGCCGCCTGCCGACCGCCATCCTCACCGAGTCCACCGTGAGCTTCTTCGGCATCGCCCGCATGGAGCCCATGTCGCTCGGCCGCTACCTCGGCACCAGCTACGCGGCCCTCATCTACGAGGGCGGCGCGCGCGTGGTGCTGCCCGCGTGGGGCCTGCTGGTGCTGCTCGTGCTCGGCGCCTCGCTGTCCTCCCAGGCACTCGGGGCCGGGACGCGCCGTACCTGAGGGAGGCGGCGGCTCGCACTCCAGGTCGTTGCGACTGTGGAATTTCGAGCACGGGTGTGCCCGTTGCCACCACACGAATCCCCCTCTTGCCCAAGGGTTGCCATGTCCATCATCAACGAGGAGCTTCCCATCGCCACGGGTCATGCCCGCTCGAAGACCCGGGAAGACGACAACCTGAAGCTGGAGCCCGTGAAGGGCTCGGTCCTCATCGTCGAGGACGATCCGGTGCACCGCGAGCTGCTGGTGGAACTGGTGTCGCAGTGGGGTTACGAGCCGTTGCCAGTGGGCAGCGCCGAGGAGGCCGAGTTCGCCGTGCGCAACAAGCGCATGGACGCGGCCATCGTGGACGTCTTCCTGCCCGGGCGCAGCGGCACCAACCTCATGGCCCGCCTGCGCGAGAAGTTCCCCCAGTCGGTGCTGATCGGCGTGAGCGCGATGAGCGACGCGTCCATGGCCCGCAAGTGCAAGGGGCTGGGCGCGGACCTGTTCATCGGCAAGCCGCTCCAGCCCGAGAAGCTCGCCCAGGCGCTGCAGTCGCGGCACACCAGCTGGCACTAGCCGGACCCGGGGCCGAGCGGGTACGAATCGGTTGCGCCGAGGGGTCGAAGCGCCGAGACTTCCCTCTGTGCAGACACTTGCTCCCGGCCTTCTCGTGGCCATGCCACAACTGACGGACTCGAACTTCCGGCGCTCGGTCATTCTCATGCTCGAGCACGGGGAGTCCGGCTCGATGGGGCTGATCATCAACCGGGGCGCCTCGCTGACGTTGGGGGATCTGGCGAAGAACCAGTCCCTCACCATCGCCCCCGAGCGGCAGCAGCAGCCCGTCTTCATGGGCGGCCCCGTGGAGAATCACCGCGGCTTCGTCCTCCACGACAACGAGGGTGTGACGGAGAAGCACGAGGTGGTGCCCGGGCTCTTCCTCAGCCTCACCCTGGACACGCTGGGCCCGCTGCTCAAGAACCCGAGCGGCCACCTGCGCTTCTGCCTGGGCTATGCCGGCTGGGGCGCCGGGCAACTGGAGAGCGAGCTGGCCTCCGGCTCCTGGCTCTACGCCGAGGCCTCCGCCCGGCCCGTGCTCGAGAGCGACCCCGGGATGCTCTGGGACCACACGTTGAAGAGCATGGGCGTGGACCCGGCCATGCTCCTGAAGGGGAAGGGACTGAACTGATGCTCGATCCGAACGCCATCCGTGAGCGGATTCTTGGCGCGCTGCCCGGCTCGGAGGTGGAGGTGCGCGACACCACCGGCACCGGAGACCACTTCGAGGCCCGCGTGGTAAGCCCCGGCTTCGCGGGCAAATCCATGGTGGAGCAGCACCAATTGGTGTACGCGCCGCTGCAGGACTGGCTCAAGACTGGCGAGCTGCATGCGCTCGCCCTGAAGACCTATTCGCCCGAGCAGTGGAAGAAGCTCGGGTCTCGCTGACGAGGTAGCCGAACGATGATGACCCAGGAACTGAAGGCCCGTTTCGACAACGACATCCGCAGCCACAAGATCGTGCTCTTCATGAAGGGCAACGCGATGTTCCCGCAGTGCGGCTTCTCCGCGCGCGCGCTGCAGATCCTCCAGCAGCACGGGGACGTGCACACGGTGGACGTGCTGGCCGATCCCGAGGTGCGCCAGGGCATCAAGGAGTACAGCAACTGGCCGACGATTCCCCAGGTGTTCATCAACGGGAAGTTCGTGGGCGGCTCGGACATCCTGATGGAGCTGGAAGAGCGCGGCGAGCTGGCGGACATGGTTGCCGGCAAGCCCGCCTGAGTCCCCGGTAGACGAGGAAGCCTTCGAGGGCGTTCCGCGGAGTGTGCACAGCCTCCGCGGGACGTGTCAGGCTTCCGGCAACGACGTGTCCACGGCAACCCCCCACATCCCTCCTGAAGAGACGGCGGCGGCGCCCGAGCCGGAGGCGCTTGCCCCGGAGCCCGTGGGGCCGCTCGGCGTCGTCGCCGCAGTGCCCTCCGAGGATTTGGGCCCAGCGCACAAGGCGCCCACGCTCAAGGAGCGGGTGAAGGACTTCCGGTCCCGCCATGCGAAGTGGGAGCTGGCGCTCTTCTTCTTCGCGAGCTTCGCCTACGACATCGCCACCCTGCCGCGCATCGACAACCGTTTCGCGCTCACCAAGCAGGGCGTGTACCTGGGCGTGCTGGCGCTGCTGCTGGTGGCGGAGCTGCGCTGGACGTGGCGCGAGGAGCCTCCGCGCTGGCTCGCCCGCGTGTGGCGCTTCCGCGAGGACGCGCTGCACTTCTTCCTCGGCGGCCTGCTCAGCCCCTACACGCTCTTCTATTTCAAGAGCGCCTCCGGGCTGACGGCGTTCGCGTTCCTCGCGGGAGTGTTCGGGCTGATGGTGGCCAACGAGCTGCCGCGCTTCCGCGCCCTGGGGCCCGTGGTGCGCGTGGGGCTCTTCAGCTTCTGCGTCACCTCGTACTTCGCCTACCTGCTGCCGGTGGCGCTCGGCTACTACAGCGGGACGTTGTTCATGGCCGCGGTGGCCGTGTCCGTCGAGGCCACCCTCGTGCTCACCCTGCTGGTGCGTTGGTGGAGCGGCAACCGGCGGCGCGCGCTGCGGCACGTGGCGCTGCCAGGGCTCGGCGTGCAGGGGCTGCTGCTCGGGCTGTACCTGCTCAAGGCCATTCCGCCCGTGCCCCTGTCCATGCTCTCCAGCGGCATCTACCACGGCGTCGAGGTGGTGAAGGGTCCCCGGGGCAAGGACTACCGGCTGCTCCACGAGCGCTCCGAGTGGCGGCTGTGGGAGCACGGGGACCAGGACTTCCGCGCGCGGCCGGGCGACAAGGTCTACTTCTTCGCCAGCGTCTTCGCGCCCACGAGCTTCAAGCTCCAGCACGAGGGAGACCGGGGCACGCGGCTCGTCATCCGCTGGTACTACGAGGACCCGGAGAAGGGCTGGACGGAGTACCACGCCTACGACGACCTCTACCTGGAGCAGGGCGGGCGCGAGCGCGGTTACCGGACGTTCGCGTACGTGACCAACCCCAGGCCCGGCGACTGGCGCGTCGCCATGGAGACGGAGGACGGACGGGAGATTGGCCGCCTGTCCTTCACCGTCACGCCCGACGACTCCCCCGCGCCCCGCCAGTTCAAGGTGGACGCGGGGTAGGGCCGCCCGGTACGGCGGTGGTCAGGCCGCTTTGCGGCGCGCGCCCTGGCGGGCGGAGGCGTATTGCTGGAGCGCATCGGCGGCGCGGCGGTGGCCTCCGGCGTCGCGCAGCTCCTTCTGGAATCCGGCGAGGCGCTGGCGGTAGCCCGGGTCCGTGTCGAGGCGCTCGACGATGTCGCGCAGGGCCTTCGGGTCCAGGGCGTCGCGGGGCGAGAGCGTGTGCCCCAGCCCGAGCTCGCTCACGCGCGAGGCATTGAGGGGCTGATCTCCGAACTGTGGGAAGACGGCCAGCGGCACGCCGTGCCAGAGGCCCTCCATGGTGGAGTTCATGCCGCCGTGGGTGACGAAGACGCGGGCGCGCGCGAGCACGTCGAGCTGGGGCACGCGCTGGCGCACGAGGATGTTGGAGGGAATCGGGCCGAGCGTGGCCGGGTCCGTGCCCTTGCCGCAGGCCATCACCACCTGCCAGCGGGTGTCGCGGAAGGCCTCGAAGCAGGCCTTGTAGAAGTCGGGCCGCTGGTTCATGGGCGTGGTGCCCAGCGAGATGAGCAGCACGGGTTTGCCGTCGAGCTGCTCCAGCGGGAAGTCTCCCCGGTCGTTGCGTGGCAGCACCGACGGGCCGATGAACAGGAAGCGCTCGTCGAAGTTGCCGGCATCCGGCTGGTACGTCCGCGGAACGGGGATGAGGTTCAGGTCCTCGACGGACTGGAACGCCGTGCCGAGCCCCACGCGCGGCACACCCTGGCGCCAATGGAGCACCTCGGAGGTCCACATCAACTCCAGGATGCTCAGCAGGGCCCGGGGGGGAGGCAGGCTCTTCATGGTCTTGCGCATCTCGCGCTTGAGCGTCGGGGAGTGGCTCAGCGCGAAGCTCGTATGGAAGATGGCCTTCGGCAGCTCCAGCATCCCGGCGATGGCGCGGCCCCACATGGCCATTGGATCGTAGACGATGCAGTCGGCCCGCTCCGCGCGGGCCTGCTCCGCCATCCGGGGCGTCTGCAGCATGCCCTGACGCATCAGGCCGAGCAGCCGTGGCATCACCTTCCCGAGCACTGGTCCGTTCGCGCCCCCGGCCATGGAGGCGGGGAGGGTGAGGCGATCATCGAGCAGCCGGAGCGAGGCCCCGGTGTGGCGGACCACCTCCTCGAACTCGCGCGTCACGTGAACGACGACCTCGTCTCCCCGTGAAACGAGCTCCTGGAAGAGGGGCAGCATCGGATTGACGTGGCCGTGAGCGGGGGCCGGATAGAAGAGGAATTTCATGCCCGCACCCTACGCCTCGGGCTGAATCATGGCATCAGCGGGTCCATGCTCCAGGCGACTCGCTCGCCTCCCGCTCCGGCGGACGCTGTGTAGACTCGCCGCCCCCCACTCCCTGGAGACACCCCCGTGCGGATCGCTTCCCCCTGGAGCCAGTATTCGGAGCTGCTCTCGACCGACCATGCCCTGCTGGATTCGCTCGGCACGGTGGCCGTGTACCCGGCGGGCACCTTCCTCATCACCCAGGGCGCGCGGCCCGAGGCGCTGCTGCTGCTGCTCGTGGGCCGCGCCGCCATCTCCCTGCAACGCGAGACCGGCCCCGTCGAGGTGGACCAGGTCGGCAACGGGGACATCCTGGGGGAGATGTCCTTCCTCGGAGATTCGCAGGCGAGTGCCTCGGTGGTGACGCGCTCGGAGTGCCGGGTGCTGCGCATCCCCCGCGAGGCGTTGCATCAGCGGGCGGTGACTGATCCGGGTTTCGCGGCGCGGTTGTACCGGGGCATGGCACGGGTGCTCGCCGAGCGCCTGCGCGAGCGCAACACGCGGCTCTTCGCCGAGGAGCCCTCGGCGGTGGACTACGCGGCGGCCTGGACGGACACGATCGCGGCGCTGCGCTCCATTCAATTGCCGCCGGTGGTGGAGCGCTATGTCGCGGCCTACGAGCAGGTGGGGCACCGCAGTGCCTTCCTGTGGCGCTGGTGCTGGCGCGGCGTGGACGAGACGACGCTGCCGGCGGTCCAGGCCGAGTGGAGGGAGCACCTGCTGTCCACCAAGCTGCTGGCCATCATCCTCAACGTGCTGCTGGATGACCTGGCGGATCAGCGTGGCTCGGAGGCGCTCCTGGAGACGGCGCTGTCCATTCCCTTCCATCCCCAGGGGAAGGAGGCGCCAGCGCCCCGGGTGCCCGAGGAGGACCGGCGCTACTTCGCCCTCATCGCGGAGCTGTGGCACGCCCTCGAGGAGCGCGTGCAGGCGCTTCCGCACCACGCCGTCTACCGCCCGCTCTACATCTTCGACTACCAGCAGGTCTTCAACAGCATGCGCTACTCGGTGCTCACGCGGAACCGGCCGGCGCTGCACAACCTGGCGGAGAACCGGGCGTACTCGCCGCACAACATGAACATGATGGTGTTCGCCACATTGGATTTGATGACGGCGCCCGTGCGCACCGAGGAGCTGGGGGCCATCCGCGAGGCCATCTGGTACGCGCAGAGCATGGGGCAGATCGCCAACATGACGGCCACCTGGCGCCGCGAGGTGGCGGCGCGCGACTTCGCCAGCCGGGTGTTCGTCCAGGCACTCGACGCCGGAGTGCTGACGGCCGGGGAGCTCCAGACGCTGCCCCCGGAGGACATCACCGCGCGCATCGAGTCCTCGGGCATGGAGCAACGGCTGCTGGCCGAGTGGCGCGAGCAGCGCCAGCGATTGGACGTCCTGATGAACCGGGTGCGCTCCTTCGACATGGCCCGGTTGGTGAGGGGCGTGGACACGCTGCTCGGCATGCACCTGGCCGCCCGGGGGCTCATCTAGTGGCGTGTCCGACACGTTTTTCGACATGAAGCAAGCCCAACGGCAGCTTCGGGTAGCTGGAGGGCGGCCGCTTCGCTGGCACGTCGCGGAGCCACGGATGGTGGCCGTGCTCAGGAAGTGGTTCGACCTGAATGACCTTCAAGCAGTCGAGGTCGTCTACACCCAGCCCGTGCTGCCGTGAGGGACGCCACGCATGAGTGAATCCTATGGGGCTGGAGCTTATTGGGGACGCCGGCCAGAGTCGGCCGAGGCGTGCGCTCGGCGCGCGGAGACTTTCTTCCGCCTCCTCGCGGAGTGTCACCCGAGCTATGCCCACTGGTACGAGAAGAGCAACTCCACCCGGAAGGCGCTGCAGCTCGGCTTCGAGCCCACGCGCGAGTCCTTCGAGAGGTTCTTCGGGCGGGAGAAGTACCAGAGCGGGAATGACGGGTTTCACTTCGGAGCCTGGACGGGCCATGTAGAGCAGGACCAGGGCGGTGCGGTCACGTTCCGCTGTGGATCGAAGGCCGAGTTTTCGGCCAACGTGGTGCGCGTCCAATTCCCATACGAGGAATTGGGCCACGAGCGCATGCTCAGCGCGCCGGTGCTCGCGGGCGTCATGCGCGCCATGGCCGTGGCCTGGGAGCCGGACTGGGCGCTCGCGACGGCGGATGGACTGTGGGAGCAACTCTCGGGCGGCAGCCGGATCGGCTGCTTCCTCGGGTGGATGACGTACTTCTCGGGCGAGCGTGGGGAGGTGCCTGCGCTGCCCGCGCCTGTGCGGGTGGAGCCGGTAGGTGACAAGGGCACGCTCGTCATCCTCACGCCCGAACGGCTCACCTCGAGCAATCCCGAGCACGTGGCCCTTGCCTGGCGCGTCCAGATGCTGCTCGAGGAACGAGGGCTGCTCAAGCCAGTGGTCGAGCCTCCGCCTGTCGTGCGCCCATGAGAGAGGGCCGCTTGGCCGAAGAGTCGCAAGAGCTGCTTCGCAGAGAGAGGTTTTGAATTCGTGGCCCGGGTTTTCGTCGCTCCTGCTTCCATGATGCGCTCCCTCCTGCTGGCACTCCTGGTGCTCGTGGGCCTGCCCGGGCTCGCGAGCGCCCAGACCGTCACGCCGTACACTCCCCGGATCGCGGGACAGCCCATGACCTGCATGTCCCCCGAGGGCGTGCCGGTGGCCTTCGTGCCGAACACCTCGCTCGCGGATGTGGGCCTGTGGTTCCCCGCCTGGCCCAATGTTCCGGCGCACGTCGAGTACAACCCCCGCCTGCTGGTGCAACTGCCACCCGAGGCGCAACTCTTCTGGTTCTGGCACACGTGCGCGCACGGGGTGGGGAACGCCTCCAGCGAGGAGGGCGCGGACTGTGGGGCCATCGGGTCCATGATGAGACTGGGGCTCGTGACAGGCGACCAGGTGCTCGCGCTCCAATCCTGGTTCGTGAACGAGCCGGTCCGGGTGCCCTGGGGACATCGGCCCGGGCTCGCGCGCGTGCGGTTGCTGCCCGGGTGCTACTCCCAGGCAGGCGGGGCCGTCGGGGTGTCCGGGTCGAACGGACAGACCTTGCTCACCGGACAGACGAGGCTCCCGTCCGCCCCGAGCGAGGAGTACCCGGGCGTGAAGCGCTGGCGCTTCTGCAGCCACATCCCCGGCGTGTCCGCACCCACCTCGAGCGGCCACGTCACCCAGGGCTCCTGTGACAGGGAGCGGTCGAGGCTCCAGCGGGAGGACGCCAATTACGTTGTCACGGATTGCGTCCTCACCGCGGTGGAGCGCTGTACGGCGCGGGAGCGTTAGCGCTTCTCGCTCCAGAGCTGCTTCATCCAGTCCTCGACGTCCCTCGACTGACGGGGGATGTCCTCGGACAGCACCCGGCAGCCCGTCTTCGTCACCAGGACGTCGTCCTCGATGCGCACGCCGATGCCCCGGTACTTCGCCGGCACCGTCAGGTCGTCCTTCTGGAAGTACAGGCCCGGCTCCACCGTCAGCACCATGCCCGCCTTCAGCTTGCCGTACTTGTAGGCCTCCTGCCGCGCCTGCGCGCAGTCATGCACGTCCAGGCCCAGCATGTGGCTGACGTTGTGCAACGAATAGCGCTTGTAGAACTGGTGCTCGTCCTTGAGCGCCTCCTCCGGCTTCGCCTCGAGGATGCCCAGCTCGTGGAGGCCCTCGGCCAGCACGCGCATGGCCACGCGGTTGGGCTCCATGAAGTCATTGCCCGGCTTCACCGCGTCGATGGCCCGGTCCTGCGCCTCGAGCACCAGCTCGTAGATTTCGCGCTGCTCCTTGGAGAACTTCCCGGAGATGGGCAGCGTACGGGTGATGTCCGCCGTGTAGAGGCTGTTGCCCTCCACGCCCGCGTCCAACAGCAGCAGCTCGCCCTTCTTCAGCTCGCCGTCGTTGCGCGTCCAGTGCAGCACGCACGCGTGGTGGCCCGCGGCGGCGATGGTGCCGTAGCCCACGTCGTTGCCCTCCACCCGCGCGCGCAGGTTGAAGACACCCTCCACCTCGCGCTCGCTCCGGGCCGCCTTCAGCCGGCGGATGACGTCCTCGAAGCCCCGGTGCGTGGAGTCGATGGCCGCCTCCAGCTCGCGCACCTCCTGCTTGTCCTTGAGCAGCCGCATCTCGGACAGGGCCGTGGCCAGCTGCTTGTCCCGCTCGGTGTGCTCGGGCACCGCGCCGTCCACCTTCGCCGAGTGGCCCCGCAGCACGCGCGTGGGCACCACCGCCGCGCCACTCAGGCCCTCCAGGAAGGGCTGCAGCTCCGGCAGGCCGCGCGCCTCGTGCACACCGAAGCGCGCCTGGCTCTCCTTCACGCCCAGCCGCGGGCCCACCCACAGCTCGCCCTTCACCCGGTCCGTGAAGAACGTCGAGTCGCTCCGGCCCGGGTTCGGCTCCACGAAGAGGATGTCCGTGTGGCCGCCACCCTGGTTCGGCCGAAGCACGAGCACGCAGTCGGGCTCCATGTTGCCCGTCAGGTAGTAGAAGTCCGTGCCCGGCCGGAAGCGGTAGTAGGTGTCGTTGGCGCGCACCTTCTCGTGGCCGGTGGGGATGATGAGCGTCTCGCCCGGGAAGAGCTGGGAGAGGGCGCGGCGGCGGGCCTCGAAGGACTCCGCGTACTTCATCTTC
Organism: Archangium sp.; assembly: GCF_045802675.1. Classification (GTDB taxonomy): domain Bacteria; phylum Myxococcota; class Myxococcia; order Myxococcales; family Myxococcaceae; genus Archangium. Next base: position 26,880 of record NZ_JBJMQO010000075.1, on the reverse strand, counting down.
GGCGGCGGCTTGCCTACCTGGGGCTTCCACCCCTGCATCATGAAGTCGAGCAGCGCTGGGGGCGGCACCGTGTCGTGGCTGGCGGGCTTCGCCTTCGCCTCCGACTCGGGCGCCACGAGGGACTGCTGCTCGGGGGCCGTGTCCTGCTGCGGCGCGTTCACTGCGACGGCTGACTGGACCTTGGTTTTCGTCGTCTTCGCCATGGGGCCGGACTCTTGAACAACCCCCGCGGCCCCTTCAAGTCCGATGCGCCACGTCCTGTGCGCAGTGTCCTACCGTCGTCCAGGCCGGGCCCCGCGCCGTGAATCGTGCTATCCCTTGTTCATCCGCCTTCCCTTCCATCCTGGGAATCGCGGCCCTGTGGCAATGAGCGACGAAGAGCAGACAGCGGTTCTCGACGAGCGAGGCCGGGGCCGGCCCGCCGGCGCCTCCATGGGCTCGTGGGAAGACCTCGGCCGCACCCCCATCACCCTCCCGGGCATCCCCATCGGCGCGCGGCGCTCGCTCGAGCCAGGCATGTGGGTGACGGGCCGCTACCACATCCAGGAGCTGCTGGGTGAGGGCGGCATGGGCCGCATCTGGCTCGCCGAGGACGTGCAGGAGCATCGCCGCGTCGCGCTGAAGGAGATGCAGGTGCCCGCGGGGCTGCCGCCCGGCAAGGTCGAGGAGCTCGTGCTGATGTTCCGCCACGAGTTCTTCGCGATGAAGCGGCTCCAGCACCCGGGCACCCTCAAGGTCTTCGACTGCGGAATGACGGAGTCGGGCAACCGCTTCATCACCATGGAGGTGGTGGGGGGGCAGGATTTGAGCCGGCTCGCGCGCGAGCAGGTGCTCGACACCCGGACGCTCTACCGCATCCTCATCCAGATGGCGCAGGTGCTCGGCTTCATCCACTCGCGCCTGCACGTGCACTGCGACATCAAGGCCAGCAACGTGCGCATCACCGAGACGGGTGCGGTGAAGCTGATGGACTTCGGGGTGATGCACCAGCTGGGCACGCCCAACTCCGGCCGGCTCAAGGGCACCCTGGAGTACCTCGCCCCCGAGTGGCAGCGCGGCGCGAGCATCGACGGGCGCGCGGACCTCTACTCGCTGGGGGTGATGGCCTTCTTCCTCGCCACGCGCCAGCTGCCCTTCAAGGGCGCCAACGCGGCGGCCCTGCTCGCGGCCCACCTCTCCGAGCCCGTGCCGCGCCCCTCCAGCCTCGCCCCGGTGGATCCGATCCTCGAGGATCTCATCCTCGTGCTGCTGGCCAAGGATCCGCGCGAGCGCTTCCAGGACGCCTCCGAGCTGCTGGAGGCGCTGTGTCATGCCAGCGGCGAGCCCCTGCCGGAGGAGCCCCTGGCGGCGCGCGCCAGCTACCTGCACGTCCCGGAGGTGGTGGGGCGCGAGGAGGAGCTGGAGACGCTCCTGGGGGCGATTCAGGAGGCCGGCCGGGGCCAGTCGCGCGCGGTGCTGCTGGGGGCTCCCGCGGGCGTGGGCAAGTCGCGCCTGCTGCGCGAGCTCGAGCTGCGGGCCCAGCTCGCTGGCATTCCCTTCGGGCTGGGCTGGTGCCGCGCCGAGGGTCTGGCACCCCTGGCCCCCATCACCCAGGCGCTGCGGGCGCTGGTGCCGCACACGCCGCCGGAGCTGCTCGCGCGGCTGGGGCCGCTGCTGGGCAAGCTGATGCCGGCGCTCGCTTCCGGGCCGGCGCCCCTCTTCCCGGACGCGGGCTCGGAGAAGATGGCCGTCTTCGGCGCCCTCACCGAGTGGCTCCAGACGCTGGGGCGCCAGTTCACCTTCGTGCTCTGTGTCGAGGACCTGCACTGGGCGGACTCCGCGTCCCTGGAGGTGCTCAACGTCATCATCCGCGCGCTGCACGGCACGTACGCCCTGGTGGTGGGCGCCTTCCGCTCCAATGAGCTGAACCGGCTGAGCCTCGCCTTCGCGACGGTGGACGAGGGGCTCACCTCGCGCCTGGAGCTCGCGCCCCTGATGGCCCGGCACCTGGACGCGCTGGTGCATCTGGCGCTGCCCGGCCTGGAGGTGCCCGCGGGCTTCGTGGCCCGGTTGCACGCCACCACGGGCGGCAACGCCTTCTTCGCCACCGAGTGCCTGCGCCTGCTGGTGGAGGAGGGGGCCTTGCGGCGCGTGGGCGGCCGCTGGAGCGTGGAGGTCGACCTGGAGTCGTATCCGCTGCCGGCGAGCATCCGCGAGGCGGTGCTGGCCCGGCTGGCCACGCTGCCCGAGGAGCGGGTGGCGCTGTTGCGGCGGCTGGCTCCGGCGGGACGCAGCCTGGAGCTGCCGCTGGTGCGCGCCCTGGCGGAGCTTCCCGAGGCGGAGCTGTTCCAGGCGCTCGATGAATTCGTGGAGCGGCAGTTCCTCGTGCTCGTCGAGGGTTGCTGCATCTTCACCCACGACACCGTGCACGAGTCGCTCCACGAGAGCACCCCGGAGACGGAGCGGCGGGCCCATCACGGCCGCATCGCGGAGATCCTCCAGCGGCTCGGGGGCAACCGGCCGGGCGTGGCTCGGGCGGTGGGCTACCACTTCTCCCGCTCGGACGAGCCGCAGCGTGCTGTGGTTCCGCTGCTGCGCGCCGGACAGGCCTCCATCGAGGCCAAGGCCCTGCTGGATGCCACGCTGGTGCTGAAGGAGGCCGCCGCGCTGCTGGAGGCCGGGCCCCGCACGCCCGAGCGCGTGGAGCAGCTCATCCGCACCTGGGTGACGCTCATCGAGATCGGCTACGTGAGCGATCCGCCTACCTCGCTGCTCTACGCGGAGAAGCTCTTCGCGCACTGGGCGGCCACGGTGGACGTCGGCGAGGGCCGCGCGGAGGCGTTGGCGCGGCTGGCGGCGGCGTGCGCGGCTCCCGAGGCAGAGCGGCCCGAGCAGCTGCGGCGGGTCATCCGGGAGATTCCGATCGACGCGCGGATGGCTCCCGCGGACGTCTTCTGGAAGCAGGCAGAGCTGCAGATATTGCAGAGCATCGCGCTGGCCATCATGGGGCGCACGGCGGAGTTCCACACCCTGCTGGAGCGCGTGCAGGCCGAGCATCCGCTCGAGTCTCCCTACCGGGCGGGTGCGCTCATCGCTCGGGGAGGGCTCAGCGCGCACACGGGCCGCTTCGCGGGGTTGCTGGAGGCGCAGCGCGCGGAGGTGGAGCGGCTGCGCGCCTTCCGCGACGCGGTGGAGCATCCGCCCCGGCGCCTGGCATGGGCGCTCGGCATGGGCTGCTACTTCCTGAACATGAACCTGGCCCTGCGCGGCGAGCCGCTCGACGCCGTGGCCATCCGGGACGGGTTCGACGTGGCGGATACGTACGGCTTCACCGACATCCGCATCTACCAGCTGCAATCGCAGATCGTCCGCGCCTCGTTCATCGGCGATGCGTCCGCCTTCGTCCCGCCCTTCACCGAGAAGCAGGAGCTCATCCGGCGCCTGGGCCACCCGCGCCTGCCCGAGCGCAACCTCGCCATCTACACGCCGCCCTATTATCTGGAGCGCGGCGAGCACGAGCTGGTGGCCGCGGTGGTGGCCCGCGGCGAGCAGCTCTCCCAGGTGTTGCCCGGGGACCGCTGGCTGAAGCTGTACGTGCGGGTGTACTCGGCCTGCCGGGATGTGCTCTTCGAGGACGCGGCCGCCGCGCGCGAGTCGCTGCCGAGCGCGTTGGAGGCCGCGCGCGCGGGAGACTTCCGGATGGAGACGCTGGTGCGTGTCTACCAGTCGCGCTTCGAGCTGGCGCAGGGCCGTCCGGAGGCCGCACGCGAGGCCGCGGAGGCGGCACTGCGGCGAGCCGTGGATCCAGTGCTCGCCAACCCCTTCGACGAGATTCTTGCCCGCCGCGCGCTGGCGCCGCTGGTGCCGGTGGAGGAGGGGGAGGCACACCTGGCGCGGGCGCTCTCGCTGGCCGAGGTCACGGGCAACGTGTTGCAGGTGGGGTGGGTGAACCTGGCGCTCGCGGAGCGGTGGCTGGAGCGCGCGCCTGGCCAGGCGGCCGAGGCGCTCGAGACGGCGGAGCGGGCCTTCACCGCCGCGAAGGCCGGCGCGCTGCTGCCCCGGGTGGCGGCCCTCCGTTCGGTGCTGCGGCCCGAGGTACTACGCCGGGCGAGCGGTGTCCTCGCGTAGCAGGGCGAGCTGGCCGAGGAGGACGGGGACGGCCGTCTCCACCCGGAGGATGCGGGGCCCGAGCGAGAAGGGGCGGAAGCCGTGGGCTTCCAGCAACTCGGTCTCGAAGGGAACCCAGCCACCGTCAGGCCCGACGGCGAGCACCACCCGGGGTGCGGTGCTCACGCCCGCCCGGGTGAGCGGCTGTTGCGCGGGCGGGTGGGGGAGGAGCCGGAGGGCGTCGGTGCCGAAGACGGTGTCCAGCTCGTCCTCGACGAAGGGGCGGAAGCGCTCACGCACGAGCACCTCGGGGAGCCGCGTGTCGCGTGCCTGCTCGAGCCCCTGGAGGAGGAGCTCCTCGACGAACTCGGGGGCGAGCACCTTGGAGTCGAAGTAGCTCTTCTCCACGCGGGCGGCGTTGACGAGCACCACGCGGTCCACACCGAGCTGGGCCGCGGCGGGCAGCACGCGCTTGAGGGCCTTGGGGCGGGGGATGGCGAGCAGCAGGTCCACGCCCGCGCGAGGCGGAGGCGGGTCGGTGAGGGAGACGCGCAGGTGCAGCAGTCCAGGGGTGTTCTCCAGCACCTCTCCGGTGCCCACGAGTCCCCCGAGCCTGCCGACGCGGAGGGTTTCCCCGGGCTCGGCGCGGAGCACCTCGCGGGCGTGCTGGGCGCGGCGGCCGGTCATCCGCACGGTGCCGTCGGGGAGGAAGTCGGAGTCCTGGAGGAGGAGGAGGTTCACGGGCGCTCTTATGCGTGTTCCTGCTAGAGGCCGATCGGCCACTGTACCGTCGCCAATTCCTGAGCCACCTGACCTGCAAAGGCTGGCTCTACCGAAGTGGAACTTCTGGTGACTCCTGGACGGACATGGTTCTAGTTCGAAGCGCGGGCGGTCTTGTCGGCTTATCGCGTGGGCGAGCCCACCTTGCCCGGAGTCTCCGAGGGCAGGGAGTCCATCAGCTTCTCCCGCTCCTTCTGGGAGGCCTCTAGCTTCTTCACGGCATCGTGGGCCTTGTCGAGGAGCTCGGCGGGAGAGGGGACCTGAGCTGTCTCCTGGGCTCCCGGGGGACCCGCCGAGGCCTTGCTGGCCACGGGCGCGGTGCCGGCCTCTGGCGCGGAAGGCGCGGGCTCCGCGCCACCGAGCGGGCCGCTCACGGTGAGCAGGCCCACCTGGGCGTCCACGGACGCGGCGCGGGAGCGGTACCGCTCGGGGACCTCACGGGCCGAGCCCACGATGTGGACCGTCCCCTTCGCGTCCTCGTAGCGGTACATGCCCGCCGATTCGGCGAAGACGTGCTGCTCCTCGGGAGGAGTGGGGAAGCCCTCGCCCTCGAAGCCCAGGCGGAACGCGTGTCCGTCCACGGTCTCGAAGTCGACGGCCTTCCCGTCGGAGGTGTAGCGCGGTGCGGCGCCCTCCTTCACCCAGGCGAAGCGGAGGGAGGGTTCCCGGAGCTCGATGGGTTTGGTGACGAGGGCCTCGGCCTTCGCGCCCTTGAGGCGCACGCCGTGCTCGTAGAGCGTGGCCACCTCCACGTCCTTCCAGGGGCCCTTGTAGGAGGCCGGATGCGGATCGATCACGAGCACCCGCTTTCCGTCCGGAGAGACGAACCGGAGCTGCGCCGTCGTCGCGATGCACGTGGTCCACCGCCACATCACGCTCGGGTCATCTCCCGGCGGCGTCACCGTCGAGGTGCTCGTGCACCGGGAGCCCTTCGCATCGCGGAGGCCGGTCTGTTGGATCTCCGCCCTGCCATCGGCGGAGCGCGCGGACCACGTCAGCTCGGGAATCGCGTTCTCGGCGGTGGGCGGGGGCTCGGCGGTTTGGGGCTCACCGGAAGCCACGGGAGCCTCCGGCTGTGTGCCGGGCGCTTCCGGGCCGGTGGGCTGCGTACCGGGTGTCTCCTCGGGGCCAGGCGGAGGCTCGATCACGACAGCCGGCTCGGGCTGGGCCTGCTGCTGACAGCCACTCGCGAGCAGCACCACCACCGCCAGACTCCTCAATCGCATGCATCCCTCGCGGCTCTGGAACCCGAAGCGCCAGAGTACACGAGTCCCGGAGGAGCCAGGCGACCGGGAGGAGGCGGATGCCCTCGGGAAGCCCGGTGGAATCCAGCCTCGTCGAAGCATCACCGGGCGGCTACAACTCCACCGGGAGTGAGGCCAGCTCCCGGCTGAGGGGAACCCGCGGCGTCCAGGTGGGCGTGGTGTCCTTCGCGGGGCGCACGTTGGGTAGAGCGGGTGCGGTCTGAAGCCCACCAGCCGGGCATCCGGCCGCCCGGCTCGCGGCTTCATGCGGGCGGCCCTTGCCGGCCCCCCCGGGGGACCGTTAAAGCGGCGGGGTGCGTTCCCTCTGTCTCCGCTGCCTGCGTCCCCAAGCCACGTGCTACTGCGCGCGCGTGCCCCAGGTGGACTCGCGCACGCGGGTCGTCTTCCTCCAGCATCCCCGTGAGCGGCGGGTGGCCATCGGCACGGCCCGCATGGCGCACCTGTCGCTGCCCAACTCCGAGCTCTACGTGGGCGTGGACTTCTCCGGCCATGCGCGGCTCGAGCAGCTCGCGGCCCGTCCCGAGCGCGTCGCCGTGCTCTTCCCCGGCGAGGAGGCCATCTCCCTGGAGGAGGCGCGCGAGCACCCCCCCGAGACGCTCATCGTGGTGGACGGTACCTGGCCCCTGGCGCGCAAGCTGGTGAAGACGAACCCGCTGCTCGCGGGGCTGCCGCGCATCGGCTTCGTCCCGCGCCGCCCGAGCAACTACCGCATCCGCGCCGAGCCGGCCGAGCACTGCGTCTCCACCATCGAGGCGGTGGTGGAGGTGCTGGGGGCGCTCGAGGGCAACCCGGCGCACTTCGACACCATGCTGCGCGCCTTCGAGTTCATGGTGGACACGCAGCTCGACTGCCAGGAGAACCGGACGGATCCGCCGCGCCGGCGCATCTACAAGTCCGCGTGGCAGCCGCCGTTGGAGCTGCGCGCCATCGCCGGGAGCTTCGAGCACCTGGTGCTGCTCTACGCCGAGGCCAACGCGCACCCCTCGGAGCAGAACATCCCCTCGGAGCTGGTGCACCTGGTGGCGATGCGCCCGTCCACGGGCGAGCGCTTCGAGGCCATCCTCGCCCCGCGCCAGCCGATGGCGCGCAGCACGTCGCTGCACGTGGAGCTGCCGGAGGAGGTGCTGCTGGCGGGCGAGTCGTTGGAGTCGGGCCTGGCGCGCTTCCGGGCCTTCCTGCGCCCGGAGGACAAGTTCGCGGTGTGGACGACGTTCGCCCTGGATTTGCTGCGGCGGGATGGCTTCCCGGTGCCCGAGGCGGTGAACGTGCGGCTCGCGTGCGCGCGGGCGCTCAAACACAAGACGGGCGGGGTGGAGCAGGGAGCGGAGCAGCTCGGTGCGCGGGTGGCCGAGCCCTGGGCCGGGGGCCGCGCGGGCCGGCGCATCGTGGCGCTCGAGGCGGTGGTGCGGGCCCTGGAGGAGCGGGGCCGGGCCACGGAGCCCCCGCCCCGCGAACGTCTGGCGTCGTAGCCAGGGCCGCCGGGCGGAGGGCGTGGGCCCCCGCGTCACCCGTGGGCGCGCGGGGGCGGGTGCTTCACGTCACGACGGATCCGGCTTGGGCGTCTTGGGGCCGCTGGCGGGCAGCTTCGGCTTCGCGATGTAGCTCTTGGGCAGCTCACCGGTGAGCGAGTCGAGGAAGGTGACGATGGACTTCGCGTCCTCGTCGGAGATCTGCCGGCCGAACTGGTGCTGGGCCATGAGCTTCACGGCCGTGGGCAGCTCCTTCACCGAGCCGTCGTGGAACCACGGGCCCGTCTTGGTGACGTTGCGCAGGGTGGGGACGCGGAAGATCATCCGGTCCGCCTCGTTCTTCGTCACGTCGAAGCGGCCCTGGTCCTTGGACGGGAAGGGCACCACCAGGCCGAGCTTCTGCAGCGAGCCGCCGATGGCCGGGCCGTTGTGGCACGTCTGGCAGCCCTGGCCGAGGAACTTCTCCAGGCCGGCCTTCTCCGCCTCGCTCAGCGCGTTCTCGTCACCGGCGAGGTACTTGTCGAAGCGCGAGGGCGTGACGAGCTGGCGCTCGAACGCGCCGATGGCCTTGGCCAGGTTGTCGTACGTCACCGGGTCCGCCTCGCCCGGGAAGGCCTTCTGGAAGGCCGTGACGTAGCCGGGGATGGACTTCACCGTCTCGACGACGCGCTCGGCGCTGGGCATCGCCATCTCGACGGGGTTGAGGATGGGGCCCTTGGCCTGCTCCTCGAGGTTGGCGGCGCGGCCGTCCCAGAACTGCAGGATGTGGCCACCGGCGTTGTACACGGTGGGCGAGTTGCGGCCGCCCAGCTGCTTCTTGTGGCCCGTGGAGAAGGGCTTGCCGTCCACGCCGAACTTGTTCAGGTCGTGGCAGGAATTGCAGGACACGTCCTGGTTCTTCGACAGGCGGGTGTCGAAGTACAGCATGCGCCCCAGCTCCACCTTCTCGGAGGTGATGGGGTTCTTCGCGTCCTCGAAGCGGGTGGGCAGCACCTTGAACGCGTTGAGCAGCGCGCGGTCGATGACGGCCTTCTGCACGGCGGCCGGAGCGGGCTTCGCCGTCTGGGCGAGGGCCATGGCGCCCACGGTGGTGGCCACCAGGACGAGGGGACGAACGAGGGTCTTCAGTTTCATGAGTCTGCTCTTTGCTTCGCGGCCGGGAACCTTGACGGCTCCAGTGGGGGGTGGGTGGCCGGAAGCAGGGGTGAAATTAGCAGTCTCGGAAGCGGGGCGGGAGACACGCTGGGGCATTGTGCCCCGGGCTCGCCAGCCCTCGACGGCGGAGCGCCGCGTCCCTCGGCCACGGAGGCGGGGACGCGGCACGCAGAGTGATTAGTCGCCGTACACCACGACGCAGTACTTCGCGTACAGCCCGAGGATGTTCTCGAACTTGTTGTCGATGTGGGTGATGCGGGTGATGTTGGCCTTGCGCGCGATCTCGTTGGCGCTGGCGTCACCCGTGGTGATGATGCCGAGGATGGACGTCACGCAGCTCTCGCCGTTCTTGCTGCCAAGCTTGGTCTGCTCGTTGATGAACTCGCTGCTGGCGGTGGACGCATAGAGCGTCGCGGTGCCGATGACGGGGCGACCCAGGAACGCCACGCCCGCGCAGCCCGACAGGCCGGTGGCGCCAAACGAGAGGACAGCAACGACGGACAATTTGCTCAGCAGGTGCATGTTTCCTCGCTTCGACTCACTGCGTTGGAGACGACGGGGCGCATCTAGCCCACGCGCCGAGTAGAAGTAAATACTCTGTCAGCGTCAGGTGCGCTGGCCGGAGCGCAGCGCGGCGCCGTTGATGGGCACCGGGCGCGCGCGCCACGTGGTGGCGTTGGAGGGGCGCTCCCCCCGTACCAGCTTTCCCACACGGGCAATCGCGTAGCACACCGCGAGCAGCGCGAGGCCCACGCCCAGGGTGGGCAGCAGGCCCAGCGTGGGGCCCACGCGCCCGGCGAGCCCCGCCGTCCCGGCCCAGCCGTACACCACCGGCAGGTGCAGCACGTAGATCCAGAGCGAGCTGCGGCCCAGGGGCGCCAGCAGGCGGGAGAGCACCTGGGGCACGAGGTTGACGGCGCCGAGCACCAGCAGGCCCTGTCCCACGCGCCAGGCCACCAGCCACGCGCTGGTGGGGCTCCAGTCCGAGGGCAGCCGCCAGGTGAGCAGCATCAGCGCGGCGCCGAACGCCACGAGGGCCAGTCCCTGGGGCCAGCCGGCCCGAAGCGCCCGCAGCAGGTGGGCCACGAGCGCCCCTGCGAAGAAGAAGCCCGCCCACGGGAAGAGGGGGAAGCGCGAGCCCGGCATGCCCACCACCTGCCTCAGCTCCACGGGCGCGCCGTGGGTGGCGCTCCACATCCAGGTGCTCGCCAGGGGGATGCCCACGGCCAGCACGGCGAGCACCACGGCCCGCGTCCAGGTGCCGCGCGCGAGCACCAGCACCGCCGCGCCCACCAGCAGGCTCACGCCAATGCATTGCAGCGCATCGAAGGCGAAGACGAGCGAGCGCAGCTCCTCGCCCCAGCCGAGCGCATGGGCGGTGTCCCAGCCCGGCCAGTGCACCAGGTAGCCGAGGAAGAGCAGCAGCAGGGCGCGCCGGACCCGGCGGCCGAAGGACTGGCCCGCGCTCTCCGGCGCGTTGCCGAGCGCCGCCACCACCGCGAAGCCAGCCACCAGCAGGAAGAGGGGCGCGGTGATGCCGCGCATTTCCCAGTAGCGCTGCACCCACGGGTGGCCGCGCAGCTCCGGGGAGAGCAGCGCGTCCAGAGTGTGCCCCAGCACCATCGCCACCACGGCCAATCCTCGTGCGCCGTCCAGTCCGGGGTGGCGGGAGGAGGGCTTGCGGAGATCGAAGAGCGAGGTGCCGGGACGTGTCACGGATTCCAAGCATACGTGCAAGCGGGCCGCGAGTCTCGAAAACGGACGCCAGGGGTGGTGTCATGGTGCGTCATGACCGAGCGTGAAACCCTCCTGGCCCTGCTGTGTCTGTCGTTGCTCGCGCCGCTGTCCGCCCGGGGAGAGGTGACCGAGATTCCCTCCCGGGACGACTGGTTCGGCCCGGACAAGGCGCTGCACTTCAGCGTCAGCGCGGGGCTGGCCGGCGTGGGGTATGCCGGCGGGGCGCTGCTCTTCGAGGCCCCCGAGGCGCGGTGGCTCACCGGGGCGGGCGTGGCACTCGGGGCGGGGGTGGCCAAGGAGCTCTACGACGCCGGGCGCGGGAGCTTCTTCTCCGCGAAGGACCTGACCTGGGACGTGCTGGGGACGGCCACGGGGCTCGGCCTGTCGTGGGCCGTCGACCGGCTCTTCTTCTCTCGGGGGGACGTGGCCTGGACGCCTGCCTCCCGGGGAGGCGGAGCAGGGCTGCCTGGAGGGCCGCGGCCCACCCTGGCCCTCCGCCTGAACGCGTCGGGTCATCCCCAAGGTACGCCGGGTAGTGGTAGGAACGTCCCCTTCGTGTTGCTCCTCTCGGGAGGTTGGTAGATGTCGCGGAATCGGTTCTGGCTCGGCGTGGGGCTGGTGTCCCTGGGCGCCTTCTCTTCCTCCTGCAAAAAGGAGTCTCCTCCGCCCGTGCCCCAGCCCGCGGCCGTGGCTGCTGCACCGGCGTCCGCCGCGCCCGCCGAGGCCGCTCCCGCCGAGGCCGTTCCCGCCGCGGAGCCCGCGAAGCCGAAGATGAGCTACGAGAAGCTCGTCTCCTTCTTCCGCCTGCCTGCCGCCGCCGCCGCCGCCGCCGCGAAGGCCGCCGTGAAGCCGGAGGACACCGAGGCGCGCGTCAAGCTGGGCCACATGCTCTTCTTCGAGAACCGCCTCTCGAAGAACCACGACATCTCCTGCAACAGCTGCCATGACCTGGCGACCTTCGGCGTGGATGGCAAGGCCACCTCCGAGGGACACAAGGGTCAGAAGGGCACCCGCAACGCGCCCACCGTCTTCCACGCCGCGGGCCACATCGCCCAGTTCTGGGACGGCCGCGCCGCCACGCTCGAGGAGCAGGCCTCGGGGCCGATGATGAACCCGCTGGAGATGGCCATGCCGGGCGAGAAGCGCGTGCTGGCCACGCTCAACTCCATTCCGGAGTACGTGAAGGCCTTCAAGGCGGCCTACCCCGGCGACAAGAAGCCGGTGAGCGTGACCAACGCCGCGCGCTCCATCGCCGCCTTCGAGCGCAAGCTGATGACGACCTCGCGCTTCGACAAGTTCCTCGCGGGGGACGAGTCGGCCCTCACCGAGCAGGAGCGGCGCGGGCTGGAGCTCTTCGCGGGCGCGGGCTGCACCACGTGCCACAACGGGCCGGCGGTGGGCGGCACCTCGTTCCAGAAGCTGGGCCTCATCGAGGAGTACCCCACCGAGGACAAGGGCCGTTTCGCGGTGACGAAGAACGAGGAGGACCTGCACAAGTTCCGCGTCCCCACGCTGCGCAACGTGGAGAAGACGGGCCCCTGGTTCCACGACGGCTCGGTGAAGGAGCTGCCCCAGGCGGTGCGCCTGATGGCGAAGCACCAGCTGGGCATGAGCTTCTCGGACGCCGAGGTGGGTGACCTCGTGGCCTTCCTCAAGAGCCTCACGGGTGAGCTGCCCGGGCCCGAGGTGACCGCGCCTCCCGCGCTCCCGCCGAGCTCGCGCACCACGCCGAAGCCGGATCCGACGTAAAGGCTCGCCTCCCAGTCCGGGGGGCGCTAGGAAGCGCGAGCATGAGAATGCTCTTCCACGCCCACTCCGGGCTGCGCTACCTGGTGCTCCTCATGGGGCTGATCTCCCTCGTCTTCTTCGCCTACGGGCTCGCCACGAAGCGGCCCGTGGACAAGCGGGTGCGAATCATCGGCTCGAGCTTCGTGGGCATGCTCGACCTCCAGGTCCTCCTGGGCATCTGTCTGGCCTTCACGTGGCCGGTGGTGGATGGGCGCATCTGGACCCATATGGTGACGATGCTGCTGGCGGCGGGTCTCGCCCACGCGCTGCTGGTGGTGAACCGCAAGCGCCCCAACCCCGGCTATGCGTTGCCGCTCGCCGCGGTGGTGGGGGCGCTGGTGCTCGTCGCCATCGGCGTCGTCGTGGTGCTCAACCGGAACCTCTTCGCCACCACCCACCTCCCCGGGTGAGTCAGCGCTGGGCGGACCTCGGCCCGGCCGGGCGTTCCGCTCCGCTCAGTGGGTCGGGCAGCTCGCGTCGGTGGTGACCTCGAAGTCGTCGAGGAAGGCGCGCATCTCCACGGTGGGGCTGCCACAGCCTCCGTTCGAGGAGGCCACGACCTGCAGGGTGATGTTGTTCAGGCCGCCGCTCCGCTCGGGCGGGAGGCAGATCGTGTGCTGCTCCCAGCCGGTAGTGCTCGGGATGAGGCTGACGTTCATCGGGGTGCCCGACATCCGTGCGTACGTGAGCGTGTTCGCGTTCAGCCAGACCTTGAGGGCTGGGCCCCCGGTCGCGTCCGCGAGCGGCACGTTCACCGGCGCCCTCACGGAGGCGTACCCGCAGAACTCGGCGGTGCTGAGCTTGAGCGCCTGCGCGCCCCCGTGGACCTCGGCCGGGTTCCGGGTGAAGGTGGCGGTCGAGACGTCATACGCCGAGAGCTCCCAGGGAATGATGGCCGCGGACGGCTCGATTTCCGCGCCCGGGTCGCTCATCGCCTTCTCCCCCGCGCACGCCGGGTCCGTCACCACCTCCACGTTGTCGAGGTAGAAGTCGTAGGGAGACGAGGTGTAGCAGCTCGGGCCGGCGTTCGCCGCGTAGACGTACAGTTCCTGCACGGTGCCCGCGACCGCGTCGGAGAGGCAGAGTGTGGTCGAACGCGGCGTGCCGTCGCCCTGCACGACTCCCACCGTCCGGCCATCGAGCTGCACGAACGCCGTCTTCCCGGCGGTGAGCTGGCTGTCGAAGCGGAGTGCGGCACCCTCGGCGAGGGGAATCGAGAGCAGGGTCTTGGCGGAGCCGTCCGAGCAGGTCCATTCACTGTGGACGTGGAACGCGGCGGTGCCGTCGAACGGACCGGTCTGTAGCCCACCGGTCGCGCTCCCGGTGAGGCCGAGCGTCCAGCCGGTGTCCCCGTCCGTGAACGCTCCGTTGACCAGGGTCCCCAGCGGCGGGCAGGCCGGATCGGGAGACACGTCGACACGATCGATGCTGGCGGTGACGATGGACGAGGCGCAGAAGCTCCGGGTCGAGGGGCTCAGCTCGAGAGCGCGCGTGCCTCCGAGGGCCGCCTCGCCGAGGCAGATCCTCGTGGTGGAGTTCCCCTTGGTCAGGTCCTGGATGTAGTGGCGCTTGCCGCCAAACCCGACCGCCAGACTCGGGTACGGCCAGGGGCAGGTGGCGGCATTGCATGTCGCGTTCGCGGTGACGGAGAGCGCGAGCCGGTCAGCGGCGGAGGCCGGGGGCATGGTGACCCGCTGGGTGACCGCACCGAGGTCCGTGCAGATCGCGTCGTGTCCGAAGAAGGCCAGGGTCGAGGAGGGGAGGACCTGCGCACCGCCCGAGGCCGCCCACGCATCGGCCGGAGTGCGATCGAAGCTCGGGTCTCGAATCACGCCCACCCACGCGCAGCCGGAGCCGGAGTCGGCATGGCCGGCCGCGCACGCGCATGTCGCGGTGCCGGTCTCATCGCCGCAGGCCTGGTGTGCCCCGGGGCAGGCGGGCGTGCTCGCGCAGCTCGCGGTGCAGACGCCGTCGTGGTCGTTGTCCTGCAGGCCCGCGGCGCACGCGCCACAGGTGGCCCCCGCGTAGCCGCCGCTGCAGGAGCACACCGGCTGGCCCGAGGTGTCCGAGCAGGTGCCCCGGCCGTTGCACGTCGAGGTCTCGCACACTGGCGCGCACGCGCCGTCATGGTCGTTGTCCTGAAAGCCGGCCGCGCAGCTTCCGCAGCCGGGGCCCGTGTACCCGGTCGCGCAGCTGCAGCTCGCCGCGCCCGTCGAGTCGGCACAGGTCCCGTGTCCGTGGCAGCTGCTGTCCGTGCAGGCCGGAGCGCAGACGCCGTCGCCGTCGTGATCCTGGAGCCCCGCCGCGCACGCATCGCAGGAGGCATCGGCCGCCGAGGCACAGCCGGAGTCTTCGTGCTGGGTCCTACAAGCGACGGGAATGGAGGCGAGGAGCAGGGCGAAGACGAGATGGACGCGAGACACTCAGGCTCCTGCGCGCGGATGTGAGCCGGCGAGTCTAGGGAGCGCGGAGCTTTCGAGTAAAGGAGCCGCCCCGGAGGCGATGGAGCGGTCTGGGGGCATCCAGCTGCCGGTGCCGCCGCGCCAGCGTTCGGGGATGACAGTGGAGAGACCTGGGTAGGCCATGCGCGGCAAATGCTGCGCGCGAGGAATGCGCGGGACGCAAATGCTGCGCTCCTGACACTTCGCGCGAAGGGCTCCGCTCTCTCGGAGGAGAGCCCGTCCGCTTGCTGGCCCCCTGGTTGCAGTGCGGCGCGTGCATCCGAGCGAGGGGCTCGGAAACCTTCCGAAGAGGGGCACGCCGCGATGCGTACAGACGTCCCTGGCCGACGCCGGATGCGAGCACTGGCCGTCGCCGCCCTGCCGATGCTGGCCCTGCTCGTGTCGCTGCCCGCCGCGGCGCGGGGAGTGGCCGAGGGCTCCCAGCTCTTCTCCCAGCGCTGCGCCACCTGCCACACCGTGGGCCAGGGAGACCGGGTGGGCCCGGATCTGATGGGGGTGCTGAAGCGCCGCGAGGAGTCCTGGGTCACCACGTTCCTCGAGAGCCCGGGCGCGGCGATCGACAGCGGCGACCCGGTGGCGAATGAGCTGGTGAAGAAGTTCAACAACATCCGGATGCCGGACCAGCAGCTCACCGACGACGAGCGCAAGGGCCTGTTCGCGTTCTTCCGGGATTGTGCCGAGAAGGGCAGCTGCCAGCCGGGGGCCACGGGGCCGAAGCTGGCCTCGGACGCCACGCCCGAGGAGATAGAGCACGGCCGGCAGCTCTTCGAGGGCCGGGTGGCGCTGGCCAACGGGGGCCCGGCCTGCATCGGCTGCCACAACGTGCGCGACATCGGCGTGGTGGGCGGCGGCACGCTGGCGAGAGACCTGACGTTCTCCTTCGCGCGGCTGGGCGAGCGGAAGATGACGCCCGCGCTCAAGCAGATGGACTTCCCGCTGATGAAGGAACTGTACGGGAAGGCGCCGCTGACGGACGCGGAGCAGTACGACGTGAAGGCGTACCTGGCGCAGGTCTCTCGAGACGGCACGCCGCCGCGCAAGGACCGGGACTTCTTCTACCTGGGCTTCGTGGGGTTGGGCGTCGCGCTGGGTTTCATCGGCATCGTCCTGGGCGGCCGCGGCCGCTCGAAGGACGGAGAGCGAGGCGACACGTGAACGACACGTTCCTCTACGATTCCCTGCCGTATCTGGTGCTGGTGCTCGCCGTGGGCGTGCCGGCGTGGCTGCGCAACCGTGCGCGTCTGTCCGCCTGGGTGATGGGGTGGGTGGAGCGCGAGGGCACCGGCTCGGCGGCCGTGTCCCTGGTGGTGGGTGGCCTCGTGATGCTGCTGTGGCACGCGGCCTGTTTCCTCCTGCCGAACGCGGTGGGGCTCTTCATCCGCTCGCCCCTCCGCCTCTTCTTCCTGGAGGTGGTGGGGCTCATCGGAGGGATGATGCTGGCGTGGGGCCTGGTGGCGAGCATCACCCGCCGCTTCTCCAGCCGCGAGCCCGGTGCCCGCGTGTGGCTGCCCTTCCAGGTGCTGCTGCTCGCCGAGGTGCTCAACGGCCTCTCCATCGCCGTGGGGTACCGCTGGGCCTCGGCCTGGTACGTGAGCGTGGTGGTGCCGTACCTGCGCTCGCTGGTGACGCTACAGCCGGACGCGACGCTCGTGGCCCAGCTGCCGCTCACCGTGCGCATGCACCTCTTCGGCGTGCTCGCGCTGCTGCTGGCCTGGCCTCTCACCCGCTGGCTGGCCTCGGCTCGGTCCGCGCCCACCCTCGTGTCCTCCCGGGAGGAGACCGCCGGCCAAGGCGGGATTGTCACCCCATGATTCTCTCGACTCGCGCCTCGCTCCTCTCCGGTGTGCTGGCCGCGCTCGCGATGAGCGGCTGTGACACCACGCCGGTGAACAACAACCAGAACTACATGCCCGAGCAGCCCATCGCGTTCTCCCACGCGGTGCACGCCGGCCACTACGAGATTGATTGCCAGTATTGCCACGTGGGCGCGGAGAAGAGCCGGCACGCGGGCATTCCCCACGCGGGCGTGTGCATGAACTGCCACACGCAGGTGAAGACGGACTCGCCGGAGATTCAAAAGCTCACCCAGGCGGTGAAGGACAACCGGCCCATTGAATGGGTGAGGGTGCACCGGCTGCCGGACCACGCGTACTTCAACCACGCGAACCACGTCACCGCCGGGCTCGAGTGCCAGAAGTGCCACGGCCCGGTGCAGGAGATGGTTCGGCTGGAGCAGGCCGAGCCGATGACGATGGGCTGGTGCCTGGACTGCCACCGCAAGACGCAGGACTCGCGGGCCCAGGCGCCGGTGCCGCCGCTGGCATCCGGTGTGCTCATGGCCACCGCGTCGGGGACGCCGAAGGCCAGCGCGCCCGTCACTCCGGCGCCTCGCATCCTGAATCCTCCCACCGACTGCTCCGGCTGCCACCGCTGAGGAAACGCGCACCATGTCCGAGACGACACCCAAGTACTGGCAGAGCCTGGCCGCGCGAGCCGGGGACCCGGCGCTGCTCGAGCAATCCCGCAACGAATTCGCCGAGGAGCTCCCCGTCGGCGTGGCGGCCCAGCCGCCGGACGCGAGCTCGCGCCGTGACTTCTTCAAGGTGATGGGCCTGAGCGCCGCGGCGGCCATGGTGGCCTGCCAGCGCGCCCCGGTGCAGAAGGCGGTGCCCTTCCTGGTGAAGCCGGACGAGCTCACCCCGGGCCTGGCCCTCTGGTACGCGACCACGTGCGGCGCGTGCAGCGCCCATTGCGGCGTGCTGCTGAAGACGCGCGACGGCCGCCCCATCAAGGTCGAGGGCAACGAGGAGCACCCGGTGTCCCGTGGCGGCGTGTGCGCCGTGGGCCAGGCCTCCGTGTTGTCCCTCTATGACGCCAATCGCTCGCGCTGGCCGTCCGTGGGCGGCACCCGGGCCGCGTGGGCGGACCTGGACAAGGCGGTGACCGAGGGATTGAAGAAGGTGGCGGGGGAGGGGAAGGCGATTCGACTCGTCCTCCCGTGGGTGCTGGGCCCCACCGCCGAGGCCGCCGTGGCGCGCTTCCTGTCTGCCTTCCCCACCGCGCGCACGGTGCGCTTCGACGCCACGGGTGAGCTGGAGGCCATCGCCGAGGCGTACCTCCTCACGCACGGCACTCGCGTGGTGCCGGACTACCGCTTCGACAACGCGAAGGTCATCGCCAGCTTCGGCGCGGACTTCCTGGGCACCTGGGTGTCTCCGGTGGCCTTCACGCGCCAGTACACCGCGGCCCGCGATGCGTCGGGCAAGCGTGAGATGGCGCGGCACTGGCAGCTCGAGCCGCTGATGACGCTCACGGGCGCGAGCGCCGACAAGCGCGTGCCGGTGGCGCCCTCGGACGTGGTGCCGGCGCTGGCGGCGCTGGTGGAGCGGCTGGCGGAGAAGGCGGGCCGCACCGTGGAGGGCCTCGCGGGAGTGGCCGCGACGCAGGTGCCCGCGGACATGCTGGAGACGCTGGCCGGTGAGCTGTGGGCCGCGAAGGAGAAGGCCCTGGTGGTGTGCGGGGGTGACGAGCCCGCCGCGCAGGTGCTGGCCGCCGTGGCCAACGAGCTGCTCGGCAACGCGGGCACCACCGTGTCCGTCTCTGGCGGCGTGTCGCTGGACGCGGAGGCGATGACCTTTGGCGAGCTGCTCGCGGAGCTGGAGGCGAAGCAGGTGGGCGCCGTCCTCTTCCACGGCGTCAATCCGGCCTACGCGCACCCGAAGGGCGAGGCGCTGGCGGAACTGCTGAAGGACGTGGCGGTGACGGTGGCCACGAGCGACCGGCTCGACGAGACGGCCTCGCTGGTGCGCTTCCACGCGCCGGACCACACCCCGCTGGAGTCCTGGGGGGATGCCGAGCCGCGGCGCGGCGTGCTGAGTCTGCGCCAGCCGGTGGTGGCCCCGCTGCACGAGACGCGCGCCACGGTGGAGTCCCTGCTGAAGTGGGCCGGGGCCGAGCAGTCGCACTACGATTTCCTGCGTGCCCGCTGGGAGGTGGAAATCTTCCCGCGCGCGAATGTGGCCACCGGCTTCCAGGCCTTCTGGGACGAGGTGGTGCGCCAGGGCGTGGTGGTGGTGCTGCCCCAGCCGGCGGCCACCGAGGCGCCCGCGTTCCGCCCCGAGAGCGTGGCGGCCGTGCTGGCGGGCCCGGTCCCGGCGACGGGCGAGCTCGAACTGGTTCTGTATCAAAAGGTGGGCTTGAGGGACGGCGCGCTGGCCAACAACGGCTGGCTGCACGAGATGCCGGATCCGATCTCCAAGGCCACCTGGGGCAACTACCTCTGCGTGGCACCCTCCACCGCTTCGAAGCTGGGCATCAGCGACGGGCAGGTGGTGGAGGTGAGCACGGGAGGGAAGACGCTCGCGGTGCCGGCGCTGGTGCAGCCGGGCACGCATCCGCGGGCGCTGGGCCTCGCCATGGGTTACGGCCGGACGAAGGTGGGACGTCTCGGGAACGAAGTGGGGAAGAACGCCTTCGGCCTGGCCTCTTTGACGAATGGGAAGGTGCGCCGCGCGGCGCTCGGGGTGCGGTATCAGGTGACCCCTGCGCGAAAGCCGCTGGCGCTCTCCCAGACACACGCCTCGATGGAGGGTCGCGGGCTGGTGCGCGAGGCCGAGCTGGCGGAGTTCCTCGCCAACCCGGGCGCGGGCAACGAGAAGGAAGAGGGCCACGGCGGCCATCCGCTCTCCATCTGGTCCGGCCACGAGTACAAGGGCCACAAGTGGGCGCTGGCGGTGGACCTGAGCGCGTGCACGGGCTGCTCGGCGTGCGTGGTGTCCTGCCAGGCGGAGAACAACATCCCCATCGTGGGCGAGGACGAGGCGCGCCGGCAGCGCGAGCTGCACTGGATGCGCATCGACCGGTACTACGAGGGCGAGCCGGACGCGCCCCGCGTGGTGCACCAGCCGATGATGTGCCAGCACTGCGAGAACGCCCCGTGCGAGACGGTGTGCCCGGTGCTCGCCACGGTGCACTCGAGCGAGGGCCTCAACCAGCAGGTCTACAACCGCTGCGTGGGCACGCGGTACTGCGCCAACAACTGCCCCACCAAGGTCCGCCGCTTCAACTGGTTCGACTACGAGCACGACGAGCCCATCGAGCGGATGGTGCTCAACCCGGACGTGGTGGTGCGCTCGCGCGGCGTGATGGAGAAGTGCTCCATGTGCGTGCAGCGCATCCAGGAGGGCAAGGCCCTGGCGAAGCGCGAGGGGCGCGAGCTGCGTGACGGAGACATCCGCACCGCGTGCCAGCAGAGCTGCCCGGCCAATGCCATCCACTTCGGCGACATCAACGACCCGGACAGTGACGTGGCGAAGTTGGCGAAGAGCGGGCGTGCCTACCGGCTGCTGGAGGACATCAACATCGGGCCGGCCGTGACGTACCTCACCAGGATTCGCAACACCGGAAACGGGAGCGCGGAATGAGCAACCAGCACACTTCCACCCTCCGGGTGCCGCTCGTCAGCGAGGAGCGCACCCTCGGCCAACTCACCGAGGAGATCTGCTCTCCGATGGAGCGCAAGCCCTCGGGCAAGTGGTGGGTGGCCTTCGCCCTGGCCGTCGCCACGCTCGCGGTGGGCGTCGGCATGGTCTCCTACGAGGTCGCCACCGGTATTGGCGTATGGGGCCTCAACAAGACGATCGGCTGGGCCTTCGACATCACCAACTTCGTGTTCTGGGTGGGCATCGGCCATGCGGGCACGCTCATCTCCGCCATCCTCTTCCTCTTCCGGCAGAAGTGGCGCACGAGCATCAACCGCGCCGCCGAGGCCATGACGCTCTTCGCTGTCATGTGCGCGGCCCTCTTCCCCGTCATCCACATGGGCCGGCCGTGGAATGCCTTCTGGGTGCTGCCGTACCCCAACAGCCGCGGCAGCCTCTGGGTGAACTTCCGCTCGCCGCTGCTCTGGGACGTGTTCGCCATCAGCACGTACTTCACCATCTCGGCGGTGTTCTGGTACTTCGGCCTCATCCCCGACCTGGCCACCGTGCGAGACCGTGCCAGGGGCCTGAAGAAGACTGTCTTCAAGGCGCTGTCGTTCGGGTGGAGCGGCTCGTCGCGCACCTGGCACCGTTACGAGACGGTGTACCTGCTGCTCGCGGGCCTGGCGACGCCGCTGGTGATCAGCGTGCACACCATCGTGTCCTTCGACTTCGCCACCTCGGTCATCCCCGGCTGGCACACCACCATCTTCCCGCCGTACTTCGTCGCCGGCGCGGTGTTCAGCGGCTTCGCCATGGTGCTGACGCTGATGATCATCACCCGCGAGGTGCTCGGCTTCCAGCACCTGATTACCATCCGCCACCTCGAGAACATGACGAAGGTCATCATCGTCACGGGGGGCATCGTATCGCTGGCGTACGGGACGGAGTTCTTCATCGCCTGGTACTCGGGCAACCCGTACGAGAAGTTCACGTTCATGAACCGCGCCTTCGGTCCGTACGCGTGGGCCTACTGGACGATGGTGACGTGCAACGTGGTGTCGCCGCACCTGTTCTGGTTCAAGAAGGTGCGCACGTCGCCCGCGGCCATCTTCGTGCTGTCGCTGGTCATCAACGTGGGCATGTGGTTCGAGCGCTTCGTCATCATCGTGACGTCGCTGCACCGCGACTTCCTGCCCTCGAGCTGGTCCATGTACACGCCCACGGTCGTCGAGGTGGGCACCTTCGTGGGCACCTTCGGCCTCTTCTTCACGCTGTTCCTGCTGTTCACCCGGGTGCTGCCCATCATCTCCATCGGCGAGGTGAAGAGCGTGGCGAGCTTCGCCCGCGGGGGCCACTCCCCGGCGCACGCCACCCACCCGGCCCGCGGCGCCGAGACTCCGCACGAGCACCCGGCCGAGGAGCCTCAGCCCATGCCCGCGCCGGCCCTGGCGGCGGTGGCGGTGGCGGTGCGAAAGGACATCCCGGTATGAGCCCGTCCCCTTCCGTCCTGGTCAGCTACTTCGACAGCGAGGAGCGCATCCTCGACGCCACCCGGGCCGCTCGCGAGGCCGGGTACGCGGTGCACGACGTCTACACGCCCTACGCCATCCACGGCATGGACGAGGCCATGGGGTTGAAGGCCTCGCGCCTCACCTGGGTGTGCTTCGGGGCGGGGCTGTTGGGCACCACGTCGGCGCTGTCGCTCGAGTACTACACGTCCGTGGTGAGCTGGCCGCTCAACGTGGGCGGCAAGCCGTTCAACTCGTTCCCCGCCTTCATCCCCGTGGCCTTCGAGCTCACCGTGCTCTTCGCGGGCCTCTTCACCGTGGCGGCCTTCCTGCTGCGCACGAAGAGCTTCCCCGGCAGCGCGCGCGAGGCCCTGCCCCGGGTGACGGATGACCGCTTCGTGCTGGCCCTGCGCGCGGACGAGTCGGACGCGAAGGTGAGAGACCTCCTCCAGCGCCACGGCGCGCTCGAGGTGGAGCAGATGGAGGTGGCGTCGTGAAGCGGCTCCTCGTCGGTACCGGCGTGCTCGCCGCGGCCCTGCTGCCAGGCTGCGAGCGGGACGTCTCCCAGCCCAACCTCGAGTACGCGCCGGACATGTACAGCTCCGTGCCGTACGACAGCTTCGCGCCCAACCCCAACACGCGCGATGGCAAGACGCTGATGACGCCCGCGCCGGGCAGCCTTCCCCGGGGCTACTCGCCGGTGCACTATGCCCCCGGCCCCCAGGAGGCCGCCCGCGCCTCGGTGGACCTGAAGAATCCCTTCGAGGCCTCGGAGCCCGTGCTCGCGCGAGGCAAGGTGGCCTTCAACCGTTATTGCTCGCACTGCCACGGCTCGGGTGGGCTTGGGGACGGCCTGGTGGCCGCGCGCTTCCCCCGGCCTCCGTCGCTGCTGGCCGAGCACGCCCGTGGGCTCGCCGACGGGCAGCTCTTCCACATCGTTACCCATGGACAGGGATTGATGCCGGCTCACGGCTCGCAGGTGGCCCAGGAGGACCGCTGGAAGATCGTCCACTACATCCGGTCTCTGCAGTCTCCGGCGCGGACCGCGCGGAAGGACACGCCATGAGCTCCTCGGGAATCGTCGTCGGCCCCAACCTCCGCCGGGCCAGCATGGCCGTGGCGGTATTGGGCCTGCTCGGACTGGCGGCGGGCATGGCCCTGGAGCCCACCCGGGGCTTCTCCAGCCTGCTGACCAGTGGCTTCTTCTTCCTCACGTTGGCGCTGGGCGGCGCGGTGTTCCTCGCGCTCAACTCCGTGGCCAACGCGGGCTGGTACACCGTCTTCAAGCGCATCCCCGAGGCCTTCGCCTCCTACGTGCCGGTGGGCGCGGTGACGCTGCTGCTGGTGCTCGCGGGCCTGCCCTCGCTGTATCTGTGGGCGCGCCCCGGGGTGATGGAGTCGGACCACCTGCTGCACCAGAAGGCCGCCTTCCTCAACACGCCGGGCTTCGCCCTCCGCATGGGGGTGATGCTGGGCCTGTGGGTCTTCTTCACCTGGCGGCTGCGGAGGAACTCACTGGCCCAGGACGCCGGGTCCTCACCCGAGCCCACGAAGCGCAACGTGGCCACCTCGGCGCTCTTCCTGGTGGTGTTCGCGCTCTCGTTCTGCCTGGCCAGCTTCGACTGGCTGATGAGCCTGGAGCCGCACTGGTTCAGCACCATCTACGGGCTCTACAACATCGCCGGCATGCTGGAGTCGAGCGTGGCCGCCATCACCGTGGCCGTCATCCTGCTGAAGCGCTCGGGGGTGCTGCGGGAGGTCAATACCAGCCACCTGCATGACCTGGGCAAGCTGATGTTTGGCTTCGCCACGCTGTGGGCCTACCTGTGGTTCTCGCAATTCCTGCTCATCTGGTACGCGAACATCCCCGAGGAGACCGTCTACTTCGTTCAGCGGATGCACCACGGGTGGCAGGGGCCGTTCTATCTGAACGTCGTGCTCAACTGGGCGCTGCCCTTCGTGCTGCTCCTGCCCAGGCCGGCCAAGCGCAACCCGCTGCACCTGTGCTTCGTCGCCGGCATCATGCTGGCGGGGCGGTGGTTGGATCTGCACCTGATGATCGCCCCTTCCAACATGCCCGAGTACACCGGCATCAGCGTGTGGGACGTGGCGGGCCTGCTGGGGCTCGGAGCGCTATTCGTGGTGACGGTGACGCGCACGGTGGCCTCGGTGCCGTTGATTGCACGCAACGACCCGTACCTCGCCGAGAGCCTGCACCACCACACCTGAGCGCGTGTGGGCTCCCTCTCCCTCCAGGGGAGCGCCATGGGCCGGGGTCACCGCCTCCTCGCGGTGGCCTTGGCCCGTTGTTTTTCCCGGCGGGGGTCCTGTCCTTACAGTGCCACGACGACGAGCGGTGCCGCCGCGAGCCGCACCGCCTCCACCCATGGCCCCCAGCGCCTGCCTTCCAGCACTCCGCCCAGGCCCCCCATCGAGGCGAGGAACCACACCCCGAACGCGAGCCGCGCGTTCCGCGGCAACGCGGGGCTCCGGACCAGGAACAGCACCGTGACGAGCAACGTCAACACGCCCACGATGCTCACGTAGAGCGCCACCCGGCGCGAGGGACTCACGTCGTACCGCTCCCGGCCCGGGAGGACTTTCGCGGCTGGTGCGTCCTCTCCCGGCGCGTGCCATTCGGGCGGCATGAGCCAGAGCTTGAGCTTGTCGATTGCCCTCGGAGCCTTCCACGTGCGCTCCGCGAGCTCACGGAAGGGGACGAGCATGGCCTCGAGCGGATTGAACGTGCGCACCGGTTTCACCGTGCCGTAGGTGATGCGCTCCGCCTCGGGCTCGAACGTGCCGAACATCCGGTCCCAGATGATCAGGATGCCGCCGTGGTTCTTGTCCAGGTAGCGGCCGTTGCACGCGTGGTGCACGCGGTGGTGCGAGGGCGTGACGAGCACCCACTCGAGCGGCCCCAGCCGGTGGATGAGCTCGGTGTGCACCCAGAATTGATAGAGCGTGTTGAGGGCCACCGCCGTGGCGAACATGGCCGGGGGAAAGCCCAGCAGGGCCAGCGGCAGGTAGAAGACGCGCGAGACGAGCGGTTGCACGGGCCCCTGACGCAGTGCCACCGACAGGTTGTAGTGCTCGCTCTGGTGGTGCGGCGCGTGCGCGGCCCAGGCCAGGTTCATCCGGTGCGACGTACGGTGAAACCAGTAGTAGGCGAAGTCCACACCCAGCATCAACGCCACCCATGCGAGCGCCGAGGACGCGGGGACGTCGAAGAGCCGGTGTACGTAGAGGGCCGTATAGGCGCCGGCCAGCAGGCCCACGGCCGCCGCGGTGAAGACCGTCTGCGCCGCGCCCAGCGAGAGGTTCGCGAACACATCCGGGGCCTGGAACACGCGCCGGCCCTGCAGCCGTCCGCACAGCCACTCGATGCCCATCAGCAGGAAGAAGAGGGGGATGGACAGCGTGATGAGACTCATGCGTCGAGTCTGGCACGATTCGCCGGGCTCCGATCGCCACGCTGCTCTCGATGGATCAGGGCTGTGGTGTCGTCGTGCCGAGCAGCCCGGTCTCGGTATAGGCCGACCTCAGCTGGAGGCCCTGGCCCGGGTCCATGACGAGCTGGTTCTCCCAGGGCCGCCAGTCGGCCTCGAGGTCCGGCATCCGTCCGACGACCATGCCGGCCATGGCCTGGCCCGTGAGGGTGACATTGTCCCTCAGGGAGCTGTACCGCACCGGCACCTGGGCCAGATAGCCCGGCAGCCAGCGCGAGATGCACGACTGGGGCTCGAGCACGAGCGACTCGGACCAATTCCTCTCATCGTCCATGTACTGATAGGTCAACCGCTCGTCCGTCTTGTTGCACGTCCGGACGATCCGGTAGGCCTGCTGCAGGTTGTTGTGGACGGCGGTGTCCAGCAGCGTCCGCTCCAGGAACTTCAGGGCGTTGTTCTGGAAGTTCTGCAGCTCGTCATTGCGCTGCGCGAGCTGCTGCACCTGCTGCAGCGTCTTCTGATTCCTCTCCTGGAGCTCCCGCGCTTCCGCTTCGGACCGCCGCGCCTGATTCGAGGCAACGCCCAGCTCGAGCTGGAGCCGCTGGTTGTCCTGCTCGCCCGTCTGGCTGTGGCTCCGCAGGCGCTGGTTCTCCTCCTGGAGCTGCCCCAGGTGGAGCAGCGCGAACCCCAGACCCACGAGCAGCAGTGCCGACAGTGCGCCCAGGGGGATGAGCCACGCGGAACGCCTCGCGCGCGGCGTGGGGGCGGGGGCGGGCGTGGGGGCGGGTGCCACGGGTTGCACCGGGGCCGGCCGGGGCTCCTCGGGGAGGGGGGCCTCGGGAGCGGGACTCACCTCCAGGGCCCGCTCGAGCGCCGCCCGGAAGGCCGCGCAGTCCTGGAATCGCTCGGCGGGGTCCACTGCCAGTGCCTTGCGGATGCACTGGCAGAGCGCCTCGGGGAGCTCGGGCACCACCTGCTCGGGCGGGGGGTACTGGCCCTCGGTGATGCGCTTCATCAGCTCGAAGTCGGTGGCCGCGTCGAAGGCTATCCGCCCGGTGGCGGCCTCGTAGAGGATGGCGCCCAGGGCGAAGAGGTCCGTGCGGGCATCCACCTCCGCCGCCCCGCGGATCTGCTCCGGGCTCATGTAGGGCCGCGTCCCCAGCAGCACGCCCGTCCGGGTGCGGTACTTCTGGCCTGGCTCCTCCTGGGCCACCTTGGCGATGCCGAAGTCCGTCACCTTGGGGTGCATCCGCCCCCGGGGCCCGGGGGCCAGGAGGATGTTGCTCGGCGTCAGGTCGCGGTGGACCACCCGGTGGCCATGGGCCGCCTCCATGGCGTCCAGCACGGGCAGGAAGACCTCCCGGAGCGTGTCCAGGCCGAGCCTCCCGTGGGGACTCTGGCCGCAGAGCTCCCAGAGGGTGCCGCCCTCCACGTACTCCATCACCAGGCCGGGCACCGGGCTGACGACGATGTCCGTCACCTGGGCGATGTGGGGATGGCGCAGCAGCGCCTGGAGGCGGCCCTCGGTGGTGAAGCGGTGGCGGGCCTCGGGGCTGTGGAAGATGCGGGGATCCGGCACCTTGAGCGCATGCAGGCTCTGCAGCCCCAGGTGGCGCACCAGGTAGATGGTGGCCATGCCGCCCTCGGCGAGCGGGCGCACCACCTCGTAGCGGTTGTCCAGGAGCTCCCCGGGCTCGAGCAGCCCCTTGTCATGGCCCATGTGCAAGACCCTCTGGGTCGCCGAGTCTACAGGTGGGG